>JAFZLF010000060.1 GCA_017551625.1 Clostridiales bacterium | reverse complement strand
GACTAGAGATATTCTCGCACCCAGAAAATGCCGATTTACCTATGCTCGTAACGTTATTAGGAATGACTACTTCTGTCAGGCCTTTACAGCCACTGAAAGCAGATTCCCCGATGCTTGTGACACCACTTCCGATTGTCAGACTTGAGATATTCTCGCACCCAGAAAATGCACGATTACTTATGTAAGTAATTTCATCCTCTATTTTAACGGTCTCGACGAATTGTTTTATATCTTCCCACGGTTTCTCATCGAAGTTGTACATTGCTCCGGTCCCGCTGATTATAAGGATATCAGTCTCTTCATCAAAAGTCCACGTGGCATTGCCTCCACACGTCCCACTTGTGCTGTCCAGGCCCTTGTTCACTTTTACTACAATGTCTACACTTCCCTCTATCTCATCCCATAGTTTAAAACCGATCTGATACGTCTCTCCTGCAGAGAGTTTCACGAAAAGTCGAAAATTGCGATTATCGCCCTTATCATCGTCACTGACGCTGAAATCTGCTCTGGCAAGCGTAGCCATAGGATCGTAGTTGCCTTCTGACCAAAAGGTATAATATCCTGATTCACTTGGTGTAAACGAATACTCTACGACTTCACCATGAATAAACGGAACGGTATTCTCTCCTGGTTGGAGTGCCGGTGTATCCGCCAGTACGCGGCTTTTCACTTCTGTCCCGATAAACGCTGTTGCCACTGGAACAGCAATCACCAGTGCGAGAACCGGCAGTATATATTTCGTCAAATGATTGATTATCTTACCCTTCATACGTACACCTCCCGAGTCTACTATGACTAAAGATTATTTTACCACGATATGAGTATTTCGCCAACGGAAGGCGCGGTGACAGTGCATTTCGCTCGGTGATGTAATTCCTACTTATGGACAAAAAAGGAGCCCGCTCGTGAATCGCTTCACGAGGAGCTCCCTGCTGTTTTTCGGAACTTATTACAAACTCAAAATCTTACTCCGCGACGAGCATCTTATAGGGCTCGACCTTCTTGATGCGGCGGGACTCGAACACCGCGAAGGCAAAGGAGATGAGGATCATGGCCGCGCCGATGATGATGACGCCCGGGATCGGGATGTCGAAGGTGCACTTCATCAGGCCGAAGTTGATCATGATGATCTCCATGTACGGGTTCGCCACGAGGTAGGAAACGACCGAGAAGATCAGGACCGCCAGGACGATCGCCGGCATGAAGCTGCCCGCTGTCTGGAGGATCAGGCTTCTGCTGGTGTAACCGATGGCCTTGTAGATGCCGTAGTCCTTTCTCTTGCTGAATACCAAAGAGCGGATCAGGAGGAAGAGTACCAGCAGGATCACAAGTCCGGAGATCGTTGCGACCATGATGAGCATCAGTGTCGCGACACCGCGGAATGTAGTCATATTGGCATCGATGACCTCGAGGAAGTTCGCTGCAGTGATGACACCCTCGCCGAATTCTTCTTTACATGCATCCAGGACAGGATCGATCTGCTCATCTTTTTCTGTTTCGAAGTAGTAGTATGCCGGCTTTGTGGAAAGATCCGCCAGATGGGCATATCCTGCTTCGGTCATGAGCGCTTCCGCGCCACCGTTATTCGTGGTCTGGATGAAGCCTGTGATAAGATAGCTGAAGTTTTTATCCCCCAAAGTGAGCGTGATTTCATCGCCGATCTTGTATCCTTCCGTCTTGGCAAAAAGGCCGCTGATATTGACCTCGTTGTCATGTGCCGGAAGTCTTCCCTTGTAGCACATATCCGTGTTGCCCTTTTTGCTCGGATCCACATAGGACTGCATCCACACGGATTCTGTCTCACCGACGTAAAGGGTATCGATATACGATCTTCTTACACTCTCGACGCCTTCCTGCTGACGGAGGAAATCTTCGGCCGCGTCCTTCGTATCCTTGTCAAAACCGATCGTACCATCGCAGATCTCACTGGCCATAAGTTCCAGCTTCGGTTTTCTGTTGAAGTTTTCAAACATCAGCAGCGCGATGACACAGAGGAACACCAGGAATCCCATGACGAAGAAGGTAATGAGGTTCTGTCTTTTGTTATGGAACATCGTCTTCAGCGACAGGCTCGCATCGAGGCCTAAGATGGACTTATCGAGTTTGACCGGGTTGCTCTTGAAGCTGTGGCTTTCCGTTCCTTCGCGAAGCGCGACGATCGGCTGGATCTTACTGATCTTACGAAGTGCGAGCAGCGTGAAAAGCACTGTGAGTACGACGACAGATGTAAAGGCTACGATCGTGCTGATCACACTGAAGGAAACCGTGTAAGGTACACCCATCTGGGCGATGACGACACTTGCAATCGGACCTGCGATCAGGTAGGAGCACGCAACACCGAGTACTGATGCGATCAGGGCAAGGGACAGAAACATCAGAAGGAGAGAGATCTTGATGTTCGCACCGGTATATCCGATCGCCTTCAGAGCGCCGATGGTCTTCATGTTCTCTTTGATATAGTTGCTGATGCTGTTGACGATCATGAGTACGATAACCATCATGACGATCATGGTCACGGCGAGAAAAGAACCGGCAATGATCAGGGACATGAACGATCTTCCCATCAGTGTATTATCGATCGTGGACATGGTTACTTCCGCCATAGGATCCAGTGTCTTCAGCGTGTTCATCGTACGGATACGGAAAGCAGAATGCTTCACATTTTCCTTAAGAGCATAGGTAATGAAGGCCGTCTCTCCCGCCGGTCCTTTTACGGAGAGCATCTTGGCGTAAGTGTCCGGAGATACCACGAGTTCATACATACCGCAGTTATTGCAGCCGCCGTATACAGTATTCAGGAATCCCTTCACTTTCAGATGATAAATGATGTTCTGGAATGTCAGGGTATAATCATCGCCGACCGAAACACCGGCCGTTGTCTTGAATTGATATGGGAGGTAGACATAATCGGAGCCGATGGAAGCGTCTTCATTGATGATCTCGGTCTTGGACATATTCTTTAGGGCGAGCATGTCAGGCGTTTCCACCTGGATGCTCATGATGATATCCGTATTTCCGAAAGGAATTGTCGCGTCTTCGAAACGAAGCGATTTGGAAACATCATATCTGGCCACATTCTCTGAAAGCAGGTCAACGAGCTCCGGAGTTGTTTCGTCAATGGATTCGCTCGTGAGCATGAGAATTCCGTCGCCGCCATCTAAACGATCCGCTTCTTTCTTCGCGGTCGGATACGTATCGGTAAAGAGGATCATCGCCAGGGACAGGAGCATCGAAGCAAGGAACATCAGAAGGAAGATGCCGATCGAGCTTCCCTTATTCTTACGGAAGTGTGATCCTGCGAGAAGTCTTTCTTTTGTCATGGTCACCACCCCATTCCGCCTAAGAAGTCACGAAGCTTCAGATGTCTTTCCTTATCGCCACTGACGTACTTTCCGAGCTGGCATTCGCCTGCGATCTCACCGTCTTTTACATAGAGGATACGGTTGCCGCGGCGTGCACTCGTGATATCGTGGGTGACCATCACGATGGACTGGCCGTTCTCATTCGCTTTCGTTAGCACATCGAGGACATCCTTACCTGTTGTGGAGTTGAGTGCTCCTGTCGGCTCATCGGCGAAGACCAGCTTCGGCTCGTTGATGAGGGCTCTTGCAATACCGACTCTCTGGGCTTCACCGCCGCTGAGCTGGGTCGGGAACTTGTTCCAGAGGTTCTCCTCGATGTCGACAGCCTTGAGAACTTCCTTCGCCTTCGCTGCCGCCTTCTTCTTATTCTTTTCGACCAGTAGCGCTGCTGCGAGGACATTATCGAGAACGCTCATGGAATCGACGAGGTAGGTCTGCTGGAAAACAAATCCGCAGTTCTTTCTTCTGAAGACCGCGAGCTCGTCCGGCGTGCCCTTCGTGATGTTCTTTCCTGCGAAAGTCACCTCGCCGAGAGAGGGCTTGTCCATGCCGGACAGTGCATAAAGAAGTGTTGATTTACCGGCACCGCTGGCGCCCATGATTACTGTAAAATCACCTTCATAGATCGAGAGGTCAATGTTTCGGAGCACGTGCTGCTGCACACCACCGTTAGAAAAAGTCTTGCAAAGTTTTTGTGTCGTAATAATTTCGTTCATAGCTTTCCGCCTCCTTATGGCACTATCTTACCTTTTCAAGTCTTAAGTGCCTTTAAGGAACTCTTAAATCTTTCTTAAATGTGAGAACCATCGTCAACCGACCCTCTCCGGTGCGATCGGAGCGTAACACAAATAAATAGGGGCCATCGCTTCTGTTTAGCGACAGCCCCTCGATCTCGGTAAAAGCGACCATTAAGGCACTTCCTGGAGTTTAATATCTCCGTTATCAGCCTCCGATTGGTTCCTCCGGCAATTCGACATCTCCGCCGGTCTGGCTGGTTGTGATGACATCTTCTATATCAAACTCGATGACTTGTATTTCCATTGGTTCGTACTTTTCCATTTTACGCGTCCTCCTCAGTTATTACTGTTCCTGTAATTAATTGCTTCCTGATAATACGCGTACAATGCCGCCGCTGCGTTCTTAGTCACTTCGCTGGCATTTGCGTTGGCAAGACGCTGCTGAACATACGTCATGGCTGACGCCGAGATCGTCGTATTCCCAGTTCTCAGCGTGAATACCGTACCAAGCTCATGCGCACCGATGCCGGTTATTTGGACGCGATAACGGGAGCCGACCTTTTCTACCGTGTAATTAAATGTAGTCCCTGAAGGCGCCGTAACGGATACATTGTCCTTCGACAGCTCACTGTCTGTCGTCAAATAGAAATTGATCGCCGTCTCGGATTCCAGATCCAGCGAGTAGCTGGCTTTCGTGATCACGTCCGTATCCAGCGTTGCCGAGATCGCATAGTCATCCAGGGAGGTAATCAGTGTCACCTCTCCGGTATACGTATCCGGCATCGCGGGGTGCTTGCTCCCGCCCGGAACTGCCTGCATGGCGTAGTACCCGTAGTTGTAGATGGACTTTGCCAGCGGTGCCGCAGCTGTATATTCAGCCAGGCCTTGCTCGTTGTTGATGATGATTTCGAGATACTCTTTCACGCTGGTAGTATCCGTAACAGTCTTCGACTCTCCATCCGCTGTGTAAGTATATGTGGCTGTAATTTCTTCTGCCATCTCCACGGAATTGACATAACAAGTGAACTTATATCGTCCGTCACTCTG
>JAFZLF010000059.1 GCA_017551625.1 Clostridiales bacterium | reverse complement strand
TCAGCAGATGGCAACGTCCACCACAAACTATATATCGCTTCGGCGACGAGTACCAGCCCAGCCTCGGCTGGACTGGTACTCCCTTCTCTATTTGCAAGAGTAAACTAGACTTTTTCTGCGTTATTCTGTTGTCAAAGTTCAGTGTTAGTTTTTCACTCTAGCTTTATCTTGACTCCATGATAAAAAAAGAACTGTCCAAATTCTTGGACAGTTCTTTACGACGCATTCATGATAAGTTTTTACTTTTGCTGATGCGTTGTTACGCCAACTCTTCGCCGCCCCACTCGACGAGGACAAAGCCTTCGCGTTCGGAAAGCGCCGGGTTCATAGTCGACAGGTCCTGCGGCTCGATCTCGACATATTCATCCGACGCATAGAAGAGCATGTTGACGCGTACGACCGTATCCGGCATCGGTGTTACCTCAAGCTCTGCCGCTTCTTCAAAAGCACTGGTCTGGAAAGTGATCACGTTATACGGATTCTCTTCGAGTTTTGGCAGCCAGTACATGATAAATGCATTCGCCTCGGTGTCGGAAAGGCCCAGGGAAGAAAGTGCTTTTTCCAAAAACGCGGCGGAATCGGCGCCCGCGACGCAGAAGCCCCGGCTCAGCTCCGGAATAAACAGAAGATCTGCTTCCCAGAACAGATACTCATACTGACGGCCATTTGCATCGGTCAGGAGGCCATCCGGCGATGTCTTTACGGTCCAGCCGGTCCCGGAGTCATAGGCTGGATAGGTGCAGGTCAGTTCGCCATTGAGACGAAGCTTCACGTTTGCTTGCCGCGACTGCTCGTCATAGAGATAGATGATTGGCGCATGCACACGGACTTCCGGCTTCGGCGGATCGCGGGTGATGTACACGAAAACGGATATGCACGCGAAAACACAAATAGCAAGGAATACGGCCAGAATGCCTCCGAAGGCAGCCGTAGCAGCCCGGTCGCCTTCGATCTTATTGGCCACAACGAAGTAAAGAAGGACGCCCGTCACGATAAGCATGACATTGAGTCCGATCAGACAATAGATCACGATCGTCGAGTCAGAGGCAGATTCTTGCGAAGAAGATGCAGATTCGGCGGTACAGGTATCGCTATCGAAACCTACGACTCCTGCTTCATTTTCCACACCCAGAGCTTCATTAATAGCAATCGCGACGTCGCCGTTATAGAAGTAATCGTCTTCGACTTTGTCATTGACGGTAATGAGGCTGTAGTTATCGCTCGAAAGAAGCGTGAAACACGCGACGTTTGCGATGATCGCTAGCACCATAAAAGCGACTATGAACACCAGTTTCAGGTTTGATCTCGAATTCATCTTAACACCCCTTACTCTTCATCGCCACGAGGTCCCGTCCGCCACGCCAATATGTCTATCTTCGGCGCGAGGTTTCTGACTCCGCATCGATGTTATTTAGAAATACTTCATATATCAGACGAATGGATCTTCCTTATTGTTGCAAAAGGAGGCGCATCTTTTTCGGATCCGCCTCCTTTTTCTGTTTATTTCCTAGTGAAAGCTCACTTTTTCCGAAGTACACGCTCTGCTAAACTCAAGCGGATTCCGGATCCGCCTCCACACTTAGTAGTTCTCGGCGTTGATCTCGAAGTACGACTGCGGGTGGTTGCAGGTCGGGCAGACATCCGGAGCCTGGGAGCCGACTACGATGTGACCGCAGTTTCTGCACTCCCACACCTTGACTTCGCTCTTTTCGAAGACCTGCGCGGTCTCGATATTCTTCAGAAGTGCGCGATAACGCTCTTCGTGATGTTTTTCGATCGCCGCGACGAGACGGAACTTCTCCGCGAGCTCTGTGAAACCCTCTTCCTCAGCAGTCTTGGCAAAGCCCTCGTACATGTCGGTCCACTCGTAGTTTTCGCCTTCGGCCGCCGCCAGCAGGTTTGCCTTCGTGTCGCCGATGCCCTTGAGCTCCTTGAACCACATCTTCGCGTGTTCCTTCTCGTTTTCCGCCGTCTTCAGGAAAAGCGCTGACATCTGTTCGTAGCCTTCTTTTTTCGCAACGGATGCGAAGTATGTGTACTTGTTTCTCGCCTGGGATTCGCCTGCAAATGCAGCCTCAAGATTCTTCTCAGTCTGTGTACCGGAGTACGGATTTGGATTTGCCATAGTAATCACCTCGCTAATCAAATATCGGTATATCTATTATAGCATGCCCGTTTCTCCTGGTCTGCGTTTTTGCTTCGGTTATTCGGGTTTTCTTCTTCCACACTCGCAGCAGAATTTGCCCTCGTTCTTCGTGCCGCAGGAGCAGGTCCAGGAGCCGTCAGGAGAAACCGTAGCCGATGCATTCTCGGAGCCCGTAGCCGACGCATTCTCGGCGCCGACCGCCGTACCCACGGTCATCATGCCAAGTCCCATAAAACCAACAGGACTTCCTCCCGGATTAGTGGTATTCGTGCTGATCTGTTTTTCGGGAATCTGGCACACCATGAAGAGCGCCTCGATCTTATCGAGGGCCTCGCCTTTGCCGTGATCATAGACCGTCGCACGGTCGAAATGCTTCATTTCAAAGGGCATGCCGCCGCGGCCGCGGTTATCGAGGAAGATGGAACCGCCCGCGGAAGAGGAGTAATCGGTGCAGATAAACCTCGGATCGATCTCACGTTTCCACTCGCTCCAGGAAGCCATATCCGCTTCCTCCGCCGCCTTACGGATCTGCTCCGCAAGCTCCGGAGAAACGTCATATACGGTCTCGGTCCGGGTCGTCCCCTTCACTTCCGAAACTTGCAGAATGACTGTGCCGTCGTCCTTCCAGAGGATCTCCTCGGAGTGGCTCTGGTTACTGCCAATCGCCATTCCCGAAGAAGACGAACTGAAGCTGATCCTCGCGATTTTCTCGTAGTTAAAGTTACTCATAAGTCAGTGCTCCATTTTCCAGATCGCGCAGGAGTACGGCGGTAATACCGAGCCGCCTCCGAAGTCGTGGACCTTCCCCGTGAGAAGGTCGATGGACTGTCCGCATCCCGCATCGAAATGCGCCGTATATTCGTAGTCCGCGGCGTTGATCGCCACCAGTACTCGCTCGTAGTTCTTCCCTTCGCGGCACCCCTCGGCGCTGTCGCCTTCCCAGCGGCGCTCGAAGATGCACTGCTGGTTCGTCAGCACCACGGACCGGAAAGAGCCGTAGTTCAGGGCCGGACTGTTCTTCTTGATCTCCGCAAGGGTCGCGATATGTTCGGTCAGTTCCGTCCACTCCGGCTTATCAAAGCACGGACGAAGCGCCGGATCGCCCTCTTCTTTTCTCGCTTTGGCTCCCCACTCGGAACCGTAATACACGCACGGGAATCCGGGCATGCCGAAGGCCAGAGTGTAGATCAGCGGCAGGTGCGCGGGGTTATTGAGATTTGACGCGATACGCGTCACGTCGTGGTTATCGACGAAGCTCATGAGGTGAAGTCCCCGGAACCAGCTCCAGTTTTCGGGTCCGAACTGCTGGATCAGGGTGTGGATCACCTCGAACATGTTCATGCAGTTGAAACTGCTGAAAAGGCCCTTATAGCAGGCGTAGTTCGTGCAGGAGTGGCACATCTCGCCGTTCACCCACATCTTATAGTCGCCGTGGAGAAGTTCGCCGAGGAGCAGGAACTCCGGCTTCAGTGTCTCCGTGAAACCTCGGAGGCGCTTTAAGAATTCGCGGTCCAGGCAGTACGCGACATCGAGGCGGAGGCCGTCGATACCGAAGTAATCGACCCAGTAGCGGATCTTGTCGAAGATGTGATTTACGACCGCATCATTTCGGAGGTTCAGCTTCACTAGGTCGAAGCAGCCTTCCCATCCCTCGTACCAGAAACCGTCGTTATAGTTCGAGTTCCCGTCGAAGGAGATGTGGAACCAGTCCTTATACGGCGAATCCCACTTCTTCTCCTGTACGTCGTGAAATGCCCAGAAGCCTCTTCCCACATGGTTGAAAACTCCGTCGAGGACGACGCGGATGCCCGCTTCGTGGAGTTTTTCCACCACTTCTTTAAAGTCTTCGTTCGTGCCGAGGCGGCGGTCGATGAGACCATAGTCGCGGGTATTGTACCCGTGCGTATCCGACTCAAACACCGGTGAAAAGTACACGGCGTTCACGCCGAGCTTCTCAAGATGTGGGATCCAGCCGATCACCTTTCTGATCGGCGCAGAGGCGGATATTTCAATGTTTGTAACAGTGTTACACTTATCTGCATCAGCCGGTGATGGCGTCGAAGACGGTTCCCCCGCCACAGTGCTTCTCGCGCAGAATGACTTTACACCCTGCTCGTTATACTCTGCCGGTGCATTTTCAAAAGGCGCACCAACAAAACCCAGCGGGTATATCTGATAAAAAACGGATTCTTCAAACCACATGTATTAGAATGTCTCGACTTCCGGTGCTTTTGTAAAGGACGAATAGGTCGCCGTCGCGTTCTGGATGTAGAACACCTCGGTGTTGCCGTCGTCTTCGTTATACATACCACGGAGCTGCGGGTATGCGTCGAGCATCGCGGTCTTCGGCTCGCGGCGATCATCGGCGATCAGCTCGCAGGCGATGCGGATCCACTCACCGTTTACAAATGCGCAGATCTCGGCCTTAGGATTCGCGTGAAGCTGCTTCGATGTCGGCTTGATCTTGCCGGTCTGAATATAAAGCTTCCCTTCGAAGATATTCGCGGTGCCGAACGGGCGGACGCGCGGCTGGTCACCCTCGACGGTAGCCAGATAATATGTACCTGCATCTTTCAGGAATTTACATGCTCTCTCAATACTTTCCATACGATTCTCCTTTGTAAATGGATATTCCCGAAGATTCATACGCCGGGCGCACGCGCCATCCGTCGCGTAAGACTATGGGGCGATCCATACTCCCGGTGCATAAGCCCACGTAATTATTTTACAACAAACCGCCGAAATCGGATATATCCCCCCTCCCGATGCTATAATAAAAGGAAGTATGGCAAACAGATGGCAAATAGGAGGTTTCCCATGAAAAAGTGTGTTGCAGCAGTGCTGACCATGGCGATGGTCCTAGGGAGTATAGCCTGTTCCGCGGGCTGTTCCGGCTCGCCTCACACCGAGACGACGCCGAGCGACATGGCAAAGAGCTCGTCCGATGCAGAATCTTCGGATGACGGAGCGGACGGAAGCGCGGATCCATCTTCCGACCCGGATGCCCAGCATTCCGACTCGTACACGGATCCCGTAACCGACACAAGCCCCGACGACACCGATCCGCCGATAGATGAACCTGACCCGGATTGGCGTCCGGAGCCGATGGAAACGATCACGATCGATCCCTCCCTCTCCATTCTGAATCTGAAATCGAGAGTTTCGGTATACCAGTACGGCCTCCTGGACGAGACCGATGGCCTCGTGATGCGCGAGAACTTCCGCATCGAGCGCATTGACTTCTGGGACGACACGAAGATCCCGCTCTGCGAGAAGCTGACGGAGATCTTCTACGGCCGCGAACAAGAGCTTGTAGAGAAGTATAACACGGCACTTTCGCGACTTCTTTCCGATCATGCCGCGGGAAAAGCACTGTGCGACGCGGCTGGTTCTTCCGACGTCATGGTCTTCCGCGCCGACGACAAGATCCTCTCCTTCAGCCTCCTTTACGGCTGGTACGAGGAAATCGAACCTGAAAGCTACGACTCCGATTCCCGGGAAGATTTCTATACGCTTCACGCCGACAGCGGCGAGGCGGTCACACTCGAAGAGATCGTCGCGGATAAAGAGGGCCTCTGCGAATGCGTGCGCGCCTATCTTCCGCTCCTGAATTACGCCAGCCTGCCGCTCGACGAACTCGGTGATCTCTTCTGCGAGCACATCATGGACGGAACCATCCCGTTCCTCATGACCACGGACGGCATCATCATCGGGATGGAAGACACGAATATGCAGCTCTCGGCCATAAACTGCCCCGGCGTCTTTAACATGGAGTATTTCCTCACCACCTCCGACAACTACGTGATCCATTCGGACACTTCCCGGACGATCGCATGGGACGTGAACGGCGACGGAAGGGTCGAGCAGATCTACATTTACCGGAACACCGAAGGCAAGAAGATCATCTCCATCGGCGGTGTGGAAAATACGATCGAGAGCGCGGACGGCAGCGCCTACGATGTACCGGACGAGGGCTACTCCTTCTACCTGGCGAAAGTCCCCTCAGGATTCCTTCTTCTCTGTGGTGGGTACTGCGGTTCGGATGACCGCTGCGAAGTCATCTTCCGCATCCACGATGACCTGACCGTGGAATACTGGAAAACGGGCATCATGGACGTGATCCCGATCGTCTCCCTTTTCCGCGACTACGATAGTTTCTATTTCTCAGGCACGTACGATCCCACCAGGATCATTCTGGTCCCGGTCGACAATGCCTATGATTGGGGATACTTCTGGGAAATGGAATCGTACACGTACTTCGACCTGCTGGGAAATGAGGTCGTGGACGAGAAAGACGTTCGGATCGAAAAAACACCTGACTCCGTGGCCGTCAGCAGAGTAGACCTGGAGTGCAGGAAATACTCTTCCGATGGTGACGCCGTCGATGCGAGCGGCGCATACATATGGGATACGACCAAGAACACCTGGGAAGACTACACTCTCCCCGCCGGCTCGTCCGTCGAGGTCTGGGGATACGACCAGATCGCGCAGGAACTCCTGATTCAAGTGCTTTTCGAGCAGAATGATAACACCGTGCTTGTCCGCATCCCCTACGCCAACCACCACTTCGAGAACGGGATGGAGGGACCGGAAGCCTTCGCCGGGCTTTCATACGGCGGATAAACACTTCACAAGGAGGAATCGACAATGCGGAACAAATACAGACCACCCAATTCCTTGATGACGAAAGTAGCGCTGGTAAGGGGCGAGAAGCGCAGGGACCATGAGATCACCCGTCGTACGGACTTCGGGGTCATACCCGGAAAAGACATCTCCTACCGCCTCACAGCACCTTCCGGATCGTCTTTTCATCGGCGTCGAAATGTTTCCGGATCTGCCGGATGATCGCCTGGTACGACTCCTCCGGCTTCTCGCTATAGCGCGTCGTGACGAAGTCGTAGCCCCACATATACTCCGGCAGGGTCATGATGGCGATGGCCCAGCCGTACGCCTCGCCGCGCTTATTCACCCGCGGCCGGAAATCCTTCGTGACCAGATAGCTCTGCATCTGAAGCTTCGTGCAAATGCTGTCGAAGCCCTTTTCGCCGCCTTTTCCGAACCCGGCCCGCTCCTTCATCTCATTCGTAAAAAAGCGCTTGCGCGCAGCCGTATTTTTCGAGATCTGCCAGACAAATCGGACCCACATTCTTTCCGCGTTCCGCCGGAGAAACCGCACCCCCTCCGCGGCCCTCTAAACAAATCTGATCCGGATCCACCCCCGCCGGCAGAAAAAGATCCATAATGAGCTTTTCGCGATGACTAGCGAGGCCATCGTCATAACGCGCATCAAAATCATAGCCGTCGCGCCGGAAGTTGGCAAAATACGGGAACCACTTCTTGCTGATAAAGCCCGCGCGCCCGCCGAAAAACTTGCCGTAAGCAACCTTCCCCGTACGGGACAGCGCCACACGCCACTCCCAGGGATCCCGCTCCGCATTCCCCGCCCACCAGCAGGACGGATCGGTCATATTCTCCACGGAAAAACCCGGCACGCGCATTTTCCGCCGCAAACGGGCGCCATTTTTTACTCTTCTCCCGTCAGTAACACTGTTACAAACCCATGTCCCGTCGCGGGAAGGAACTTTTCGACCACATCCTGCGTCCGCATCTTCAGACTGGACGTGCAGACACAGGGATGACAGCCTAGATACTCCCCCTTAAGGACATCCTCATCGATTAGAAGCTGTACCGCATGCTCGTGATCGTTCATAAGCCCCATGATGCTCACCGCCCCCGGCTCAATATCCAGATACCGGAGCATCGCCTCCGGCGGCGCAAAAGAAAGCCGCGACGAACCGATCTGCTTCGAGAGCTCCTTGGTCCGGAACTTCTTGTCGCCGGGCATCATCAGAAGATAAAACCGCGTCCCCTGCTTGTTACAAAGAAAAAGATTCTTGCAGATCACCACGTCCAGCACTGCATCGATCTCGTTGCACGCCGCCATATTGTCCGCGCGCTCGTGATCCGTGCGAAGGTACGAGATGCCGAGCCGGTCGAGAAAATCGTAGGTGCGCACCTCCCGCTCCAGCCGGCCCTCCGTATTTTCGGGTCTTCCCTTATATAGTTCCATTTGCGAAATGCTTCCTTAGCTTAGACTCCGCATCATTATACCATGCGAAAAGCACTTGCCCCAGGGGCCTTACGCTTCTCCCATTTTCTCCGTCAGGTCATGCAGGCTCTTATCAAACTGCGCCCTGGAGATCGCGTGCCGCACCAAGAGCGTTTCCAGAAGCTCCTTCTGCCTCAGATATAAAATGTGGTTCTTTTCCTCGTGGGAAAGTGCTTCCCATCTGTTCTGTAAAATGTTCTCTGCCATACCCGACTCCCCTCCGGCCAACCCGGCCAAACAATTCTACACTAAATAAAGCATCCTTGATATATACAACCTTTTCATTAGATTATTGATTACTTTCTTACTGCCTTCGGGTACTCGAAGACGAGCTCCACATCGTCGTTCATAATCGGGATTCCCGTTTCGGCATCTGTATAGTACCTCGCACGTTCTTCCGCATCCCAAGTTGCCAGGATATCGGAAAGGCTTTCGTCGTCATTCATGTACTCATAGAGACCGCTCTGATACGAAGCCTGCATCCTTGCAAACTGTTCCTCTGTCACCTCTGCAGCCAAGTTGAGACCATCCGTGATAACATCTGCTGCAATGTGCTTCACCCAGTAATTAATTGTCATTTCCATAATTCTTTCCTCCTGTTAATCTTTCAATGTTACTCCATCATGTCGACCATCTTGTCACGAATCACTGCCCAGGCCTCGTCATCATCGGCATCGAACGTTCCCATGTCAATCCAGCCATCATCGAGAAGAGCCTGCTCTTCCGCTTCTTCCCTTGCTGCTACCAGGTCTTCGGCAATCTCCTTGGCAGTCACCTTCGAAAGGTCATAATACCTTGCATCCAACTTCTTATTCTTCTTCATTTTTCTGTTCCTCCTTAGGATTCAATTATTTTATGGGCAATGCCCGATCTTCGTCTGTTTTCAAGGTCTTTCGTCCTTCATCATCTACATGGTAACATGGTTATTGTCCAAATATTTACCCATTTGCAACGGGCACTGCAAATACACGGTTCTAAATGCAACCCTAGAGTGAAAAACTAAAACTGAACTTTGACAACAGAATAATGCAGAAAAAGTCTAGTTTACTCTTGCAAATAGAGAAGGGAGTACCAGTCCAGCCGAGGCTGGGCTGGTACTCGTCGCCGAAGCGATATATAGTTTGTGGTGGACGTTGCCATCTGCTGAAAGGAGCGGATGAATATGTATTACTACAGAAATGGTCAGTTGGATCTGTCCGACAGGATAGCCATAGAGACCGGAATTTGCAGAGGTGAGTCATTCAAAAAGATTGCAAGAAGAATCAAAAGACATCCAACTACAGTGTCTCATGAGGTGAAAACAAACCGGACGTTGATCAAGGGACATTACTTCCTTGGCAAGGATTGCAGGTTCGTGAGAAATTGTGCCGTGAAAGGGTTGTGTGACAGCGGATGTACCTATCGTTGTTGCAGTTGCAAGACATACGATTGCAGGGAACTTTGTAGCAGGTATGCATCAACAGCGTGCCACAAGTTCGAGAAAGCACCATATGTATGCAATACGTGTCCGAATAAGAAACTGTGTCATAAGACGAAGTACATATACAGTGCGAAGTTTGCTGATGCAGCAGTAAGTAGACGGCGTTCTGAAAGCAGGATGGGAATCCGGATAAGGGACGAACAGTTCCGGGAGATGGATGAACTGATTACCAAGTATGTAAAGAAGGGACAGCCACTCTCGCACATCTATGCTGAACATGAACACGAATTGCCGGTTTGTCTTCGAAGCATCTACAACTATATAGATGCCGGAGAGATGACGATTAAGAACATCGACTTGCGTCGGAAGACCGGTTATCGGAGAAGACGCATCCAGAAGAGACAAAGACAATTACACCAGGCGTTCCGAGAAGGTAGAACCTATGAGGATTTTCAGAGAGAAGCCAAGCATAGTCTCACCTACGAATACGAATCTGTTGAGATGGATACCGTAAAAGGGAAAAGAGAATCCGGGAAAAGACTTCTCACGATGATCTTTCGGAAGAATTCGGTGATGTTGTTGTTTCTGATGCCGGACGGGACAGCGGACTCGGTGAAAAGCGTGTTTGACTATCTTGAGTTTGGTCTGGGACTGGAAAGGTTTCACAGGCTGTTTCCGGTAATTCTAACGGATAACGGGTCTGAATTCAAACGGCCGATCGAATTGGAGTACAACGCGGATCTCGTTCCCCGAACCAGTATCTATTACTGTGATCCGATGGCGTCATGGCAGAAACCGCATATTGAGAAAAATCACGAGTTTATCCGATATGTTATTCCAAGAGGGCGAAGCCTGAATCCGTATACTGACGAGGACATTACGCTGCTGATGAATCACATCAACAGCACGAAGCGTCCGGGACTTGGGAATAAAGCTCCGTATGAACTGATTGCCGATGACGATGAAGACATGCACGAACTGATGAGTTTGTTGGAAATGGACCTCATCCCGGCGGATGAAGTCCATCTGAAACCCAGCTTGTTTAAGCTGAAATAAGTAAACTAGATTCTATTGCAGATGGTAACCGACACAACCGTATAAAACTATAAAAAGCGGGTCGCGTTTACTTTTGCACAACGGTTTGCGAGACGCTTGTTTGCTATGCCATAAAATACCAGCAACAACAGAATTTAATTGGATTATAGCACGTTTCAGGTCGAAAACATAACAAAATTCGGCTCGAAAATGCCTCGAAAACGCTTCTGTGGTTATTCTGTGTGATCTTAGTCTATGGTTAGTATTTCATTCAAGG
>JAFZLF010000058.1 GCA_017551625.1 Clostridiales bacterium | reverse complement strand
GGAAATGCGCGACAAGTGCCTTGCAGGGGAAATATCCTACGATGAGCTGGAAAAGTGGTTCTACGACAATTATTTACGGGAATAAGTGGGCTGACCACACACTTGTTTTATAAGTCTGAAGGAAGGAGGTTAAAATGCCGAGAATGAAGAGAAACGCGAATGGTAGTGGAACGATCTACAAGAGAGATGACGGAAGATGGGAAGGAAAGTACTCGATGCCGGCTGCAGATGGCAGCGGTAAGTACGTCCGCAAGTCTGTCTATGGGAAGACGCAGGAAGAGGTTCGGAAGAAGATCACGGAAGTAACAGCCGAGATCGACAAGGGAACCTATGTAGCTCCGTCGCAGTACAAACTGTCGGAGTGGATCGACTTGTGGCTGTCGATTTATGTAAAGACTTCGGTGAAAACGAAGACTTTCGCATCCTATACGAAGATCTGCAATAATCACATCAAGCCTGCACTTGGACGAGTCCCTTTGAAGTCGCTTACGACCACTCAGATCCAGCGTTTCTACAACAACCTTGTGGAACAAGGTAAATTGTCAGCGAAGACAATCAAGAATGTCCATGGTGTACTGCATAGAGCACTGGAGCAGGCATTCCTTTCTGGAGAGATCAAGCATAACCCTTCCGAAAGATGCTCGCTTCCTAAGGCTCCGAAGCCCAAAATCGTTCCTATGGAGAACGAGGCCATCTCAACATTCCTGGAAACGATACACGGTCACAAGTATGAGATCGTTTATTTCGTCACACTCTTTACAGGACTGCGCCAGGGAGAAGTTCTCGGTCTTTCGTGGGATTGTGTGGATTTTGCCACCAATACCCTGCTTATCAACAAGCAGCTGCGGCATGATCGGGAGAAGGATCCTGCATACGGTATTGACACCACAAAGAGCGGAAAAGAACGATACATCACTGTTGCTCCGGCTGTTATGGATGCACTTGCCAAGCAGAAAGCCTGGCAGGATGGATGTATCCGTAAAGCGGGTTCTGCATGGGAGAACGAATGGAATCTGGTTTTCACCAACGAATTGGGCAGGCATCTGTGCCATGAGACGGTGTACCGGAATTTCAAGCGGATCGTCAAGAGCATCGGCATCGGGAATACAAGATTCCACGATCTGCGACACACATACGCTGTTGTATCGCTCGAAAGTGGAGATGATATCAAGACTGTACAGGAACAGTTGGGACATGCTACAGCAGGATTCACGTTGGATAACTACGGGCATGTGAGTAAGCTGATGAAACAGCGCTCAGCTGCCAATATGCAGCGGTTTATCAATAAAGTCTCGTAGAAGACAATGGATTTTATTGTAATTGTCGTCAAAATTGTCGTCAGTTCAAGGTTTTGAGAAAAAGAAAAATCCCGAAAGCCCGTAGTTTCAGGCTTTCAGGATCTGAAATCTGGCGGAGACGGAGGGATTCGAACCCTCGAGCCGGAAACCGGCTAACGCATTTCGAGTGCGCCCCGTTATGACCACTTCGATACGTCTCCATCTGGCGCAAGTGCTTCACGCGAAGAAACCGCGCAATTGCAAATGCTATTCGATTATAAGAGTCGGGCGCTTCTTCGTCAAGTAGGGACACCATCCCGGTACCTGCTCCCGAGAAAAAAGGCGCGGTCTTCCCCCTTCTTACGAAAAAACATTGATTTTCAAAGCTTTTCGCGCAAAAAGCACTGTCAAACGTCTGCCGTTCTAGGGCTTACGCCTATTTGTATATTTTTTGTATCTTACCCCGTTTCTTTATTGATGAATAGCTCAAAAAGAGGTAACATTATTTCAGATGGATTAGATGGAGCGAAGCAGAAACGATGACAGACGATCTAAAAGACATTATTTATAGTGATCTTTTCCGCTATACGGGCAACACGAAGCGTCATAAGAACGTCTTTTTCACGTACCTGGAAGAGATGATGACCAGCCCGGAGTTCCACTATATCAGCAACATGCGTCACTGCAGCTACCATCACATGAAGTTGCAGACGAATATCCGCGATCTGAAGTACTATTACCATAAGCTCTGCCTGTATCTCTGCAGCAAGGCGCTCGACAGAAAGTCCAGGAAGTACCACTTCCAGATCCCATACGAGACGAAGATCGACAAAGGCTTCTATATCGCGCATTTCGGGCGCATCATCATCCATCCGAAGTCCGTCATCGGCAATAACGTCAACGTATCCACCGGCGTCGTCATCGGCACGCAGTTCCGTGGTTCACGCCGCGGCTCCCCGAACATCGGTAACTACGTCTGGATCGGCGCGAATGCCGTCATCGTCGGCAAGATCAAGATCGGCAACAACGTCCTGATCGCCCCCGGCGCCTATGTCAACTTCGACGTGCCGGACAACTCCATCGTCATCGGCAACCCGGGCCTGATCCGTCAGTCCCCCGGCGCGACACTCGGCTACATCAACAACACCATCCTTTTCGACGAGTATAATGTTCGTTCCGGTGACGCCTGATGTTTACCGATGTGACCGATTTCCGCTTACCCAGCAGTGAGTACATACACCGCCGCGATGCTCTTTCCGCCAAGGTCGAAGAGAACACGGCGGTGATTCTTTTTTCCGGGCATGCGCCTGTCGCTTCCCTCGACGAATCGTACCCGTTCCTGCCGAACCGCACATTCTTCTACTTCTGTGGCATCGAGCAGGAGGACACGGTCCTGATCCTTATAAAGAACGGCGCGAAGGATACTTTCACCTCACGTCTCTACATCCATCCCAGGGAGCCCGAGAAAGAGAAATGGACCGGGCACCGCCTCTCTCCCGAGGAGGCGTCCGCGATCTCCGGCATTTCCGACATCCGTCTGCTCGAAGATCTTAAGGGCGACATCGACGAGATCCTCGCGGGATCGATGAATATCGCCTGGGACGAGACCGACACCTCTCACGAGAGAGCCCGTCTCGAGCAAACACTGGCCAAGACAGACCGTTTCGACGCAACGACGGATATCTCGGGATTTGTAACACTGTTACGCATGGTCAAAAGCCCGGAAGAAGTCGAAGCGATCCGCAAGGCGATCACTGTCACGAAGGAATCGCTTCAGGTCCTCGAAGAGAATCTCCACCCCGGCATGCGTGAGTGCGAGGCACTGGCGATTCTCGAGTGCGAGATGGTCAAGCGCGGTTCCCTGTTCCAGTCCTTCTCGACGATCGTCGCAGGCGGCAGGAACACCCTCTGTCTCCACTATCCCACTCCGCTGGGGCTTCTCAATGACGGCGACATGCTGCAGATCGACTGCGGGGCGAGAGCCGGCGGCTACTGCTCCGACCTCTCGCGCGCCTACGCCGTGAACGGTAAGCGGAGCGGCAGACAGCAGGCCCTCTGGGATCTGATCCTCGAGTGTAAGAAGACTTCCCTTTCGGCGATCCTTGCGGGAAGCACGATCGCCTCCGTAAACGATGCGACCCGAAAGACCGCTGCAGCAGGGCTTCGCGACCTCGGGCTCATCAGTTCGTCCGAGCCGGATGCCCTCGAATCCTGCAAGCGTTACTACTGGCACAATACCCTCCACCACCTGGGTCTCGACGTCCATGACGTCTGCGAGCGCGAGATGCCCTTCGTGCCGGGCATGGTCTTCGCCGTCGAGCCTGGCATCTACATTCCTGAGTGGGGTTTCGGTTTCCGCATCGAGGACGACGTCCTGCTCACCTCCGACGGTGCCGAATATCTCTCCTGAACAATCCCACAATCCTAACACGCCTGTAACACGACGGTTAAAATCGCGCCGTACAATTAGTATAGGTAGAAATAGGCGAAAGGAGGACCGCACATGCCCACCGGCGTTATTCTGGCACTGATCATCATCGGGCTTCTAGTCCTTCTTTTCGGGCTTTCCGCCCTGCTCATCTACTCCTACGCCGTCCGCGTGGCCTACCGTTTCTTCGGCCGTCCCGCACCGCGTCCGCCCGTCGACCGCTCACCGCAGCATATCGACCAGTCGACCATCTTCGGCCGCGGCCAGAACTGGTTCTACAGCAACCGCATGAACGTACTCGACTGGCAGATGACTGCTTTCGACGGCATCAAGCTCTACGCCTACTTTATTCCCGCCGCAAAAAAAGCGACGAAGGAAGTCGTGATCCTTCTTCACGGTTTTAATGACATGCCCTCCGTCATGGCGGCCTACGCCCAGCTTCATCTCGAGAAGAGAGACTGCCACATCCTGATCCCTCATCTCCGCGGCCACGGTCTGAGTGAAGGAAACTTCGTGGGATATGGGCTTTTCGACAGTCAGGACATCGTCATGTGGATGCAGTACTTAGAGACGAGGCTCGGTCCGGATCTGCGCATCATCCTGCACGGCCGCTCTATGGGCGCCGCCACGGCCCTCATGGCCGCAGGCTCCGGCATCGCCCCGAGGACACTCGAAGGCGTCATCGCCGACAGTTCTTTTGACGCGCTGGACACACTCATGGCCTACCTCATGCAGAGGAAATACCACCTCCGCTTCCGCCCGTTCCTGATGCTCGTACGCCACGTCACCCTCAAGCGCTTCGGCTTCCCGATCGAGAAAGCCGCTCCCGCCGAAGTCGCCTCGCGCATCAGCGTCCCGGTCCTCCTCTTCCACGGAACCGATGACGAACTGGTCCCCTCTTACATGAGCGACAACATCTATAACCGCATCCGCGCCCCGAAGCGTATCTGTCTCGTCGACGGCGCCGCCCATGTCATGGGCTATAACGCCGCGCCCGAGAAATACTCGTCCGAGATCGACCGCTTCCGCGACAGTATCTCGGACAACGAATGGCAGAAACTCATCGGGCGCCGCCCATCCTATGAGACTGACGATGAATAAGGTGTATAATGTTCTGGAATTAGGAGGTATCAGTATATGTCCAGAAAAGATGTAGTATCCCAGATCGAAGAAAAACGCGCGGAAGAGGAGCAGAAACAGGAGCTCCAGAAGACCGCCGAGAAGAACCAGCGCCGTGAGATGATCCTCTCCGTTGCCTGTGGCGGCGTCTGTATCGCCCTGGCTTTCGTGCTCTCGCAGATCAGGCTGTTCCGTATGCCGCAAGGTGGCTCGGTCACACCGGCCTCGATGCTGCCGATCATCTTCTTCTGTCTGTGCTTCGGCGCGAAGAAAGGCTTCTGCGCATCCTTTGCCTATAGTCTCCTGCAGCTGATCGGCGGCACACTCATCAACTTCCCGCAGGTCATGCTCGATTACATCATCGCGTACACCGTACTCGGCTTCGCCGGTTTCTTCGCTGCCTCTTCGAAAAAGCGCATCGAGGTCAGAAATCCCCTGAAGCGCCTGTCGATCATCCCGTTCTGGCGCATCGGCGCGGCCGTATTCTTCGCCTTCGCCCTGAGACTCGTCTCCTCGGTACTCTCCGGTGTCATCTTCTGGAGCGAATACGCGGGAGACCAGAACGTATGGGTCTACTCGATCCTCTATAACGGCACGTTCCTCCTCGTCGAGGCCGCGATCACATCCGTGATCCTGATCGGTATCTCGCTGTCGCTCGGACTTCTCCACATCAACATCGCCTCCGGCTCCGGCAAGAAGAAGTAAGTTTGCACGAGACCTCCACATACTCGCGATCGAAAAATGTGGAAATAGTTAGTATAAAAAACTACACAAATCCTCTCTATGTATGGTATGATTTAATGAAATATTTTCTAGAGTAATCATATATACAAAGGGAGGATTTCAATTTATGGCGAAGATTTTTGAGCAGGAATCACGTACATTCAGTGAGTACTTACTGGTCCCGAACCTCACTACCGAGAAGAACACACCCGATCAGGTGGATCTGTCCGCTCCGATCGCGAAGTACAGGAAGGGGCAGGAAGAGTCCCGGCTCAAGATCAACATCCCTTTGGTATCTGCAGTCATGCAGGCCGTCTCCGATGACGGTATGGCCATCGCCCTTGCACGTTCCGGCGGTATGTCCTTCGTTTTCCAGTCTCAGACAGTGGAATCCCAGTGTGAGATGATCAGGAAAGTCAAGAAGTACAAAGCCGGAATTGTTGTCTCTGACAGCAACCTCACTCCCGACAACACTATGGAAGAGGTCGTCGAGCTCCGTGAGAAGACCAACCACGGTACCTTCCCGGTCACCGAGGACGGCAAGCCGAACGGCAAACTCCTCGGCATCGTCACCTCCCGCGACTACCGTGTCACCCGTATGGATCCGGACACGAAGGTCTCCGAGTTCATGACGCCTTTCGAGAAGCTCATCGTCGCCAGAGAAGGCACGACGCTTAAGGAAGCGAACGACATCATCTGGGACCACAAGCTCAACCAGCTCCCGATCGTCGATGAGAATGACTGTCTCGTCGGTCTCGTCTTCAGAAAGGACTATGAATTCCATAAGGCCAATCCTCTCGAGCTCTTAGACGAATCGAAACGTCTCATCGTCGGCGCCGGCATCAACACCCGTGACTACGAAGAGCGTGTCCCCGCCCTCATCGAGGCCGGCGCAGACGCCCTCTGTCTCGACTCCTCCGACGGATTCTCCGTATGGCAGTCCCGTGCCCTCACCTGGATCAAGTCCAACTACCCGGACGTCATCGTCGGTGCCGGCAACGTCGTCGACGAAGAAGGGTTCAACTACCTCGCCGAGGCCGGCGCAGACTTCATCAAGATCGGTATCGGCGGCGGTTCCATCTGCATCACCCGTGAGCAGAAGGGTATCGGCTGCGGCCAGGCTTCCGCGGTACTCGCAGTTGCCAAGGCCCGTGACGAATACTTCGAGAAAACAGGCGTTTACATCCCGCTCTGCTCCGACGGCGGTATCGTACACGACTACCACATGACCCTGGCCCTCGCGATGGGCGCCGACTTCATCATGCTCGGCCGTTATTTCGCCAGATTTGACGAGAGCCCGACGAGAAAGCTCATGGTCAACGGCACGTATGTCAAAGAGTACTGGGGCGAGGGCTCTAACCGCGCCCGTAACTGGCAGCGCTACGACGACGGCGGCAAGGGCGGCAAGATGGCTTTCGAAGAGGGCGTCGACTCCTACGTACCGTATGCCGGTAAGCTGAAGGACAACCTCGATTCTTCGCTCGCGAAGATGAAGGCCACGATGTGCGCCTGCGGCTCTTCCTCCATCCCGGAGCTCCAGGAGAAAGCAAGACTCGTCGTCGTATCCTCCACCTCCATCGTCGAGGGCGGCGCACACGACGTCATCACGAAGAACAACGACGCGACACGCTGACCCTAAAGTTTTAAGGACACGGCGCAAAACAATAACGAAATAAGAGAAACAATATATAAAGGAGAACTTGAACATGGCAGAAGAACAGAAGAAGATCCAATTTACCGTAGAAGGTATGGCTCGTCTGAAGGACGAACTCGAAGAGAGAAAGACCGTCATCAAGGCGCAGGTCGCTAAGCAGCTCGAAGAAGCACGCGCACAGGGTGACCTCTCGGAGAACTCCGAGTACGATGAGGCAAAGGATGCCCAGGCGAAGAACGAGGCGCGCATCATGGAGATCGAAGAGATCCTGAAGAACGCTGAGGTCATCGACACATCCGAGCTCAGCAAGACCAAGGTCTCCCTCGGCTCGAAGGTCACACTCCGTGACGACGAGACGAAGGAAGAAGTCCAGTACGAGCTCGTCAACGCCAAGGACGCAGACATCTTCTCTAACCGTATCTCCCAGGATTCCCCGGTCGGTAAGGCCATCATGGGCAAGAAGAAGGGCCAGGTCGCCGAGATCACCACAGTTGCCGGCACCTTCAAGTACAAGATCATCAAGATCGGTGACTGAGAGGAATAAACATGGCTGACGAGAACAACAACAATCAGGCACCCCAGCAGGACCTTAACCAGCTTCTGAAGATCAGAAGAGAGAAGCTCTCCGAGCTTCAGGCCAACGGCAAAGACCCGTTCCAGATCACGAAGTACGACGTGACCGCGCATTCCCTCGACGCGAAAGCACAGTACGAGGCGCTCGACAAGGAGCTCACATCTTCCCTCCCCGAGGGTCTGTCCGAGGAAGAAGCCGCCGAGAAGCTGAAGGAACTTCACGAAGGCAGGAAGATCGAGGTCTCCGTCGCCGGCCGTATGATGCTCAAGCGCGTCATGGGCAAGGCTTCTTTTGCCACCATCCGCGACCTGCAGGGGGATGTCCAGATCTACGTGACCCGCGACTCCCTCGGCGTAGACGATTACCAGGACTTCAAGAAGTACGACATCGGCGACATCATCGGCGTGAAGGGCTACCTCTTCCGCACACGTACCGGTGAGATCTCCATCCATGCCGAAGAGCTCAAGCTCTTAACGAAGTCCCTGCAGATCCTCCCCGAGAAGCACCACGGCCTGACGAACACCGATATGCGTTACCGTCAGCGCTATGTTGACCTCATCGTCAACCCCGAAGTCAGAGACGTATTCGTCAAGAGATCGAAGATCATCAAGGAGATCAGAAACTTCCTCGACGGCCGTGACTTCATGGAAGTCGAGACACCGATGCTCGTCAGCAATGCCGGCGGTGCCGCGGCGAGACCTTTCGAGACCCACTACAATGCTCTCGACGAGGACGTCAAGCTCCGTATCTCCCTCGAGCTTTACCTGAAGCGTCTGATCGTCGGCGGCCTCGAGAGAGTTTACGAGATCGGCCGTGTATTCCGTAACGAGGGCGTAGATACACGTCATAACCCCGAGTTCACGCTGATGGAGCTCTATCAGGCATACACAGACTACTACGGCATGATGGAGCTTACTGAGAGCATGTTCCGTTATCTTGCAGAGAAGGTCTGCGGCACGACATTGATCAAGTACGGCGACCTCGAGATCGACTTCGGAAAGCCGTTCGAGAGACTGACGATGAACGAGGCCATCAAGAAGTATGC
>JAFZLF010000057.1 GCA_017551625.1 Clostridiales bacterium | reverse complement strand
GTGCTGGCCTTTCTTCATCGCGCCGAAGGTGTAGCCGGGAACGGGCGTGAAGCCCTTACTGAAGCCGGCATCAATAGCGCCGCTGTCGCTCATCTCGTTGTCGGTGAGTCTCCTCTTCACGCCGGGCAAATTCTCGAAATCCTGAAGAAATCTGTCGAGAGAGGCGCGCTCTTCTTTCGACATAGAGGTGGACTCGTGCAGGAAGCAGGCTCCGTTTACGGTCTGGAACCATGCGGTGCTATAGGAGATGCCGGCCTCTTTCAGAAGATCGTTTGGCTTGATGTTGGTCTTGACGTTAAAGCAGGCGTGGTCGCTGAAGATGAGGATATCGAAATGGCAGATCCCCTTAGATGGATCTCCGCCGGCCTTTCGCTCGGCGTCCTCGATGCCCTCGAGGATCGTGCCGAGGAGTTTATCGTCATATTCGATCGACTGCTTCGTGATATCGGAATCGATACCGGTGTGGTGTTTCTGATGGTCAGTGTCCTGCAGATGCAGCATGTAGAAGTCCGCTTTCTCGTTCGCGATCAGGTCACGCGCAGTGAAGGCAATGAAGGTATCGATACCAAAGTAGTTGAAGGACTTGCACTTCTTCATGTAGCGGAAAAACTTCGGACAAAGTCGGAAGGTGGAACTGTAATGCACGAACTTGAAACCGCGGTACAGCATACTCTCCGTGCCGGGAACTTCCGCGAGATGGTAGCGGATCTTCTCGCCCGGAGTGCAGGGATACATCATGGCGCAGGACACGAGTCCTTTTTCATATGCGCGCTCGGGGAGGGTCTTTACCTTGATGAGTTTTTTATGTGCGCGCCAGGTCTCTGTGTTCTTAAACGGATCATAGATCACGTTATCGAAAAGGCCGTGTTCCGAGGGGAACACGCCGGTGGAGATGCTGGTGTGGACAGGGTAGGTATTTGAGATAAAGAGAGAATCGACCTTGCGGTGAAGGATGCCCCAGGAAGCGAGCTTCCGAAAATTCGGCAACGTCAGAAGATAGTTGATGTCGGTGTCTGAAATCGCATCCAGCGAGATCATGATCAGTGGCCTTTCGAGTTTTCTGCTTCGCATAGGTGGTACCTCCCGGACAATTTCCACTAGAGCAGTTCCGATAGGATTTGTCCTACTGATACGATATAATAAGAACGTCAATAAGTAAACCGTTTGAAAGTGAGGACACCATGGGGAAGAGAGTCATTCTGATTGTGCTGGACAGCTGCGGAATCGGCGGAGCAAAGGACGCGGCGGCTTTCGGAGACGAAGGGTCGCACACACTCGCTGCCTGCTCGAAGGACAGTGCTTTTTCCATCGCGAATATGAGACGGATCGGCATGGGGTGCATCGAAGGTGCGCTCCCGTACGATGAGCCGGATAGTAAGGGCGTCGGCGCATGGGCGAGGATCGAGGAAGCTTCGATGGGCAAGGACACGACGATCGGCCACTGGGAGATCGCGGGCCTGATCTCACCGGAACCGATGCCGACCTATCCTGAAGGGTTCCCTGCGGAAGTGATCGAAGAATTCGAGAAGCAGACCGGGAGAAAAGCACTGTGCAACAAGCCTTATTCGGGCACTGAGGTGATCCGCGATTACGGACAGGAACACGTGAAAACAGGAGATCTGATCGTTTATACATCCGCAGACAGTGTTTTCCAGATCGCGGCGCACGAAGAGGTCGTCCCGGTCAAAGAACTCTACCGCTACTGCGAGATCGCCAGGAAGATCCTCGTCGGAAAGCACGGTGTCGGGCGCGTCATCGCACGGCCTTACGTCGGAGAGTACCCGAACTATGAGAGAACATCGAACCGACACGATTTTTCGATCGAACCGCCGAGAGCGACACTTCTCGACGATCTGACGGAAGCGAAGATCCCGGTCTACGGAGTCGGAAAGATCTACGATATATTCGCCGGAAAGGGTGTCGGTATGAGTGTAAGAACTTCCGGAAATGCGGACGGGATCGAGCAGACACTCGGCGCGATGGATATGCAGAAAGAAGGACTCATCTTCGTCAATCTTGTCGACTTCGACATGCTCTACGGACACCGGAATGACGTGCACGGATATGCTGAGGCACTGACGTATTTTGACGACCGTCTGCCGGAGATTCTGTCTCGGATGCAGAAGGACGATATCCTCATGATCACGGCCGATCACGGATGCGATCCGTCGACGCCGTCGACAGACCACTCCCGTGAAAATGTCCCATTCCTGGCGTACGGCGAGAGAGTGCGTCCGGGCACGGATCTGGGGACGAGATCGAGTTTTGCGGATATCGCGAAAACGATCGGTGATTTCTTCGGAATCAATACGAATAATCTCGATGGCGAATCATTCTGGAAACAGATGCGAAAGCCGTGAGAAAAGAGAAGCACAGAGGAAAGGATTTGTGAAAAGATGAACTACACAGAAGAAGAGAAAAAGATCGTAAGTAAGGTGGATCATACACTGCTTCGTACAACGGCGACACTGGAGGAGATCCGTGCGCTCTGCGAAGCGGCGCTTGAGGCCGGCACGGCGAGCGTGTGTATCCCGCCGTGCTATGTAAACGATGCGGCCCAGTTCCTGAAAGGGAAACTCCCGGTATGCACGGTGATCGGTTTTCCGAACGGGTACAGTACTGCTGCGACGAAAGTTTACGAGGCGAAAGAAGCGATCCGTCTCGGCGCCTCGGAGATCGACATGGTGGTCAATCTCTGCGATGTGAAAAACGGAAATTTCGACCGCGTGTATCTGGAACTTCTGGCGATGCGCGAAGCCTGCGAGGGTGTGATCCTGAAGGTCATCATCGAGACATGTCAGTTGACACGTGAAGAGAAGATCAAGATGTGTGAACTGGTCAGCAAAGCAAAGGCAGATTTCATCAAGACTTCGACCGGTTTTTCGACAGGCGGTGCGACGGTGGAAGATGTCCGTCTGCTGCGCGAGTATTCCGCTCCGGAAGTGAAGGTCAAGGCAGCGGGCGGCATCAAGGATTTTGCTGATGCAAAGGCCATGATCGAGGCCGGTGCGGACAGACTGGGAACGAGCCGTCTGGTGAAGTGAAAGGCGGGAGTATATGGATAACGAATGGCTTATTTCTGAAGCGAAGAAAGCACGTGAAAACGCCTATGCGCCGTATTCCGGTTTTACTGTCGGCGCGGCGCTTCTGACGAAAGACGGGAAAATCTACCGGGGTTGCAATATCGAATCTTCGGTATTCTCGCCGAGCCTTTGCGCGGAGCGTGTCGCCCTGGCAAAGGCCATTAGTGAGGGCGAAAAAGATTTCGTTGCGATCGCGATCGTCGGTGCTCCTTCCGGGGAAGCGCCGGTTGAACCATGCTATCCCTGTGGCGTGTGCCGGCAGGTATTGAGCGAACACGTTGATATCAGTGCTTTTGCCGTGGTGGTGGAAGAAGAAGGGGAGGCACGGGTGTGTACGCTCGCCGATCTTCTCCCCAGAGCATTTGTGTTCGAGAAATAATCATCCGATCCACGGATAACAGAGAAAATTCATGGCGACGTAGCTGCCTGCGGAAAGCAGGAGCCACGGTGTGAACGTGCGCTTTCTGAAGACCAGATGCACGATCGCAAGGAGCGATCCGGCGAAGACGACGGCTGTACCCCAGAGACCGAGTGTCCGTGAAGAGGTGTAGCCGAATCGTGACATGTAGAGGATGATCTTCGACGCGGAGATCGTGGAAAAGAGCATGCTCGCGGCCATGAGGATGATGCTCAGGATCCGGATCAGACGGTTCTCCTGCGAGCCGAAGATGCGGACGAGAGACAGAAGCACGAAGTTGATGAGTACGACATTGATCAGCTCGTGGAAACCGCTCACCGCGTATTCGGAGGCAGTGAAGGCCTCGGGCAGTATTCCGGCAAAAGCACTGAACATATACTCGGCCTGCGAGATGAAGAAGATCAGGTAGACGAGAAGGAATATGAGGATCACGACGGAAAAGAGAGCGTCCGGCATGAAGCGGAATCTTGCGGAGCTCTCGATGAGCTTTCCGTGATATTCTTTTTCTTTCGCGACGGGAAGGCGGACGCCGCCCTGGAAGAGGCCGAAAAGATAGGCGCCGATCGGGATGCTGACGATGAATTTGATGAGGGTAAGTGAAACAGATACGCTGCTGAAAAAAGAATCAATCGAAATGAAGAAGTGCTCGAATCTCGAATCGACTCTCGCGAGGTTTTCGACCGCCATGATGAAGATGAGCCCGATGATGCAGAGTACGACGATCACACCGAAAACAGAGCGTGGCCGCTGTTCACCGGACGGATCTCCGATGCGGGAAGATACGGCTTCTCCGGAAGCGCTTCCGCCATCGGATAAGGAGGCTGTGATGGAGACGGCCTCGCGATGGTAACGGACACTGTCGGTGACAGAGAGGATGCGTGCGAAATAGTTCCGGAAGGGGATGCGGAACATACCGTTTATCAGGTCAAAGGGCATCAGACACGAGGAACGGTCGGACAGGAGATGCCCGGTGCCGCATAGAGCCATGTAGATGACCACCATGTGGATGAAGAAAAGTGTCAGTTCCCGCAGCTGCCCGAAGTGTGTGTTGATGCACAGAAGAACGAGGATCGCTTCCCAGAACCGGGCCTCGAAAACTTGGATCTTGGACGGGATGAAACGCCCGAGGAGACGCTGTTGCGCCATCGTCAGTTCCAGCCAGATCACGGCTACTATGGAGAGGCATGTGATGTATATAGTCAACTGGACCGGCTTGAAATTGGCCATGATCATGTTGACGTATGCGAAGGAAAAAACGTAACTTAAACCGAGACAGAGAAATTTCAGGATCTCTGCCTGCTTGATATTCGTATTCATTTTAGGGAAAACTCCTTATTCTTCAGGTGTATCCGGCTGATACTCCAGGATGTCGCCGGGCTGGCAGTCCAGTGCGGCGCAGATGTCATTTAGCGTACTGAAGCGTACGGCCTTGGCTTTCTGGTTCTTAAGGATAGAGAGATTGGCCGGTGTGATGCCGATCTTTGTGGCGAGATCTCCGGATGAGATCTTGCGCTTTGCCATCATTACGTCTAAGTTTACGATAATTGCCATAAGTCTCACCTCACACTGTCAGATCCAGTTCCTGCCGCATGTCGATGGCCTTATCCATCACGAGCCGGACGCACTGGACGATCAGTCCGACGAACATGCCGATCAGAGCGATGAAACAGACGGGACGTGAAGCACATGTCCCGATTGCGCAGATGATGGCGATCAGGAAGCAGCAGACCGAAACGATCGACAGGTAGCGGGTGTTTGCCTTGTCGAAGACGATGCCGCGCCTGAGGTTAAGAAGAAGATTGACCAGACAGAAGAGGATCGGATAGGTCAACAACGTCGAAAGGTAATAGATGGTCAGAAACACCATGAAGCGGACACGGTCCTCTGTGAGAAAACCATAAGAGGTAAAGACGCCTTCGCTGAAGAGCGAATCCTGCCAGTAGTAGTCGCAGACGGAGTATCCGAAGATATCTCCGAGTAGTACGACGAGGAAGAAGAAACCGCACGCGAAAAGTGTCAGGATCAGCCAGAACGAAAACTCCGTCTTGCCGGATACGTTTTTTTCTGTTGCATCTGTTTTGCCCGGTGCAGATTTAATCATTGACTTTTCCATGAGAAGAGAACCTCCATGTTTGATTTACTGTATCGATACGGGGATCCTGATCCGGATCTGACATCATACTATCACGGACATTATCGAAATGCAAGTATTTTTTATCGAAAAACAATATTTTCTTTTCGAAAAGCATTGTATAAGGGTGAGATGACTCATGCGCCGATGCTGCCCTTTTCACGGTTACACTTCGCTGTAGATGCGATTCGCCCCTGTTTTCTGTGCAATCTTACAATCTGCCAAAGATTGAAAGATGTGAAAAACGCCTTATAATGGGTATCGTATATAAAATGGGTCATTATGGCCGTATGACGAGAAGGGACGAAGAGTGATTAAGTTTACGAAAAGAGCTATAAGCTTCACACGTAACAGACTGCGCTGGGGCATCGTGATTGCGGTGACTCTTGTGCTGCTTATGATCGTGATTTTTGACTCTTCCGTTTTTTCCTCCCGAAAGACCTATTCGTATCTCGGACGCGGATCGGCGCCGACGGGAATAATAAATGGTGACCAACCCCTGATCCAGGCCTTCTCGCCGGATCGGAGGCACGTCGACTATATCGAGATACGCATGGCCTCGAATCTGGAATCCGGTAATGTCCTGACCCCGCAGGGAAGGATCCTGTTCCAGCTGCAGGAATCCGATGGCTATGTTCTTCTGGCGCAGAACGTGCCGATCTCGGAAGTAAAGGATAACGAGTATCTGCGTTTTAAGATCGGGCTCGATCTGGATCCGGAACAGACATACCGGATCGCGATGCAGGCCCTCGAGACGATCGGTGAGGAAGTACCGACTGTGTGGGTATCGACCAATGTCGCGGATGCCCTGTACGATGTGCGCTATCCGGGACTGAATACATCGACGCACCTGCAGTGTAACGTCCAGATCCGGTATTCGCAGATGGATTACCTCGCCATGATCATCAGCATTCTCCTGCTGCTTCTGGCGGCTCTTCTGGCGGTGCTGCACTTCGATCTTTCAGACAAGGCCAAAGAACTGTCCACGATGGCCGTGATGTGCCTGATGCCGTTTCTCATGTTCACGGTCACGGAGCTTCTTAACAATAACTCCGTCTTCCGTAAATCCCCGGCGGCGTTTCTCGTCAACTACATCTACTTCCTTCTGATCTACATGCTCTTGTTCATCACGTTTAACAAGTTCCGCCTCACGACGATCATCGCCAACTGCATCGTATTCGCGCTGGCGATCTTCAACTACTTTAAGCTCGTCTGGAGAGGTGAACCGATCCAGATCCTCGACGTCGTGACACTTCAGACGGCGATGAATGTCTCCGATAATTACCACGTCGAACTATCACCGATCCTCATCATCGCGACGCTTCTTTTCATCCTGTCGATCCTCATCGTGACCAAATGCCGCTATCAGATCACTCTGAAGCGGAAGCGTGCGGCGATGGGTGTCTGCGGGGCTTTCCTGAGTATCTTTCTGGTGTTGACACTCCTCGATTCCAGGAAAAAGCAGAATGCATCGATCAGCCTGATGGAACAGATGGGCGTGGTCCACGATGTCAACCAGCCGTACACCTATACGCAGAATGGCATGATCGTCGCACTTACGATCAATGCCCAGCATATCTCGGTCGAGGTGCCGGAGAACTACAGCGAGGAGAAAGTACAGGAAGTCGGGCAGCATATCGAGGAGATGGAATTCCGCTCGATCCTTCCGGAATCGGTCATCGAGCTTTATGAGTCACAGCTGGAACTTCATAAGAAGCAGGGCAAGCGTATGCTCAAGGACGGAGAGAAACCGAACATCATCTGCATCATGAATGAATCTTATTCGGATATGTCGACGGTCGGATCCTTTGAGACGAATCTCGACATGCACCCGTATATGGATATGCTTTTCCAGAGCGACAATGTCGTCCACGGCGACCTCTGTGTGTCCGTCTATGGCGGCGGAACGGCGAACTCGGAATTTGAGTTTCTGACCGGAAACTCGATGGCGTTCTTCCCGATCGGCAGTATCCCGTATCAGCAGTATATCGAGGAGACGACCGGTTCCCTGCCACGGTTCCTCAAGAACGAAGGATATCAGACCATCGCCGTACATCCGTATCTCGCGAGCGGATGGAACCGACCGGAAGTGTACGAGAGTATGGCCTTTGACGAGTTCTTATCGATCGATGATTTCTCCGACAGCACAGAGTACATCCGCTCTTACATCTCCGACCGCGGCTCCTACAGTAAGCTCATCGAGCTCTACGAGAACAAGGAAGAGGGCCAGCCTCTGTTCCTCTTTAACGTCACGATGCAGAATCACGGTTCCTACACCAGCACGAACCCCAATTTCGATCAGGATGTGCGCCTCGTCGAGTATCCGGAGAAGTTCCCGGAGACAGAACAGTACCTGTCTCTCGCCAGACAAAGCGACATCGCCGTGCAGGAACTGATCGACTACTTCCGCTCGGTGGACGAGCCGGTCATCATCTGCTTCTTCGGCGACCATCTGCCGAGCATGATCAATGGCTTCTACGAGACCCTTCTCGGGAAGGAGATCCAGGATCTCACCGGTGAAGAGATGCAGAGACTGTATATGACCGATTTCTTCATCTGGGCGAACTACGATATCCCGGAGTGTGAGGTCAAGAATATCAGTCTCAATTATCTCTCGACCCTTCTTCTGGAGATGACGGGATTGGATCTTCCGGAGTACAATCTCCTCCTTTCCGAGGCGTATAACCAGTATCCGGTAGTGACTGCCATGGGTGTGTACGACGCGCAGGGACAGCGCTATGACAGTGTGATGGAAGTTCCGGACGAGACGGGCATTTTAAATGAGTACAACATCCTCGTGTACAACAATGTATTTGAAACTGATGAGCGGGATAGCGGGATATTTGATACGGTCCGCTACATACCGCCCAAGAAGGAGACAGAAGAATAGTGGAGACAGAATTTACTTCGTTCGATCAGATGGACCTCTCCCCGGAGGTCATGCGCGCCCTCGAGAAGATGGGCATGAAAACACCGACATCCGTACAGAAACAGGCGATCCCTCTCATGATGGATAACCGCTGCGTCATCGCCAAGGCCCCGACAGGAACGGGGAAGACTTTTGCTTTCGGCATCCCGATCCTCGAGTACCTCAATATGGACGCGGACTTCGTACAGGCCCTGATCCTCTGCCCGACCAGAGAACTGGCGCTGCAGATCTGCACGGAGCTCCGGGGCTTAGGCGCCTACATAAAAGGACTGAAGATCTGCGGGATCATCGGCGGGCAGAAGATGGATAAGCAGGTCCAGATGCTCAGGAAGAAGCCCCAGATCGTGGTGGCTACACCGGGACGTCTTCTCGACCATGTGCAGCACAGAAGCATCGATATCTCGGACATCTATACGCTCGTTCTCGACGAGGCGGACAAGATGCTCGACATGGGCTTCATCAAGGATATCAGAAAGATTATGAAGCTCACGCCGAAGGACAAGCAGATCGCGATGTTCTCGGCGACGATGTCCCGTGAAGTCATGGACATCACGTGGGAGTATATGGAGGGGGCCGACGAGATCGAAGTCGCGCCGAAGGCAGAAGACATGCCGAAGATCAGCCAGTACATCCTGCATCTCGAAGAGCGTCAGAAGATCAGTGCTTTTGCCAAGATCATGGAACAGTATAACTGCCACCGCGTGATGGCGTTCTGCAATACCAAGACGCGCGTGCGTATCGTGACCGAGGGGATCAAGGGCCTCGGATATAAGGCGGAGTGCCTCCACGGCGATATCGGCCAGGGCGCGAGAAACCGCATCATGGAGGATTTCCGAAAGGGCAAGTTCAATATCCTCGTCGCTTCGGATGTCGCGGCGCGCGGCATCGATGTGTCGGATATCGACACGGTATTTAACTTCGAAGTACCAAACGAGAACGAATACTATCTGCACCGTATCGGAAGAACCGGACGTGCGGGAAGAGCGGGACAGGCGTTCACTTTCGTGACGTACTCGCAGAGCATCCGCATGGACGACATCCTCCACTACACGAAGGTGCAGACGGAGGAACTGGATCTCGATCTTAACTGAGATACGGGCGACAGAAAAGACATCATCGGCGCAGACCGCCGCAGGCGCGGCACAGGAGCGACACAGGAAAAGGGGCGGAATCAGACATGAAAGATAAAGTGAGAATCGGTGTACTTGGCGGGATCTTCCTCGCTGTGCTGATCCTGGTCGGCGGCGTGGTCTATGCCTGGAACAAGACCTTTAACGGAAAGAAACAAGATGCATCCTCAGAAAATACAGTAACGGAGACATCGACCGATACGGCTCCGGATGAGGAAACGCCGGCCATTTCTGAAAGTACGGAGACACCCTCGGAAAGCGAGATTTCGGAGAGCACAGGGGAAAGTGTGACCGAGCCGGTGGACACGTCTGTGTCGGATCCGTCTGAGACCGAGCCCTCCGAGAGCGGGGCGCCCGAAGAGACGCCGGACGGGAAAAAGTGCAGCGGCACGATCACGGGTGACGGTGTCGAGGGAACTGCGGGAACCGGGAAATACAACTACGGCGAAGCGCTCCAGAAATCGCTTCTTTTCTATGAGCTTCAGAGATCCGGGGTCCTTCCGGAAGTCACGCGCAGCAACTGGCGCGGGGATTCGTGTCTCCGGGACGGATCGGATGCAGGCGTAGATCTCACGGGCGGATGGTTTGATGCCGGAGATAACGTGAAGTTTAATCTCCCGATGGCCTATACTGCTTCTGTTCTCGGGTGGTCGGTCTACGAGGACAAGGATGCGTACGAAGAGAGTAATCAGCTCACCTATGCGCTCGAGAATATCCGCTGGGCAAATGAGTATTTCATCAAGTGCCACGTCTCGGATGAGAAGTATTTCTATCAGGTCGGAAACGGCTCGTCGGATCACTCATGGTGGGGCCCGGCCGAGTGTGTCGAATATCAGATGGACCGCCCGTCCTACTTCGTCGACGGGAGCCATCCGGGCTCGGCGGTAACGGGTGAGACAGCGACGTCTCTCGCAGTATGCAGTATCCTCTTTAAGGACGTCGATCCTGCGTTCAGTACAGAGTGCCTCGAGCATGCGAAATCTCTCTATGCCTTTGCCGACAAGTATAAGAGCGATGCGGGATACACGGCGGCCGACGGTTTCTATAACTCGTGGAGCGGCTACTACGACGAGCTCTGCTGGGCCGGCGTATGGCTCTACCGTGCCACGGGCGACAACGATTACCTCGCAAAAGCGAAGGAGTACTATCCGAAGGCGAATCAGGACTTTAACTGGGCGCTCTGCTGGGACGATGTGCACATCGGCGCGGCCGTGATACTCGCGCAGGAGACGGGGGAGAGCACCTATACTTCCGCTGTGGAGAAGCACCTCGATTTCTGGACGACAGGGACGTCCTCCGGAGATCGAATCACCTACACACCGAAGGGCCTCGCCTGGCTCGACAGCTGGGGTTCTCTCCGATATGCGACCACGACGGCATTTGTTGCGGCAGTCTATAGTGAGAGTGATGCATGTCCTTCCGAAAAAAGAGATACTTACTGGGATTTCGCCGTTTCTCAAGCGGGCTATGCACTCGGTGATACCGGCTTTTCTTATCAGATCGGATATGGCGCGAGTTATCCGGTGCATCCGCATCACAGAACGGCGCAGGGCTCCTATAGCGATAACATGAACGATCCGGGCACATCCCGCCACATCCTTGTCGGTGCGCTGGTCGGCGGACCGGATGCTTCGGATGGCTACACCGATACCGTCACTAACTACAATACCAACGAAGTTGCCTGCGACTACAACGCCGGTTTCACAGGGCTTCTGGCCAAGCTCTATACCCGCTATCACGGGCAGACCCTGACGGGATTCGGCGCGTGCGAGACGGTCGGAGAAGAATATCGTGTCGACACCTCGGTCAATGCCGGCGGCAGTGATTTTCTCGAGATCAAGGCGCTCACATATAATATGACGGGATGGCCGGCGAGAGCGCCGAAGAACCTCGAGCTCCGCTACTATTTCCCGCTTCCTTCCGGAAAAGCGCTTGCCGACCTTTCGGTCACGTCTTCCTACGGACAGAACGTCCGCTCCGTCACTCTCGGAGAGGATGGCGCAAACACTTATGTATCGGTGCTTTTCGAGGAGTATTCTTCGTATCCGGGCGGACAGGAAGAATATAAGAAAGAAGTGCAGTTCCGTGTGACCGGACTTCCTCAGGATGCCGCTTCTTCGTCGGCCGTATGCCTCTATGAGGATGGGAAACTCGTGTACGGCCAGGCGCCGGACGGGACCGGCACGATCGTGACACCGGCACCGACAGACCCGACCTCTTCCACGGATCCTTCTGATCCGGCTGCACCTTCGGACGGCAACTCCTCATCGGGCTCCGGCTCGGGCGGAAACGGCGAAGTATCCGTCAACGTGGAGCATATCTCGAGCGGGAACAATGCCATCTCGATCAACATGACGATTGAGAATACGGGAAGCGGCGAGATCGATCTCGGAAGTCTCGCACTCGAGTACTACTTTACGAACGAGAAGGACGCGGCGCTGGCGTTCGACTGCTACCACTGCGCCATCACCCGAAAGAACGGAAACTACGAGGCTTTGAACAGTGTTGCGGGGACTTTTACAAAGGTCGATCCGGCCAGAGACGGCGCCGATACGGTCTGCGTGATCAGTGCTTTTGGAACGGGGAAACTGGGCTCCGGCGATAAGCTCGTCATCCAGTTCGCGATCCACCATAACGACTGGTCTGACTTCAACCTCTCCGATGACTATAGCAGAAAGGCTGTGGAGAATATCGTCATCACGTCCGGAGGGAACGTGATCTTCGGAAAACAGCCGTAAAACCGATGAAAGAATAGTCGCCTCCTATGGTAAAATAAAGGAAATCTATCAAGGAGGTGTGTCGACCGGTCTGGCGGAGATCCAAAGGGAAGGATCCGTCTTTAGAAGACCGGTTCGAGAGGTAAGATGGGACTTTTTGATTTTCTGGGTAAAGGTAAGGAAAAGGCAGAAGCACAGGCTGCGGCCGCTGCGCAATTGGCACAGTCCGCTCCGGTCGGTGCATCGGGCATCCGGTTCGGATCGCAGTATGGGATTTCCACTTCATTTGTGATCGCGCCAAAACCGCTCGATGTCGGCGTGAAGCGCTCAAAGGAACTGCAGAATAAGATCGTCGTGACCGGCACGGTCAAGGGCGGCGAATTCAGTAAAGGCGATGCCGTCGCGCTCGTAGGACCGGACGGCGTGGTCAAGGCACTGACGAAACTTCTCGATGTGATCAAGGATGACGGCGCAAATGATTTTAATACGCTCCTTTCTGCCAATATGGGAAAGAAAGAAGCAGGTCTCGGCGTGGACGCGTATCTCATCCTTGATATGTCGGATGGCGTAAACTCGGGAGACATCGTCGCGAAGTTATGATAACTGCATCTTCGGAACAACGGTGATGGTTGTTCCGAAGATAAAATGAGGTAATCCATGCTTTTAGAATTACTGATCGGCCTGCTGGCGATATGGGCAGGTCTGTTCCTCTTCGGCTTGCTGACATGTGGTATCCAGTATTTGCTGTGGAAGAGCAAAGGCTTCTTATTCATGAACTTTACGTGCCTGTTCTGGCGCTGGGACAAGGACTTCTACGATCCGGACGAGCCCGGACGGATCAGATGCTCGTTCACGAGGCTCAACCAGTTCTTCCCGACACTGCTGATGATGTCGAAGACGTATCCGATGGAAAGGAGCAGAAGAAACGCCCGGATATCCGCGGTGATCTACTTCATCCTGTCGTTATTGCTTCTGGGAGGTGGCGGTGTGATCGCGCTATTTGCGCCTGACACGCCATGGCTCCTGTTCGTGAGATATGCGCTGGGCGGCGGTTTCGCATACTTCCTGACCATGGCGCTCTATTCGCATAAGTCGGGCAGCAAGCCGGCCGGGCTTGTGCAGAAGATATGTGAGATCCGTGAAGTGATGATCAGAAATGATGCGGGTGACCTGCCGCAGATCCCTTTCGCTTATCCTGAGTATGCCAGAGCGACACTCACCGACAAGGTCAATTATCTCGGCATCCTCTATCGCTATGCGGAAGTGAGAAATGATCTCATGGCGATGGCCGAAGCGGCCAATGCATACTCGAAGCTCGGCACGATGACACTGACGGAGACAGGTCATTTTCGTGTGGATACTGCACTTTTTGCCTATTATTCTTTCCGCGAGAGAAAACCGGAACTGGCGAAGAAATACTATGAACATTCGAAGAAGTCGATCGACCGGGACATGGATAGTAACGGCCGGCGTAAGCTTGCCTACTATGCTTTCTATATTCTCGGCGACAGGGAGCTGGCCGGGACCTACCTCGAACAAGGTCTGCGGGCACTTGATGTGGACGATCCGAGGCTGAGTGATATCGAGCGCGATCTGGAGACGCGGATGCTCCGCTATCTGGAATCACAGCTCGCGTAATAGGCGTGGGGCGGAAGATTTGATAACAGTCTTTTCCAGAAAGAGTGAGGATCTTCTTGAAACCGTTCGCCGGAGGGAGTATCATTACGACATATTCGATTCATTGACGAACAGTTTGGGGCAGCAGTGTTTCTGCCAGTGTGTGAGCAGATTGATCAGGAAGAATAGAAATGATGGGATTTCCCGTCGTGCCCCGATAGTTGCGTGTTGATATTTTTTGAGGCGGATAGCCATGTTCCAATGAGATGAATCGTGACAACTGTGCGTCCTTGTGAAAAGGAGGCATGTTATGAAGACATTTGCGGAAGAACTAAAGGCAAGGCTGGCGATGCTGGAGGCGGCCAGGGTGAAGGCTCTGAAACTGCTGGAAAATGCGCCGGAGGGGTCGCTGCGGATCTGTGTGCGGGGAAAGTACTTGCAGTACTATCAAGTGAGAGACTCTCATCATTCTCATGGAGTCTATATACCTAAAGCAAATTTCGAACTGGTTCGCGCGCTTGCCCGCAAGAGTTATGGGGAGAAGCTTCTGAAGCGAATCAACAGGGAGAAACAGTTTCTGGAGCAGTACATCGAAGTTTTCGCGGACGGTTCCCCAGAGGAGTTGTATGACGAGATAGGAAAAGTGAGGCAGGCTCTTGTGCCTCCGATTCTGCTTACTGAGAAAGCTTTTGCAGAACTATGGGGCAAGCAGCCGTACAAGACCAGTGATTATCTCGAAAAAGAGAAGATCTACGAGACGAAGAAAGGGGAGAAAGTCCGATCAAAATCGGAAGTTCTCTTTGCCAACATGTACTTCGATATGGGAATCCCTTATCGCTATGAGCAGGAGATCATTTTGGCTGATGGAAGTAAAAAGACTCCTGATTTTACATTGCTCGACGTGAAAAATAAAAGACTCATCTATCACGAACACTTCGGAAGGATGGATGATGATGATTATCGGGAGAGGAATCTTCGGAAGATCGATGAGTATCGTCGGAATGGCATTTTTGTTGGGAAAAACCTCCTTCTGACCTTTGAGGGGAAGGGTGCCGTTCTCAATATGCGTGAAATGCAGGAAATGGTTAGGGAGTTGTTTTGATTCCGAAAATGGCAGGATTCGTCTTTGCGGGGATACAGGCCTCCAGGTAACAGTTGCCCCCGCTCATATCTCTGTCCATATGCGGGGGATGGCTGTGAAAAAGAGGGTATATCCCCCGTAAATCGATTTGTATTATTACGGGGAAGAGACGCGAAAAATGGGAATATCCCCCGTAAACTAAGATCATCTCGCGCGGGGGAAATGTGCTGAAAGAGAAGGTATCCCCCGTAGACCGTGTTGGCAACGCGCGGGGGAAAAGGCTCAAAATGAAGCTTGCTCCCCGTAAAGGGGATTATTGAAAAGCGTTCCCTAATAGGAGTATAATATTTGGGCGTGATTTCAATGCCGCCGGAAAGACGAAGGCGGATGAAAAATATTAAGTAAGGCAGGCGATTGATTTATGGCATTTATCGACGAGATCAAGGCAAAAGCAAAGAGCAACAAGAAGACCGTTATTCTTCCGGAGTCCATGGACAGAAGAACATTTGAAGCGGCCGCAGAGATCCTCGCAGAGGATATCGCGAACCTCATCATCATCGGAACCGATGAAGAAGTGGCGAAGAACAGCGAGGGACTGGATATTTCCAAGGCAACGATCATCAACCCGAACACCTACGAGAAGACACAGGAATACATTAACGGATTCTATGAGCTTCGTAAGGCGAAGGGCATGACTCCTGAAGAAGCGGAGAAGACTCTCCTTTCCGACTATATGTACTATGCCTGCATGATGGTGAAGATGGGCGACGGCGACGGTATCGTATCCGGTGCCTGCCACTCTACAGCCAACACGCTCCGCCCGTCGCTGCAGATCATCAAGACCGCTCCGGGCACCAAGCTCGTATCCGCGTTCTTCGTAATGGTCGTTCCGGACTGTGAGTACGGTGAAGACGGTGTATTCGTATTCGGTGACTGCGGTCTCGTTCAGAACCCGAATCCGGAAGAACTTGCTGCAATCGCAGGTTCCTCCGCAGCTTCCTTCAAGCAGCTCGTCGGCAAAGAGCCGGTAGTCGCGCTTCTTTCCCACTCTTCCATGGGTTCCGCAAAGCACGACGACGTTACCAAGGTTGTTGAAGCGACAAAGATCGCTAAGGAAGAATACCCGCAGTTCGCGATCGACGGTGAGCTCCAGGCTGATGCCGCGATGGTTCCTTCCATCGGCGCTTCCAAGGCTCCGAACAGCAACGTTGCCGGTAAGGCGAACGTTCTTATCTTCCCGGACCTCGATGCAGGTAACATCGGTTACAAGCTGGTTCAGAGACTCGGTAAGGCAGAAGCTTACGGCCCGATGTGCCAGGGTATCGCAAAGCCGGTAAACGATCTGTCCCGTGGATGCTCCGCGAAGGATATCGTCGGTGTTATCGCGATCACAGCGGTTCAGGCCCAGAATTCTTAAGTCAAATACGAAGCGGGAAGGGGACTTCCCGCTTTACTTTTGAAAATACGTAAACAACGGCCGCTCGAAAAGCACTTGCGCTTCGGACCGGCCGAAGAAAAGGAGAAAATGAATGAAGATTTTAGTTATCAATTGCGGAAGTTCTTCCTGCAAGTTCCAGCTCTTTGAGACATCCACCGGTGACGTTCTTGCCAAGGGTAATGCCGAGAGAATCGGTATCGACGGCAAGCTTACCTACAAGACACCGGGCAAGGAAGATTTCGTATGCCTTGATCCGATGCCGGACCATAAGGTCGCGGTTAAGATGATCCTCGACGCTCTCGTAGATAAGGATCACGGCGTACTCTCCGATATCGGCGAGATCAAGGCTGTCGGCCACCGCGTACTCCACGGTGGTAAGTACTACAGCAAGTCCGTCATCGTAAACGACGATGTTAAGCGCGTCATCCGCGAGTGCTTCCCTCTGGGACCTCTTCACAACCCGGCAAACCTCACAGGTATCGAAGCCTGCGAGTCCGTGCTTCCTGAGGGTACACCGCAAGTGGCCGTATTCGACACCGCTTTCCATATGACCATGCCGCCGAAGGCTTATACCTATGCACTGCCGTATGAGCTCACCGAGAAGTATTCCATCCGCCGCTATGGTTTCCATGGTACTTCCCACCGTTATGTTTCCCGCCGTGCAGCGGAATTCCTCGGCAAGGACTATAACGAGATCAAGATCATCACCTGCCACCTCGGTAACGGCTCCTCTTTTGCAGCGGTTGACCACGGCAAGTGCGTCGATACATCCATGGGTCTTACCCCTCTCGCCGGTATCTGCATGGGTACCCGCTGCGGTGACATCGACCCGGCGATCGTTCCGTTCCTGATGACGAACGAGAATATGAGCCCGGATGATATCGATGTTCTCATGAACAAGAAGTCCGGTGTAGAAGGCCTGTCCGGCGTATCCTCCGACTTCAGAGATCTTGAGAAGGCTTCCCGCGCCGGTAACGAGCGCGCGACACTGGCTCTCGAGATGTTCGAGTATCAGGCCAGAAAGATCATCGGTTCCTATGCAGCCGCGATGGGTGGCGTAGACGTCATCGCATTTACAGCCGGTATCGGTGAGAACACTGACTACATCCGTGCACATGCCTGCGAAGGCCTCGAGTTCATGGGCGTCAAGATCGATCCCAGTAAGAACGACGGCGTACGCTCCGAGGCAGTCATCTCTGCTGATGACTCCAAGGTAACTGTAGCGATCATCCCGACCAACGAAGAACTGGCCATCGCACAGGAGACAGAAGAACTCGTAAAGTAATCAAATAAGCATCTTCCTTGCGACTTCAGACAGTTTGCGCAAGCGCAAAACTTGTCGCTCGGAAGATGCTTATTTACTGAGAAGCAGAGCGAAAGACTCGTGAAGATAAGGGTTGTTTCCGCACCGCTTTATCGTAAAGAAACGAAAAGGATTTATTCTGCGCGGCGAGTTTTTTGCGAAGCAAAAGCTGTTTGAAGCCGCGAAGAATACAATCCTTTTCATTGATTTTTCAGAAGATGCGGGTGGAAATATCATTGTTGTGAGGGCGTATGCGAATCATTTTAGTGCGTCACGGTGATCCGGACTATGTCAAGGACTGCCTGACCGAACTCGGAAAAAAACAGGCCGAAGTCGCGGCGGCGCGACTGATGTGCGAGGGGATCGATGAAATCTGGTCTTCCTCTTCGGGTCGTGCCTATGAAACGGCGCAGGCCTTCTCGGCGCGCTCGGGGATCTCGCCGATCCATCAGCTGGACTTCATGAGAGAGATCCGTTTCGGATACGGCGAGGCGCTCTATTCCACCGGAAATCCGTGGGATGAGACCGACAGGATGTCAAAAGAAGGAGAAGAGATACTGATCCCGAAGTGGCAGGAGCTTCCGTTCTTTAAGGACAATGCTGCTGTCGAGGACGTGGACATGATCGCCAAGGAAACGGACAACTGGATGCGCGGACTCGGGTATGAGAGAGAAGGTCTCTATTACCGCTGCAAGAGAGCGGATGATCAGGAATATACCGTAGTGCTCTTTGCGCATGGCGGATCGGGATCGGCGATGCTTGCGAGACTTCTGAACCTTCCGTTTTTCTATATCTGCGGACTGATCCGCATGGAGCACACCGCAATCACGATCGTGAGATTCCTGAAAGAACCGGGAAGCATGGGCATGCCGGTCCTCGAACTCTGCTGTGATTCCAGGCATATCCGTGGAGTGGAACTCCGGGATACAGACCAGTGAACCGCTCTTTTTCGGGAGCGTCGTTTTCAGTTTATTCATAAAAACTGAATCTTTGCTTTACCCTATCCGGCGGGTTACCTTCTATAATGGTTTCAGATGAAAGAAGATCCGCACGTTTGGAGTGCCGTCAACAGGCGCTGATCCGGGAGCCGGAACCGAGAGGAATATGCGACATACATTTACGATCTACAAATGGGAGATGAAAAAGATCATCGGCAACTGGAGAAAGACCCTTGCCGTTTTTCTTCTGCCGGCGCTTCTCCTTCTCGCCGCGATTAATGTATTTCCACTTCTTATGAATTACCTCTCTACGGGGCACTTGCAGTCCCGCCCGATCACTGTGGTCGATGCGCCGGAGTCCTTCCGCGACTATATCGATGCCAATCCCAAATCCTCGATGTATACCATCACATGGATGAGTAAAAAAGAGGCGCAGGTACTCTCCGAAGATGAAGAAGAAACCGCGAAACAACTGAGAAACGGCCGCGTGTTCGTCGTTTTTGAAGCACTCGAACAGACAGGGAGCTTTAGTCGCTCCTCGATGGAAGAGGGCTTCCGCGATGTGGACGGAGACGGGAAAATCTACGAGGAGGACCTTCTCAAAGAAGCAGACAGCACGTGGGAAGAAGATGGTTTCATCCTGACATACAAGGACATGGACTTTGACGAATGCGCAGAGGCGCTCTACGAGGATCTGGCAAACGGGATCAACACGCACAAGTACAGGACTGGCATGCTCGTATTCTTCGACGACGGGTCCTTTACCAGTTATATGCTGGCCGAACAGTTCCGCGCGGACCTCGGGGAAGGGTATTCTTCCTATCTTCTCGATACGCTGGGCAGTAAGTACATCAAGGCCGGTGGAGGACCGCGCTGGGAACAGGATGCTTTTAACCCATTTAACTTCGTCCTCATGAACCGGGCAAACGCGAACGCCGGTGCAGCGCGCTCGATCCCGAGTATGCTGATCCTTCTGATGTATTACTGCATCTATTCGCTCTCTGCGGAGACGATCGCGTCCTCCAGACAGAGCGGTTTTCTTACGAAGGTCTATCTGACGCCGATCTCCAAGCAGGCTCTTCTGACGGGAAAAGCACTGATGGTCGTGACGGTCGGCGTGGTCAGTGCGGCCGTGACGTATTTCCTCATGTTCCTGTCCTCGTGGCTCAACCGAAGTAACAGCGCTTACTCGATGCTGCCGTTCGGCCTTTTCCTTACGGGCTCACAGCTTCTGATGCTTCTGTTGACACTTCTGATCTCGGCGTTCCTGATGGGCATGGTATGCTTTTCGATCATCTTCCGTTTAAGAAGGATGGAAGATGTGATCATGAACCTGCAGGTGCCGCTGGTACTTCTTATCTTCGAATTCTTTGGCAATATCTTCCGTCCGTCCGCGGCGCTTTCCGTGGAATACATCTTCCCGGTCCATAACTCGATCATGCTAATCCGGGAGATCTTCCTCGGCACATTTACGTGGGGACGGTTCTTCCTGGTTAATGGCTTTAACTTCATCGTGGCCGTGCTTCTGCTTCTGCTCTGCCTTGGCAGTAAGGACGGGATGACCCATATCTCGCAAGGAGGTTCCTATGATTACGGTAAGTCACGTAAGTAAGCGTTATAACAAGCGCGACATGGTGGTGGACGATGTCAGTTTCACCGTGGAAAAAGGAAAGATATTCGGCCTTCTCGGTCCGAACGGCGCCGGCAAGACGACGCTCATGCAGATGATCGCGACACTTCTTATCCCAACGTCCGGATTCGTGACGATCTGCGGGATGGACACGAGTGCATCGGCACAGGAGATCAGAAAAAGGATCGGTTTTCTGACGACGGAGATCAAGCTCGATCCGCTTTCGACGCCGAACCAGCTTTATGATTTCTTCAGTGAACTCTATGACATTCCGAGAGAGGAGATCGCCTCGCGAAAACAGGCAAGCTTCGAAAGATTCGGGATCGGTCCTTTCGCCGATAAAAGGATCGCGGAACTAAGTACCGGCATGAAGCAGAAGATCTCGATCGTCATCTCCCTCATACACGATCCGCAGGTGATCATCTTCGACGAACCGACCAACGGACTCGATATCCTTACCTCCCGTCAGGTGATGGACTATCTCCTCGAGCTTCGAAGTAAAGGATGCTGTGTCCTTCTCTCGACACATATCTTCTCCGTAGCCGAGCAGCTCTGCGACGAGATCGCGATCCTCGTTGACGGAAAGATCGTGGCACAGGGATCCTCTGCGGAACTGACGGAGAAAACACAAAGCCGGAACTTTGAAGAGGCTTTTTTCAAACTGTATTCCGAGTATCACAGGGAGGGATAAGAATTGAAGCGCGCAGTCCGGGCACTAATACGGAAAACATTCGGGAAGAATCACTCGATGCGGTCACAGGCATCGGTGATCACGCTCGTGTGCTGCCTGATCTTCATCTGCGTGGTATTCTGTTTCTTCCGCAGCCTCTTCCGTTACTGGTATGGACGCGAGAGCGGGCCACATCTGGCGAAGAAAGTCATCATGGTCAATATGCCGGATTCTTTCCGGGAATACATGGACGAGGAGGCCGTGGAACTCGACCGGATCATCATCGAGAAGGAATGGGAGGCCTACTTCGACCTTTTTACCTTCTCTGACTGGATGGAGGAAGAGAGAGCCTTTATGGTCGTCGTTTTCCCGGAGGATTTTGATAAGAAGATCCTTAAGAAAAGTGTGAAGAACAAGCCGGAGATCCTCACATACTGCTCATCGGAATATCTCGAATATACGGAGAAAAAGAAGGACTTCTGCGAGAGATATCTCGATGAGGGGTATTTCCTCTATATCCAGGACCAGATGGGTGTCCCGGTCACAGATATGGGCGTCCCGGATATCTGGCTTGACGGCGCGGCGGGAGAAAGCCCCGACAATGTGGCTGTTGACCGCTTCGCCCATATGGTGATGCCGCTCCTGTTCTTCATCGCCGTCATGTATACCTGTATGCTCAGCGGCATGAATGCGATCGCCGGCGAGAAGGAGAGAGGCACATTTGCCGCGCTCCTGATGACACCGATCTCACGTACCGCGATCGTTCTCGGCAATTATCTGGGCGTGGTACTGCACGCGGCAATACCTGTCGTGATCCTCCTGGTGCCGATCGCGATCTTCGACTTCGGGATAGGTGCGCTGGGTGTGCTCCTGCTCTCGATCTCGCTGATCCTTCTCATGGCGGGTATCACGATCCTCATCTCCTGCATGAGTAATTCCATCGTATCTGCACAGACGGCCTTCCTGCCGATCTTCCTGATCGTACTGGTGGCGTGCGTCACGTGCATGCAGCAGACGACCATCAACCCGGTCAACTACTACATCCCGATCTACGGGCATTTCTACGGGATCGGCGACTGCCTGATGGGTACGGCCTCTGTCCTGCCGGTCCTGATCTGCAGTGTCACCACGATCCTTCTTGCTGCGGTCTGTATCCTGGTATCGCGCCGGCTCCTCATGACGGAAGCTTTTACCGTGGCCGTCGAATCGAAGTCCGACAAAGAGATCCGCAAGGCCGCAGAGCGGGCGAAAAAGGAACAGCACGATTACGTTTCGAAAGCCCGCGCGAACGTCTTCGGATACCGTCCGACCAGAAGAAAACCCGTGTCGCGCTTCCTTCTCGGACACGCGATGCTGCCACTGGCGCTACTGTCCGTTTTCCAGACCACGGCCATGATTCCTGCGATCATCTCGTACATGAAAACGCCGGAGTCGGTCGAGTTCTTCCGTATGTTCCGCGAACTGTCCGGCATCACAGAGATATGGGATGCGGTCAGAGAGTCCGGAAAGCTTTTCTCGCAATTCATGCAGAACACATACTTCATCCTCTTTATGGGCATCGGATACTGGTGCATCATCGGGATCTATATGCTGCTCGTCCGATTCCGCGACGGACAGTCCCTCGCCACGATGGGATTTCCGCGGAGGATTCCGGCGCGCACATCAGACGCTCAGGGTGCTGAACAGGAGCCGGCGGGCAGCGCACAGATGACTGCGCGAAAGGCTGCGCCCTGGAAGATTTATTTGAAGGGCCTCCTTCTCGGTCTTCTCCTGATCTCCTCCGTCTACGGGCTTCTCCTCATGACCAGGCAGATCACCTGCGAGGGCTTCTCCCTCTCGGCCGGCTCCGTCCCACTCTTTATCCTGTATATCCTCATGTGGATCCCGCAGGGCGCGACCGAGGAGATCATGATGCGCGGTTATATGCTTCCCCGTGTCGCCTCCCGCTTCGGTGTTCCTTTTGCCGTGTTCTTCTCGTCACTGTGCTTCTCCGTGATGCACGCTCTGAATGCGGGATTTACGATCCTGGCACTTGTGAACCTCATCCTTATCGCCGCGCTCTTTGCGATGATCGCCCTGCGTGACGGGCACATCTACCGCGTCTGCGCCATGCACACCATGTGGAATCTCTGTCAGGGCAACCTCTTCGGACTCGAGGTCAGCGGCAATGCCGGAGATGCCTCGATCCTCCGTTCCTTCCACGCCTCAGGCGCCAGAGACCTCCTGACGGGCGGGGCATTTGGCCCGGAGGGCGGACTCTGCGTCACGATTGTCATCGCTCTGGCCTTTCTGATCTTCTTCGTATCCGGTGCGCGAAAAAGAAGAGCGGCCGGCTCCGGATCGCCGAAGAAAGAGGAAGTCTGACTTCGGAAAGAGCCCCATCCGACAGACTAAAAAAATATTGGTGAAATGCCGTTATGTGTAAGATTAGTCACCTTTTCTCTTGCCAGAGAATGTACAATTTACATATACTATGTATAGTCGGGAACATGGAAGATACCCGCAGACAGTGAAAATGAGGTTGTTTTATGGGACGTATTTTACTGGTAGAAGATGATTCAAGTATCGTGACCACATTGTCCGCTTTCCTAAAATCGGAAGGTTTTGAGGTGATCTGGGCGGCAGGCCAGACGACCGCCGTGCATAAGATCGAGTCCGAGACCTTCGATCTGGCGCTCATCGATATTTCCCTGACTGATGGTAACGGCTATGCGGTATGTGCCGCGCTGAAAGCCCAGAAACCCGACGTACCGGTTATTTTCGTTACAGCTTCCGGTGATGAATACAGTGTCGTGACCGGCCTTGACATGGGTGCCGATGACTACATCAGCAAGCCCTTCAGGCCGAGAGAGATGCTGTCCCGTATCAAGAGCGTCATGAGAAGGACGCATAAGGCCTCGGAGATGGTCGAACTCGGTAACGTCAAGATCGACACCGCCCGCGCCAACGTCAGCAAGGACGGAAACGAGATCATCCTGTCCGCGCTCGAATACCGCCTCCTGCTTCTCTTTGCCAATAACCAGGGCGTCGTACTGACACGCGCCAAGCTCCTGCAGGACCTGTGGGATGTCGGCGGCGAGTATGTCAACGACAATACCCTGACCGTATATATCAAGCGTCTGCGCGAGAAGATCGAAGACGATCCGGCGCAGCCTGTGCTCATCCGCACGATCCGCGGCTTCGGCTATAAGGCCGGAGAATAAGCGCCGTGCGCGATGAAGAGCAAGAGTGATGGGAGAACCGCAGAATCAGTATGTTCCGATATAATGCCGAGCTTCGCCGAGAATACATCCTCAGTTTTATAGCTGCTCTGATCCTGGCCGGAGCTATGTATTTCCTGGCATGGCAGGCGAGTGTGGGTGTGATGGCAGCGTTCTTTGTACTTCTGCTGATCCGCCTCCTGACTGATATCCGCCGCTACAGACGGATCTCCGAGCTCTCGGCCGGCATCGACAAGATCCTCCACGGCGCGGAGAAAGTAGACTTCGAGGAGTATCAGGAAGGGGAGATCGCTATCTTGAGCTCCGAGATCCATAAGATGGTGATCCGCCTCCGCGAACAGGCCTCGCTCCTTCTGGCCGATAAGCGTTTCCTTTCTGACTCCATCGCCGATATCGCGCACCAGCTGAGAACTCCGCTTACTTCCATGAACATCATCGTGGACATGTTCTCCGACGCGGAACTCTCCGACGACAAGCGTTTCGATCTTCTGGCCGAGATGATGCAGAGCCTCAACCGCATCGAGTGGCTCATCAACACTCTCCTCAAGATGAGCAAGATCGACGCGGATACAGTGCTTTTTGAGACGAAAGAGTATAAGGTCAAGGACATGCTGCAGCGCGCGGCCGATTCACTGGCCGTCCCGCTCGACATCAACGGCGTAACGTTGACGATAGACGTGCCGGACGATGCCGTCGTCCGCGGCGACATGATGTGGACCTGCGAGGCCATCGGCAATATCCTCAAGAACTGCATGGAGCACACCCCTGAGGGCGGAAAGATAGAGATCCATGTCAAGCACACCCCGATCTTTACGGAGATCGTTATCGCGGATACGGGCACGGGCATCGACAAGGAAGACCTCCCGCACGTATTCGAGCGCTTCTATCGGGGGAAAGTGGCCCTCAATACCAGCATCGGTATCGGCCTGGCACTAAGTAAGATGATCGTCGAGAGACAGAGTGGTACGATCCGCGCGGGCAACCGCGAAGAACCGGAGACGGGCGCGGTATTCACCGTGCGTTTCTACCATGTGAAGAATTAAGTGAAGAGGTAAGGAAATGGAGCTTCTGCGTGCAGAACATCTGACGAAGACATACGGTAAAGACGAGAATGTTGTCGCGGCGCTGAACGACGTATCGCTCACCATTAACAAGGGCGATTTCGTCGCCATTATCGGCGCATCCGGCTCCGGCAAAAGCACTCTTCTCCATATGCTCGGCGGCGTGGACCGGCCGACTTCCGGTACGGTACTGGTCGACGGGAAAGATATTTTCAAGCAGAACGATGAGCAGCTGTCGATCTTCCGGAGAAGAGAAGTCGGACTGGTGTATCAGTTCTTCAACCTCATCCCGGTCCTCACGGTAGTGGAGAACATCACGATGCCGGTCCTCCTCGATCACCGCAAAGTCAATCAGGAGCGGCTCGATGAACTTCTCGAACTTCTGGGGCTTCAGGAGAGAAAGGACTTCTTCCCGAGCCAGCTCTCGGGCGGACAGCAGCAGAGAGTCGCGATCGGCAGAGCCCTCATCAACGCGCCGACGATTCTTCTGGCCGATGAGCCGACGGGAAACCTCGACTCGAAGAACAGCCAGGAAGTCGTCGAACTTCTCAAGTACTCGAACCAGAAATATAACCAGACCACGGTGCTCATCACACACGATGAGAACGTGGCCCTGCAGGCCAAGCGCATCATCACGATCCAGGACGGGAAAATCAAGCACGATGAGGTGATCCGTAAATGACGCGGTCCCCCAATCTCATCGGCCGGTATGCCAAACGCACGGTATTTAAGAACAAGGGGCGTTCGATCCTTACCCTGATCGGTATCATCGTCGCGACCACGATGTTCTGCATCGTGTCATCGGCATACGTCAGCGCGATCGACATCCTGAAGAGTTTCGCCAGTGACGCCTACGGCAAGTGGCATGTCGAAGCGTACTCCATGACGTCGATGGACTTCCAGAAAGTGGCCAAAGATGAGCGGATCAGTAGTGTCGCATACGTTCAGGAACTGGGCTATAACCTCGGTCAGATCGGACTCAGATATGATGAGAACGGCAACTACATCAACGGCACGCCCTATGACTATTTCATCGCCGCGATGAGCCCGAACTTCCCGGATATGTGCCATCTCTCCCTCGTGCGCGGAAGAATGCCGGAGAATAGCAGTGAAGCGATCATCTCTCTCGAGATGTTCTCCGACGACCGCGATAATCTGGCACTCGGAACGAAGATAACGATGGATACATACGCGCGCTACTCGGAAGGGCATAAGGTCATGAATCTCGAGTACCTCAGCCGTGATAAGACCGGAAACGTTGACGAGCAGCTCTATGCCATCGATACGAAAGAATACACGATCGTGGGCTACTTCGTCGTGCCGGAATACGTCAAGTGGAAGAACTTCGCGAAGAACACGATCCTTACGATGTCGGATACGGACACGGTCACGGCCGGTTCCGCAGTCAACGCTTACTTCGAGTTCAAAAACCCGGAAGACTATATCAGATTTACCAAGGACAACTTCGAGACCGAGGACCAGTGCCTGTATAACAAAGACTTTATCCGCATGGAGAACTCCGCAGATGACAGCAAGATACAGATCGGTTTCGGCCTCATCGCGTTTGCCGTGATCGCGATGACGGTCCTGCTTGCCGTGATGCTCATCTACAATTCTTTCTCCACATCCTCGTCGGAGCGGATCCGGGCGATCGGACTTCTGAAGTCGGCCGGCGCGACGAGAAGCCAGGTTAAAGAACTCCTCCTCTACGAGGCTTTCTACTACTCGGTCATCGGTATCCCGATCGGCCTCGTGACCGGTCATGTGAGCAGTTTCTTCCTCTTTGATGCACTCACGGACTTAAGCCGTAACGCAGCGAATTACTTCATCCTCAAGAACATCGACCTGCAGTACCGTCTGAGCTACCAGAACACGCTGGGACCGATCGTTCTGACGATCCTGACGATCCTGGTGGCGATCCTTCTGCCGATGCGTCATGTATCCAGAGTTTCTCCGATGGAAGCGGTCCGCGCGAATGAGAGCTTCGATGAGGGGAAGGAGAGAAGACAGTTCTTCCGCCGCGCCACCCGCATCTTCGGCTTTACCGGAGGACTCTCGATCAAGAACTATATCCGCTACAGAAAGAGATATCTGGCTACGGTCATCTCCATTATGGCCAGTGTCTTCATGATCCTCTTTGCGAACATGATCGTCCGTTCCGTCAACTCCCGTTATCAGGTAGATGAGAGCGGCAGCCCCGAAGCGATCCTCTATACCCGGACCACGGGACAAGAAGGATTCACGGGCGATGACCGCGCGATGTTCTACCAGCTCGCGTCGCTCGACGGCGTGAAGTCCTCACGTATGGAGTATGTCACACCGGGCTTGATCCTGATCCCGCCGGAGTATCTGCCTGAGTATCTGATGGAGACGACTCCGGATGATGCAGAAGTGGGTGATGTCTACCTGCAGATTCCGATCGTCTTTATCGATGACGCCTCCTGGCGGGAACTCTGTACAGAAAACGGGATCGACCCCGAGCCGTATCTGGCGTATGGTTCGAGGCAGTGTCTCATCAACAACAAGGTGAAAGTATATGGTGACAACGGAGAATACCTTTTTGACAAACAGTGCATGGATAATCTTCCGGAAGAGATCGTTCTGGATCTCCCGGATGGATTAAGCGAGACCTTACATATCGAAGCAGATATGGATTGGCAGGCGGAACTGGCCACCGAAGAGCCCTTCATCCAGATCTACCTTCCGATGAGCCGCCTGGAATACTATGGCATGGAGGGATCTTCCGGCTACGAGCTCTTCCAGTTCACGGCGAAAAAACCGGTCGCGGTTACTTCTGAGATGAAGGAGATGCTGGAGAGCAACCTCTATCTTACCGATACGCTTGTCGATGCCGGCATCTACACCCGGGCCAGCCATGCGGTCAATACTCTTGTTCGCATCATCATGTACGGCTATGTCGGCATGCTCAGCCTGCTGTGCTTCCTGAACGTCATCATGACCGTTATCTCCAATATCGTCTTCCGGAGGAAAGAGTACATCCTCCTGATGTCTGTCGGTATGTCTCGAAAAACACTGTTCCGGATGGTCATCTCGGAGAGCTTCATCTACTTCTTCGAGAGCGCCTTTATGCTCGCGGCCATACTCTACATCTCGGTGGGCATGTCGGTGCTGATCATCGATTCGCACATCTACAGATACATCAACCACATATTCTTCCTGGTCGTGCTCTTTCTGCATCTTTTTGTCGTCGTATCCACGACTGCGATCGGACTGTCGCGGATCATGAGAGATGAGATTATCGAAGGGATCAGAAAGGACTACTACTAACTGTTCCGAGATCAATAATCATAGAGAAAGAAATAGGTCTCCTGAGACTCAAACAGTTTTTCGCTGCGCGAAAAAACTCGTCTCCGGAGAGCTATTTCTTTCTCTTTATCTCATCGATCATCTCGGAGCAGTCAGGTTCTAAGAATCATCTACGAACCGGGAATAATTCCATTTCCGAATGAGGGGGTCATACACGGGTTATGGGCATTTCTTCACGAGGAAGAATTCCTGAGATTAATAGGGCAGCGAGGCTGCCCTATTAATTAAAATGGTAACGCATATTCCTTAATACCTTTGCCGTATAGAGTCGAACAATTGTTCTCCCACGAGGTATAGAAAAAGGGATTATGCCCAAGATTAGCCTGAGTAGATGACATTATCCATGTCAATACTACGATACCATCATATGAAAGACCATAAGAATAATCATACAATCCATCTATGTAGGCATACGGCGTAGGCTGTTTGAATGAACAGAATGATTGATAATATTCATACTGCTCAAAGATATCTTCGTAATCATAATAATTGTCATTGGAAGGTGTTGCGAAACGGATATCTATCTTCGAATAGCAGTCAACATTGCTGGTAGAACACTCGAAGTTAATATAAGTTACCATATTTTTGTCTTCGTTAAAGTATGATAAATATCGACCCGAATGATCATCGTTGGCAACTTGCTTTCCTAAACGATCATAGATAATGTATCCGCCGAGATCCTTGCAAAGTCTCGGAAGATCAAAGAAGCGGTTACCTGTTTTGTCTACGGTATAGAAATACTCATCGATATTCACGTCGAGCGTAAATGTCTCTTCGTACTCCGTACCTTCGTAAACAGTATAAGTATACTTTCCAGGCTGTGGCTGTTCCGTTGTCTCGCTCGTCTCACTGATGTTTACATCAGAAGGGAGAGTCTGATTCGGCTCGTCCGTTACCGGAGGAATCTCACTCTCAGATTCGCTGGTTTCGATAGGTGTTTCTATCACGGATTCTATTGTTGTGGTGTCTGCTTTTTTGTTGGAGTTTTTTGTTGCTTCCGTTTCCTCTTCACCACATGCGACAAGAGAAGTCATCATAGTGAAAACAAGAATAGAAGACAGCGCTTTTTTGACAGAGTTTTTCATGGATGCGCCTCCTCATATTGATTGCTAGGATTATACTTCTATTTTTTTTTTGAGCAACGATATATTGTCTAGATAAGAGAATATAGAGAGAATCGACCGGCAACATCGGCAACACCGGAAACAAATGCGGACGGAAATCAAGATAGGGAGAGGCGGATAGGCGCTGAGGAGAGAAGAGAGGTCATGGGACGGTTAAAAAGAAAAGTATTTCGAAGTGCCTCCGCAAAACCAGAGGGCAGCCAATAGAAATGAGGTGGTTATTGATTCGCAGAAAAAAGAGTTTTCGACGTGCCTCCGCAGGGCGTCAGCCCGAGGACCAGCACGAGAAAACTCTTTTTTCTGTGAATCCTATCCGCTCACTCGATTGGCTGTCCGAGCCATTCTTCCGCCGAGAATGCTTTTCCGTGCGCGCACAGATACTGTTTGCACTTTAGTCCGATGAGGGTCTCCCATGTCCTGGCGAGCTGGGCTTCGTTGTCGACGAAGACGGGGGCGAGGACGCGCTTATTGAACTGGGCGCAGTCGCCAATCAGGGCGGTGTCACCGATCTTAAGGGAGATGTGGTCTTCACAGTGGCCGGGAGTCGAAAGAAGAAGGACGTCTTTCCCGAGGAGTTCTTCGGCGACCTGACGTGTCAGGGGAAGAACATGCTGACATCCTTCGTATGGGATGAAGGCCGGGAGCTTTGGTACGATGTTTCCTGCAGTGCCCGCCTTTTTGATGTACGGGTGATCCTTCGGAGGGCGCTTCGGACGGCCTTGTTTCACGATCTCGACGGCATCCTTCATAACGTAGACCGGGCAGTTAAAGAGCATCGAGAAATACTCGGAATTGCTGGCGGAATCGCAGTGTGAATGCGTCAGAATGATCGCATCGATATCAAAGATAAAGTCTTTACTTAAGTTCTTCTCGATGTCATCTCTTTCGTAGTGCGGACCGCAATCGATCATGACGGCTTTGTCCTGATACGTTACACAGTAGCAGGAGTAGACCTTCGTCCCGATGTTGAATATCTGATATTGTTCGTCGCGGGTGATCAGCATGTGGTCGCACCTTATATGTTACTCGTTATAGGCATCCGGCAGGATCTGCGGTTTCCCGTAGTATTCTTCGAGCGTCATGATGTTATTTAAATACATCTCTGTCGCCACGTCTACGCCTACATAGCGGAAGTGCCAGCCCTCGACACCGTAGCCGGTGACGGAACCGTAATCGGCCGGGTAGCGCCAGATGAAGCCGTACTCATGACCATGCTGGAGGACCCACTGGCCGGCTTCGGTATAGACGAAGTTGTCGCGGATCTCCGGGTCGGAGCGGATGTTGATATCAAGAGCGAGACCTAAGGGATGCTCGGAACGGCCGGGATAGGCGTTCTTGCAGACGGCCTTATCGAGGCCTCTTCGCGGGATCGCGTTATTGAAACTGGCGGTCTGTGTCTCCCAGGAACGATAGCCGGAGATGAGGTAGAGGTCCTGGCCGATGTCCGCCATACAGGCGTCGTGCATCTCTTCCCAGGCGGCGGCCGCTTCAGGGCGCAAACGCTGGTCAGCGGAGTACTTCGCCCAGACGAGTTCCGGTACATACCACGACGGACTTGCGTAGTATTTGTTGACGAGTACGGCGATGTCCGAAGGATCGGAAACGACCTCGGCGCGTACGGTTCTCGGGTCGACGTAGCCGTCGTACCAGGCCGGACCGCCCTCGAGGATCGGCTCGATGTACTCAGGGACGGGAGTCGGCGAAGGGACCGGAGTCGGTGTTCCGGAAGGAGTAGGAGAAAGAGTCGGAGTAGGCGTTTCTGTCGGTGTCGGCGCCTCTGTGCTCTCGGTTGTGCCGGCTTCAGGAGTCGTCGATGCCGGATCGGAAACAACAGGTGTATCCGAAGAAACGGGTATCGAAACCGACGTATCCGAAGAGGACTTCTTATCACAGGCGGTGACGGAAATCGAGGTGATCAATATGGCTGCTGCCAGGATGACCGGCAGAAAATTGCGCTTCATTTTTTTATCCTTCCCGGGTCGTATTCATGAAGATGCGTCAGTAGCGCTTATCCACGAATAACATAAATTCACATTGTCTAGTATAACGCAGAAATGTCACTATGACGTTTCACTTTCATTACTACTTGACGGAAGGGGCGTGGCGACTTATAATCCTCTCGTACTTCAGGGCGGGGTGCGATTCCCCACCGGCGGTGATGTATCACGAGAAGATACGAGCCCGCGAGCGAAGAGCAGAACCGGTGAGAATCCGGTGCCGACGGTAAAGTCCGGATGGAAGGAGTGATAATATGTCAGAAGCTACAACAAATCTCAAGAACCAATCCCAATCCAGAAAGAAGATGCTCTATCGGGTCGCGCTTACGGGTGTGATGACCGCTCTTGCGGAAGTGCTCATGATGCTCGAGATCCCGCTTCCGCTGATGCCGGCATTTCTTAAGTATGATTTCTCCGATATTCCGGCATTGTTTGCCGGTTTCGCCTGTGGGCCGATCGCCGGTGTGATCGTGGAGTTTCTTAAGAATCTCATCCACATGCCGCTGACCAATACACAGTATATCGGTGAGGTCGCGAACTTTATCTCCGGAAGCATCTTCGTACTCGCAGGAACGCTCGTTTACCGCCGCATGCGCAGTAAGAAGGGCGTCGTACTGTCGCTCGTTGTCGGCACGATCGCGCTGACGATCGCGACATCGTTCGTGAACTATTTTTTCTGCCTGCCTCTCTATGAGAAGGTGATGGGATTCCCGCTTCCGGCGATCATCGAAATGTGCGATAAGGCGAATACAGTAGTGTCCATCAAGTCCAAGCTCGATGTGATCCTCCTTACGTTCGTTCCGTTTAACATCTTCAAGGGAGCTTCGATCTCGCTTGTCGCGTTCCTCGCATATCTCCCGCTCCGCCACTTCTTCGAGGAGGAGAAAGCCGAAGAGAAAGCAGACTGAACCAATAACCTAAAGAGGAAAAAGAAGAGGCCATCCGGGTAATGAAGTGGTTTCACTTCGTAAAGGATGGCCTCTTTTAGTTTTCAGTTTTTTAGGAAAGAGCAGGACTTACTTTCCGAAGATCTCCTGATAGTTGTCGCAGACATCCTTGTAGTTCTCCGGGGTGCCGATATCGATGCAGGTGCCCGGCGCGCGGAAGGCGACTACGTCTTTTCTGGTGTAGAGCCAGGACGGGAAATGGCCCGGAGCGTCAGGGGTATTGCCCTCGTCGAGATACTGACGGATCATCGGGAGCGTCTCTTTCAGATAGAAGTATGTCGCGTAGATCGCAACAGTCGAGCGCGGCAGTGACGGTTTCTCGGCGAGATGGATGACTTTGTTGTCTTCGTCAAGAGTGGCGACCGCGAGCTTCTTTAACTGCTCGACATCGTCGACGCGGATGGCGACGAGCGTATCCTTCCTTCTTTCCATGAAGAAGTCGTACATATCCTTGAGTTTGTAGGTGAAGAGGTTATCTCCGGCGATGATCATGAGGTCGTCGTCGATAGAGAACTTGTCGATCACGAACTGGATATCACCGATGGCGCCGAGCTTATTGGTGTCGTCTGTGGTGCCGTCGTCGATCACTTCGATTGTAGGGAGGGTTGCGCCGGTAGCCGCATCGGCCGCGGTACGATCCTTCGCCCATACATCAAATTTGTCGGCGAAACGGTGGTTGGTCACGACGATGATCTTCGACACATCCGGGATGGTCTCGATCTCATCGACAATATAGTCGATCATGGCCTTCGGTCCTACGGGGAGGAGAGGCTTCGGTGTATTGATCGTCAGCGGATAGAGACGGGTCGCATATCCGGCGGCAAGAATAAGTGCAATCATGTTGTGTCCTTTCTGCGCATCTTTGCGCATACCCGAAGAGAAATCGAAAGGAGGATACTCCTCGTTTCGGGAATCCCGCTTCGGGAGGCATAGCTATTTCCACTATAGTATCAGAAAGAAACGTAAAAATCTATTGACAGGATATTTGTTTCAGATTTCGTAATGAAAGAGTAACGAAACAGGGTCGGAGAAAAGGAGACAAGAGGTGGAAAGAAACGGCAAAAACGGATATAATAGGAACATAAGAATCGTTCCTGCCTGTCCAATGGTCCCCCCTAAGCAAGGTGCGCTTACGTGATGAGCGCCCGGGAAGGCCGATCATTGGGGTCTTTTTGCGCGGCCGGATATCTGCTTTTGGGGAGCAGATGGCATCCGGATTCCGCAGTGGCAGAAGTATAAGCTAAAGGAGAATCTTGAATATGGAACTTTGTGCAGTTGTTATGGCAGCCGGTGAAGGAAAGCGTATGAAATCGAATCACTCGAAGGTGGTCCAGCTTGCCGCGGGAAAACCACTGATCCGCTGGGTGGCCGAGGCGCTCTCCGGTGTCGGCGCGACCGAACAGGTCTATATCGTCGGTCATAGACAGGAAGAAGTCAGAGAAGTACTCGGCGAGGATGTCGCCTTCGTCTTCCAGGAGCATCAGCTCGGTACCGGACATGCCGTGATGCAGGCCGCTCCTTTCCTCGAGGGAAGAAACGGATGCACGATCGTCCTTCCGGGCGACGCGCCGCTGATCACATCCGACACGATCTCCAAAGCTCTGGAAATGTTCGAGCAGGGTGATTTCGGAGCGGTGATCATCACCGGTATCGCTCCGGACCCGAAGGGCTACGGACGAGTCATCCGTAACGATGACGGCAACGTCATGAAGATCGTGGAAGACCGTGACTGTAACGATCAGGAGAAGATGGTCTGCGAGATCAATTCCTCGATCTACTGCTTTAAGACGCCGCTTCTGCTGTCGGCGCTCGGACGTATCGACTCGAAAAATGCGCAGAAGGAATATTACCTCACCGACACGATCGAGATCCTCATCCGCGACGGCCATAAGGTCGGCGCGTATATCGCGGACTTCGACGAGACCCGTGGTGTGAATGACCGTATCGAACTTCAGGCGGTCGGTAAGATGCTGAACAAGAGGACCTGTGACAGGCTCATGAAGGAAGGCGTGCAGATCGTCGATACCGAGACCACATGGATCGCGGATACGGTCAAGATCGGTAAGGATACCATCATTCTCCCGGGCTGCGTGCTTCTCGGGAATACCGTGATCGGTGATGAGTGTGAGATCGGTGAGAATTCCCGTCTGGAGAATGTCATCATCGGCGACGGCTCCACGATCGACCACTCGATCGCATCGGACTGCGTCGTCGGCAAGAACTGCCGTATCGGACCATTCTCCCATCTGCGTCCGGATACCGAGCTTAAGGATAACGTCACCATCGGCGCGTATGTTGAAGTGAAAAATGCGACGATCGGTGATTATTCCCGTGCCCGCCACCTGACCTATGTCGGTGATGCGAAGGTCGGCAAGAACGTCAACTTCGGCTGCGGAACCGTCACCTGTAACTACGATGGTCTGGATAAGACCTGGTGCGTCATCGGGGACAATGTATTTATCGGTGGTAACAGCAACCTGATCTCTCCGGTCACGCTCGAAGAGAACTCCTACATCGCGGCCGGCTCGACCATCACGGAGGACGTGCCGGAGCTCGGACTTGCGATCGCGAGATCCCAGCAGGTCGTCAAGGAGAACTGGGTCGCCAAGAAGAACCGCTCACGTGCTTCGACGGTCATCCAGCCGGATAAGAAGCGTACCAGCGGAATGTGACCGATGTTCTTCCGAAAGAAAGCAAAAGAAGAAACAGAATCAGGTAAAGGTGAAAATATGTGGCTGATCGTGGGATTGGGAAATCCCGGTAAGGAATACACCTTCACCTTCCATAACTGCGGTTTCATGACGCTCGAAGTGCTCGCGCAGAAGCACCACATCAAGGTGGACCGTCTCAAGTGGAAGGGAGAATACGGAAGAGGAACGATCTTAGGAGAGGACTGCATCCTCCTGCGTCCGCATACCTTCATGAACCTGTCGGGCGAGAGCGTCCGGGAAGTCATGAAGTTCTTCAAGATCCCGCTCGATCACCTGATCGTGATCTACGATGACATCGATATCCAGCGCGGGAAGATCCGCGTCCGTTCGAGTGGCTCGGCCGGGACGCATAATGGTATGAAGTCCGTCATCTACTGTCTGGAGTCGCAGGACTTTCCACGTGTCCGCATCGGCTGCGGGCCGGTCCCGGAGCACTGGGATCTGGCGGACTTTGTCCTGTCTACGATCCCGAAGGAAGAACAGGAGACGATGTATAAGGCTTTTGAAGAGGGAGCTACTGCGGTCGAGGATATTCTCTCCGGAAAACCGGTCCCCGGCGGGAGAAACCGCGGAGGAGCAGGAGGTCACGGATGATCTTTCTTCCTGCTGTTGAAAAACTGCTGCGTGAAGCGTTCACCGATCCGGCATTTACCGAACTGGTGGATGCTTTTTCCGATAGAACCAGACATATCAACCTCACCGGTATGACGGAGACGCAGAAGGCGTATCTCATCGCCGCGGCGACACTGTGGAAAAGTGAACATGACAGTCTGTATTCTTCCTCCGGCGCGGGAAAAGATCCGGACAGGGTCCTGCCTTTACAGGAACGGCCGATCCCGATGATCCTCGTCTCGGACGAGCTCTCGGCGAGGAAGATGAAGTCTCATCTCGATGCTTTCTTCGAGAAAGAATGCGTGATCCTGCGCGGACGGGAGACGCCCCTGACGGCGGTATCGGCCTCGAGCCGCGAGATCGAACAGGGACGCATCGACGCGCTCATCAAGTATTTCTCCCGTGACTGCGGCGCCCTGATCGTGACGGCCGGCGCGCTTCTGACGAAGATGGCGCCGCTTAGTGCTTTCGTCAGTACGAAGGTGACACTGAAGATCGGAAAAAGGATCGCGCCGGAGGATCTGGCACAGGACCTGACATATATGGGCTATACCCACACCCGTGAGGTAGAGGGAAAGGGCGAATTCAGCAGGAGAGGCGATATCTTCGACTTCTTCCCGAGCGGCTCGGATATGGGCGTGCGTGTCTCCTTCTTCGACGATGAGATCGACCAGATCAAGCTCTTCAATCTGAATACGCAGCGCTCGGAAGAGCAGCTCAAGGAATACACGATCTATCCGGCGTCGGAGCTTCTGCTCCCGAAGAAGAAATGGGATCCGATCGCGGATAAGATGATGGAGATCGGCGAAGATGCAGCGGATAAGGCCGTGCTCGCCGGAGCGGACAGAAACAGCATCGACAGTATGCTCCGCATGATCGGAAAAGAAAGCGAATCCTTACGATCCGGCGGGACGTTCTCCGGATGGGAGAAATGGGTGGATGTGCTTATTCCCGAAAACTGTTCCATACTCCACTACGTGCGGTGTATGGGCGATCCGATCTATATCGACGAGATCTCGCAGGTCCGCTCACGGATGGACGGCGTGGCCGCCGACTTCCAGATCCGTTTCCACGCGGCTTTTGAAAAAGGACTGGTTCCGTCGGCCTGCTCGACGGCGCTCCATAGTATCCCGCAGGTATTCGTCGAACTGGATCTTATGCAGGTCATCGCGATGGCCGTTCTTCCGAGCATCAGCAACGGCCTTCCCGGCGCGGTCCATGTCCGGATCGCGGGCACGGACTGTAACAGTTTCCGCGGACACGAAGAGGCGCTCTCCGAGCTGATCTCCGAAAGAAATAAGAAAGGACTGTCGACCTATATCATGTGCGGGACGGGAAGCCGCGCCGAGAAGCTCCGTTCCTATCTTTTCGAGAAGAACAGTATGCCGGTCCTTCTTCCTCGGCCTCTGACGAACGGCTTCATCTATCCGGCGATCTCGCTGATCGTGATCGGAACGCAGGATATCTTCGGCGTAGACCGCGGCATCAAGAAGAAGAAAAGAGGCGGAATGACCATCGACCTCTTCTCGGATCTGGTGCCGGGCGATCTGGTGGTCGATGACGAGAACGGCGTGGGACGTTACGATGGTCTCGTAAACCTCGAGGTAGAGGGCACGAAGCGCGACTATCTCATGATCACCTACGCCAATGACGACCATCTGTATATCCCGATGGACCGTCTCGACCATATCCAGAAATATGTCGCGTCAGAAGGCAGGGCGCCGAAGCTCGCGCGCCTCGGATCTGCCGAATGGGGCAAGTCCGTCAGCCGGGCGAAGAACTCGATCAAACAGCTGGCCTTCGATCTCGTGGAACTGTATGCGAAGAGACAGGCCGTAGATGGCTATGCCTTTTCTCCGGACACGATCTGGCAGGCGCAGTTCGAGGATGATTTTCCATACCAGGAGACGGAGGACCAGCTCCACGCGATCGCCGAGATCAAGAAAGATATGGAGTCCAGTAAATCGATGGACAGACTGCTCTGCGGGGATGTCGGATTTGGAAAGACGGAAGTCGCTTTCCGCGCGATTTTTAAGTGCGTGATGGATGGCAAACAGGCGATCCTTCTCGCGCCGACGACCGTGCTCGTACAGCAGCACTACGACAACCTCAAGGAGCGCCTCAGAGGGTATCCGATCAAGATCGCTCTCCTGTCGCGTTTCGCGACGCCGAAAGAACTCAAGAAAGCGGTTGCCGGCATCAACGACGGTTCGGTCGATGTGATCGTCGGGACGCACCGCGCACTGAGCAAGGATGTGCAGCCGAAGAACCTCGGACTTCTCGTGATCGACGAAGAACAGCGCTTCGGCGTCAATCACAAAGAGAAGATGAAGAATCTCCGAAACTCGGTAGACGTATTGACACTGACGGCCACGCCGATCCCGAGGACGCTTCACATGTCGATGTCGGGCATCCGGGATATCTCGGTTCTCGAGGAACCGCCGCAGGACCGGCGTCCGGTGCAGACTTATGTGATCGAATACGATCCGCAGATCGTAGCGGAGGCATGCCTGCGTGAGATCGAGCGGCACGGTCAGGTCTTCTATCTCTTTAACAACACGCATCACATCGAAGAGAAGGCAGCGGAACTGCAGGAGATGCTTCCGGGTGCGCGTATCGTCTTCGCCCACGGCAAGATGAGCGAGCGTGAACTCGAGAGTATCATCGAGTCATTCATCCGCAGGGAAGCGGATATCCTGGTGTGTACGACGATCATCGAATCAGGCGTCGACATGCCGAACGTCAATACCATCATCGTCGAGAACAGTGACCGCTTTGGTCTGTCCCAGCTCTACCAGCTCAAAGGACGTGTGGGAAGATCCGACAGGCAGGCCTACGCCTATATCACATATGAACCGGAAAAAGTACTGAAAGAGGATGCGGAGAAGCGCCTCGCCGCGATCCGGGATTTTACCGAACTCGGCTCAGGGATCAAGATCGCGATGAAGGATCTCGAAGTAAGAGGCGCCGGCAATCTCCTCGGAGCCGAACAGCATGGTCATATGGATGTCATCGGATATGAACTGTACTGCCGTATGCTCGACGAAGAGATCAAGAAACTCTCGGGAACTTGGGAGCCGCAGGCAGAAGATACAGTCATCAAGATGAACGAGGATGCCTATATCTCGCCATCCTATATCCCGGATGACGGACAGCGTATGGATGTATACCGGCGGATCCGTACGATCGAGACGGCAAAGGAGAAGGATGATTTCGAGGATGAACTTCTCGACCGTTTCGGCGATGTACCGCCAGAGGTCACGATTCTGTCGAATATCTCCATCATCCGCCATCAGGCCGGAAAACTCGGCTTCGGGAAAGTGGAGATCGAGCAGGATGTGGCCCGTCTCTACTACCGGGAAGGAGCGTCTAACGGCGCGGCGCTGCTTATGGCCGGAGGAGATGAACGGTTCGCGGGACATGTCATGGTTTACTCGCTGAAGAATCCGTTCCTGCAGTATAAGCCTGCGCCAAAGGACAAGAAGAATATTGTTGCGAATGTCGCCGCACTTCTTGATCTGATGGGACAGGTGCCGGCGAAGTAGAGTTATGGTAAGTTCACGCATAATTGCAAAGTTATGGTGAGTTATGGTAAGTTTTGCATAAATTACCAAGTTATGGTAAGATTCCCATAGATGACAAATCTGTGAGGAGGTACGGTATGAACGGCGCAAATCCATTTACGATCACCTTCGGGAAGCAACCGAATAAGCAGATCGCCCGATACGAAGATACAGACCGGATCGTCAGTGCTTTTGAAGCGGAAAATGCGGTATGTCAGACATTTCTCATCGAGGGGATCAGGGGCTCTGGGAAGACGGTGCTCATGACTACGGTGGCGAAGATTCTCGGTGAGAAGAAAGACTGGGTAGTCATCAATCTCAATCCGGCTATGGATCTTCTCTCGAATTTTGCGATCCGGTTAAGTGATGCGTGCAGATCAAAGCCTGAGCTTCTCAGCAAAGGTTTCAGTGTATCTGCCGGAGGATTCGGACTCGGGATCAGCGGAGGAGAAGCGGATACGGATCATGTCGGTATGATCGAGAAGTGTTTCAGGTCTCTGATCAAAAAGAAAAAGCGTGTGCTGGTCACGATCGATGAGGTCATTCATGATGACAACATGAAGATCTTCGCCAGTCAGTTTCAGATCTTCGTCAGACAGGATTTTCCGATCTTCATGATCATGACCGGACTTTATGAGAACATTAACGGGATCCAGAATGATCCGGCGCTGACTTTCCTTCTCCGTTCTCCGAAAATCGTCACAGGACCTCTCAGTATCCTTCAGATCACAAGACAGTATAAGACGATATTCGGGATCGGTGAGGAAGAAGCAAAAGAACTCGCGGATATCACTAAGGGATATGCATTTGCATTTCAGGCGCTGGGTATCTCATACTGGAATAACAGAGGGATGGGATTGAACACGGTGCTGGAGGAGCTGGATGAACTGCTCGATGACTTCGTGTATAAGAAGATCTGGTCTTCGCTTTCCGGGACGGAGAAGAAGATCATGCGCGCGATCTCGGAAGACGAGGTAAAAACAAGTGCTGTATGTCAGAGGGCTTCTGTGAATAGCAGCACTTTTTCCAGATACAGAGAAAACCTGATGGCTCGAGGCATCATCGATGCGCCGAAATACGGATATATTGCTCTTTCGCTTCCTCGTTTCTACGAAGTAACGAGGAATTACAGGCTGTAGTTCGGGTCGGAAGATGCGTACTACATAAAGATGATTCGGGGAGATATGATTATGATCGTTCTGGAGATCCTTTATTTCATTCTTGGCACAGCATGCGGGCTGGTCTTAGGTAACTTCGTGATGCTGCCTGTTTCAAAGTGGTTCCTGCTGCTTCTGATCCCTCTTTTCCTGGTCCTCCAGGTGCTGCCGGTCTTCCCGGGAGCATCGGCAAAGATACACTCCCTGCGCCTTAAGAATACGCAGGCTGGATCGATGCTGCTGAAGATATTTCTGGTCACGATGGTCATCAATCTGGCCTTCAATATCCCCGGTATGTGTGGGGCGCTTGAAGGCCGGGATATCCCTGCGATCGGCGATGCGCCGTGGAAGTGGACGGGGCATATCGTCCTCATCGTGGTGATCGAAAATATCATCTTCTGGAACGGCATCGTCCGGGTCTATATCACGACGAACCAGCTCGGCATGAAGTACCGTGTGATCGGTATCCTCTGCGGCATGATCCCGATCGCGCACCTGATCGCGCTGGGCATCATTATCCGCATCGCCGATAAGGAAGTGAAGTTCGAAAACGACAAGATCCTCCTGGATGAATCGCGCGCCTCCGAACAGATCTGCGCGTGCAAATATCCGATCCTCATGGTGCACGGAGTCTTCTTCCGTGACTTTCGTTTCTTTAACTACTGGGGACGCGTCCCGGCGGTGCTCGAGAAGAACGGCGCGCGCATCTTCTACGGGAACCAGCAGTCGGCTGCCTCGGTCACGACAAGCGGAATGGAGCTTGCGGAGCGTATAAAGAAGATCTGCGAGGAGACCGGCTGCGGGAAGGTGAACATCATCGCCCACTCGAAGGGCGGACTCGACAGCAGAATGGCGATCGCGAGATTCGGCGCGGCTCCGTATGTGGCCAGCCTGACGACGATCAATACACCACACAGAGGTTGTGAATTTGCGGATTATCTCTTAAGTAAGATCGGGGAATCCCATCAGGTGCGGGTGGCCTCCATGTATGAGGCGGCGCTTCGTAAAGCCGGCGATCCGAATCCGAATTTCCTCGCGGCGGTAACCGACCTGACATCTTCGGCCTGCGCGAGATTAAATGAAGAGATGCCGGATCCGGAGGGCATCTACTGCCAGAGCTACGGATCCAAACTGAACCATGCGACTTCCGGTCAGTTCCCGCTCAATTTCTCGACATTCCTGGTGGGTCACTTCGATGGCCCGAACGATGGGCTCGTCGGTGCGAAATCTTTTAACTGGGGAGAAGATTATCACTTCCTTACCGTGAACGGGAAGCGTGGTATCTCACATGGCGATGTCATCGATCTCAACCGCGAGAATATCGATGGATTTGACGTGCGGGAGCTCTTCGTGCAGATCGTCGCCGACCTTAAGAAGAAAGGTTTTTAAGACCTCCCTATGGTATAATGGCTATATGTTGGATCACGGGTGAAACCGGCCGGAAATGCCGTTCGTGCAGGCCTGGCCGGAACATGGGCGTGGGAGGACGCATCATATGGCATATACGGCATGGGCAAAGATGAGGCAAGTGAACCGTCAGCGGTTCGGTAGAGACGTCGGTCCTTTTGAGCCGGCCCTTTATGAAAACGGGTCAGGGATGGATCTGAAGTCTGCGGCGCTGCGGTTCATCCACGAAAGATGCGAGCAGCTGAAGTTCGATCCGGAGATCACGAAGAAGGAAGACGAGTCGGGCGAGTATCAGGGCACGGGGCTTCGGAAGAACCAGATCCCTTACGATATGCAGATGGATAACAACCGTCTGTGCCTCGAGAGAGCACTCGGACGCTTCTTCGATTCGGGTGTGGCGGAAGATGCCTACGATGTCTACTACTGTTTCTTAGAGATCTTCCTCGGGCATTACGGCAAATCGAAGAAGATGGTGGAGCTGCTGTCGGAGTTTGAGAGTAACGGCAGTTCTCTTCTCATGAAGCACAGAGATCACTATTCTCACTCGGTATATGTTTTCATGCTGGGTCTTGCGATCTATGAGACGAATATGACCTTTCGGGAAACATTTGATGCCTTCTATGCTGACGTGCGAAACGGCATGCGTGAGGAGGGTCAGGACGAAGGCGCATCGGCGGCGAATCTGTTCCTCGAGTACTGGGGACTGACGGCGCTCTTCCACGATATCGGGTATCCCTTCGAGCTTCCTTTCGAACAGGTCATGTCCTATTTCGAAGTGAACCGCCAGAAGCGCGGGGAAGGGAGCATCTATGTCGCGTACCGGGATCTCGGCGCACTCGTCGATATCGGACAGGAAGCAAAGAAACAGTTCCTCCGCCTTTACGGGAAAGAGTTTGATACGGTCACGGAGATCCTGGCCTTCGACATCGCAGCTAAACTCGGTGATCGTTATGGATTTACGGAAGAGAAGATGCTCGATATCCTAGAGAGGAAACCGACCGATCCGGAGGATTTCGGGTACTTTATGGACCACGCTTTCTTTAGCGCCGGAAGACTCTTCCGGGAACTGGAATCGTCGCTCGGCGGAGATCGGATCCAGAAGATGCATATCGATGTGCTGTCGGCCATCATGCTTCATAACAGTCTTTTCAAGTTCTCGATCGCTTTCTACAAAGATAAGGACAAGAACAAACGCAAGGGACCGATACGCATGCAGGATCACCCGCTGGCCTTCCTCCTGATGATCTGCGACGAGCTCCAGTGCTGGGACAGGACGGCGTACGGCAGGAACTCCAGAACGGAGCTTCATCCGATGGCGGTGGACTTCGACTTTACCGATGGAGAGATCCGCGCCTGTTATTACTATGACGACATGGAGATCGACAAGATCAATGCCTTTAAAGAGGAGTATGCGGCGTGGGAAGATGGCGGTGAGATCGGCGATGCGCCGCGCCTCAAGGCCTATAGCGACATGGCCGAGAAAGAACAGCGTTTCGCGGCAGACATCAAGTTGATCGTAGATACGACGGATATCCCGCTTCATGTTACACCGAGTGTACGGAAAAACGACAGAAAGAATAAGCATATCTTCCTGTCGAGCAGTAACTTCCTGCACCTTTATGATTTCGCAGTGGCGCTTCACGGAAGGAGAAAAGGCGAGGGCACACCGGTCGAACAGCTCGAGAAGATCTTCGAGGATCTGGCTCTCGAGTATCAGCTGTCGACGCTGAACCGCGCGAAGAATTTCAGCCGGTATCTCGACGCCATCAACTGCTTCTATACGGACAAGCCGGTGGACTACGAGATGGTGACGGAGTTCACGCCGGAGCACGCCGCGATCTTCGCGCCGATGGAGCACGAGAGATGGGTGCGTGAGCATATCGATATGGGATGGGTCGTGGGAAACGACTATGAGACGGCGGTAGAAAATCGCAAGGATCTCACGGTTGCGGAGAAGAAAGAACTGTCCGGGAAGCTCCGTGAGCAGATGCGGCGCCATAAACTGACGATGAACGGGAACCCGACCACAGAAGAAATCAAGAAGCACTACGACGAACTTCCCCCGGAAGAACAGGACAAGGACTGGCGCCCGTTTAACAGCCTTCTGAAGATCCTGAAGAAGTTCGACGGTGTGCGGATCTATATCTATTCACTGGGCGGATAGGCATGCGGGAGGTGATGTGGTATGGCGATGAGATACATCACGAGAGGAATGAGCGATCCGAAAGGGAAGCCGCGTGTGTATTTTTCCTGTCACCCGAATGATTTTGCAATGGCGTTTCCGCTCGTTTCCGAGGATATTCTGCGTCAGTCGAACTGCGCGATCTGGTACGATGAGGATCTTTCTGATGCGGTGGATCATGTGGACGAGATCTCGGATATGCAGCTCGTCGTCTTCGCGGTTACCTCTGACTTTATCTTCACGCCGAACCGGGCGCGCGAGGTCGAACTTCCGTATGCGCTGGAGCGCCATATCCCGTTGCTGCCGATCATGATGGAGACCGGACTCGGCTATAAGTTCAGTAACAACTGCGCGAAGATCCAGGTCGTGAACCGCTATGTCAAAGACCCGACAGCTACCCCGTATGAGGAAGTGCTGAAGACTTTTCTTACCTCGGTGCTGATCGGTGATGAACTGGCCGAAAAGGTCAGGGATGCTTTTGACGCATATGTATTCCTGAGTTACAGAAAGAAAGACCGTCGCCACGCCCAGCGCCTGATGCGTCTCATACATGAGAATCCGCAGTTCCGCGACATTGCCATCTGGTACGATGAATTTCTCGTGCCGGGCGAAGGCTTTAACGAAGCGATCGCGGATGCCTTCCGTAAGAGTGCGCTCTTTGCGATGGTGGTCACACCGCACCTTCTGGAAGAGGGAAACTATGTCATGCGGGTCGAGTATCCGATGGCTCGCGACAGAAAGAACGGCTCGGGCGATAATGAGTTCGAGATCGTCCCGGTCGAGATGTACGAAGACATAGATGCCGTGGAAGGGAAGGACTGGAGGATCGATCGCGAGGCGCTCGAGGGACACGAAGAATTCAAGTACAAGAGAATCGAGGACCTGCAGGACGAACACCAAAAAGACGCCATGGACAGTGCTTTTGTCGCGGCGTTGGAAAGAATAGCGAAGAAGTGTAACGACGGGTCCGCGCAGCATCGGTTCTTCATCGGACTTGCCTACTTAAACGGCATCGATGTCGAGGTCGATTATGCAAGAGCGCTGGGTCTTCTCGAGTCGGCGGCGGCAGATCCGCAGCCCTGCTTCGAGGCGACGGAGAAACTCGTCGAGATGTACCAGACCGGCGACGGAGTGAACTTGAGCATCGCGATGGCCATCAAGTGGCAGAAAGTCCTCACAGAGCAGTATAAGGAAGAATACGGGAAGAACTATTCGCCGGACGAGCACAAGGGCTTCGGCACGAAGTACTTAAAGTCACTCCTGAAACTGTCGGATCTTTGCCGCGAGGATAAGGATATCGACGCGGCGATCGTAGCGGCCGAGGAGGCTTTCGCCCTATGTGAAGAACTAAAAGAAGAGGTCGGGATCCGCGAATCGGAGAGAGATATGGCGGTCGTGTGTAACCGTCTCGGCAGTCTCTATCTGGTCCGTAAAGAACCGGATCCGGCGCAGCGGTATTATTTCAAGGCGAGGCAGATCTACGAGCGTCTCGCCAGGGAGATCGGGACGGCCCGTGCGCGAAAGGACTTATCTATCGCAGATGAACGTCTCGGTGATCTCTTCCGGAAAAAGAAGGAACTCGATCAGGCGAAGAAGTATTACGAAGAGGCTTTCTCTCTCAGGCAGGAACTGGCGTCGGACAGATCTTCGGCGACAGCCAGACGCGATCTGTCCTCGATCCTGACGAAACTCGGGAATATCAGTAAGGCCGGCAAGGACTATCCGCAGGCGATGGAGCAGTATAAAGAGGCTCTCTCCATCGACAGAAGTCTGTCGGATGAACTTCGTACCCCTCAGGCGGCAGATGACTGCGCGGTCAGCCTTCTGAAATATGGCGATATTCTTGTGAAGACCGGATATCCGGAGGAGGCAATGGAGCGTTTCCATGAAGCGGAAGAGATCCTTCTTAAGATGATCTCTGAAAGACCGCTTCTCCAGTATCGGAGAAACTATGCAGCGACCTGTGAGAAGATCGCAAGTGCGAAGAAACATGGTGGAGATCTTGAGTCGGCAGAAGAGTACTACGTGAAGTCGGTCGGACTTCGGGAGGAGATCTTTGCGACCTCCCCGTCTGACGATGTGGGACATGAGCTGGCAGTCGCATGCTTTAACTTCGGACTATTTAAGAAGGACAGAGATTTGCTTCTCCGTGCCCGGAAGATCTGGGAGGAACTCTCCTTACAGGACAGAGAGTACGTGAAATATCTCAAGACGGCCGACCAGGAGATCGGGAAGCTCGGTTAGGGAGGTACCTATGGCAGGTATATTCGACGATGTCGTTCGGGAACAGGAGAATCCCTGGGGCGTCTGGGCATGTAACCAGGTCAGCCGTTTCGTCTATCTGTCCTATCCACAGGATCTCTTTACCGATGCGGTCAGGGTCGTGCAGGCGCTCGATAAAGCGGAGTACCGAATCTGGTTTGATGAAGAATCCCTGAACATGGTCTGGAGAGGCGAGATGTCGGACGCGGTAGAAAGATGTGCGATCATGATCTATCTGCGGCCATACGAAGGACGGAAACGTGTGGTCAATATGTGCGAAGAGGCATTTGCGGAAGGGCTAAGAAAGAAGCGCCTCCATGTCTATATCAAAGTGCCGGAGGAAGAAAAAGCTCTTCCGGAAAAGGAGAGGAAGATCCCTTCTGAGAGCGATTCCGTGGTATATGTCGATACGAAGGATCCGAATCTTCCGGAGATCCTGAAAGAGCATCTGACGAAGCTTGGTATCCCTCCGACGCGGGAGTGGTCGGTGAGAGAAGTAAAAAGACCGATGTTCGACCTGATGCTCTCTTTCTATCCGGACATCCAGGACAAGCTGGAGGAGGGCTCCGGTTCCGGAGAGAAACTGGTATGTAATCTGCGGACGCACATCGGATATGACGAGAAACGAAACAAGCATTTCACGATGTCGGAGCGCGAGCTTCACGTGGCGCAGGAACTGAAACTGGATCAATACTTCATCGTCGGCAAGCATGGTGCTCCCGACTATGAACAGACGGATGACGACTACAAACTGCTCATGCATCTGGTCCATGGATTCTATGCCGTGTCCGACGAAGAACTGGAAGCATTTCGCAAGAGATCTGACGAGAAACGTGAAGGAGAAGATAGTGATGGATGATTCTCTGAGTGTCAGTATTTCCATAAGTAAAGAATCCGGAATGGAAGAGTTCTCCCGCGCAGTGCTGGAGGATGCCGCTTCGCGGAAAGAAGACGTGATCTCTAACGAGCAGATCCGGGAAAAAGATGTGCTTCTGGAGACATATCAGGTCCTCTCCGATCCGATATCGGGCGGTATGGGAAGTGTGTGGAAAGTACACCATAAGGGATGGGGCACGGACCTCGCCATGAAGCGTCCCCAGCCTCGTTTCTTCGCGGAAGGAAGCGAGAAAAAGAAAGAGGAATTCATTAAAGAATGTGAGAACTGGATCGGGCTCGGACTTCATCCGAACATCGTGTCCTGTTACTACGTGCGCGAGATCGGCGGCGTACCGACGATCTTCTCGGAGTGGATGGACGGCGGAAGCCTCAAAGATTGTATCAGGGACGGCTCTCTCTACGAAGGCACTGGGGAAGAAGTGCAGGAGCGTATCCTCGACATCGCGATCCAGACGGCACGAGGTATCCTGTATTCGCATGAAAAAGGACTGATCCATCAGGACATCAAGCCGGCCAATATCCTTCTGACGAAGTCCGGGGAGGCTAAGGTCGCGGACTTCGGTCTGTCGAAGGTGGCGGGGATTCTAGGAAGAGGCAGTGCTTCTTCTGCGAAAGGAGGTGCATCAAGTACCGGCGCAGATGTGCTGCGTGTCTCCGGTTATACACCTGAATACTGCCCGCGGGAACAGGCGGAAGGAGAAAAACCGAGGGCATGGATGGATGTGTATTCCTGGGCGCTGACGGTACTGGAGATGTATCTGGGGGAGAGAAGATGGAGACTCGGAGGTGACGTGCCGGAGCAGCTTACGGAGCTTGCTTCAAATGCGAGAGCGCAGATCCAGGATCGGATCTTCTCCATGCTCCGGACGATCCTTTCTGCGAAAGAAGATTTTCTTTCTTTTCACGAGCAATCGCTTCTGGAAAGATATAAGTCGGTCACAGGAAAAGAATACCCACGCCCGGAGCCCCGCGCGGAATGGAATTCGCCACTCACGCTGAATAACCGTGCGCTGAGCTACCTCGAACTCGGGCAGAGAAAGAAGGCCATGACGATCCTCGATCAGGCCAGAAACATGATCTGGTTCGGAGAGAATCCCGCGCGCTATAACTACTTGATCCTTTCGGAAGAAAAGCCCGGATCTTTCGAACAGAAAGTCTTCTTCGATAATAAGAAGAATGAAGCGTTTGCGCTTCTTCTTCACATGCGAAACGGAGATACAAAAGAAGCGCAGGCGCTCCTCGATACATGGGGAGAGAACATCCCGGAATCCGTACGTGAATATGCGCCGGAGATAAGAGAGGCGCTGAAAGAAAAAAGTCCGTACGAGGCGCCATGGGTACTGGCGCATTTCCAGTCGGAAGAAGAGATACAAAAAGAAAGAGCGTACTTCAGAGAGGCGTTTGCGAAGATGGAGAGCAGAGTCGCGGCGAAAGACCCCGATGGTGCGATGACGATCCTTCGTGAAGTGCGGGAGGTGGCTTCGGACGGGCATCTCGATGACATCGCAAGACTCAGCTCGATGCTCGGAGGAATCGCGCAGCCTGCAGGGATCCACGCAGTCTATCCGATCAATCTCGGAAGTACATATGCTTTTAAAGTCGAGAACAAAGACCATACGAGAAGAGCCGACAGCATCACCGGTGTCATGTACCGGTATGAGATCAGAAAAGAAGAGAAACGCCTGGGGCCGCTGAAGGAAGTCTTCACGATGGAGCCGGGGATGCATCTCGGGACCGGAGATATCGTATACGCGCCGGAGGAACAGACTCTGGATGTCTACAACCGTGCGACGGGAGAACAGATCTTCTCGATTCCGCTTCCCGGAAGGACCGCGTATTTCCAAGTGCTTCGAGGTGAGAAAAAAGCGATCCTCGTGACGTACGATGAAGTCCGGGAAGCTGCCGATCCGGAATATACGACAAAGAAAAGAAGTCAGGATTTCAGCAATAAGAAATGTGAGCATGACTGCAAGTACAGAGTGCATAATCTGAAGACGATCGCCTGTAATTATCTCATGCATGAGATCGACCTCGAAGGAGGGACGATCGCTCCGATCGGTAAGGGCGTATCGGTCATGAGACTGGAACTGGATACGCAGCCGAAAGGCGCCCAGCGTGGCACGAAAACGAAGGTTTTCCATCCGGGAGGATATCTTCTGTGGAGAGGGAAAGTGAAGATCACCAGAAGGTATTCCCATTCGGGATCGGATAACTCGTATGCCTTCAAAGATGAGCGCAGTGGAAAAGTTCTTCTCGAGAAGAGGATCGCGCCAAGAAGAGATCTCTGTTTTAGCTGCGACGGACGCTATCTTATGCTGGATCAGGAACTGTTCCTGATCGACTGGGATTGGGAGAAGGGTGATCCGGTAACGGGGGAAGGCGCACTGAAGATCTGTCTGGACAGGGAAGACTGTAAGAACTTTGTGTCAAGCAATACCGGCGTGGCGTTCCTGAAAGAAGGCGCGAAGAAAGCGGAAAAGAAGGGATTCCTTTTCTGGAAGAAGTAACGGGCGCGCACTTTACAGGTGACGCGAGACAAGATGTGATGAGGTGAGAAAGAATGTCGGCAAGAATGTTTATGATCGTGCTCCGGGTCGCCTGCGACCGGGTCGGCGTGGAAGATCCGTGGAAGTTCTGCGCGGATCACGCAGATCAGTTCGCGGCGCCCGATGAGGATCTCGGCTTTCACGTGGCCCTGACCACGCGAAAGTTTATCGACTATGTTCTGAAGTGCGAAGTGACGGAGAAAGAATCTTACGGGGAGACGAGAGCACTGACAAAGTCGGAAAGAGAAGAATATGAACCGGTCTTCCGTGAACTCTTCCCGGATATCGAGATGGAACAGGTCCGCTATGTGGAATTTGCCTGGTATGACTCGACCGAAGCACCCGATTACTACATGCCCTGCATGGTTAAGAGGATAACGATTTTTGCTGCGGATAGACTGATGAAGGACGAAGTATTCCTCAGACTGCTGAAAGATATTGATGAAAGAATCGGAAAGGCAGGGAAGCTCCGATACCGCTTAGCCGGGATCCCATATGAGAACCGTATATTTGTAGAAGCCGAAACAGAAGAACTCTGCGAAAAAGCAATTGCGGAAGTGGAGGATTTTCTTAAGAAAAACGGCTACTCAGAACCGAAAGAATGATCAGAAAGGGGCACGGAAATCTGTCGAGTCACGAGTTATTTGCCGCAGGCAAATGTTGTTTGAAGTGACGAGACTATTTCCGGGACCTTTTTGTTCTTTTTCACGATTTTGAAAGAAGATTTTCATGCAAAAAATCCTTCACTTCTTCCCATTTATTTTTCCAAGAGTGCTACAATTATTTACAAGGTAAATCTCACAAGGAGGGTATGTTATGGGAGACAACAAAGAAGCGATATACGATGCGAAAACGCTCGGATATCCGAAGATGTTCGTGCTCGGACTTCAGCATATGTTTGCGATGTTCGGCGCGACAGTTCTTGTTCCGGCTCTGACCGGACTTTCTGTATCTGCGACACTTTTGTTCGCGGGACTGGGTACTTTGCTTTTCCACTTTCTCACAAAGGGTAAAGTGCCTGCTTTCTTAGGTTCGTCCTTCGCTTTTATCGGAGGCTATGCGGCGATCGCGCCGAATGGAGAAAAGGAGCTTCTCCCGTATGCGTGCTTAGGTGTACTGGGAGCCGGTGCACTCTATCTGGTGCTGGCGGGACTCATCAAGGTTTTCGGACAGAAGAAGGTCATGCGTTTCTTCCCGCCGATCGTAACCGGCCCGATCATCATCGCGATCGGTCTTACTCTCTCATCATCGGCGATCGACAGCTGCCAGAAAAACTGGGTGGTCGCTCTTCTGGCGATCCTGGTCGTTATCGTGTGCAGTATATTCGGTAAGGGCATGATCAAGATTGTGCCGATCCTCCTGGGCGTTCTCGTTTCTTACATCGCAGCATGCATCCTGGGTATCGTTGATTTTGGCCCGGTGAGAGATGCCGCCTGGATCGGCCTTCCCTTCAAGATCGAGGATACCGTATTTGAGGTGTTCCGCACGCCGGACGGCTCGAAAATCACCAATGCTCTGATCACGATCATGCCGATCGCGCTGGCGACAATGGTTGAGCATATCGGTGATATCTCCGCGATCTCTTCTACCACCAACAGAAACTTTATCGAGGATCCGGGTCTTCACAGGACCCTCCTCGGCGATGGTCTGGCGACCATGCTGGCTTCGCTTTTCGGAGCTCCGGCGAACACGACCTACGGCGAGAACACCGGTGTTCTTTCCCTGACGAAAGTGTATGACCCGAAGGTCATCCGTATCGCTGCTTACTGCGCGATCCTTTTCTCCTTCTGCCCGAAGTTCGCGGCACTGATCTCATCGCTTCCGGCTGCGACCATCGGCGGTGTGTCGATCGTCCTTTACGGTATGATCTCTGCAGTCGGTGTACGTAACATCGTTGAGAATCAGGTCGACTTCGGTAAGAGCAGAAACGTCATCATCGCGGCGCTCATCCTGGGTCTGTCCGTCGGTGTCAAATACTGCGCAGCCGGCGCCATCAACATCAAGATCGGTTCTGTAGACATCGCGCTCACCGGTCTTGCAGTAGGTGCTCTCGTGGGTATCATCTTTAACGCGATCCTCCCTCTGGATGAGAAGGATTACGCCGGTGCAAACAAGGCTTTCATAACGGAGAAGGAGCGTGCCGGAGTGACACCGACCGCGCCGAGAAAAGACAGAAAAAAGCCGAGACATAAGAGATAAAGGTTGACCATGATTTTCTTCTATGCCATTCTTGCAGCTATCATAGATCTTCTCGGAGCGCTGTGGCTCGTCTATGGCGATGACATCACGTCCTTTTTCGAGAGAAAATCGGATGGACTCTTCGGAAGCTATGATAAAGAATCCAAGAACAAATCTGCGAAAGAAGCGCCGGCAGGGGGTTCCCCCCTCGCCGGCACTTCTCTTACCGGAGAGATGAAGCAGGCGATCGAGCCGATCTTTCTGTCGTGGGAGCATGCGGACAGTTCCCTGCTCACGGGAAGGATGGACAAGACCTTCCGGCAGATGCAGGAAAACAGCATCCGCCTTTTGCAGAAGCATGGTCTCCGCCGTGTGATCCGTCTCCAGAAAATGAAGATGAAGAATACCGGTAAGCCCGGTAACTTCCTGAGCTGGAATGACGGCGGCCGGCAGTGGCGTGAGGCGGAGGCCGAGGGCCCGGTCCGGGATACCTATGTAAATAGCGCCGGACAAAAGGTAAGTGAGGAGTATCTCAAGTCGGCGAGAATCGCAGTGCGGCAGAGCCGTCACGTGAAGTGTAAGGACTTGCGTTCGGAAAAAGAGAGAAAGAAACAGGGGAAGAAGGGAAATACCGAGTTCTACGAAGAGGTGCAGGAACAGAGGTGTTATTCCTGCGGCGCGGAGATCTCGATCAGCGGAAACGAGACAGTATGCCCGTTCTGCGGACGACCGGTATTCTCGAATTTCTACGATTGGCAGACGCAGGACCTCACGATGGAGAACGAAGGACTCGGCAAGACGATCCTTCTGTTCCTGCCGGTCTTCCCGGTGACCTTTCTCGTGACACTTCTGCTGTTCCTGCCATTCGGATCTGTTGCCACAGATGATATCGTTTTCTCGCTCGGTCTTACGGCTGTCGGAGTAGTCGTGGGCTTTATCGCGACACTGCTTCTGATCCTTCTTTTTGAGCATCTCACGAGCAAAGAAAAGAAGCTCAAGGGAGTCGTCCGCTTCTACGGAAATCTCTTCCGTAGCTCGGTCATAGAAGAACTCTGGAAGAGATCGGATCCCGAGACGACGCTCGAGATGTATATCGGAGAGATCAAGTACGGTGCTGTGGAGAACACGGAAGAACAGAGCTTCATCACGGCGACGGTCCCGGTCAAGACGAAGCTGATCGACAGTAGCGGTCGGATCAGTACGAAGGTCGAGAAGCGGAAACTGAAGATGGTGCGCGCGAGATACCCGCAGAAGCTTCGGTCCGAGGGCGAGATCCTGCAGAATAAGTCCTGCCCTTCCTGCGGCGTACCTTTCCTCCCCGATGACCACGGCTCCTGCAGCTACTGCGGCTATAGCCTCCAGGTCGATAATTCCAAGTGGAAGATCCAGGAGATCATCAAGTAAACCACGGGAGCTTCATCATTTTAGGATCGGGTTTCCACACAAAATCCATAATCGTGCCTTATAATGTAAGCATGAAGAAGATACTTGTTGTGGAAGATGAACCGGAAATTCGTGAGCTCCTCGGAAACTATCTCCGAAACGAGGGGTATGAGGTCGCGTCGGCTGCGGACGGCGTGTCTGCGATCGCGCAGTTTTCGAAGGATCAGTACGATCTGGTGCTCCTCGACATCATGCTCCCGAAGATCGACGGGTACAGTGTGTGTGAGGTCATCAAGAAACAGTCGGATGTGCCGGTCATTTTTCTGTCGGCACTAGGCGACGAGAAGTCCCTCCTTAAGGGCTACGACGTGATGGCCGATGACTATGTAACGAAGCCTTTCTCCATGCCGGTCCTGCTTCGGAAAGTGCGCGCAGTCCTGCGGCGTGAAGGTACCGCCGATCCGGCAAAAGCACTGTCTCTTGTCGTGTACGGTGATATCTCGATGAATGCGGATACGATGGAGGTCTTCGCTTCCGGGAAGAAAGTTGACCTGACCGCTCGCGAGTTTGATCTTCTGGCGCTGCTTCTTAAGCATCCGGGGCGGGTGTTCACACGCGAGATGCTGCTCGATATGCTGTGGGATTACAGTGCTTTTGTAGACGAAAGAATCGTAGACAGTCACGTCAAGAACTTGAGGCACAAACTCGGAACTGCCGGAAATGCCATCGAGACCGTGCGCGGGCGGGGGTATAAAATTGCAAAAGAAGATCCTTAACCGTCTGTCCGTGAAGGTATTCCTGATCACGTTTGTCGTACAGATCATCGCGGGTGTGCTGATCTGCGCGGCCCTTTATTTCAGCACGCCGGGTACGTACCGCTCGACCATCGATGATGACTACATGAAGGCCTACGATCTGGTCAAAGAACTTCGCGGTATTCCCGAAGACAAGGGCGGAGCGGTCATCGATGATTTCATCCGCGATACGGGTATCGATGTCGCGATCTATGTGGCAGAGAGTTACTCTCCCGATTACCGGATCTTTGCAGATACGAACTCGAAGCTGTCTCTTAAGACGGAAAAAGAAGTGGCGGCACGCATCGACAGACTCACGGAGAAGGATAATACGGGGTCGTTCGATTTTCGGTATTACTCGGAGGATTCCGTGTGGCAGGGCGGAAATACCCGATACCGCCTGGTGTATTTCTCTAACGATTCGAAAGTAAACATCATGCCGGTCTCGATCCGGAAGAGTCTGCCGGTCATGGTGGGTGTAGTCGTCGTCCTTTCGCTACTGTGTTCCTTCATCTATACGCGGCTCTTCGCAAGGCCCGTGAAGGAATTAAGTGAGGTATCGAGGTCTATGGCGAAGATGGATTTCAGCCGGAAATGCGCTTCGCAAAGGAAAGATGAGATCGGCGATCTGGCACGGGATCTCGACGCGATGGCCGAATCCCTCGATAAGAATATCCACTCGCTTCAGGAGAAGAACGTAGAACTTGAAGAAGAGGTCACCCGACGAAAAGAACTCGAGAGCCAGAAGGATATGTTCTTCTCGGCGGCATCGCACGAACTGAAGACACCTGTCACGGTGCTCGAGGGACAGCTGCGCGGCATGATCGAGGGCGTCGAGCCGTATACGGATCACGACACGTATCTTCCGAAGCTCCTGGGAACGGTCAAGCGTATGGAGAGCCTCATCAACGAGATCCTGATGGCGTCCCGTATGCAGGCCGGGCAGGAGATCGCTGCCACGCGGACGGACATGGCGCAGATCCTCGAAGAAAAGATGGAAGAAAGCGAAGAACTCTTCGAGGTGCGTGGTCTGAAGATGGAACTGAATCTGGAAAGCGCGCCGGGCGGATTGATCTTCCCGGGGAATAAGGAACTTACTTCCATCGCGATCGGTGGATTCTTAAGTAATGCAGTGTTCTATACGAAAGAGGGCGCGGTCGTATCTGTCGACGGAGAGATATGTGATGGGAAGGTCCGCGTACAGATCCGGAATCCCGGTCATATCGAGGACGAAGATATCGGCCATCTCTTCGAGCCTTTCTATCGCGCGGATAAATCGAGGAGCCGTAGATCCGGCGGTTCCGGACTGGGACTTTATCTGTCGAAACTGATCATCGAGAAACAGGGAGGCTCCTGCCTTCTGGAAAATGACGGGGAAGATGTTCTGGCGACGATCGATCTGCCTGCCATCTGAAATGAGGTGTGTGAATATGAAGGATCTTAGAAAACTCGGAGTGATCGTACTAAGTGCGCTGATGTTGTTTCCCGGATGCTACCACAGAGGGCATTCCAGACCGGGCTATGAGATAGAGGTTTTTCAGGTGGATCACAGAGAGCCACTGGACGAGCTGGGAAACGCGATCGTTTCTGATCCTTCCGTGACGAGAATCGAGTATATGTACAGGAAAGCAGATAATGCCCTGAGTATCGATATTCTCCTTTCGAAGAAACTCGAGACAGAGGCGATGGACGAGATCGTCGTATCCGTCATTTTCCCGGCGCTTGCGAGAAACAATGATGTGTTCTCGATCCTCTTTTCAAAGACGGTATACGATTCGGTAGCCTTCTCGTTCCGATACGATGAAGAGACCCTGTACGAGTATTCATCTAATCCGGATCTTTCGTACGAAGTATGGAGGAATAACCTGGGCGGGGAATTCGTCCTGCGTGATTTCGCGACGGAATCATTTACCGGAAGATCAGATATCCTTTCCGGGAGTGTGTATGATCTCAGTGAGAATATCCGTTTCTGTGACAAAGACGGAATCATGTATGTCTATGACGATCCTTCCATTGACTGGGGCGTTCTTCTGGAAAGTATCGCTTCCGCACAGGTCGTGGATATCGTTTCAAAAGAAGTGTTTCTTCCGAAGTGGACGCCGGATACGAATAGCGGCGCATTGGTGGACGAATTTGAAAGTACTATAAATGCAGCCTATCCGGTCGAGAGATTCCACTACGGATCTCTCGTCACTTCGGATGGCTGCAGCATGCGCGTATTCATCTATGTACCGGATGAGCTTACGGATCAGAAGGCGGAGGAACTTCTGCAGATCGCTGTGGACGAATTGTCGAAAGAGGAAGTCGCCGAAGTGTTCCGAAAAGATGGAGAAGGTCGGGAAGCGACGAGCTGCCTGGTCCGGATCATCTACGGGAACCGGATCCTGACAACGACGACACTGGAATGGACGGATCACGGATGAGCCGCTGATGATTATCGCGGCGGAACTCTCGTTTCGGATATCCGCGTGCGAAGCATACTTCTCCACATAAAATCCATAAAACCTCCCTTAGGAATTCTTGTTGCGATGCTACCATCAAGATGAGAAATGACGAAGGGATGTGTAATGGACATGAAAAAGACAGCAAGAATCTTGGCTTTGGCACTGTGCTCGATCCTCTCGGCACAGTGCTTCTTCATGTGCGGATGTAGTGCAAAAGATAAGAACAACGATGGAGCAGCCGTTTCCGTAGCGGGTCTGGTGGCAGGGGAGAGCCTCTCCTCGGGTTTGGCCCCAGGGAAGGACCTCGCTGCATCGTATGGTCCGCTTACGAATCATATGACGGCAAAAGAACTCGAGAGTGTGACGGAAGGGCCGCTCACCGTTCTTGACGAACCGTGGAATACCAATAAAGGGGAAAATGAGAAACTGGCAGCGTATCAGGACGGAGTGTATTTCGAGATCTGGGAAAAAGAAGACCTGCTTCGCGATATCGAGGAGAACCCGGAATCCTATCAGGGATGGACCGAGGAGGAACTGGAAGAGTATAAAGCGAATCTCGTTTCTTATATCAGAGGTTTTGTAGTGGATGGACGCCACTACGGAACGATGATCTCTTTACCTCCGGAAGATGACGGAACGTATGGGTGGTACAGCATTTTGGATGGGGAGAATCTGACCACCAGAGAAATCACGGATCTTTCGGATCTGAAAGAGATTTTTCCGCAGATCCTGGAAGAATACGAGAAGGATGATTATCAGTATTTCTATTTCGGGACGGATCTCGACGAAGAGATGTGGGAAAAGGATATCATCCGGATTTTCGAAGCAAAGCAGAATCAGTCATATCAGAAGCTTCCTGTGGGAACATCCGAGCAACTGGTCGACGAGTATTTCCAGACTCTTATGAATCAATCGGAAGATCTGTCCTGGGAACTCGATAAGGATCAGGTCGAGGCCATCAAGAATCAGGTCACGGAGTTCACTTTCTATGACGCCGAACTGGATAGAAAACTCGTGGTGCACGTGGCGATCCCGAAGGGATATGAATCTGCGCGAGAAGCACTGTCCGGCGATGGTGTGTCAGCATCCGGCGGTGTGACTGATCCGGCAAATTTGTCCGGGCAGTCCGCCCTACCGGCACTGGTGCTGACAGATGCGGTCTGGCGCTTCAACGACATCGCGAAGCTCCTTAAGGAGATGGAAGAGGGGCGTGCAAAACCGCAGATCCTGATCTCCATCGGACAGGATTACAGCATCTGCAATTCCGATAACATGGAGCGCTCGGCACTCTTCTGTGAAGGTAAGGATAAATTCCTCGATTTCATCACGGATAACCTCATGCCGTATCTCGGTGAGAAGTATGCGATCGACTATAGTAACTCGACGCTTTTCGGACACTCTCTCGGCGGTGTTTTCGCCCACTACGCACTCTGCAACAGTGACCGGTATGAGAACCAGCCGTTCGGATGCTACATCATCGGTAGCCCCGCATTCTGGTCGCCGTATTCCCGTGAGATGAGTGACTACGAAAACCAGGCGGATGACTACGGTTATCTCGACAGAAATGATACGGTCAGTAAGCGTGTCTTCATTACGGCCGGATCGGACGAAGATGAGGATTACGAAGAGTATTTCGAGGATGGTGATTCCACTACGCAGAGCATCGCACACCTCGCAGAAAGAATAAACGCCAAGTGCGATCCTTCCTGCCCGATGGCGAAGGACAAGCTTTACAAGAGCCACCACTATCAGTACATCCCGGATATGCTGATCGAATATGTGGATGGGACATTTTGAAATATGAACAGGAGGCAGTGAACATGAAGAAAACGACCGCAGCATTACTGATTTTTGCGATGCTTTTATCGACATCGTGTAAGGCGAAAACCGGGGAGACAGAAGGAGCATCGGGAACGGATGCATCCGTATCCGATTCCGTATCGGAAAGTACTGAATCGTCGGAAACGACGATCCCTTTCCCGTCCGATCAGTACGAATATAAATACCAGTGGTACGCGACCATGACGCCGGAGGAGATCACCTCCGTACTGACGCTTGAACAGAAGACCGCACAGATGGTGCAGCCGATCTCGTATATAGTCAGTGAAGATGAGGAAAAGCCATTTCGCACATACTGCTACGGAAGTTTATATGCTGACGAAGGCATGTTTACTGAGGAAGAATGGTGGGAGATGGTCGACGCGTACCAGAAGGAAGCGATCGAGTCTGAGGCAGGGATCCCGTATCTCGTGGCGCAGGACGATGTGCACGGTGTGGGATACTGCATCGATGCAGTGTATTTCCCGCATAACATCGGGATCGGCGCGGCCAACGATGAAGAACTGGCGTATCAGATGGGACGGATCACAGCGGAAGAAACGAAGAGATGCCACATGCTGTGGAATCTGTACCCGTGTGTCGCGCAGTCCAATGACCCGAGATGGGGACGAAACTACGAGTGCTACAGCTCGGATCTTCTGACGATCACGCGACTCAGCACCGCCTATACGAAGGGTCTTCTCGACGGGGGTGTTCTCGCCACGGCGAAGCACTTCTTCGGTGACGGAAATGTGCTTTTCGGGACGGGGGAGCAATCGGATTATCCGCGTCTCATCGACCGCGGCGATGCGAGACTGACAGATGAGGAGATCGTGGAACTTCTGAAGGTTTATCAGGCGCAGATCGATGCGGGCGTGCAGTTCATCATGGTCAGCTACTCTTCACTAAACGGAACGAAGATGCACGAGAACGCGGAGTACATCGGAAAGCTTCGAAGCGAGATGGGCTTTACGGGCGTCATCATGAGCGACAGCATGGCTATCCAGAACACCTCTCCCGAGACATACGAAGAGCAGGTCATCTCGGCGATCAACTGCGGCATCGATCTTCTCATGGAAGGCATCCGTTACGACGATGCCAGAAGGATCATCATCGACGCGGTAAATAGCGGGAAGATCTCGATGGAGAGGATCGACGAGGCCGTGACCCGGATCATCAAAGTCAAGAAGGACATGGGATTATTCGACGATCCGTTCTATACGAGTTTGAAGACCGAGGCAGACGAAGTCGGCTCGATGGAGTACAGAGCCGTAGCCGAGAAACTCGTCGAAGAGAGTCTTGTTCTAATAAAAAATGAGAACGATACATTGCCCCTTAAGGAAGGGACGAAGGTCTACGTCATGGGCCCGGCTTCAGATAATCCGCGTGCGCAGTGCGGCGGCTGGACGATGGGCTGGAACATGAGCTACAAGAGCGAGATCCAGGGCGTGACAACGATTCGCGAAGCTTTCGAAAGATATGCCGCTGACTACGGTATCGAAGTGATCACGGATCCGGACGAAGCGGATCAGGCGGATGTCGTTCTTCTCTGTGTCGGAGAAGATGCGTATGCCGAATGGTTCGGTGACACACTCGATCTTAAGCTCTGCGGCGATCACGGACTTTCCGGGAATCAGGAGGCGGTCAACGAGGCAAAAGCACTGGGTAAACCCACCGTTACGTGTATCATCGCAGGAAGACAGGTCATCCTGGATAAAGACCTGTATAAGAACTGGGACGCCGTCGTGATGTGCTATCTCCCGGGATCGGAGGGAAAAGGTATTTCCGATGTTCTCTGCGGATGCGCGGATTTCACAGGAAGACTTCCTGAACCTTGGTACGACTCGATGAATAAGATCGGTAAAGAGGAGTACTTCCTGGAGCGCGGATATGGTCTTTCTTACGGTGAGGATTTCGTCCCAAAGGAAGAGCCCGTTGCAATCAAAGATGTGCCAGCTGAATCAGGTGAAAGTGAGAATCCGATGCAAGGGACGGATTATGTAGCGGGAGAGTATTCCAAGAGCGGAGAATATACGAACGAATATGCAGGTGTTAAGATGCATGTTCCGGACGGCCTGATTCTGGCAGGAGAGGAATGGCTGGTGGAGTGTAAGGAACAGGATATCGATGACTGCACAGATGAAAGAGATAAGACCCGAATCGCCGGCACGCACTACGAAACCATGTTCTTAAATGACCAAGGCGAGTATATCATGGTCGAATTTCTGAACATAGGGCTCGGTGTGCCGGATGATTCGGACTACAACGAAGAGAAGTATCTCGAAGATAATCAGTCGCTCCTTGAAAGCATCCTCAAAAGATTCGGTATTAAGGTGGAATTCAGCGAGAAATCACAGGTGACACTTGGCGGAACCGAGTACTGGAAACAAACATGTACGATGGATGGTGTACCATGGGCCTGGTATGTACGAAGCATCGACGATCAGGTGATGTGCATCATCGCGATCAGGGCGGTCGAAGATACGGACAGTTTATTCGAGTAATTAACGCATGTTTCATCAGATTACCGGACACTTATACAAACTGGATTCTCTTCTTTTCTTTTACGCATTCGTCGAGATACAAGTTAATCAACACTTGGTACGGAATCCCGGTTTCCATTGACATATTCTTAAAGTACTCGATAGTACTGGTATTCAGATTCATTGTAACCTGTTGCTTCGTTTTTCCGGCGTAAGGATTCTTGCGCGGATTCAAAGACTTGATATCATATTCTTCTCTCATTTCATTCACCATCCTTCATTTAACTCAGCGTACTGCATCGATTCTGATTTGGTAGCTTTTCGAGCCGATATAATTCTGATAACTGTTTCACTCTCGCGAAGGCAGTGACATACTATCAGTAGCCTCGCTTCGATACTCATCCCCAGAAGAATCAACCGATCTTCATCTTCAGAATGATCCGGGTCATAAAAAAGGATTGCATTATAATCTCCAAACACTGTAGCTGCTTCCTCGAAGCTAACTCCGTGCTTATCAACATTTGCTTTCGTCTTTATCGGATCCCATTCAAATCTTAACTCGTTCGTACTTATAGTATAATTATGCCGTAAGTATTCGTCAATATACGCGGAGCTCATTTGAACGTTTTTTATGAATGAAAACAGCAGTTTTCTTGTGCTGTCCTCGGAGCGAAGCTCCTGCGGAGACACGGCGAAAGCTGTTGTTTCATTACTCCACTCATGAGTTTCTTCCAAAACCAGTCAAACCTCATGACCTGTTCAGCCATCTATTTCATGAATTTATTTGATATTGAGCAAACCTCGTGACCAGTATCTGACTATTTCATCATGAGTTTCGTGTGTAATTTATCAAACCTCATGACTCGCTTTGCAAAAAGTATCACGAGTTTTCAACAAAATAAACAAAACACGTGAGTTCTCCTTCTTTTCAAGTCATGAGTTTCGTTCGGAATTGAGCAAACCTCATGAGTTATTTCTAACAGAATCTTCATAGTTGGTCTTCTGGTAAGGCCACTTATTTGCTGTACTTGTTTGCAATTCCGGATGCGGTATAACTGTACGGTTTGATCAGACAGATGTACCCCTGGCCTGTGACCCAGCGAGTGATTTCCTTGATGAGCATAGAAGTCTTGCCGTGTGTTCCGATATCACAGTGGATCTGGAAGGAGACATGCAGATCTTCAATGGTGTAGTTCTTCTCGAGCAGAGGTGTTTCCAGAGAAGCCAGAAGGTCATTCGCGACACGGAGACTCCGACCGGTTTCTTCGTTGATCTTCTGTCTGAGATTTCGGATCAGAGGAAGATACTCGATGCTGTAAAAGTAGATACCGCCGCGGCCTTTACGGTGAACTGCGATGACTTCTACCATCTTGGTTTCCTTCCCACTCTGACTGTCTGTACCGACCGTGATCTCGTACTGCGCGTCGGTATCCTCCATGAGATACCCTGCGACACGACTCGCGATCTCGTCCATACTCATTTCTTTTCCACTTGCTGCTCTGAACACTTAAAATCACTCCTTTCGTCAGAAATACAACATGGTCGTGGTGCAAGCACTCGGACTTGAACCGATTGGCGATCGCAGAGGGATTCGAACCCCCAATGTCCGGTCCGTAGCCGGAAGGTTTCTCCGTTAGCCTATGCAATCTTATGGTCGGAACACAGAGACTCGAACTCTGAACCTCCGGCTTATAAGGCCGATGCTCTCACCAGCTTGAGCTATGTTCCATGGTTGTAGCTGACAGAATCGAACTGTCATTACCCGCGTATCAGACGGGCTTCCTACCTTTGAAAGAAGCTACAGTATGTGGTTGCAGGGCCGAGAGTTGAACTCGAATCATCTGGCTTATGAGGCCAGAATGGGAACCGACCCTCCCTGCCATATTTGGCACCGGCGCAAGGATTTGAACCTCGACAAACAGTTTTGGAGACTGTCGTGCTACCGTTACACTACGCCGGCATTTTTGGAGCTTCCGTAGGGACTCGAACCCTCATCAACTGCTTACAAGGCAGCCGCACTACCGTTGTGCTACAGGAGCAAGTGGTGACGCTTACGGGACTCGAACCCATATTTTCAGATTGAGAGTCTGATCTCCTGGCCTCTTAGAGGAAAGCGCCGTATTGGTGACCCCTGCGGGAATTGAACCCATCCTCTTCACATTGAAAGTGTGATGTCGTAACCACTTGACCAAGGGGCCGAAATTGTTGGCGACCATACGGGGAGTCGAACCCCGATCTTCGGCGCGACAAGCCGACATAATACCGCTATACCATATGGCCATGTTGGTGGATCTAAAGAGATTCGAACTCCTGTCTTACGGATTAAAGGTCCGCTGTTTTACCACTAAACTACAGATCCGAAAATGGTGGAGAGTGATTCTCACAAGGAAGTATTCTTTGCAAAAAGCACTTTCCACAGTTTCCATCAGATGATTTCCACAAAGAGTGCCTGGTTCTTTAAGGATCATCTGAATTGGCTCCCGGGGTGGGGCTCGAACCCACGATCTTTCGGTTAACAGCCGACTGCTACTACCAACTGAGCTACCCGGAATTGTTTAAGTAAATTGTCAAGGTTCGTGAAGAACGAAAAAGGACCGCCCGATTCTATTCTTCGTCGAGCGGTCCTGCTGAATCATATTTTGCTTGTGCCTAAACAAAAAAGAATCAACATCGTAATCGCTCGTTTGTGAGTTCATCAATGTTTTTATTCCAGTCATAATCGCGCTCTTCGATTGTAACGAGGGCGTAAGAATGGCGCAGAGAATCAAACGCTATCTTTATAATGAGCGTCTGGAGATCTTTCAATTTTCTTCCGAACATTGTCGAAGACATATTTACCATCCTTTCGTTTCAATCAATTTGTATAAACAAAAAAAGAAGTGCTGCACGATCCAAACTCGACTTTTCGAATTGGATGTCGGACAGGCACTTCCTTCATCTGGTTCGTATTATACCCGTGAAAAATGATTTGTAAACCCCTTTTTTCAAATTTCCCGAAAAAATTTTGTATCGGCGCAAACGCCCTATATTATTAATATATAGGGCACTCCCGGCGCGACGAAAAAAAGAGATTTCGAAGTGCCTCCGCAGGAACTGATAATTCTGAGGACAGCACGAGAAATCTCTTTTTTCGTTACTTCAGAATCGCTGTCAGTTTCGGATCTTCCGCGATGAGTTTCTTCGCAAGTATCCTGTACTTTTCTTCGTGCAGATAGGTGTGACGATGCGGCTTGATCTGCGGAGCCATATCGATCGCGTCACAATAATCGGATGCTTTCAGATCGAGTGTCGCGCAGAATTCCCAGAAGCCGGTCTTGGTGAAGACGGTGTCGATCCGCTTCCATCTGTGATCGCAGATCTTACACATGATGTACGTCGCGATGCCGACCTGGACGCCGTGCAGCTGCGGTTTCTCGAGAAGCTGGTCGAGAGCGTGCGAGATGAGATGTTCACTTCCCGATGTCGGCGCGGAAGAACCGGCGATCTCATTCGCGATGCCGCTCATCGCAAGTGAGTCCAGAAGCTCCTTCAGGAAAAGCTCTTCGTTGATCGATTCGAAAGGTGTTCGAACGAACGAGTTCACGGCCTTCTTGGCGATCATAAAAGCGAAGTCGTTGACCTCGTCATAGCCGAGATCTTCTTCGTGCTGCCAGTCATATGTCGAGGAGATCTTCGCGACCATATCGCCGACACCGGAATACAGGAAACGCACAGGTGCGCTCTTGATGACGTCGGTATCGACGAGGATCCCGAAAGCGAGCTTGGCAGGAAGCGATCTTCTGTGCCCGCCGATCGTAAGCGACGCACTCGAACTGGAAAAACCGTCGGACGAGGAACTCGTCGGCACACTGATGAACGGGATGTGCAGGATGTAGCCGATATACTTCGCTGCATCGATGACCTTGCCGCCTCCCATCCCGATGATGGCCTGTGTCTTATTCGGGATCTGGAAAGCCAGATCCGTGATGTCGTTAAAGTCGACTGTATCCATCTCCTGATGGTGCAGGATCGTGACGCCGGCTTCCTCGCAGGACTTGAAAACCGTGTCGCCGAACATGGCGATCAGACCGTTTCCGAAAAGGATCGTGACCGAGGTCAGATCTGCATCCTTGAGATAGGTGCCGATCTTCGCCGTGACGCCTTTTTCGATCTTCAGGATGGACGGGATGTTGATGTGATTCTTATTCATTTGAGTACCTCCTTCACCACGTCCGGAAGATCACTGAACTTGTGGATCTCGGGGACAGAAACGTTGATTCTTCCGAAGCCGTAAGTTGCATGGATAAACGGAAAACCGGCCTTATCAGTGGCGTCGTAATCGCTCTGGATATCGCCCACGTAGCAGGCGGCGGTGAGCTTATTTCTCTCGGCCATGAGCTTGATGTTTTCATCCTTCTGGAGGAAGTTATTCCCGTAGCACTCGATGTCCTCGATGAGACAGGACGGTTTTCCCCAGGGGATCCGGAAGAACTCGAGAAATGCCTCGATGTAGCCGGCCTGGCAGTTACTGACGATGTAGAGGTGATAGCCCTCTTTCTTCAATTTCTCCCACGTCTCGACGACGTCCGGATAAAGAAGTCCGCCGTGTTCCCGGAGATACTCGTTTTCGTAGTTTTCACAGGCCTCCCGGAGCTCGTCTCTCTGCTTGCCTTTCTTCGTGTAAGTAAAGAGCGTGTCGGCGATAACATCCATCGGTTTTCCCATGACGCTCTTGATGTCATCCTGGGTCACGACCTTGTCGAAACCGGCTTCTTTTACCTTTACCGTCCATGCTTTGGCGACGTTTGCGGAGCTGTCCCAGACCGTGCCGTCCATGTCGAAGATGATTCCTTTTTTCTTTCTCACGTAGATTCTCCTCATCTTTTGCGTTTCCCACATTTTAACATGACGGGATAGATGGGACAAATGACGGCGCGTGCCTTTATAAATTCTTAACTTTAAGGAACCGGAACTTTGCGATATATTTAGATTTGCTGATTAAGATGAAGAAGACATTTGAAGTGGAGGGCTACAACATATGCATACGCTGGAAGCAAAGAATCTGAGCAAATCCTTTACGCTCAGTGAGGCGCAGAGACGCGCGCAGGACCTGCCGAACAGGAAAAAGATCGCGGTAGATGACATCAGCTTCACCGCGCATTCCGGAGAGGTTTTCGGACTTTTGGGGCCGAACGGCGCGGGAAAAACGACAACGATGAGAATGCTGGCGACGCTCATCAAACCGGACACGGGAGATGTCCTTTATGACGGCAAAAGCATCAAGGCCGATCCGATCGGGATCAAGAATAACTTCGCGTTCCTGACGACGGATCTGCAGCTCGATAAGAAATCGACGGCCAATGACATGTTCGATTATTTCGCGGGACTGTATCACGTTCCGAAGGAGAAGGCCGAGGCGAGAAAGAAGGAACTCTTCTCGACATTCGGCGTCGACCAGTTCGCGGACACGAAGATCAGCAAGCTCTCACAGGGTATGAGACAGAAAGTATCACTGGTCATCTCCGTTATCCATGATCCGGATTTTATCATCTTCGACGAGCCGACGAACGGCCTGGATATCATCGCATCGCGCGATGTGCGCGAGTTTATCCTCCGCATGAAAGAAGAAGGAAAATGCATGATCATTTCCACCCACCTTTTCGATCTGGTCGAGAAGATCTGTGACCGCGCGGCCATGATCGTAAACGGAAAGATCGTCGTCAACGATACACTGCCGAACCTCATGAACGGCCGTTCTCTGGAAGATTCGTTCTACGACATCTACACACAGTATCAGGAAAAGAAATGAGAAAGGCGAATCGATAAGGTTAGGTGAGAGAAAATGATGAAAGATATTTCCACAGTTTATAAGAAAGAGATCCGATCGATCCTGAAGGATAAGACGATCCTTCTGATGTGTATCATACTTCCGTTTGCCATCATGTTCATGGAGGGTTTCCTGATGAGTGCGATGAACGATACGGAGAACGAGGAGAAGACCTATAACGCATACTACATGAATGCGCCGGAAGATCTGGCGACGGCGCTGAAGGCCATCGGTTTTTCCGATAAGCAGGTCGAAAAGCAGACCACGATCGATCAGATCAAGAACAAGGAAGCCGAGATGCTCGTGATCTTCCCGGATGGTTTTGCGATCGATCCGGAAGGCAACAACATCCCGAATATCGAGATCTATTACAACTCCTCAAATACCGAGTCCCTGAAGGTGCGTGACAAGATCTCCACGCTCCTCGACACACTCCGTCCGGAGGTCTTTACGATCAACGCGGATACTTCCATCACGTACGACCTCGGTGACGAGGATTATCAGGCGAAGAATCTGATCGCCAGCATGGTGCCGGGTCTTCTCGTGATGACGATCATCTACGGTATCATGGCCCTCGCGAGCAACATCATCGCAGGCGATAAGGAGAGCAACTTCTTAAATACCGTGCTCATCACGCCGGTCCGCAGAAGCTCCGTTGCGATCGGAAAAGCACTGGCCGTCATGACAGCAGCGGGCATCAGCGCGATCTCCGCGTTCGCCGGACTTGCATACCTGATGAGTACATTTAACAAGATGCTCGGTGAGTACGCGGTGACCTATGCCGCGACCGACTATATCCTGACATTCGTCGTTATCATCTGCGAGGCTTTCGCACTCGTGGGACTGATCCTCATCATCTCCACGCTGGCGAAGACCGCGCGCTCGGCGCAGACCCTGTCCGTCATCCCGATCATGGTCCTGTTCCTCGGCTCGTTCCTGACATCGAATGCCGGTATGGATGCGATGCTCTCGAAGGTCGGTACCACGAACTACCTGATCCCGATGTGGAATGCGACATACCTTACGAAGAATATCCTTCTCACGGGTGTGAGCACGGCTGATATCCTGATGACCTGTGCGATCAATATCGTATTCGGCATCCTCTGCCTTGCGGTTGTGAGCAGCCTCTTCAATAACGAGAAGATCGTGAACGAGTAAGGCATTTTCAGGCGATTCCCTGGTCCTTAAGTTTCGTTTAAGGTAGGCACGGTATCCTTGTAACCGGTGATACTTTTGTCATCCGGAAGGAGCCATGTTATGGATACGAAACGTCGTAAGAAGAAAATCAAGGCGGGGAAGATCATCAAGGTCGTCATCGCAGTCGCGCTGGTAGGCGCGATCCTCACGGGAACAGTGCTTTTCCTGAAGAATCAGGTCAAGGATAAGTTCGCGAAGACATCGGATACCGGCATCAAAGCGGTGACCGTCGAGACCGGAACGATCAGCACGACCGTATACGGGACAGGACGCCTCGCGGATGAAGAGACGGATACACAGTCACTTCCGGATGGAGTGAAGCTATCGGAGCTGAAGGTCGAAGTCGGAGATACCGTCGCTGTTGGCGATGAGATCGCGTCGGTCGACCTTTCTTCTGTTCTCTCGGCGATGTCCGATAAGCAGGCCAGCATCGATGATATCGACTCCCAGCTCGAGGATGCGGCCGAAGAAGAGATCGACGATGAGATCGTCACGGCGGTGGCCGGACGTGTGAAGAAGATCTACGTGCAGGAAGAGGACGATGTCTCCACCGTGATGGCAAAGTACAACGCCCTCATGATCCTGTCCCTCGACGGCTACATGGCAGTCGATATCGAGGATGCCTCGCTTGAGGCGGGGGATGCCGTTACGGTGGCGACTTCGGACGGTACCGAGTACGAAGGAGAAGTCGAAAAGAAGGCCGGAAATACTGTGACGATCCTGATCACGGATGACGGTCCGGAGTGCGATGACCGGGTGACCATCAAGGACGAAGAAGGCATCACGATTGCATCCGGTGCGCTCTACATCCACGATCCGCTTTCTATCGTCGGATTCGCGGGCACGATCGAGTCTGTCAAAGTGGAAGAGAACGAGAGTGTCAAGGCGGATAAGGTGCTTATGGAACTGACGGATACTTCCTATACGGCAAACTACAAGAGCCTCCTGAGTTCCCGGGCGGAACTCGAAGATGACCTGCTCGAACTCGTGGAGATCTACCGCGCAGGCGTGATCTTTTCCGAGTATGCCGGTACGGTAAAAGCACTTCCGCCGGCGGGCGACGATTCTTCGACGGGCAGCAGTGGTACTTCAGCGGGCAGCGACTCGCAGTTCACGGTCTGCCCGGAACAGAAGATGACGATCTCGGTCAGCATCGATGAGACAGATATCCTTTCTCTCTCGGTCGGACAGGAGGTCGATGTCTCCGTCGAATCCGTAAGCGAAGATACTTTCTCGGGGATGATCACGGATATTGACAAGACCGGTACGAGCAGCAGTGGTGTGACGACCTATACGGCGACTGTCGAGATCGATAAGGTGGAGGGCATGCTCTCCGGGATGAGCGCTTCGGCGAGCATCACGATCGAGAGTGTTGAAAATGCGCTGATCATCCCTCTTGATGCCCTAAAGCAGACAAGTTCCACAGCATATGTTTATACGACTTATGATGAAGCCACCGGCACACTCGATGGCATGAAAGAAGTCGAGATCGGTATCTCGAACAGCAGCTACGTCGAGATCAAGAGCGGCCTTTCTGCGGGCGATACCGTTTACTATCAGGAGAAGCAGACCAACACCTTCAGTGGATTCCCGGGCGGAGACTTCGGCGGAGGATCCTTCCCCGGTGGCGGTTCGTTCCCGGGCGGCGGTGATTTCGGCGGAGGATCTTTCCCGGGCGGATCGTCAGGCGGCGGGAATTCCTTCCCGGGTGGCGGTTCAGGCAGTGGATCCGGTAAATCAGGCGGTTCCGGAAGTGGTTCCGGTAAGTCAGGCGGCTCCGGCAAGTCCCGCAGCAAGTGAGGTGACGGCTGATGGGTAAGATCGATAAAAAAAGAGAGCCGGATAAGAAGGAAACATTGATCAGTCTTCGCGATGTCTGCAAGAACTATCAGATCGGACGAGAAGTCATCCATGCGCTCGATGAGGCGACACTGGATGTGAAGGAAGGAGAATTCGTCAGCATCATCGGCCCGTCCGGTTCAGGCAAATCGACCCTCATGAACATCATCGGATGTCTCGATATTGCGGACTCCGGTGAGTATATCCTCGACGGGATCCCGATCGAAGATTATACGGAAGGCGAGCTTGCGAAGATAAGAAATCAGAAGATCGGTTTCGTGTTCCAGAGCTTCAATCTGATCTCGAAACTGACGGCAGAAGAGAATGTGGAACTGCCGCTTATCTACCAGAAGGTGAAGCGCGCCGAGAGGACGCGCCGGGTGGAGGAAGCCCTGAAGCGCGTCAAACTCGAGAAGCGCGCGAGCCACTATCCGACGGAACTTTCCGGTGGTCAGCAGCAGCGTGTGGCGATTGCCAGAGCGATCGCGACGAATCCGTCTCTGATCCTCGCGGACGAACCGACCGGTAACCTCGACTCGGTCACGAGTAAAGAGATCATGGACATCTTCCATGAGCTTCACAGGACAGGACATACCATCGTGCTCATCACACACGATAACGATGTCGCGCAGCAAGCGGAGCGCAGTATCCATATCCTCGACGGAAAGATCACGGAGGTGAGAAGATAATGCAGACTTTGAAGATGGCTTTAAAATCCATCGGCAGCAATAAGCTCCGTGCTTTTCTCACCATGCTGGGCATCATCATCGGTGTTATGGCGCTGGTCATTCTCGTCAGCCTCGTAAACGGCGCGACAGGATCGGTAACCGACACCATCTCCAGCCTCGGCAGCAATATGCTGACGGTAAATGTTTCCGATAACAAGGGCGCACCGGTCCATCTCGATGACCTCCGCACCTGGATGGAAGAAGATGCGATCGGCAATGCCGCGGCCTATACGAAAGAAAGCTTCACCGGAAAATCCGGCGGCAATTCGGATTCGGTAGATGTGTATGGTGTGACGGCATACTACGATACGATCCAGGATCTCTCGATGATGCTCGGACGATTCATCAAGAGCACAGATATCGAGAACCACACGTATGTATGTGTCATCAACGAGACACTGGCGACCGAACTGATCGGCTACACGGACTGTGTCGGTAAGGAGATCACCATCAACGGCGTGAAGTTCACTGTCGTAGGTGTCCTCGAAGACAACGACACCTCGTTGACAAGTGCTTTTTCCAGCGACTCACTCGTCGCTTATATCCCGTATACGACGCTCGTCCGTCTGAGTGAGACGACGACACTCGAGATCACTTCGTTCTATGTCAGTGCCGCGGAAAACGGTACGACAGATCAGGCGGAGGAGCGGATCACGAAGATCCTGATGGACCGCTTCGAAGATGACGAGGATGCATTCTCCGTGAAGTCCCAAAATGTTCTGGAGGATACCATGAGCACCGTTACTTCGGCGCTGACGATCCTGCTCGGCGGTATCGCGGCGATCTCTCTGATCGTTGGTGGTATCGGCATCATGAACATCATGCTCGTAACCGTAACCGAGCGTACCCGTGAGATCGGTATCCGTAAGGCGATCGGCGCTAACCGCCGTGTGATCCTGCAGCAGTTCCTGCTCGAAGCGGTCGTGCTCTGCATGATGGGATGCGCGATCGGTATCGGCCTTTCGTGGGCGATCCTGCGTGTCATCGGCGTCGTAGTATCGAGTCTGAGTATCACATTTAAGATGAACCTCAACGTGGTTCTCGTCGCGGTCGGATTCTGCTTCATGATCGGTATCGTCTTCGGACTTTACCCGGCGAACAAAGCGGCCAAGATGAAGCCGATCGATGCACTGCACTACGGAGGTTGATGACACATGAAGATCTTGAAGAATAAAAAGTTATATATCGCGCTGCTCGTGATTTTCTCGCTCATTCTCGTGGCGACGCTGATCATCCGGTTCGCGGTCCCGAGCAAGTCTTCTTCGTCCGATACGGCCTCGGTGCCGGGTGGTTTCAGCGGGATGCCGGGCGGGGATTTCAGCGGAGACTTTAGCGGGATGTCCGGTGGGGATTTCAGCAGCTTCGATCCGAACAATATGCCCGAAGGTTTTGATATGAGCAATCTCCCGCAGGGCGGATTTGACATGAGCAACATGCCGCAGGGCGGAGATTTCAGTGGTTTTCAGCCTGGAAACGGAAGTTTCGGAAGCAACCGTCCGGGGAGAAGTTCCTCCTCGGAGAACAGTGGCTTTTTAGGCGCGGTGCGTAAGTTCTGGATCCCGATCACGATCATCTGCGTTCTCGTGGACGCGGCCTGTGCTTACATGATCGTTCGCCTCACGAAGGAAGAGAAAGAAGAAGCAAAGCGCAAAGCCATGCAGAAGAAGGGCCGGGTCCAGAAGGCGCACGAAGAGGAAACGAATGACGAACCGAGAAGAAAGAAGAACTACTGGATCCTCATCCCCGTTGTGATCATCCTGATCATCGCCATCGTTCTGAAGACGCTTCCGCTTGGCAAGAAAGACAAGGTGTCCTCGGTTACGGTAAAGGAGAAAGTGCTCTCGGCCGACGTGGCCATGGGGGCCATCTCGAAGGTCTATCTTTCCGGTGGCGTTCTGGCTGTCGAGGATGCAGTGAGCGTCTCTCTGCCGGACGGGATCATGCTCGATTCCTATGCCGTTTCGGACGGGGAGATCGTAGAGGCAGGTGACCTGATCGCGGTAGTGAATAAGGCATCCGTGCTCGAGGAGATCCGTGAGGTCGAGACATACATCACCGAACTCGACGGAAAGATCGCGGACGAGCTGGATGACGATGAGGATGCGGAGAAGATCACGGCTTCTGCTGACGGACGTGTCAAAGCGGTGTATGCCGAAGCAGGAAAATCTGTCGTAGATACCATGGCGGAAAACGGTGCGCTGCTCGTTCTTTCCCTGGATGGTCTCATGGAGGCGCAGATCCCTTCCGGATACCTCGCAGTCGGCAACAAGGTCACAGTGGTTTTGCCGGATGAGACAGAGGAAACTGGACGCGTGATCGCGATCACGGAAGGAACGGCAACGATCGTTCTTTCTGACGAAACTGCTCTTCCGGGTGACGAAGTTTCGATCCTAGATGAGAACGGAAATCCTCTTGGCAAAACGACGCTGTCCGTACATAGTGCACTGAAGGTGACAGGGTATCAGGGCCTGGCTGAAGAGATCAATGTCGAGGTCGGCGATGAAGTCGAAGCCGGGGATGCACTGATCACACTCAGTAAAGCCGAGCGTTCGGCGGAGTATGCGCAGCTCGTAGAAGAGCGCGACGAACTGACAGCTCACGTGGAAAAGCTTTTCGCGCTGTATGAGTCGGGTGAGATCCGTGCAGAGGAGTCCGGTGAGATCTCGGGTCTGAACGAGGACATCGTGCTTGAGAATGACGAGTCGGATGACGCAGACACGCTTCTGGACTATGTGGAAGAAGGCGCAGGCGAAGTGGTATTCCGCTATAACGCGTATGCGTTGCCGGAGGAGGAAGATGCCGGTGAAGCGCCGAATCAGCCAGGCGAACCAGCGCAGGCACCGGAAGGTGGAAATGACGGCGGCGATGCGCAGGGCGATGGAACTGTCCAGGGAGAGGAGCCTATGCAGGGCGATGATGCCGGCCAGGACCAGATGCAGGATCCGACCTCAGGTGAAGGTCAGTCGCAGATGCCTGGTGGTTCCGGATTTGGTGATGCAATGGGATCCATGCCCTCGGGCGGTTCCGGATTCGGTGGCGGTGATTTCGGTGGCGGTTCCGGAAACGGCGGTGCAACCGGGACAGATACCATGACAGCCGATACTCAGAACACGAAGACAAAGAGCGGTTATACGATCTCCGAGTCGGAGATCTGCCAGATTTCTCCACGTGAGACGATGTCAATCGAAATCAGTGTGGATGAACTCGATATCCGCGGTCTTGCTGTCGGGCAGAAGGTAACCATTACGCTCGATGCGATCGCCGGTCAGAGCTTCGATGGTGAGATCACAGAGATCGGTTCTGAAGGTACATATGATACGGGTAACACCAAGTATGCGGTTACGATTTCTGTTCCGCGAACCGAGCAGATGTGGTCCGGCATGAATGCCGGGATCCGTGTTGAACTCGGAGAGGCGACGAGCAGCTTGACCGTGCCGGTTGCCGCACTTCTTGAGAAAGATGGAAAGACTTATGTCTACACTATCTACAACGAAGAAAAAGATACTCTCGATGGTCTTACGGAAGTGACCACAGGTCTTTCGGACGGAACGGATGTGGAGATCGTATCCGGACTTTCAGAAGACGCGAAGATCTACTACCGCTATGCAGACAGCCTGGAGTATACGTTCGTGCTGCCGAAGTAACAGGTGCAAAACGGATGACGATCCTGCCGAAATAGAAGCGTAGGAAAAACCGCGCGCGAAGCACGGGGATAAGTGCTTTTCGCGCAGGATATGAATCAAAACTAAACAGAAAAATCAGCTGACCCAGAGGCCGTGCAGGTTACAGTATTCGTAGGCGTTCTTCACTTCGACGCTCGGAATGACCGTAAACACGGCCTTTGGATCGTCTCCGGGGTGAAGTTCCGCGATCTGGATGCCGGCGGTCGTATCGAGGATCACGAACTGGATGTAGTGCTCCTCAACCATCGGGTGCGCGGTGGAACCGATGGAGACAGTGACCAGATCTCCGTCGCGCGAGATGACGGGTACGTGCTTTTCCAGCGATGCGTCAACGGAAGAGGGAACGAGCGCTTCCATCTTTTCTCCGCAGCACATCATGGGGACGCCTGAATCCACGAGCTTGATCGCGATATTTCCGCAATGTTTACAACGATAAATAACAATCTCCATAGTACACACTCCTTTGCCAGATAGAATCAGATGGTTATGAGTGCATTTTAGCACATGTTGCGGGTTCCAGTCAGAAAAGTGTCAGATACGAAGACCAAATCTGACAAATATCTGACTCAGTCAGAAAAGTGTCAGATACGAAGACCAAATCTGACAAATATCTGACTCAGTCAGAAAAGTGTCAGATACGAAGGCCAAATCTGACAAATAACTGACTCAGTCAGAAAAGTGTCAGATACGAAGACCAAATCTGACAAATATCTGACTGAGAGGATATGTTTTGTATAGTTGAGCTTCTCTCTTTTCTGAAATTGCAACAGAGAGAAATTCTACTTCGTCTATTATGCAGAGCGCCACCGGAAGATGCGCAAAGAGCGCTCGAGTAATGAAATGAAAAAGATATGAAAAGGACAATAGTGAACCAGATGTTTAGATCAAGAGTTAACAAGATCGCGATAAAGGCGGGAGCAATAGCGCTTGCGGCAGGGATGCTGCTCAGCGGATGCTCAAAGACAGGCGGGAAGAAAACAGGCACGAAGAAGTCAAACAAGTCAGCGGCGACCACCAGCGGAGAGGTGAACAAGTCTTCCAACAAGAATTCAAGTCAGAACACGAATCAACAAGCCGCTCCGGGCTCGGGTACGAATTCCGGAAACGGAAGCAGCGCGGCCTCCCAGGATACATACCACATCGATGCGGCGCTTTGGGCGAGTGATATCCCCGATTTTTATAAATGCATCAAGGACGAATGCATCGACACGGATAAAGAGTCCTTCTTCGCATTCTGGGGTGACCCGGATCACCCGGACTATAACTACATTTTCCTGGAGATCCGGACAGAAGATCTCGAGGATTTCCAGAAGGAATACCAGTACTACTTCTCATTAAGTGATTTTGCAGAAGGGAAACTCCCCACGACTGACATCGGCGGATACGGATTTATCAGCTTCGAGAACATGCATTTCGGAAAGGAGATCGACCTCGATGAGACACGTTATGTCTATCGTCATGAGGCCTCCGGTATGACCGTAGAGATCACGGTGAACGGATACACTTTGAATACCCCGTACAAAGGCGACGAGATCCTCAGAAACATCGAGTTCAAACTACCGGATCTGGGCCTGAGCGATCCCGGTTTCTCGTTTGAAAACGGCGAGCACCAGACCACTGTTACGACGATGCCTCTGGGTGAGTACACCGTGACTCCGAGCCAGGCACATTTCGGCGAGCATGTATTTGTTACTTCAGAGGGCGGCATCGTGAGATTCTCCTCCACGGCGACGCACGCCGCAGCTTCGGAAAAGTATCTGTACACGTTTGATATCCGCACATCCGTCGTGTATATCTACCTGATCACAGACGAAGAAATGACGAAGGTCACGGAGGTGGCCTTCGGAGCCGAGATCGAGACAGTGGAACTGCTTGACGGCGATACGGTTACATTCTATCCGGATCCGTATGATGGTTATCAGGATCATTTCTTCCTCGTCGAGACGACGGAATCCGGTGATCGTGTGATGTCCTGTCTCAATGACGTGGCGGTTTCTCCGGACGGAAGTGTGATCTTCGTTCACAATCCTCTTGGCAATCAGCTGCATCTTCTGCATCTGGATCCGGATGGAAAGAGCGTGACCGCAGAGCCGGTGGAGCTTGATCAGGTCCCGCTTGAGGGATGGGATCTGCAGTACGCATATGTGACCTCCGGCAGTATTTTCATCCGTTTCTCCACATTCGGACAGGACGGGTCCGGATGCGCACTTCTCGAGTACGATCTCGAAGGCAAGTTTATCAAGGAGTGGAAGGATGATACTCTCGAGATCATGTACACCTATGCCCTCTGTGAGTTTGGAGAATATCTCCTGGTCATGGATCAGGGCGAAGATACGCTCCGTCTGATGGACCGCTCCGGCCACACCATCGCGTCGGCCGCGCTCTCCGAGCTCATCGGAATCGACGACATGACATTTGTTCACTACAGCTTCCTTCAGAGAAACGACCAGGGAGATTTCATTCTCCTTTATGCCTATGACAACGGTGGCGTGCTCGAGGACCTGGTGTTCCATATCCACATCGCCTGAGAAAAGATGATACCGCTTGAAAAGCACTTTCGCCGCGGCTTCCCTATATCAGGTGAAGCGCACGAGAATAATACAGAAATAACAAGAAAAGTGAGGAAAGAAAAATGAAGAAATTAGTAGCAGTTTTATTGACCACATCGGTGCTCCTGTCCATGGCGGTGGGATGCTCCGGAAAGACAGGAAAAACCAGGACGTCGACTCGCCGGGAGACTCCGACGGAAGGACCTCTGAATGAGAACAAGGAGCCCGGTGATGTAAAAACAGTGAACCGCGAAAACGGTAAGCAGGCGGTCTTCGAGCTGAGTACGGCGGGAGCCGGAAAAACTACGATGTCCGAAGAAGAACTGAATCAGGCATACTCTGAGTTCATCTTCGCGCTCATGAAACGCTGCACCGAGAACGCAAATGGAGAAAACGTACTGATCTCCGCGGATTCAGTGCTTTTCGCGCTGGAAATGGCAGCGGCAGGAGCCGATGGCGAGACCCTCAATCAGATGATGAGCACCCTCGTGCCGGGCGCGGATAACGGAGAGGCATTCCAGTTCGCGGTGAACCGCATGAATAACCTGCAGAACGATTCTCTGAAAATCGCGAACTCAGTCTGGCTGAATGATGCCAAAAGCCAGAATGTCTATGGCGACTATCTCGACTATGTGCAGCGCCACTTCGACGCGACCATTTCTGTCATCCCGTTTAATGGTGATGCAGTGGACATGATCAACGGCTGGGTCGATGAGAAGACCGAGGGACGCATCAAGGAACTGATCCGGGAGCTTACGCCGGACGACCTCATGGTCCTCATCAACGCCATCACATTTGACGCGAAATGGGCTGAACCGTACTCCGACGATCAGGTATTGAATCTGGTCTTCACAGCCGGAAACGGCGAGACGAAGACCACGCCTTTCCTCTCGAGTACAGAAGTGGCGTACTTAAGTGGCGACGAGGCAGTCGGCTTCCTCAAGGACTACGACGACGGCAAGTATACTTTCATGACGATCCTGCCGAACGATGCGTCGGTCGACATCAACGAGTTTATCGCGGACATGACGGCGGAAGAGTACTGGCAGTTCTGGAACAGCCGGGATATGTCCGGTGAGGTGCAGGCGCTGATGCCGGAGTTCAAGAGCGAGTACGCCATCGAACTTCAGAGGGCGCTTTCCGATATGGGCATGAAAGATGCATTTGATGAAGATAACGCGGATTTCTCGAATATGAGCAGTACAGATGTGTATATCTCCAAGGTCATCCACAAGACCTACATCGAGGTCGACCGTGCGGGCACGAAGGCTGCGGCAGCAACGGCAGTCGTGATGACGGAGTCAACGTGCGCGGAGCCGGGTACGGTACACCGCGTCGTCTGCGACCGTCCGTACGCCTATGCGATCGTCGATCGGTCCACCGGACTTCCGGTATTCCTCGGAACAGTCGAGAACGTGTAAGATCTAGTGCATCAGGCCTCCGTGGAAGAAGCACTCGTACACTTTCGTTCCTGCGTGGAAGATCTCCTCGTATCCCTGGAACCAGTCGATGTCGCCCGTGACCTTGCAGGTGTAGGTGTATTCTCCGGAGGAGTAGTGCTCCGGACCACGATAAGGAAGCTCTCGCGTCGCGGCGCGCAGGGCTTCTTTTAGAAAATCTCCGCTAAATGCGCTGTCGAGGACGCGGCCGCAGTAGTTCATCGCGTACTTCGCGATGCCATCCCGGAAGACCGCTTCCTCGCCGGCAAACTGTTCGCCGCCGACATACGTGTCGATGTAAGTGTATCCGTCCTTTTCGTACTTGAAATCGTGCGCGGAAGGACGTGATGCTTCCACTTCATTTGAGTAAGCAGCGTAGGTGTTCCGGTTCGCCAGAAGACGGAAATCGATGAGCTCCTCGACTTCGGAGGATCTTGCGGTGCCGGTTTTCAGCATCGCAAATGCCCTCCTGATAAAATCCTCGTTCATCGGGTCCATCCGCTCGGGAAGTTCGTCTTCAGAGAAGAAACGCTGTTGGATGACTTCCTCTTCCTGGACCTTCATCTCGCCGTGGTACTTTCTGCAGAGAAAGACGACGACGGCGACGTAGATCTCGTCTCCGTTCGGATAGATATAGTGTGTCGATTCCCCTGATTTGGTATCGAAGTATAGAAGCTCGTCGGCGATCAGGCCGGACTCCTCGAAGGCCTCCCTCTTCGCGCACTCTTCGAAAGATTCGCCGAGTTCCATCGATCCGCCCGGGTAGCCCCAGTAGTGATTGTCTGCACGCTCTTGAAGCAGTATCTCGTTTTTCTCATTGATGAATAGCACGCAGGCGCCCGCCATGATGAGAGGGCGGTGCCCCAGTTCTTTTCGCAGATCCATGATATAGCCCATATTTTATTCCTCCGTTATTCGTATCTTCGGTCGATGTCGTTGTTGATGACGTGCAGCACGACTCCGCCGTCGATGGCTTCCTTGAGTTTTGTCTTCAGCATGATGGGGCGGACGTCGTACTTGTCGAGCTCGTCCAGCGGGAGCCACACGAGCTTCTCCCCGGTGTCCGTTTCCTCGGCAAAAACACTTCCTTCCGGAGCTTCCATCAGGTAATAGAATTCCAGCACGTGGCAGTGCAAACCGCAGATGCGTTCATCCAGCCGGTCGCCCTCGAAAAAATTCTCGCAGATGATGCCGGAGCGAACGACCTTGCACGGCACGCCCGTCTCCTCGAGGACTTCGCGCTCGATGCAGTCCTTCGTGTTCTCGCCCAGATGTACCGCGCCGCCGATCATGTAGTAATATCCGCCCAGATCGTTCTGGACGAAGAGCATCTTCCGCCCACGCAGGATGATCGCTCCCGTTCGGAAGCGGAAGTAGTAGTTCCCTTTTTGCAGATAGCAATCGTATTCCATATCGTATCTCCTTTATGCTGTTGGATCGGACAGGGTGTTTTATTTCTTCTGAAGCGGGATGGTCGTGATGTAGCGTGTCGGGAAGAACTCGTAAAGGTGCAGCGAAGTGACCGTGCCCCGGAAAGAGGAGAAGGACTCCATCACGATGGGCAGCGCCTCGCAGATCACCTCGGGCTGATCGATGAGCATCGTGGTGTGCGGCGTCCAGGTTTCACTGTTTCCGAACTCCTCCTTCAGACGGAGAAGCGGCACGTTTTTATCTGGTGCGATGAACAGTACTTTTCCCCCGGTAAAAATCCCGACGTGGCTGAACGTCACTTCAAAGGGCGGTGTCTCCGATGCGACCTTCCGGATCTTCTCGATTAGGGCGTCTTCCTGATCGGTGGGAAAAGAATCGAGCGTGATGTGCTGGGGGATATTCTTGGTGTGCACCCCTGTGAAACCGCGCTCGTAAAGATTGTTCTGGATCCCGGCCAGACGAGATTCGGTCTCATCATCGTACCCTGCCAGGATATATAGTGCTTTCTCGTCCATAGTATTCCTTCCTCGTAATGACCTAAACAACATGATACCATTTCACAGGCCCCAGCATAAAGGGTGCCCCAGGGGGAGAGTCAAGAAAAAACAGCCGGCTCTTTTGAGTCGGCTGCCGATATACAAAGTTGGCGCTCCGAGCAGGAATCGAACCCGCATTGGCAGTACCGGAAACTGCAGTCCTATCCGTTGAACGATCGAAGCATCTCATTCCCGAGGGAACAAAGGATATTATAGCAATTCTCTATCGCACTCGCAACATCGATGGATCTACTTCTTCTTTAAGATCTCCTCACTGTCCAGCATGATCGTGAACGGGCCCTGGTTCTCGATCGATACCGCCATATCCGCGCCAAACACCCCGGTGGCCAGTGCTTTTACAAGCGGACGGCAGGAAGCGATGATATACTCGTAGAGCTCCTCGGCCATGTCCGGCGCCCCCGCGTTAATGAAGGACGGGCGGTTGCCGTGGTGGCAGTCGGCGTATAGGGTGAACTGGGAGATGAGAAGGAGGCTCCCGTCCACATCAGAAAGGCTCAGATTCGTCTTGCCGTTCTCGTCGCGGAAGATCCGAAGACCCAGGAGTTTCCTGACCATGGCGTCAGCGATCTCGCGAGTATCGGTGCTGCAAACCCCGATAAATACGAGGAATCCATGATCGATCGCGCCCACCGTCTGCCCCTCGACATCGACTTTCGCAGAGGTCACTCTTTGAATCAGAAAACGCATAAAATTAGTACTCCTTTTTGACGGAAAGTTATATGGACAGCATATCAAAATGTGTTATAATTGCAAAGAGCCGTTAAAAAAGGCAGACGGGCTTCTCAAGAATTGTTCGCGAGGAGCTCTTTTTATTTGCAATAAGGGAAGGCAGGAGAGACCTGATTCCTGATATAAGGGGCGTGAAAAGTATGTTTAAGGTAGGCTTTAGTAACGAGAAATACGTACAGATGCAGTCGCAGAAGATCCGCGACAGGATCAATAAGTTCGGCGGGAAACTGTATCTGGAATTCGGCGGCAAGCTCTTCGATGACTACCATGCCTCCCGCGTTCTTCCGGGCTTCGAGCCGGACAGTAAAGTAAAGATGCTTCTCGAGCTGAAGGACGAGGCGGAGATCGTGATCGCGATCAACGCGGATGCTATCGAGAAGAACAAGCGCCGCGGCGACCTCGGCATCACCTACGACCAGGAAGTGCTCCGCCTGATCGATGCATTTACCGAGATCGGTCTGTATGTCGGCTCCGTGACGATCACGCAGTTCACGAACCAGCCTCTGGCCGAGCAGTTCAGCAAGAGACTGCATCAGCTGGGCATCAAGGTCTATAAGCAGTATCCGATCGCCGGATACCCGATGAATGTTCCGCTTATCGTAAGCGACGAGGGTTATGGCAAGAATGAATACATCGAGACGACACGTTCGCTGATCGTCGTGACGGCGCCGGGCCCGGGTTCCGGGAAGATGGCGACCTGCCTGTCGCAGCTTTATCACGAGAACAGAAGAGGCATCAAGGCCGGCTATGCGAAGTTCGAGACCTTCCCGATCTGGAGCATCCCTCTGAACCATCCGGTCAATATCGCATACGAGGCCGCGACCGCGGACCTGGCCGACGTCAACATGATCGACCCGTTCCACCTCGAGGCGTACGGCGAGACAACAGTCAACTACAACCGTGACGTCGAGGTCTTCCCGGTCGTAAACGCGATCTTCGAGAAGATCTACGGCGAGTCCCCGTACAAGAGCCCGACGGATATGGGCGTTAACATGGCAGGCTTCGCCATCGTCGACGATGAGGCATGCCGCGAGGCCAGCAAGCAGGAGATCATCCGCCGCTATTTCCAGGCGAAATGTCTGGTGCGTCAGGGCCTCTCCGACGGCGCGGATGTCAGCAAGATCGAGCTTCTCATGAACAAGTCCGGTATCGAGATCAACGACCGCCGTGTAGTCGGCGCCGCGCTGGTACGTGCCGAGTCGACGCACGGTCCGGCGGTAGCGCTCGAGCTCCCGGACGGACAGATCGTGACCGGCAAGAACTCCGAATTCCTCGGCGCGTCGGCAGCTGTGCTTCTAAATGCCCTGAAGGTCCTCGGCGGCATCCAGCACGAGATCCCGCTCATCTCACCGAATGTCATCGAGCCGATCCAGGATCTGAAGGTCAACCACATGGGCAACCGCAATCCGCGTCTTCACACCGATGAGGTACTGATCGCGCTGGCGATGAGCGCGGCGACGAACCCGGTCGCGGAACTCGCGATGCAGCAGATCAACAATCTCCGTCACAGCGACGCGCACTCCACGACGATCCTGTCGAACGTAGACGAAGGCGTCTTTAGAAAACTCGGCGTAAACATCACCTGCGAGCCGGAGTACCAGAAGAAGAAACTGTACAACAAGTAATATTTCGGAGAAAGAAAATGGCAATTTGCAAACTTTGTAATCATGAGAATCCGGATGGCATGCAGTTCTGCTCGAATTGTGGAAATGTACTGGATGTGTCATCTGCTTCTGCGGCTTCGACTTCAGAAGCAGGCGCAGGAACAGCAAGTGAGGCCGCTTCTTCCGCATCTGATAAGAAGGACGAGATCCTGACACCGCAGACACAGGCGCCACAGACACAGGCGCCACAGCCGCAGCCCTATGTCGCATCGCAGGGACCGAACTCCCAGTACTACGAGCCCGCCAATACCGTACCTTTTAACGCGAAGGATCAGGCTGCCTATCAGCAGCAGCTTCTCCGCGGCAACAAGCCGGACTACGAGAATGTTTGCGTACTGGCGCTGGTATTTGGTATCTTGGGTTTTTTCCTGAATCCTCTCTACCTCGTAAGTGTTGCGGCGATCGTGCTGGGCATCATCGGTCATGCGAATAATGGCAGTAAGAAGACGCTGGGCATGGTGGGATGGATCCTCGGAGCCTCGTCACTTGCTGTGCAGCTGCTCTTCGACTTCATCTGCGCGGCGACGACATGCGGCATCGGCAGCATCGCAATCTGCTTCTGATATAGTTTTGACTCTCGATTCGTGAGGGATCCAAGTGATGTGGGCATGACGAAGAGAAGTAAGTGAAGTGCTAAGATGCGGACGTTAAGTAACAAAAATCGGCAGTGGCTCGGATTTCTGGGAATGACCCTGATCCTGGCCACTGCTTTTGTATTTGCATGGTACCTGAAAACTCAAGTGAACGACGTTGCTTTTCAAGAGGGGGCGTGCGGCTTTTCACAGACACTCCATCTCTACTGTCCGGGCTGCGGCGGCACGCGCTCCGTGAAATATCTCTTGGAGTTTGATCTCGTGCGCTCGTTCCTTGCCAATCCGGTCCCGATCTACACCGCGATCCTGCTTCTTCGCATCTGGACCGCACTTCTCCATAACGTGATTTGCTGCCGAGAGCCACATCGTGCGTCGATGCAAGCACAAGAAAAGAACGCGGATGAAAGGGCGACGGGTGGCCCCCGCCGTTGGCGGCTTCTTTATCAGTGGGAAATGTGGGGCATCCTCGTTGTGGTGGTCGGATTCTTCGTGCTTCGCAACCTCGCGCTGGTCCTCTTCAAGTGGGACTTCCTTGGCGATATGGCGGGGTACTGGTGATAACCTTTGAAACTAGTTCGATTTTCTGCACATAAGCATCGAACGGGAATCAAATATAGGCATCCCAAAGGAGTGTTCGATAATACATTTGATTTCTACGCACAAAAATCGAACAGAAATCGAATGTTGCGCTTTCAAGAGGTGTATTTGTTGTATTGTTTGAATTACCGCAAGAAAAATCGAACAGAAATCGAATAACAATATTTCGGGTGCCTCAGAATACCGAAGCAGCAGCAATTGATCTCGCTTGTGCAGCAATTACACCGAGGATCTTTCCGCAAATTGCGTCGGCCGAGAAACGGCCATCTCCATGTTCGATTATGAAGAGGACATCAAGTCCCTCAATATAGCCGTTCATAGTATAGTTTGTGATTTTAGCGAAGTTTTTCATGCGATAAGAATCCTTAGACATCATCCCGAGATGTTCTATGAGAAAAAAGCGCCCTGTCTCCGGACAATACACGGCAAAATCCGTATAGTAGACCTGATCGCCGATGCGAACAACAACTTCGTACTTATACTCCAGCCCCATAGATTTGATGAACTGGGCCACAATCATTTCTGATTTTGAACGGAAAACATGTCCATCGAAGTAATGCTCTTTCAGGGGGTGTTCCTCATTGAGCTCGACTAACTTATCGAACTCTGCCTTTGAGAAACGTGCATCATTTCCCCCGATAGCAGAACGCTTCTGGGAAATGCTACATTCTCCAATATCGAGCGCATCCCTGAATCTCAATTCCGAAAGCTCTTTTTCGATACTGTCCCGCTGATTCATAGCTGCAATTAAGGTTCTTGCATTCTTTGAGTCGATATCAAACTGATGAAGAACGGCTTCCTTTCCGCTTCCGTCTTTGACTCCATATATACGTATGACATCGAGATATGATTCCTTTCCTTTCCGCTTTCCGAAAGCAATATGGGGAATGGTTCGTAGTTTGCCTTTGAGAAGAGCCAATCGCTTTCCTCTGAGAAATAGCGCTGTTTTGTGGAATTCTGCAGCAAGCATATTCTTCTCTCCTTCTGGATGGTCATATATCTGCTGACCGTGATTAACAAGATTTCTTTTCTGACATTTTTCGTGTTCCGGATACTTATAGTCTGCCATGCGAAGGCGATTATGTTTCAGACAATTCCCGACAATTGTCGTCGTTTTGTCGAAAGCTGCGTCATCTTTGGGTGATAGAGCCTTATAAAGTCAACCTGTTTTGTGGTATCATGGTGTGGACGGTTTTGGGTTTATTTCAACTAATTAAATGGAAACAAGGTTGAAACAGCGACGCGAAGGTGCGCGAGAAGAGCAGATGCGGGAAGACCGCCTGTTCGTCGGTCACATGAGCGTCTGGTAGCAGGAAAGGGAGGAGATTTCTATGCCACTTAATACGATGGGCCGTATGTTCGACGTCATCGACGTTGACGATTTTGTCGAGTTTGGGACAGACATGTTCAACTGGAAGACAGGACAGCTCCAACGCTGGCCGTTCTACATCTGCAGTGCCTGCTACACGGCCGTAACGATCACGATCTCGATGGTCATTATGCTTGTGGGCCTTAAGGCGAAAGCGGCTATGCCGGGCGAGTCTTTCTTCGAAATCATGAATCCGATGAACATCATGAAGCTCAACGGCCCCGCGCGAATATGCTGGCTCATCACGCTGGCGATCGTCACGTTTATCAATCTGTCTGCATTTGTGAGGAGGCTGAACGATATCTGCCTGACCAAGTGGATCGCGCTTGTCTACACCCTTCCGGTCGCGGGTTTCGTACTTGCCTGGATCATCTCGATCCTGCCTTCCGGATTTGGAGAACAATATTGACAATTCAGGTTCTCTTTATATGCACGAAAAGCGCTGCATCTCAGGATGAAGCATATCTCTGAAAGATCACTCCAGCAACTCCCGCCAGGAACGAACGGCGAGAGTTGCTTCTTTTTGGATGACCGGCCACTCGCCCTCGGAGATGTCATCGTAGATTCCCACTGTCTGAAAGCCCCCGCTCCCGGCGCCGCGGATGGCAGCGAGGATGTCCTCGAAGACGGCGCAGTCGGAGGGCTCTACGCCCATACGGGAAGCGGCGAGAAGATAGATGTCCGGGAAGCCTTTCCCGCGAGTGACCTCGGAGTTCATCGTGACATTTTGAAAATAATCAGAAAGACCGTTCGCGCGGATGACGACATCGATATTCTTCTGCGGCTCCATCGAGGTGGCGATCGCCATGGGCACGCCGTGCTCGTGCAGGAAGGAGAGGTACTCCTTTGCCCCGGGCTTCATGGGAATATGGGAGCGGTAATACTCCTCGGACATATCAAACCAGGCATCGATGACCTGCTGCGTCGTCTCGGAGAGACCATAGCGCTCGATCGTGTAACGGGCGCCTTCCTCCCAGCCCATCGCCTTGATGGCATCCGTATAGTCCTGCGTGACCCGGTGACCGCGCCTCTCGAGAAACTCCGCATCGATCTTCTTCCACACCCACATCGAGTCGAGAAGCGTCCCGTCCAGATCAAATATCGCTGCTTTAGGTAGAAACATCCGTGCCTTCTCCCAAATATCAAATTCTTTGCATTTACTATGCACGGAAAAAATTATAACATCTAGTCAGGGTTTTTCGCACAAAAGCCGTGCAATATCGCGAAAAATCGTGCATAATAGTATTCGTGATTACTCTTGGGTGGTTAAAAGGGGCGTAGTATGGAACAGGATAGTGAGAACAAGGTAGCAAAGAAGGAAGTATCATTTGCAGAGAGATTCGTAGATTCTAATCTCCATCCTGAAGTCGGACAGCGCTTCGCAGCATTAAAGATAATACTGTTCGTCCTGGCGTTTGGCTTCTTCGCTGTTCTTAATCCCCTGGTGGCCACGGTTCCTGAGTTTGAATTCCTCATGCCTGTCAGAGGCGTGTTCACGATCATACAGCTTCTCCTGTCGGTGCTCATCGTCCAGTCTCTTAACACCAAGGGCTTCTATGCCGTACTGGTCATGACGGTGATCCAGCTTGCTGCGACAGTATTCGTTCTCTTCCGTTTTCAGGACAACTACGCTGTCAATGGTCTGGCGACCACGGCTCTGGGCCTCGTGATCGTGGCGATCATCCTGGCCTATAACCGCCGGGTGGCGATCGAGATCGAGCGCGTAGCCAGTAAGACCGAAGAACTCGAGCAGGCGAACAACGACCTCAAGATCAGAGAAGAAGAGACGAAGCGCCAGAATACCCTCCTTTCCGAGTACAACCGTGCCATGAAGGATAACGAAGAGCGCCTCTATCAGATGAACCACTTCGATACCGTCACCGGACTTCCGAACCGCGTGAAGGTGATCGACCGTATGGACCTTCTCATCAGCCTGCTGTCCCATAAGAAGATGCCGTTCGCGCTCATCTATGTGGATCTTGATAACTTCAAGGTCATCAATGACTCGATGGGTCATAAGCTCGGCGACAACATCCTGCAGGCCGTCGCGAACCGTCTCACTTCCACGATCGACTCCGAGGATATGATCGGCCGCTGGGGCGGAGATGAATTTGCCATCGTCGTACAGCGCCAGTTCTCCGACGAGGATATGCTCAATTACGTCGAGATGCTCCGTGATTCCTTCTCCCATCCGTTTACCATTGAGGATTCCGAGTACAAGGTCACCGCGAGCTTCGGTGTTTCTTTCTTCCCGCAGGATGCGACTACTTCGGCCGAGATGGTCAAGTGTGCCGAGACCGCTATGTATAAGGCAAAGGAATATGGCCGCAACATGGTGCAGTTCTATAAGAAGGAGATGAAGGACGACATCATGCGGAAGATGAAGTACGAGAGCCGTCTCCTGAGCGCGATCAAGAACGACGAGCTGTACCTGTGCTTCCAGCCGCAGTATGACATGAAAGAAAGAAAACTCCGTGGATTTGAGGCGCTCTGCCGCTGGAACTCCGAGAAGTTCGGCGAGGTCAGCCCGGGAGAATTTATCCCGGTCGCGGAGTCTGTCGGATTTATCGTACCGCTTGGTGAGTGGGTACTCGAGACCGCCTGCGAGACGCTGCTCCGCATCAAGGAAGAGTATGGCTGGGACGGCGTCATGTCCGTCAATATCTCCGCTGTACAGCTCATGTCCCCGATGTTCGTACAGTCCGTCAAGCGCATCATCAAGAAGACCGGCATCGACCCGAAGAACCTCGAGTTTGAAGTGACCGAGTCCATCATGGTATCGAACGTCGACTACGCCGTGAAGGTCTTAAAGGAGATCTCCGAGCTCGGCATCTCCGTCGCACTCGACGACTTCGGCACCGGCTATTCGTCCCTCAATTATCTCCAGCAGCTCCCGATCAACGTTCTGAAGATCGATAAGTCCTTCGTCGACGAGCTTCCTATGAAGAACGCCCAGCGCCTCATGGTCGGCTCTATCATCGGCCTCGTGCATCAGATGAAGATCCGGGTCGTCGCAGAAGGTGTGGATGACAGAAGACAGCTCGATATCCTGACGAAGTACCAGTGCGATTTCGTACAGGGCAACATCTGGGGCCGCCCGGTCATCGAGAGCGAAGTCGGTCAGCTTTTCGCGAAGAAAGACGCCTGAGCCACCGCCAAAGTCATAGTAGTTTGCTTTTTCTTCCGCTTTTTTGCCTTCTTTCGGCAAAAGCACTGTTTGCCCGTTTCTTTTCCTGTTCTTTCGGTGTATGCTTATGCCATCTTAAGAATTGCCTTATCCTGCCTGTGCCTGTTATCAAGCACAGGTTCTCTATCGAAAGAGGTTTTTTCTCGAAAGAGGACGGGCTGAGGTGATAAACCGGAGGTTTTCGAAATGGCTATGAAACTGGCATTTTCCACACTGGCATGCCCCGAGTGGTCCTGGAAGGACATCTATCCGATGGCCCATGACCTTGGCTACGCAGGTATCGAGATCCGTGGACTGGGTGAAGAGATCACCGCATCCCACGCCAAGCCCTTCCTTCCGTCGGAAGTGGACCGTACCATGGAAAACCTTAGAAAGCTCGGTTTGGAGATTCCATGCTTCTCCTCTAACTGTGTTCTCGCTTACGAAGACGGCGCCAAGATCGCGCCGACTGAGATCGGTGAATATGTCGCGCTCGCCAATAAGTGCGGCGCTTCCTATGTCCGTATCCTCGCTGACGCCCATCCGGCACCGGAAGGTGAAGTCGATGACGAGAAGATCATCGCGATCCTTAAAGATCTGGCTCCGCTCTGCGAAGGCAAGAATGTCACACTCCTCGTCGAGACAAACGGCGTCTATGCAGATACCGCACGCCTCAGAAAGCTCATCGAGGCCGTTGATTCTCCTTATGTAAAAGTACTGTGGGACGTACATCACCCGTTCCGCTATTTCGGCGAGTCCGTCGAGACCACATGGGCAAATGTCGGTGAGTATGTCTGCTATATCCACGTCAAGGATTCCATCAAGGAAGAAGACGGAACGGTGGCTTACCGCCTGCCGGGTCACGGTGATCTTCCGCTGGAAGAACTCTTCGAGCTTCTCGATAAGAACGGCTACGACGGATTCGTATCCCTCGAGTGGGTCAAGAGATGGGCAAGAGAGATCGAGAGCGCCGCGATCGTATTCCCGCAGTTCATCAACTTCGTAAGAACCTGGGAAAAGACCAAGGGCACGAAGAAGGTCATCGAGCCTTCTAAGAAAGAGACGAAGGCGCAGGTCCGTCCGGAGGCACCGATCGAGGTCGTTCCTTCCAATATCAAGTACGTCGAAAAAGGCAAGGGCCAGAGAATGTTCGAGAAGGACGTTCTTGTGGAGATGACTTTCGGTCAGATGCTCGACAAGGTCGCAACCGAATTCCCGGATCAGACCGCATTTGCCTACACCATGCGTGATTACACCAGAACATACAGCGAATTTCGAGATGACGTCGACCGCGTATCGAAGATGCTCATGGCCATGGGTGTCAAGAAAGATTCCCACGTCGCGCTCTGGGCCACGAACCGTCCGCAGTGGTTCTTGACATTCTGGGCCTGCGTCCGTATCGGTGCTGTCCTGGTTACAGTTAATACTGCTTATAAGATCCACGAGATCGAGTACCTGCTCCGTCAGTCCGATTCCGATACGCTCGTCATGATGGACGGCTATAAGGACATCAACTACGTCGATATCGTCAACGAGATCTGCCCTGAACTTAGTAAATCCAAGCCGGGCGAGATGGTCTCCGAGAGACTGCCGTACTTAAAGAACGTCATCACGATCGACTCCCGTTACGACGGATGCTTCTTCTGGGACGACGAGTTTGCGGCTGCTGACAGCAAGGTCAGTGATGAAGCACTTCGTGCCATGATCGACGCGACACAGCCGGACGAAGTCTGCAACATGCAGTACACTTCCGGTACGACAGGCTTCCCGAAGGGTGTCATGCTCACACACAGAAATGTTCTCAACAACGGTAAATGCATCGGTGACTGCATGAACCTGTCCACCGAGGACCGTCTCCTGATCCAGGTTCCGATGTTCCACTGCTTCGGTATGGTTCTCGCGATGACCGCTTCCGTGACCCACGGCGTGACGATGGTTCCGCTCGATTACTTCTCTCCGCGAAAAGTACTTGCGTCCATTACGGCCCGTCGTGTTACCGCGATGCACGGTGTTCCGACAATGTTTATCGCACTTCTTGAGAATCCTGACTTTGCGCAGACCGACTTCTCTTATATGAGAACAGGTATCATGGCCGGTTCTCCGTGCCCGATCCCGGTCATGGAAGACGTGGTAAATAAGATGAACATGAAAGAGATCACGATCGTTTACGGTCAGACGGAGGCTGCTCCGGGATGCACCCAGAGCCGTGTCGATGACTCCATCGAAGTTCGTGTCCAGACTGTTGGTAAGGAACTTCCGGGTGTCGAGTGCCGCATCGTAGATCCGGCGACAAATGAAGTCCTGCCGGATAACGTAGACGGTGAGTTCTGCGCTCGTGGATATAACATCATGAAGGGCTACTACAAGATGCCTGAAGCCACGAAGGCCGCGATCGATGAGGACGGCTGGCTGCATACCGGTGACCTCGCCAGAAGAACTCCGGAAGGCTACTACAAGATCACCGGCCGTATCAAGGACATGATCATCCGTGGTGGTGAGAACATCTACCCGAAGGAGATCGAAGAGTTCATCTATACACACCCTGATGTTTCCGACGTACAGGTCATCGGTGTTCCGGACGAGCAGTACGGTGAAGAGATCATGGCCTGCATTATCAAGAAGGAAGGCTCCACACTGACCGAGGATGATGTCAAGAAGTACGTGAAAGACCACATGGCCAAGCACAAAACACCGCGCTATGTTGCTTTCGTCGATTCATTCCCGATGAACGCGGCAGGAAAGATCCTGAAATTCAAGATGAGAGAAGATGCGGTGAAGATGCTGGGACTCGAGAAGGCTTCGAAGATCGAGACGGCCTAATCTAAAACAACAATAGGAAAAGAAATAACTCTCTCCGACTCAGACAGTATTTCGCATTCGCGAAATAACTCGTCGGCGGAGAGTTTTTCTTTTCCTATTATGTATCTACATGATGGCAGTCTCGATCTTTCTCATCCTTGCGGATAACTCGTCGCTCGGAGATCCTTTTCTTTTTTCGTTACGTTATAGAGCGTGAGGAGTTTTTGTACCCTTAGTTCGCTGACACGATCAGTCGGGAGCCTTAGCGTATGGACTCGTCGGAGGAGAGTTTTTCTGCTTTGCAAGCTCCTCAAATGCTGCTTTGTGTTCACGAAGAATGCGTGCGGCAACAAACTCAATTCTTTCATCTTCAGTCATATCGATCTGCGGTTCTGTATCCAGGTCAATCAGCAGATATTTTGGACGATTATTCTTGAACACAACAACATGACCTTTCTTTTCGGCTATCTTTGCCACTCTGGAAAAGTTCTGATTTGCTTCTGTTGCTGTCACGATTGCATTTGCATCAATGGTCATAATTATCGCCTCCTATATCAAGAATAACAGAAATAGGTAAAAAACAACCTAGAAATCACTCTTCAAAAACTACGTTTTTTTTAATACAAATTTATCTGCACTGAAATCTCGAAATACTACAGTTGGTGTGTATTGTTATGGTTGAGTTTCATAGATCGTGACGACAAAGAAAAGTCTCAACATATTCAGATGGGCGGTAATGCCCTGTTTTCAAGCATTGTGCAAAACGATCGAAATAATCGTTTTTTGCGCGTGGATGTTGTCCTTGAGATTATGGAGCAATTCTGTTAAAAAGAATGTGGATTTGTATCAATCTGTGTAGAAAATTGTGTTCGAAGGTATAACGAAACTATGATGGAGTAAAAATGGAGACCTTAGGAGAGACTATTCGCCGTTTTAGAATTGAAGCTGGATTATCAAAGAAAGAACTGGCTGATAAAACATATACATCTCCAAGCGTTGTCGCAAAATGGGAAGAGGACTATCTGGTACCTTCTTCCAAAGAGATAAAGATGTTGAGAGGAATATTCGGATTGTCGGAGGAGGATGAACTTCTTCCGTTAACACCTGAACAAGTAATACAGCGCGACGAGGAAAGTGGTAAAAGACTCCAGGAGATAGTGAAAGGCATATCACGTTTTTCTTCTGAAGTGCAGGAAAACAGACGAGTTCAGCTTTTGGGACAGGATGAGGAATTGGATATTGAACTAAAAAGACTACACAGGAACAGAGTGATAATAATTCTCGTGTTGGCGATCATCGCCATCATTATACTTGTGTTATTTTATGTGGACGGATACTACAATTCCTTCGAGTACATTGAAGGCAGATAGGAAGGAGGGAGGATATCATTATTGGCAAACAAATTCGCAAGTATCGACAAATAGCCGGAATCAGTCAGGATAAACTTGCAAGGACCCTTGGTGTCGATAGGCGTCAGATATCTCGCTGGGAATGTGGTAACAATATTCCGGATGAGACTATGCTTGTGCGTATAGCGGAAATCATTCAAGTCTCGCCAGAGAAACTAAAAACTGAAGATCCTGAGAGGAAAACAGGATTCTCTAAAAACAGGGATATTATGACAACAATTGCACATGACATCAATTCGCTGTCTGATAATATGGCAGAAATGAATATCGATCTATCTGAAGCTCAAAAGAGTAGAATGGACAAAATTGAGCAGATAAGATTGGCAAAAAAGATAAACAAGAGAATACTTGTTTTGGGAATTGTTTTTCTGATACTTCTGTTTGCAGGATTGTCGATAAGAAGAAATCTAATCGGCCCAGGTGGTGGAGCAGAAGGGTCGGCACATCTTGTTGCAAAAAATGGAGAGCCTATTGTGAATGGGACAGGTGCTGCACATTTTGTAACACCTGATAGTTAATTGGAGGAATTAAAATGGAAAAATGTAAGACGATGATAAGTGTTTTATTGATTGCGGTATTGTTACTTGTTCCTTTTCAGTATATAAAGGCGTCGAATGATGAGTTTAGTTTGCTTGAGTATTGTGAATCGCATCTGGTCAGTTCTCAGGAAGATTTTGAGAAGGTGCTGGAAGATTATTGCAATCAACAATATTCATACGATGAAAGTGATGTTGTTTTATTTTCTATAAATATAGATTATGAAGGGGACTTCGTATGTACGACTACAATACGAGAGAAAGAACGGAGTCCTCAAAGTGAAACAGCAGAAGTGGAGAAGAATTATTACGACGACGATGGAAATAGGATTTTTACCATTCGAGTAGAGGGAACTTTTCAATTTGAGTATTCGTGGTGTGCATGTACTTCTGCAAATGGATCGTTCAGCAAGCCCCTAATGTCCATGTGGTCAAGTTCTCCAACAATCAGTACCGGGAATAATTCTGCAACTGTTGCATATGCCAGAATCAGCGGAACTGCTACGTATCTTTTCCAAACCAAAAGCTATTCGCTTACGCTTACGTGCGATAACCACGGTAATTTGGGAACGTATTAATTTGTAGGAACTATATTCATTGTGGCAAGAGGGAGAAAGAATAAACATGAAAAGAATGAGGCGATTGTTGTCGATGTTGGTTGTGGTGTGTATTCTTTGCAATCTTTCTATTTCGGTGAATGCCATTACCAGCGATATACATGTCGGAGCGGGAGCGAGTGCGTTTTCCTCTGAAAGCATAATCCCGACAAATTCGAATTACATTCAGATGCATCTAGCGATGACTTATGTTAAGTTTGTATATTATCCTGCCGGGTGTATTCCATCATCATATTATGTTTATGTCAGGTTCTATGCCTTTCCTTCCTCAACATCTCCGATCTCAGATGCTTGGCCTATAGGGAATAGTAACATTGCTTTTTCGCAACCCTCTACGTTTGGGTACAACTATTATCTTGATAACAGTAATGGGGGATTTGGGCAATGTATCAGACTTAGAACTAATAGTGATAGCAACCTTTCGTTTGAAGTAATCTACGAATGGGACGAGGTCTAAAAAGTCGCAATAGTAACGTTTGGGCAGAATGGCAAAAATCCGATGTTTTTGCGCAGACGATTCTTGTTGACACAGATAAAAACCCATGTTAGGATCGAAATGACCACTCGCTTGGAATATCGGTTCTAAAACATTTAACAGAAATAGGAGGATATCTATATGAAGCCAGCTACGAAATTTGTGTCTGTCCTTATTATGCTAAGTATTATTGCATGCATTTCTTGGTCGGTAAATGCTGTGTCAAGCACGTTATATGTTAGTGCAGGTTCAAGTGCATACAGTTCAGAAACTGATGAAACGAGCGGATATCATTCGCTTTGTCATATGGCATTGACGTATGTACATTTTAACAATTATCCAGAAAATAGCATTCCTAGTTCCTATTATGTGTATGCCAGGTTGTACAGAACTTATCCACTCACGGCTGCAAGCAATAATGCATCATTCTCTCAGGTGAATTCCAACGGTTATGATTATTCATATTTGTCTGGGTTTGGATTGGATGGTCAGAAGTTTATAATAAAATCAAATAGCAATCTTAACATTTACTATTCTGCAACTTTCTATTGGTATGCAAATGCGTAATCGCTATGTGGTAAAGTAAAATGTTAATGAAACGATATCTCGATTGTGGTATTATCGCAGTTTTATTTGCGAATATGCTAGTCTTGCCTTCCTGCGGTCACTCGTTTTCGCAGGAAGTGAGTCGTTCGACCCAAAGCATAGACATTGTCATTTCGCAAGATATTATTCAGTCGGGAGATGCAATCTCTTCAACGGAAAACGACAGGTCTTCAGAATTGCCTGATGATCCTGATCCAAATTCGTGGCTGGTGCGAGTGTCTGATCCGGAGCGTATGCTTTCCTATCCGAACAAGCCCCAAGAATATGATTTTACGATTTCTTTCAAAAAAGACATTCTCTTGGTGGATTATGGAAAGAAAACGATAAATGTATATCATGCGAAATATGCGGATACACCAGAACAATGGCAAGAAGACGTGTGGCAAAAAAGAGGAGTTGGGAGGTTGATTGACTGGTGTGAGGGCTGGCCTGTTCCAATCTCCTGCGAAGAGTGGAATGGACATATCGATGCGGGAGACGATTATGTTGCTCTGGACAAAGAAAAAGTGCTCGACAATATTTACAATGTGCAAGTCTGCTCTTTTTCGGAGATCTCAGAAGCTTCTGAAGTGGCAGAAACTGTGGGAATAGACATCAATAGTCCAGTGCTTTGCTGGGTATATAATACTTGTGATTTTCCTTGGGAAACTGATTACGTCAATTATTTGAGAAGCATTGGTGGCTTTCAGATACCATCCGATATAGAGTCGGTACAGTATATCCCGCTGAGTACTCAATATTTGGATGGGATTCCCATACGGCGTGAAAACAAAGCCTATCCTGTTTTAGAATGGTCGGAAGAAACAGAATTATCCCGTCAGCCGGAGTATAATCCGCTTGAAAATTGGGACGGGTGTTTTATTAACTCTTCGAATACTGCTGTTGTGATGTTTCTTGTGGACAAATATGCGATAGGGGATACTGTATCCGAAGGGTTATCTGTGTTCCCTGCAGACGAATGCCTGCCTGGAATCAGAAATGCTATCATATACAACGCCTATAATCATCAAAAAGCATCGGCAGATCCCGACGAGTTTGGAATGAATTATGTTTGGGAGACAGATGTAGTTGTTTATTGCATGGAATTGGCATATACGGTGTTGGATCCATATCCGTATGATCCCTTCTCAATCGATGAGCATCTCGAAACACATGAACTGACAATTGTGCCTGTATGGATTGCGTATTATACAGCGACAAATTCAAAAACAACGGACGGGGAAATAGTCTATAATGGCACGGTGATGGTCAATGCAGTTAACGGGGAATCTATCTATTCGGAGATGTACGGACCAGAGGAGAATGAGTATCTGTATCCGCATGCGAAGGACCCAGGATAAAAAGTGGGAGATTATTCATGCGCCATTATTTGAAAAAACTGACTATAGGTATTCTAATTTCTTCAGTTCTGCTTAGCCTATACGGATGTAAAAAAAATACGGAAGCTATGCACTATGATTCGAATGCGTATTCTTCTGTTTCTTTTACGCTTCCGCAAAAAGAGGGGTATAAGATGATGCTCCGAAATGTGATTCGCGATGGGGAGAATTGCTGTATCTCTGCCATCTATTCAAAGTACGATGAGAATCATTTTGTTGTCGATCAGCATACCGATGTGTTTACCGTGGATGATTCCGGAAAACTGCTCTATACTTTGGAATTACTGGGAAGTCAGGCTCCGTGTGCAGTACTGGCTAATGAGTATGTTTTTCTGGGATATAAAAAATCGGACCTGGAGAACAACGAAGAAAAAACTATGGATCTTCAAAGGACAGCGGTTTTCTTGGATAAAAAGACCGGGGAACCGGTAAGGACGATTGAGACGGATTTTGATCCGCACTATGTATCGCCTGTCTCGGATGGGTTTGTGATCGTCGGCGGATCAACAATCAACCGATATACAATAGATGGCACACTTGTAAAATCAATCAAGCCCGGTTTTTCTCTCTATACTGAAAAAGAGGGATTCTTCGAAGATAATAGCAAGTTCTATGCTGTTGAAGAAATCGATATGGGAGAAATCGCATATCACGAAGTAAATTTCGATACCGGAGAGTGTCCGTTTGTGGTGGGAGGAAAGGATGTAGGTCTCAACGGCCGGCTTATTATCGGCGGTTCGTACTTCTTTAATCCCGATGGAGAGTACAAAGTTGATCTTCAGAATATGAAAGTAAATTGTTTGGCGGACTGGAATTGCATTGATATTTGTCCACCCAGGAAGAACCTAAGTACACCGGCGGGCTATCATCCTCTTGACGATGAGAGGTTCGCAATCAGTTATGAATATAGAGATGATTCTGCAGAGGTGCTTATTTTCCATTATGATCCCTCGATTGACCGCTCGAAAGTGCAGACGATTAAAATCGGCGGATATGGTGTATATGACGATCAGGTCCTTCAATGGGTGGTGTATACATTTAATGTAACGAGTAAAGAATATCGGGTCATCTTGGAAGATTATTCTGATCGATTCGGATATGTTTTGCCGGATGAGCGCCGCAGGGCAATTTTGAATCTGATGCAATATTTTAACGATGGAAATACACCTGATATCTTCTATGGAACGAGTTTTGACTATGAGTATATGGGGAGAAACGGAATGGTCATAGATATGGCCAAATATCTGCAGGACAATGAGACAACAATTCTTCCGCTCAACAGTGCATCTGAAGGTCTTTTCTACGATGGCAGCGGTGCCTGTTATCAGCTTTTTTCTGGATATCAGATGTATGGCCGCTATGTTTTGAAAAGAGTTGCAGATTCCGTGCCAGACACTTCTATATTCAGTTTATATAAATATGCGCAGGAAAATAAGATCACTTATTCCATGTCGGCGGCATCGGATATTGTGGATGAAGCTATCCGATATCAGTTTGCCGATTTGTGGGGGGCATATGACGGGCAGAGAAAAATGTCCCATGAGGAATTGGTTGAGATGATTACCGAGGCGCTGTCTGTTCCTGTGTCGACAACTGGGTATGCATCGCTGGAGGATGTGTCCAACGGACGCGTGCTTATGTGTCCGGCACTTGTGGCCAGCTTCTATGATGTGGCCGATGTTGCTGCGGCAAAAGACGATTTTCGGTATATCGGATATCCTTCTGTACATGGGTCAGTGAATCTTGCTATTCCGCAGTGCTGTCTGGCTATTTCTACGACGGCCGAGAATAAAGACAAGTGCTGGGAAGTTCTCTCGATGCTCCTTTCGGAGGATGTGCAGAAGCAGACGCTGGTAGCGGGAGTCATTCCGGTCACGCAGTATGCGCTGGATACTCTCTGCGACATGGTGCAGAATCCCGATGCCGTGAAAGATGAAACTCTGATTGGATATTTGCGGAGCAAGACGCCGGCGACACAGGAGGCGATGGATCTGTTTCTGGAGACCATTTCCACTGTGGATACAATTGCTACCTATGACTGGGGAGTGTTTGATATCATTTCCGATGAGGTAAACAGCTACTTCACGCAAACCAGAGATCCGGAACAGATTGCGGATACGCTTGAGAAGAGGCTTACTCTTTATATGCAGGAGAATTATCAGTAGTTCTGCTCGATGCCTTTCGTTGCTCATTTTTGAGGTTGGCTCAATCTTTCTCATCCTTTTGTGAAATGGTTTGGCTTATCTTTGGAATGCCCTGTTTTCAAGCACTGCACAATACTATCAGAAACAGACGGATTTGCTTCGACCGTTTTTGTTGACAATGCCTTGTTGTGATGATACTGTAGACTTAGGTGCTCGAGAACCGATTCTTCAGTAAGTGTTTATGTATTTTGGGACGTTACAACAAAGAAGGAGGATAATAAAATGAAAAAGTATTCGAAAACCATAACATTGATCCTCATTATCATCATTCTTTCCTGTTTTTCATTGTCGGTAAATGCTATTACTATTGTATATAGTGATTTTACAGTGAGTGCCGGTGGATATGCCTATTCGTCAACTTCAAGTATGACAACAGCAGATCGTACGACATGCTACATGCGATTACGCTGGTGCAAATTTTCAAATTATCCAGAAAATACTATTCCCAGTTCGTACTATATCAACTCAAGATTGTATCGAGGATCTCTCCAGGCAACATCTGTGGCACATTTTTCCCAGCCAACATCCGTTGGAAACTACAATTATTCGTATATACAAAACAATAATAATTTCGGAGGTGCAAATCAGTATTATTTATTGAAAACAAATAGTAATCTGGATATTGCATATCAAGCGAAGATAGACTGGTGCGCAGATCCGTATCCGTAACAGAAAGAGTGATAAGACTGGCTTGGATATTTTTGAGGGAAGGTTCGTGCTTGTGAAACGAAGGATTGGCACAGCATGTTTTGTTATTGCAATGGCCTTGGCGACAACATCCTGCGAGAAAACATCTTCGCAGGATGTTAGCCGTTCGACTGATGTAAAAGAGATTATTGTTTCTTCTATTGAGAATGAAAATTCCAGTGTGAGTATTGATGACACTACAGTGTCTGTATCGGATTCCGCCGAAACATATTCCACAACCTGGGGTGGAGGAGAACTAAATAAACCGACGGAATTTGATTTTGATTTAGCATACAGTGAGGACATGCTGGTGGTGGACTATGGAAAAACGACTGTGAGTGTCTACCGCGCGAAATATACACAGATGCCGGATTATTGGAATGATGACTGGTCTTTGGGTGGAATTGGAGTTATATGGCAGTGGGGGAGTGGATGGCCGATTGCTTCGCTAAATGATAATGAAAATGGTATCTTGCGCTATTCTGTTCAGGATAGGGAGACGTCACTGGAAAATCTCCACAGCGTGCAGTGCATCCTCCTCAAAGATATTGACGACGGCTCGGAGATTGCAGAAAGAATCGGAGTTGCAACTGACAGCAGAATACTGTGCTGGACATATCAGATAAAGGATTTCCCATGGAGTTTCTATGAACAGGAAGACTATTTCAAAGTTTCCGATGGCTTGCAAAGTATTCAGTATGCTCGATTGTGCACACAGTATATAGATGATATTCCGGTTTATGGCAAGGGCTCGTTACAGTATTGTGATACATATGAATGGACGGGTGTGATGGAACCGTCCAGACTCGCGGATACCGGTTATGAAATATTACATATCAATCCGAGCGAGACATGCATTTTGGATTTTGAAAGGAGTAGGTATTCTGTATCGGATACAGTCATGAAAGATGTGCCTGTGATTGACCCTATGTCATGTCTAAACGAAATCAAGAATGCTTTAAGATATAATCCGCTTGTAGATCAACGAATATCGGCAGATCCATCACAGGAAGACTTCTATCATATATGGGAGAAAGATGTTGAAGTTTACTGCATGGAACTTACTTATGCTGCATTTGATCCATGTCCCAGAGATTTTGAAGAAACAGAGGAAGATCATCAGCTTCATAATCTGACATTGGTTCCGGTATGGGAAGTATATTATTCGATTACTAATCCTGAAAACGATACTTCTGTTTCCTATGGCATGGTGATGATTAATGCGGTGACAGGAGAGTCACTATACTCAAATGAATATGGTCCGAACACGAATACAGAGCTTTATCCGGATCTGCTCTGGTCTTGACTAGAAAAGTTTGAATTACGGATTTTTCATGGTTTTCCGCCAATTACATCAAAAACAGGCCCTTTTGGTATGTAAAACTGCCGATTTTGGCATCAGTCCAACTTTTCCACTCTCTCTGACCACAATTGTGGTCAAAACTGTGGTCAATTCAGTTTCACTACGATCATTGATTCTTATTGTATTTAAAATGCTAATCTCTCGACGGTTTTGACTTGAGCGAATTGTTTTATTCAAAGTATTCGAAAAAAAACGCAAGCCTAATTCTGTCAGCACATAAACGTCTTTGAAATAGTAGCCTCTGTATTTAAGGAATTTGGAGGGAGTATAAAATTCACCGTCTTCTTCCCAAGTAGTTCCGATAGCTTCATCTTATTCTTCGTTTTTATCAGAACTAACTACCACAATAAATGTAACATTTTCTCTTGCAAATTTAAGAATATCTGTTGCGGATCTTTCTTTTTCCGAGGAAAAAGAACTGTCTCCTGTGTTTCCGTTCGAATACAATGTTTTTCCGGACGGCGGTGAGATCTACGGTATCGATGACTACGGTATCTGCAAACTGAGTATTCCCACGGGTTCCGTTGAATATCTTCTTTACTGGTTTGATGTGGATATTTCCTCTTCCGAGATCGAATGCCTCAAGGTCTCCTCAAACGGAGATATCTACTATAACTCCGGGCATTCGCTGGTCAAGCTTCACAAAGAGGCGACCAATCCTTATGCCGGCCGAAGACTCATTTATGTGGCAGTCCAGTCCATGGATTCCCGATATATGAAGCTTATTAACGAGTACAACAAGAGTCCGGACAGTAAGGGCAGGATCGTGTTGTATACGCCTTCCACCAGCACAGATGAGACCGTCTACAGCCGGTCCGGTGAAGCGGATGCGGCCGACAGACTCCTTCTCGACATGAAGTCCGGAACGGGCCCGGATGTGCTTATAAACTATTCGGAATTCAGCCAGTTCGATACGGGAAGCATCCTTGTTGATCTCAATCCCTATCTGGATGGTGCGGACGGAATCGACAGAAGGATGTACTTCGATAACGTGTTCAGAGCTTTTGAAGTAGACGGACAACTGTTTCAGATGCCGCTGTCGATCTATCTCGACACGCTTCTCGGAAATCCGGATTATATCAGCGGGGTTTCCGACTGGACGCTGGATGAATTCTCCGATAAGATGCGCTCGCTTCCCGAAGATGTGAAGCCGATCCTTTATACAGATGCTTCCGTACAGGGCGCTCTTGAACCTATCGGCATCCTCCTCAATCTTCTGTATCGTGATATGCCCCACTACGTGGATTACAGCAAAGGCGAGGTGAGGTTCGACAGTGATGACTTCCGGAAGCTCATGCAGATCGCCAAGGAGATCGCGCCGGGCATCAGCCAGGATACGATCTACGAGATGTTTGAAGAGATCGGAGAAGATGCGTATCACGAACCAAAATATATCGTGATGCAGAGCGGACTTTGTGCCCTGACAACAGTCGGATGCCGCCATTTGTATGACTTCGCCAGTGCGGCGGATCTTTGCCATTCAGAGGTCAGCTTCATTGGGTGGCCGACCTCCTCGGGAAAGGGAGTATCCGCGGAAGCAACGATGACTGTAGGTATCTCGGCCTTTACCGATGAAGAAGGCCGGGCGGTGTCCTGGGACTTCATCCGCTTCCTGCTTTCTTCCGAGTCGCAGGATAAAATGGCGGAAAGCGGACAGAGTCTTGGTTTTAGTGTTTGCAGGAAGAGCCTCAACATCTCTCTTCAGAATGCAATCGATGAGAATAATAAGAATATCAACGAGCGCGACCCCGAGCCCGGAATGTCGCCGAAGATGGATCAGGGAACCTCGGATCAGTTGATCGCGCTGATGGAGCGCGTCTCGACACGGTACATCGTAAATCCGACGATCGTGAACATTATCCGTGAAGAAGCGCCGGCCTACTTCGACGGGTCCAAGAGTGCGGAAGACGTTAGCAGGACCATCCAGAACCGGGCGGCGACGCTCATGGCTGAGACAGCGTAAAGGGTATAAAAATATCTCCCTTCGGCTTCAAACAGTTTGCTTACGCAACACTCGCCGTGCGTGAGATTTTTTATACCCTTTTTCGCTGCGCGATTTATCTCATCCTTTCGGAAGATTCGTCGCTCGGAGATCCTTTTCTTTTTTCGTTATGCTATAGAGTGCGAAGTTTTTGTGCATGGCTTTCTGCATCTTGTGTATGGCTTTTGGCAACTCGCGTAAAGGCCTATTGCGCAGGCGTTTTGGGGCTGTTATTCTCCTGATGAAGGAAAGAGAAACGGTGGCGGCGGAAGAGATACTGCCGGAAGATCTGTTTCTTGTCTGAAAGATTCAGGAGGAAGATACGATGATTTCTGTTGCGGGAATTTCGAAGAGTTTTGGAGAGAAGAAAGTTCTGGACGGGGTTTCTTTCTCGGTGGAGGATGGGGAGATCTTTGGTCTTCTGGGTCCTTCGGGCGCGGGGAAGACGACACTGATCCGTGTGCTGACCGGGCAGCTCCGTTTTGAAGAGGGCGATGCGATGGTCATGGGAAAGAGAGTGTCGCAGCTCAGCGGTGCGGATAAGAAACAGTTCGGCATCATGATGGATGACTTCGGACTCTACGAGAGATTGACGTGCTATCAGAATCTCCGCGTGTTTGCCGATATCTACGGCGTGGACGATGCGGCGATCCGGACGGTTCTTCAGGAAGTGGCGCTTCTGGATGCCGAGAAAAAAGAAGTGAAGAAACTCAGCAAGGGTATGAAGGAACGCCTGCGCCTGGCACGCGCACTTCTGGCCCGGCCGAAAGTGCTTTTCCTGGATGAGCCGACGAGCGGCCTTGATCCGCAGACCAGCAGTGAGATCCACGAGATCATAAGGAAGAGAAAAAACGCGGGTACGATCATTTTCCTGACGACACATAACATGACGGAGGCGGAGAAGCTCTGCGACCATCTGGTGCTTCTGAATGAG
>JAFZLF010000010.1 GCA_017551625.1 Clostridiales bacterium | reverse complement strand
TGATCACCGTCCTTTCCAACCGGTGACCTGAGAGATGCTTCTATTGTAAGAGTGAAGGCAACTCCGATACAAGTGGAACTTCCTGTAAGACTGACTTCCACTCGCGGCCCCCTGAAGTGGAACTTAACTTTTCACTTCAGCGTTTTTATCCGACAGTGATTTTCGGGGTGTTTTTTTTAAATAATCCTGCTATACTCATATAGGCGTATTTTTCGCGTGTAGTATATACGTGTAGCAAATGTAGTGATTGTAGGAGGAATGGAATATGCCTATTACCGATTATCTCGAGAGAAATGCAGATCTTTATGGTGACGAAGTCGCGCTGGTGGAACTTAACCCGGAGCAGCAGGAAGTCGGCCGCATCACCTGGAAAGAATATGAACTGATCCAGCCTACCAAGACTCAGGCCTACCGCCGCCAGATCACCTGGAAGGTCTTCGACGAGAAGGCCAACCGTCTGGCAAACATGCTCCTGTCCCGTGGCATCAAGAAGGGCAACAAGATCGGTATCCTCATGATGAACTGCCTCGAATGGCTCCCGATCTATTTCGGCATCCTGAAGACCGGCGCCCTCGCCGTCCCGCTCAATTTCCGCTATACCTCTGACGAGATCCTCTATTGTTCGAATCTCGCAGAACTGGATATACTCTTCTTCGGTCCGGAATTTATCTCCCGTATCGAGAACATCGAGCCGGCTCTTCACAAGAACCGCGCGCTCATCTTCGTCGGTGAGCAGTGTCCTTCCTTCGCAGAAGACTACCGACTCATCACGGGCGACTACAGCAGCACCCGTCCGAATATCGAGATTACCGATGATGATTTCGGCGCGATCTACTTCAGCTCCGGTACGACCGGTTTCCCGAAGGCGATCCTGCACCGTCACAGAAGTCTGATGCATGCCGCCGCTGTCGAGCAGAAGCACCACTCTACTTCCCGCGAGGACTGCTTCCTCTGCATCCCGCCGCTTTATCACACCGGCGCGAAGATGCACTGGATGGGCTCGCTGGTCGCCGGTTCCCGCGCAGTACTTCTCCGTGGCACGAAGCCGAAGTATATCCTCGATGCCGTTTCAACCGAGCACTGCACCATCGTATGGCTCCTCGTGCCATGGGCGCAAGATATCCTCGACGCACTTGACCGCGGCGATGTGAAGCTCTCCGATTACCAGCTCGATCAGTGGAGACTGATGCATATCGGCGCCCAGCCGGTCCCGAAGTCTCTCATCAAGAGATGGCTCGCCTATTTCCCGAAGCACCAGTACGACACGAACTACGGTCTTTCCGAGTCCATCGGGCCTGGCTGCGTACACCTCGGTGTCGAGAATGTCGAGAAGGTCGGCGCGATCGGTATCCCGGGATACGGCTGGGAGTGCAAGATCATCGACGAGAACGGCAATATCGTTAAGCAGGGCGATGTCGGCGAACTCTGCGTCAAGGGTAACGGCGTCATGGAGTGCTACTACAATAATCCGGAAGCCACAGCAGAAGTCCTCAAGGACGGCTGGCTCCTCACTGGTGATATGGGCCGTCAGGACGAAGATGGCTTCATCTACCTCGTCGACAGAAAGAAAGACGTCATTATCTCCGGTGGTGAAAACCTCTACCCTGTCGAGATCGAAGACTTCATCATGAAGAACGATAAGATCAAGGACGTTGCTGTTATCGGACTTCCGGACAAGCGTCAGGGCGAGATCGCCGGCGCGATCATCGAAGTCAAGGAAGGCATGACCATGACCGAGGAAGAGGTTAACGACTTCTGCCTGCAGCTGCCGAGATATAAGAGACCGAGAAAGATCATCTTCGCTCCGGTACTCCGTAACGCCACAGGTAAGATCGAGAAACCGAAGCTTAGAAAGATGTACGGCGAAGAGTATCTCGTTGCTTACGAAAACCAAGACTGAAACAGATAAACAAAAGCAAAAAAGGAAGCCATCGTCGCTGGTCCTCGGGCTCACGCCCTGCGGAATCGCTCCGATGGCTTCTTTTTTGTTTTTCTGTTTCAGTGCTTTTCGCGAGGTATTAGAGGCCTTCTGCCTCGCGCCGACCACTCGGATCTACGATCAGGCGGACGGAATATTCATCGACCACGTAACATAGTCCATCGCTTCGTCAAGTGACACTGTATTCGAATTGGATGTGAGGTAGTAGCACACATACAGCTGGTTGTCCGGAAGTACCGTTGCCGCAAATGCGTAGTATCCCGTCTCACCTTGATAAGTATATGAACCCTTCACTCCTTTACATAGGAACCGACAATCATCGAAGGTGATTCTCTCGTAGTTGTTCGTATCTGCACTGTCATAGTATGCGATCACATTATCTATGTATCCGTCTATATCCACCTGTGCATCGGCGATTAGACTTAATGCCAGCACCTCCTGATCCGGGAGCGTGATATAGTACGCGCCATTTTGTGAATCATACTCAAAAGCGGTATAGATATCGGATGGAAGCGCAATACGAGCATTCCACTCGGTCGTAAGAACATTAAATGTTCTCGGCCTCGGCGCTCCGTTGATCTCGAAGGTCTCGAGAGCCGTGGCAAAAAGATCTTTCTGTTCGGTGTTGTCCGGCTCATAGAGCGTATAGAACACGCAGTAGCAGCCGATATCCGGGCCGTTGATCAGGCGGCAGTATCCGACGCCGGACTGGCCGTTGGATGTGAAATTGAACTCCGCATCGATCTCCGGCGTGCCATTGAAACTCGAGTCATAATAGTTCACAACTTCCGCTGTATCCAGAAGGAGCAGGGCCGCCATCATGCCGTCATACCACATGAACGAATTCAGAAGATCCTCAGCATCATAAACGCAAGATCCGATCGGGTCAGAATTCAAATATATCGCCCCGATGTTACCAAGCGGATAGGAAACATAGATACCTACAGGGCACGTCGGGTCGGGTGACGCATCCTCTGCCGGAACCGTGATCGCCAGATTATAGTCCGTGCTGACCAGATAGGAAGTTGTCTCCGGCGGCGGCAGCGGAACTTCCACATCGTTATACGCTTCCCAATTAAAGTACATCGTCGAGAGGATCGAGTTCAGATCCGCCTCCAGCGCTCCCGTGTCTTCTGCATAGACGGTGTATTCCATCGCAAACTTCTCGTAGATCTCGACATAGACGTCGATCGCGACTTCCTTCGAAGAGAAGGTCTTCATGTAGATCGATCGCTTCCCGACCTTCGTGACTTCGATATCCGAAGCCTTGAGCTTGTCATACAGGCCATCGAGTTCCTTCTTGATCGATTTAAAGAGATCTTCCGGAGATTTATTCTTCGCCTTGACCTTGCGGATCTCGATCTCTTCAAACTCTTCTTCATCCACGAAGAGCCTAAGTCCTTCAGCGTCATCGGTAAGAACCACATGCCAGCTGGCCGGATAGCAGAAGGAAATATCCATGCCTTCATCCGCATAAGGCATCATCCCGTCCGGGATCTCCTCCGCTTCATTCTTTTTCGGAATCGTATTGATCACATACTCGACCTCATCTTCCGGTTCCTCGTCCTTCGTTTTCTTATCACTCTTACTCGATGAGCATGCGCATCCCCATACCATACTCACGGCCAGAAGGCCTGCAAGAGCGGAAGTTTTCCATTTTCTGTTCTTCATAGTTTCCATCCTCCTTACTTCTAAGAGAATCCTCTGCCCTTTCTTATACGAAAGGCTACTGATATGTCGGGAAGGTGGTGACCTTGCCGGATTCGAAATATATGATCCCTAAGTCATAGGGATTATCTGTCCACGCGGTAAGATCATGATTCAGCCACACATCTTTAGCTACAGTCGACAAAGAGGCATCTGTGTACTCCGTGATACCGAGTATGAAAGGCGAGCCCTTAGCCGGTGCCAGGAATGTCGCAATACCATCCCACTGCATGGTTGTATAGAGATAAAGATTACCGTATTCATCGATAAGCTGTACCACACAATAGGCTCCGACCTGGGGTGAATAGAACGGGATGTTAATACGTTCATACCCTTCCAGCGTGGTACTCTCAGCTGTCTTTTCACGCGAACCATTCAGCCCTGCCGACTCCCAGTAATCCGTAAGAAGCGGGATGATTTCTTCGTGTCCGGTCAACCTGGCGGATGCAACAAAGATGGCGTAGAAATCATCATAATCCGCATTCGGAGTCTGCATCTCGATTGAAGCCAGGAAAAACCATGTCAGATCCTCCAAACTCATACCATTCATGTACAGGTAATAACACATGTGACTGAGAAGAGAACTGTTATCATGCACGCCACCTTTGTCGTCCAGACCACTCATACGACTTAGCGGAGATGTCGAAATATAAAACAGATCACCTACATACATCGGCTGGTAATGCTTATACGGATAGCTCATCGAACGGCACTCATCTCCGCTTCTCTCTCCAACAGCCCACTCCGTATCCGAAGTCTCACCCATATACATCTCCATGATATTTCCCATGATGTCGCTATAGGCCTCATTGATCGCACCATACTCGTTATAGTACTGCACGCCTTGTTTGGAATAGAAAGTGACACCATGTGTATACTCATGCCCTACCAGATCCAAGCTATGACCGAAAGAATACCCGTCAGTTGCAGCAAACACTGACCATCCATACTGAATCCCCATGTTACAGCAATTCTGAATCGGTTTTCCATTCTCATTACAGTACCCATCCAAAATCAGAATCGGCATACCAAAGCCATCCGTAGACTCGATATTAAACTCCTTGTAGAAATCATATGCCTTTGTATAGTAATAGTAATTCAACAAGTGATACGCATTAAAGGAGTTGGGGTCATCCTGCGTATCAAACTGAAGCTTGCCCTCGAATTCAAATGCGTAATAATCCGCCACGATGATTTTTCTGTTCGGATCACAAAGATAGTATTTCCCATCCACAGTGTTCTTCGAGATGGGAATAATAGTATCGACTTGAATTCCGTTGATAGTAATGGTGAATGAATAATCCGATGGAACCATATCCTTGAAATATGAATCGTTACCAAAATCAGCAAAGGGATCTGTCGGCAAAAATGCAGTCGGATAACCGTTTAAGTACTCTCCATCATATGAGATGAAATGGACGACATATGGCATATCAAAGGATGAATTGTCCATGGGATTGTTTGTATAAACCTGATAGCAGTGCTGCGCTCGTGCATAATCCGTGTATACTGTAGTCGTCGTATATTCAGAAAGCACACGATATCCTGAGCCAAATGCATTGAGTATGAGATCCTCTGCATCTTTTTCCGTAATAGTTGGTGAAGAAGGCGTGTAATCCAGATTTGACGCCAGCGACGACTGTAACATGCACGGATATCCTTCCGGATCCAGAACGATCTTTAGTGTCGCATTGGTAACCGTGATATCACCCTTCATCTGTTGGTAGGTGTAAAAGGTGTAGCCCTGATACCGTTCTCCATAAACGGCAAACGGGAAGTACCCGGTCTGCAGGCCCAGCAGTTCCTGCACGCCCTTGATGGCATTGATCGCATCATCCTCATCCGCGACCGGCCGATGGAAGAACCGGCCGACGATCGTACTGACATTGCCCTCATCGTTATAAACGATCAGCGCATTATTGTTGTTCATGTTCTGGATATCCGAAGCGGTAAGCATCGGGATCGGTTCCGGTGTAGGCGTAGGTGTCGAGACCGGACGGACGCTCGTATCACGCTGCGAAGGCTCTGTGGCCTCTGTGGTTTCTTCCGTAGCATCCGGATCCTTCGTCTCCATACTATGTTTCTCATAGTCCGTGTCTTCGGTCTTCTTCTTTTCTTTCGTGTCAGACGACTTACTGCACGCCGCGCCCAGCAGGCTCAGCACCAGAAGGATCGCCAGCACCCTCGTTTTACGACTCTTCATCTTTGTTTCCTCCTCTCACTCGATTCATGTAGTTTCTATATTTCTTCGGGAAAGACACTTCCCCCGTCGTTTACGAATAGATCGGCAAGGTAGCGATATCTCCGGAATCCATCGTAAAGATCCCAAGCGAATTCGCATCCGTTGTCCATCCTGCTCCCGTGCTATCCAGACCCTTTTCACCGATCTGCGAGCTCCAGAATTCATCACTATACTCTTCGATGACAAAGATGAACTGAGTCGAACCATCCGCCGGGATCAGGAAGGATGCCACACCGTCCGGCTGCGCCAGACGCTGGAGTGCCAGGCTTCCTGTCGAAGCATAATAGACAGATACGATACATCTTACAGCCACATCTTCCGATGCAAAAGGAACATTGATGCGCTGATATCCGTTGATAGCACAGTTTTCAGCGTTTTTTGAGCGGTCACCGGCAAGAAGTGTATCCTGCCAGTGCTGAGTGATGATCGGAATCGCTGCCTCATTACCACTCAGTTGGGCTGCCGCGACAAAGATGCCATAGAGGTCATCGTAGTCTGCCGTCGGGGTGTGCATCTCCATCGCACAGAGGAAAAAGTGTGCCAGATCATAAAGCGACATTCCATTCTGATAGAGCTTGTAGCACAGATAGGAGATCAGCGTATTGTTAATATGCACACCACCATTATCCTGCACGCCGTAGAGACCCTGCCGCGACGGAGCAATATAGTATGGATCGGCCAGATACATCGGCTGATTGTACATATACGGGTTACTCATGGATCGCATGGTATTACCGGAAGTCTCGCCCAGGAGCCAGTTCGTATCCGAAGTCTCACCCATGTACATCTCACAGATATTCCCCATGATATCGCTGAAAGCCTCGTTGATCGAACCATACTCATTCGCATAAATATTCCCCTGTCTGGCAAATCCGGATACACCATGAGTAAACTCATGTGCGCAGACATCGAGACTATAGCAGTACGTATTCGCATCAGATGCGCCAAAGATGGACCAGCCATCGACCACACCCATGTTGCAGGCATTATCGACAGGTGTCCCATCCGATTCGCAATATCCCATCAGGATAAGCATCGGCATGCCAAATCCATCTGTGGAATAAACATTAAAGGTCGCATAGAAATCGTACGACTTGATGTAATTGTAATACGTGATCAGGTGATTTTCTGACCAGTTATTCGGATCATCTGAAGATTCAAATACCAGATTGTGTCCATTGTACTCGAACTCGTAAAAATCGGCACAGATGATGTTTCGTTCCGGATCCGCCAGATAATACTTTCCATCAACACTGTTATAGGAGATCGGTACCGAGAACGTGAAACTCTCGCCGTTCCGGTTGACCGTGTAGGTACGTTCCGTCGCCTCCATGTCTTTAAAATACGAATCATTTCCATAGTCAGCCAGCTGATCTGTCGGGAGATAACTTGTCGGATACGACTTCACGTAACTTCCATCATAATCTACAAAATGGATGACATACGGCATATCAAAGGAGATGCTGCCATCCGGATTATTCGTGATGACTTCGAAGCAGTGGCGGGTCTCATGGTAATCATCCACAAAACACGTCTTCATCGTATATTCCGAGAATACCTGATAACCGCTTCCTACCCGGTTGAGAACGATCTGCTCGGCATCGGCCTCATTGATTTTCTGTGTCGGCGCAACTACATCAAGGTGCGTCTCCAGCGAAGACTGGAGCATACACGGATAACCCTCCGGATCCAGAACGACCTTAAGCGTCGCATTCTCTACAGTGAGATCACCCTTGATCTGTCTATATGTGTAGTAAGTATATCCCTGGAATGTCTCGCCATACATGATAAACGGGAAATAACCGTTCTCAATCCCCAGCAGCTCCTGAAGGCCCCGAATCGCATCGATCGCGTCCTCATGATCTGCGACCGGACGGTGGAAGTATCTTCCGACGATCGTACTGACGTTTCCTTCGTCATTTCGGATGATGAGGGCATTGCCGCCGTTCATATCCTGGATGTCCTGCTCGGTAAGAATCGGGATGACCTCCGGCGTAGGTGTCAGTGTCGGTGAAAAACGGACACTCGAATCGCGCTGGGAAGGCTCCGTTGTCTCGGACGGCTCTGTCTCCTCGTCCGGATCCTTCGTCTCCATCTTATGCTTCTCGTAATCATTATCATCTTTCTTGGTCTTCGCTGTCGTCGTTTCTTTTTTCGAACAAGCAGCACCAAGAATACTCATCGCCAACAAAATAGCCAGCGCTCTCATTTTGCGATCTTTCATACTGTATCCTCCCTGTTTCCAATAATAGAAGTACACAGTTTTATTATCACAATCAAAAGTTGCCAAAGGTAAAACCAAATGTTAATAAACTTTGTCGAAATCTCTCTATCACGCACGGTCTAAGCGCAGAAAGTCTCGCAAACCAGTGCTTTTCGCACGGGAAAGCACTACGAATAATCAGGAAGCGTCGTGATTGTCCCTGCAACAGTCTTGACAACTCCGACATCATAACTGTCGAGTGTCCAGTCCGACTGTTTGTTATTCAGGTATTTGTATTGTTTCACGTCTTCGAAGTAATCATCCGAAAACTCACACACGATGATATACACGCTAAGCCCTTCCGGGATCCGAAGGACAGCAACGCCGTCATACTGAACCGGGGCCCAAGCGACCATCGTTTTGTCTCTTGTTGAATATGCCGTAGCCATCGCATGTGCCGCAAGGTCCTCCGAGCTGAAATGTATCAGCATCTTGGCATATCCGTCGATCGTTGTCGTCTCGTTGGTCTTCTGGCGGTTCCCGACCAGTTTTTTATCCTGCCAATATTGCTCAATAACAGGTATGAATTCTTCCTTATCACAAACATAGGCCGCGGCGATAAAGACGGCATACATATCATCGAAATCCGCAAGAGTCGTATGCATCTCGATCGCGCATATGAAGAAGTTTGCCAGTTCCTCCAGCGTCCAGCCCTGTTGCTCCAGCACACAGCAAAGATTCGTAATCAGAGAATCATTTCTATGGACTCCTCCCCAGTCCATATAATCCGTATTCAAACTCGCATACGAATTGGGAGTATAGTATTCGTCACCGACCATGTTCGGCTGATAGTACAGATCCGGCTGACTCATGCAGATCACCGGCATGCCACACGTCTCTTCCAGCAGCCATGTCGTATCGGTGGTATCTCCCACGTACATCTCACTGATATTTCCCAATATTTCAGAGAAAGCTTCGTTGACCGTTCCGTATTCATCTTGGTACACGCATCCCTGGCGGCTGAAAGTACTGATTCCGTGTGTAAACTCATGTCCGCATACATCCATCGAGAAGCACTTATCGCTTGCTCTCGTTACACACATTATTGACCATCCTGCCTCGATTCCGCCGTTTGCCAGATTATCGATCGGGGTTTTATCTGACTCGCAGTAACCCATCAGAATGAGGATCGGCATTCCGAAACCGTCTGTTGATTCAATATTGAATTCCTTGAAGAAATCATAGACCCGAATGAAATTATAATAGGCAAAGAGATCATGTTCCGGCCAGTTCTCGTTTTCCTCCTGACATGTAAAAAGCAGGTTTCTTCTGTTGAACTTGAATTCATAGTAGTCACCGACGATGATCTTCCTTTCCGGATCAGCCAGATAATATTTCTGATCGACCGTGTTATAAGAGATAGGTACAGTGAACGTCACATCCTCCCCATTCCTGTTGATCGTAAAAGTACAGTCTGTGGCTACCAGATCCTTGAAATACGATTCATTTCCATAATCGGCGAACCGGTCATCCGGCAGATCAGCAGTCGGATAGCATCTGACGTAGTTCCCGTCATAGTCCACGAAATGAATAAAATACGGCATATCGAAAGATGAATTCTGATACGGATTATTTGTTATGACCTGGAAACAATGCTGGGACATATGATAATAGTCGACCAGACACGTCTCCATCGTGTACTCCGACAGCACATTTAAGCCGTTTCCCCACGCCGACAGGATGATGCTTTCAGCCTCAGATGCATTGATTTTCGGATCACTTACTTCATAATCCAGATTTGTAGACAGAGAAGACTGTAACATCCACGGGTAACCTTCGCGATCCAGAACGATCTTAAGGGAAGCATTGTATACGACCATGTCACCCTTAAGCTGCTGATAAGTATAGATCGTATATCCACGGTAAGTCGAACCATAGACGGAAAAAGGGAAATACCCTGTCTCGATGCCAAGTAGCGACTGCAGTCCTTTGAGCGCATTGATCGCATCTTCTTCATCATCGACAGGCCGATCAAAAAAACGTCCCACGATCGTACTGACATACCCTTCGTCACCATACACGATAATGGCATTTCCGCCGTTCATATCCTGAATATCCTGCGCAGTCAGCTGGACGATGCCCTGACTATTCACAATCGGAGTCGGTGTCGGCGAGAGTGTAGGAGCCTGGCGTACACTGGTATCACGCTGGGAAGGCTCGGTAGTCTCACGGGTCTCAGATGTGTCATCCGGGTCCTTCGTTTCCATCTTATGCCGTTCGTAATCCTCGCTCGACTTCTTTTGCGCCTCCGCATCAGACTTTTTACAAGCTGGAAGCGACATGACCGCCACCAGCATACTTATCACAAGAAAAATCGACAGAGTCCTGCGCCTGCGGTCCTTCCCGCAGCTACGCACATCATATATACACTTTCTCATAGGACGCCCTCCTCACCCCGTCGCGCCGTCAGACAAACGGACTAAACGCAGAAACACAGTTCCACATTTTCATTATCCCAATCAAAAGTTGCGAAAAATCGAATCACATGTAAACAAACATTGTCACATCCCACGAAGAAGAACGTCGCGCTTTCAGTTTTCTTTATTCGCCTCGTGTTCCGCTTCGTGATGCCGTCTCATACGTTTCTTCTGGAGAATATACCCGACCACGACGATGATGATGGTCAGGCCGATGCAGCTGTAAAAGGAGATGCCACGCGAGATCAGCTCGAGGTTCGCGGGGCTCACCACATCCTCGATCTGGCAAAGGCCGCTGATAAGAAGGTAGTCGGCGACGCCCATACCACCCGGGATCGGGAGGCTGTAGACACCGACCAGCACCAGACACTGCACGCCCGTCACCTCTGCGAGGTTACTGACAGACCCGCCAAATGCCAGGTAGACCAGAACAGTCGTACTGACCAGCGCCAGACGCTGAAGGAAATTAAAGAGAAATGCCACGGCAATCGTCGATTTGTTCTTATGGATGAGATCCGAGCAGGTCTTATACTGACGGATCGCGAGCTCGATCTTATCGATCTTGCTCTGCTTGTGACGGATCAGGTGAAGCTTCGCACCGAGCGAGATCAGGGCCACGCCCATATGCTTGACCCACTGCTCCTTCTTTAGGACCAGTACGAAGACCGTACACAGGCCGAGAAGGAAGATAAAGCCGATCAGGATGAGGATCTGTGCCAGTGTATCCATCCCGTAGTAGATGTCCGGGCAGAGCATGAAGCCCATCACGCCGACGAGGACCAGCGCCCCTGTATAAAGGAGCATATTCAGGACCAGAATCACAGCGGACTGCGCGACCGGGATGCCGTCTCTTCTCATGAAAAAAGCACTGGCCGGCTGACCTGCCGAGGCCGACGGGGTGATTGCGGAGAAGTAGATATCTGCTGCCGAGTAGAGAAGGCCGTGTGGACGGATCGGATGTCCTGCTCCGTCATCTGTCTTGGTCAGGGCCTTGATAAGAAAGTCGAGCGCGGCGCCCTCGAAGAGGACGTTACAGAGCATCCCGACGACAGCGGCGACGAGCCACCACGGGTTCGCATTACACAGTGTCTCACGGAGAAGCGTAGGAGAATAGCTCCCGCTTCTCGATACTACCGCCCAGATGCTGCATACCATCAGCACCAGAAATAATATCATCCACGGGATCTTCTTTCTAAACATGTATTACGCTGTATCTCCTGTTCTGCGAATCACTTCGCGATCGATCAGGCGGCTTCGGCTCTCTCCGTGTCCGCCTGTTTTCCCGTCAGTTGGTGTAGTTATCGAAATAACCCTGTACCAGAACGACAGGCGTGCCCTTGTCGCCGGAACCGGAAGTCAGATCGCACAGTGATCCGATCAGGTCCGTCAGCTGACGCGGTGTGGTACCCTCGCTACTCATCTTGCCCACGAGGTTATTGTCTTTCGCCTTGATGCTCTCAGAGATCGCGGCCTTCAGTTCTTCTCCGGAAAGACCGGCAAACTCATTGTCTGCGAGGTACTTCAGTTTCAGTTCATTGGGCGTGCCGATGAGTCCGTCGGTAAAGGCCGGGGATACGACCGGATCAGCCAGTTCCCAGATCTTTCCCTGCGGATCCTTAAAAGCACCGTCACCGTAGACCATGACCTCGACGTGCTTCCCCGTTTTCTCGAGGATGATGCTCTGTACCTTCAAAACGAGGTCCTTGCAGTCTCTCGGGAAGAGCTTGACCTGTTCTTCTGTTGCCTTGTTCGAGCCCAGAAGACCGAACTTCTCGTTATATCCGCTTCCGTTCACAGAGGCGTTCATGATCTCATCGAGGCCGAATACCTTCTCGGCTCCGCCGGCCAGAAGGATCCGCTTGGTTCTTGCGCGGGTGTGGATATCGCAGTTGATGATGTTCTTCGTATATTCGAGGATCGCCTTCGGCTGGTTGGCGAAGATGATCTCCACTTCGCAGCCCATCTCGCGGATGAGGTCGCCGTAATAAGCCACATAGTCTACGCCGGTAAACTCATGCTTATTCTCGCCGAAAAGCTCTCTGTACTTCTCCAGAGTCAGCACATCGCTATACGGGTTCACACCGGCAGCATCGATCTTATCGAGGCTCACGAGGCAGTTGCCGACTTCGTCGGAAGGATAGGACAGCATCAGGACGATCTTCTTACTCCCCTTTGCGATACCGCGGAGGCAGATCGCGAAGCGGTTTCTGCTTAAGATCGGGAAGATCACGCCGACGGTCTCACCGCCGAGTTTCGCCTTTACATCCGCGGCGATATCGTCGACCGAGCAGTAGTTGCCCTGTGCTCTGGCCACGATCGATTCGGTCATGGCAATGACATCGCGGTCGCGAAGTTCGAAGCCTTCGGACTCTGCCGCCAAAAGTACGGATTCGGTTACGATCGTCGCAAGATCGTCACCCTGACGGATGATCGGACAGCGAATGCCCCGGGAAACAGTACCAACTCTACGTTCTGCCATATTCATGACCTCCTGAAATGATTGTATTTCCATGTCGGAGCGCCGCCTTTGGCACTTGTTCCGACACAACCTTTACTATTATAATGCACCTTCCCGGGAAAGCAAACAGAAAACCGCAGATTACGTCTCTCCTATCGTAACAGGATCAGTCGTCTGTGTACTCCTCCCACTCACGCTGATCTTCCTGATATCCGCCTGCGGTCTTACACTTCACGATCAGCTTGATGATCAGCCCCGACAGCAGGATCAGCGCGATGATCGCCCAGCCGAAGAGGATGTTGGCTCGCAGCGAGTAGCCGTCACCATACACACCGCCGTCGCGGATGAGGTTCACGAGATTCCAGATAAAGAGTCCGGAAAGCACGACCGGCGCGAAGTACTTGATCGATGGCAGAAACCACCAGCCGGGCATCTTGAAGGACTTGGTATTACGGTTGATCTGGGTAAGAATCTTGCTTGTTTTGAAGAACCACCCGGCCACGATCACCTCGAGAATACCGGTCAGCAGCAGCGTGTAGCTGTTGATGAAGTAGTCGACGATATCGAGCACGGCCAGACCGGCGCCGGTCACATAGATCAGGCTGATGACACCCTCGATGATGCAGATCGTAAGCGTAGTTTTCTTCTTGTTCAGGTTGAACTTGTCCGACAGGGCCGTCGATATACCCTCGATGATCGAGAACAGGGAGTCGATCGCCAGCGTGATCAGGCAGAAGTAGAAGATAAAAGCGAAGATCATGTTCACGACGCCGTTTCCGGAGAGCTTGACGATGGCCTGCGGGTAGATGATGAAGGCGGTCGCAATGCCCGATGCAGACATATTGTCGAGCATGCCGACACCGGCCATTGTGGTGAACATGACGATACCGGCCAGGACACTGATGATCATGTCGGAAAAAGCGATGATGATTGCATCGACGGCGATGTTCGCCTTACTGTCGAGATAAGAGCCGTATGCGAACATGATGGCCATCGAGGTCGACAGAGAATAGAATACCTGACCGATCGCATCGATCCAGAGTTTCGAATCGGAAAGCGCACGCCACTCCGGGATGAAGAGTTTCTCTATACCGGCCATCGCGCCGGACATCGTAAAACCGCGTACCGCCATGACCAGAAGGCAGATGACCGGAAGAGAGACGGTGTATTTGACGACCTTTCCGACGGTCGTCGTACCGTTACGGATACAGAAATAGCAGAGCGCCCATGCAGCCAGGAGGCAGATCAGGACCGGCCATGCAATCGTGGAATACCCGGATGTCGTCCATGTCGTCTTAATGGTATCTGCCCAGAGAGAACTGGCGGCCTCGGTGTCGCCCGTCATCCCTCTGAACTTGAAGCTCATGAAGAACATGAGGATGACCCATGCGAAAACGGCTGCGTAGTAGATCGAGATGCCGATACCGTTACTGACAGCGATCCAGCCGACAGCCTCGGATCTCTTATGGAGTGCCCGCATCGAGCCCGGCGCACCCTGTTTGGTGTGTCTGGCGACTGCGATCTCGAGCATCAGAAGCGGGATGCCGATCAGAAGCATCGCCAGCAGATATACGAATAGAAAAGCGCCGCCACCGTACTTCGAGGCAAGTCCCGGGAAACGCCAGGCATTCCCAAGTCCTACCGCCGAACCGATGGCAGCCAGAATAAATGTGGTCCGTGATGACCATTTCTCACGCATACTATAACCCCTCTTTTCCGTCACTTCTGTGACTCCAAGAAGCATTATAACAGAGGCCGGCCATCCTGAACCACTTGAATTCTCTGTTCAGATCATGGAATCAGCGAATCTTCACTTCACCCAGGCAAGGCATGACCGCATCGCCCATGATGATCTCCCCGACCTCGTCCGCCGTGATCGTCCCCGACTTCGGGTTCTTAACGGAGTCGATCCGTCCGATGATATCGGCCTGCACATCCGAATACTCGAACGAGAGATCGCACCCTTCCATAGTGCAGTTGATGAGCCGAAGATCCTCGCAGTAGCAGAACGGCTGTGTCCCGATGATCCTGCAGTTGATGAGTGTCACGTGTTCCGAGAACCACGCGAGGTACTCGCCCTTGACGACCGAATCCCTGACCGTGACATTCTTACTGTGCCAGAAAGCATCCTTGGTGTCGAGGTTCGAATTCTCGATCGTTAGCCCGTCCACATACTGGAACGAATATTTCCCCTTCATCTTCACATTCTTAAGCGTGATGGCGGAACTGTCGAAGAAGAGATACTCCGACGTGACCGACGAATCAAGAAGCGTGATACCAGTGCTCTTCCAGCCGAATTCCGTCGAATCGATCGCGCTGTCCTGCACTTCGATATTCTGGCATTCACGCACGGCCTTCACACCGCGGATCGTACATCTTCTGAGGACTCCGTCTCTCGCGTACCAGATCGGCGCGCGTGTCAACTCATCCATTTCCGAGTCTTCCACGGCAAAAGCACTGACGTGCCAGAGTGGGTACCGCAGTGAGAAGCGGCACCTGACCAGTGACACGTCAGAAGATTCCTTGAGTACAGACTCGCCGTCGGCGGGGCCTGCAAACACGCAGTCTGCAAGATCCGCATGTTGCAAATGATAGAGCGCCCGCTCGGCGTCAAAGCTCTGTTTTTCGATTTTCTGTTTTTGCATATTCTTCATTCCTTAGGATGATTTCCGACTTAGAAAAGATCCTAAGTCATGACCCCAAGATCTTTCCCGGATCAATTGTTATCCAGATCGTTCAGGTCATCGAGCGTTTCCGATGCATCGGAAGAGGGCTGTGCCCATAGCGGAGCGGCCGGAGCATCCGTCGCATCCTCGGCAGAAGTCTCAGCCGGAGCTTCGGCGGAAGCCTGACCAAACTGCGGAAGGCCGTCGGTCTGGGATGTCTCGAAGGTCGTCTGTGCGAGTTTCTCTGCAGGAGTCGGATCCTTTGCGATGACCGGGACCTCCAGTGGTTTTTCCGCATCGATCTTCTTTTTCTTACCCATCAGGATGATGGCTACGACCACACCTGCTGCAATGATGACACCGCCAACGATGACGCCAATGATCCATGCCGGGAACCCGTCACCCTTGAGCGTAAACTCACAGTGGATCGGTTCGTTCATCTTGAACATATCCCACTCATAGATTTTGCCGTCCACTTTGGTCGCGTTGTTATCCTTCGCCTTGCCCGGAAGTTCCAGAACAAACGTCATGTAACCGCCGTAGGACTTGATGGCCGAGGTCGCAAGCCCCATCTCTTCCAGCTGTTCGGATACTTCTTTAGTATTGGATTGGGTATTCCAATCGAGGATATACTTACCGTCTTTCTCTTCCAGCGTGAACTGTTCACTGGTGATACCGAGTTTCTCAAACTCCGCACCCAGCTCATCGAGCTTGATGCCGTTCTTCGTCGCGGTGTAGCCGTAGTACTTCTTATCGGCCTTCTCTTCATCCGCATAGTCCTCGACCGTCCAGCCGGCCGCCTCGAACTTCGCGCGGAGCTCGTCGTCTCCCTCTTCGTCTCCTGCGTCGTCTCCATCGATCGCCAGCTCATCGCCCCACTCTTCATCGTCTTCTGCATCGGCGAAGCCCTCGACTTCCCCGCTGCCCATCATGTCCGACGAATCGATCTGCGCATAGAGGAACGTGACATCGATCGTGCCGTCTTTGTTGACCTTCGCAGAAACTTTATAACGAACACAACCGCTGAAGCACAGGACGATCGCGATTACCATCATGAGCGCGAACATCTTCTTCATCTTTTCCATCATCTTCTCCATAACCTGTCCTCCCTGTTTCTAGAAACAACAAGATAAATTTACACTATGATTGTATGCTAACCCCTCTCAAAACGCAATGTTTATCGAGATCAGGTCTTCTTCCTTACTGGATCCTCCGGCATAGAGGATGAAGTCGCCCGGCTCGACCACCGTCTCGCACTGCGCATTGACCAGCGCGAAGTCTTCCTTCTTCAGCTGAATATCCACCTCTTTTGCCTCACCGGCCGCCAGCGTCACCTTCGTAAACGCGATGAGTCTTCGAACTGGTGTCAGCAGGCTCGACACCACATCCTTCTGGTAGATCTGGACCGTCTCCGTGCCCTCGGTCTCACCCACATTTTTCACCGTGACACGCAGCACCAGATCCTCGTCGAGGGAGAGTCCTTCATAGGCAAAAGCACTGTATCCTATGCCTTCTCCGAAGGTAAACAGAGGAGTCTTCGGGATATCCCAGTACTTCTCGCCGTGCCAGCCCGGGAGCTGGTTGTAGTAAACCGGTACCTGACCCGTTTTTCTCGGGAAGGAGATCGGGAGTTTGCCCTGCGGGTTGATCCTTCCGAAGATCGCTTCGGCCAGTGCCTGTCCGCCGAACATGCCACCGTTAAAGCCGCAGATCACGGCGTCCGCTTTCTCCGCAGCGTCGCCGAGGCACAGTGGTTTTGAAGCGATAAAGACAGTGCAGATCGGTTTGCCCGTAGCCTTCAGGCGGGAGAAGAGTTCGCTCTGTCTTCCCGTCAGGTCGAGGTCGGCGCGGTCGGCAAATTCGCCGAACTGCGGGATCACGTCGCCGACTGCGTAGAGGATCACGTCCGCTTCGGAAGCGATGCGAACGGCCTCATCGAGATCCGCACTTTCATCTATGCTCTCGGCCGTCTTCACGGCGCAGCCCTTCGCGTAGACGGCCTCGATTCCCTGCTCGTCACAGAGCGCCTTCACGCCTTCCCACAGCGTCACATACGGACGATGCGCCGGGCGGCTGTTTGTCGGATCCGGCATCGGATGCGTAAAGTATGTCCAGTCGCCGTACTGCGCACGCACATTATCTGCGTTCTCACCGATTACAGCGACCCGTTTCAGTGCTTTTGCCGAAGATTCACCATCGCTCATACCGTTCCCGGAACACCCGTCCGCTGCTATTCCACCAAGTGGGAGCATACCGTTATTTCTAAGGAGCGTGACGCTCTTTCGCGCGGCATCGAGCGATGCGGCGAGGTGCTCCGCCTTACCGAAGCATCCGGGCTCGCCCTTCTTCTCCGGCTTGTCGAAGAGTTCCATCTCGTACTTGATCGTGAGGATGTGAAGCACGCACTCCTCCACGACCGAGATGTCGGCTTTGCCCTCGCGCAGCGCCGTCAACATGCCATCGTAGAAGCCCTTCGTCGTCATGATCATGTCATTTCCGGCCGATGCCGCCATGACCGACGCCTCGACCATATCCTTCGCGACATGCTGGAGATACAGGAGGCTGTTGGTATTATCCCAATCCGTGATGACAAATCCGTCGAAGCCCAGTTCGTCTCTGAGGATGTCATGGAGGATCCTGCGGTGCGCGGTCAGCGGAGTCCCGTCGATACAGCCGTATGCCGTCATGATGGTCGCACATCCGACATCTACCGCGCGCTTAAACGGCGGCAGGAATACCTCTCTGATCTTTCTCTCGGTGACTTCCGTATCGTAGGCATCTCTTGCGCCGGTCGCCTCGCCGTAGCCGAGATAGTGCTTCGCGCAGGCCAGGATGTGCTCGTCGTCCGAGAGGTCCTCGCCCTGATATCCTTCGATAATGGCCGCGGCCAATTCACCCGTCAGATACGGGTCCTCGCCGAACGTCTCATTGACACGGCCCCAGCGTGTGTCCCGTCCGAGACAGAGGACCGGCGAGAATGTCCAGTGAAGTCCGTCCGTCGCAACCTCTCTTGCAGTGACCTCACCCATCTTTTTTGCCACTTCCGGATCCCAGCTGCACGCACATGCGAGTTGTGACGGGAAGATCGTCGCTTTCGTATTGAGTCCGTGACCATGGATCGCGTCGATTCCGAAGAGCACCGGGATACCGAGACGTGTATTCATCGCTTCTTTCTGCAGTTCTCTCGCATCATCGCCGAGCACATGGAGAAAGGAACCGGCGCCCATCTTCGCCCATTTGAGCGCCTCCTCCCGGCCACCGTCTGTGTAGGTGACCTGGAGCATCTGCGCCACTTTTTCTTCTGTCGTCATCTTCGAAAGAAGTTCTTGTGCCTTCTGTTTTGCCAGTTCTCTCTTCATGGTGGTGCCCTCCTGAACATGTTAGATATCGTGAAAATACGCTAGTTCCATTATAGCAGACAGTTCGAGGGAATTCTTTCTGAGATGGCATGGAACAGCGCGAGGGGCATTCTCCTGCGGCTCAGACAGTTTGCTGACGCAAAACTCGCCGCCTGAGAATTCCCCTCGCGCTGTTAAGATACTCTTCTCGTGAAAATATACCTTCGGCTTGTAAAGATTCGCTCATCTGCCGCCTCGCAGTTTACGAGACTTTCTGCTGCGCGGATAGGAGGGATTCGTAGGCTTTCCAGAGTGGGTGGTCGTGGTCGGTGATATCCTTATCGTCGAGCGTACGCTTGGCCACGGCGGCCATGTCCCCGGCCATGCTCGCCCAGATGCCCGGATCGACTTCTTCTCCGTTAAGTCCGATCTCGAGGATCTCCGGTACGAATCCGAGCCATGAGGTCTGGAACCTTTTCCCGGCGAAATCGCCGTATTCCATTTTGCTGTGGAGTTTATTGGTCAGGATCACGATGACCATGTTGTTCTCTGGATCGATCATGGAGAAGGTACCCGTGAAGCCCTGGTGTCCAAATGCCCGGGAATCCGTGACGGAGCCGAAGTAATAGTCTCTCGTGTGGTCGCCTTCTCGCCACCAGCCCAGCGCATATCCCGGGTAGTCCTCATTCTGGATCGCGGTAAACTCGTCGAGCACATCCTGTGAGAAGAAGCGGTGATTGCCATATCCTCCGGTCAGCATCACGGAGCCGAGGATCGCGAGATCGGTCGCATTTGAGAAGAGACCGGCGTGACCGGAGATACCGGCCATGCTGTAGTAGGCATTGGGATCGTGGACCACACCATGGATCGTCGTCGTGCGCATGCCGCGGTACTTCCCGATCTCCTCCTTTGGCTCGTGGTACAGCTCCGTGGCCGCGATGTCATCTGTCGTAAATCCGTGATCCAGCGGTCTGTACGTGATGTGTGTAAGCCCCAGAGGTGCCCAGAAGACCTCCTCGAGATATTCATCAAGCCCCATCCCTGTGATCTTCTCGACACAGAAGCACAGGATCATGAAGTCGAGATCGCTGTAGAGAACTTTGCTTTCCGGCTGATAAAGAAGAGGTGTCTTAAAGATCATCTGAAGTGTCTTTTCACGTGCGGCATCGTCTGCAGCGGTTCCGACATAGAGGATATTGCTGTCATGACTGCTGAGATCCTGGATCGAGTTGTCGTAGCGGTCATTGTAGTAGAGCGGTCCGGCCGGGAACCCGCCCTGATGACGAAGAAGATCGCGCACGGTGATCTGTGCTTTCCACTCTTTATTTTTAGAAAGAGGAATGTATGTGGAGCCTTTGTACTCGATGTCGATCGTGTCCTCAGAAAAGCCGGATCCGAGAATATCGACGATCTTCGTATCGAGATCCAGAAGCCCCTGCGTGACCAGATATTGGATGGCAAAGGTGCAGCTATACACCTTTGTCACCGACGCGAGATCGTACAGCGTGTCGGCTGTGACCGGCGGCGCATCTACGGGATTCCCGTCATCATCGTAGTCCTTGGTTTTCCCCCACGAATTCTCATAGACCAGACGCCCGTCCTTGATGATGGCGACCTGCGCGCTCGGAAATCCGTACTCGATATCACTGCTGATGATGGCGTCGATCAGATCGATCGCGCCCTCCTGGATGCCGACATCCGCGATCGTTCCGTCGATCACGATCGGATAAGGGATCTTCACCTTCACATTTCCCTCTTTCAGATCACTGAGCTGCAGGGAATTCGTTCCGTTTCTCGTGATGCCCGAGATGTCTATGGTATAAGTCTTTCCGGGAGTCATGCCGGACGTATCCATCCGCTTATCGTTGATATAGAGATTAAAATCCCCTGCGTCATCCGAAAGTGTAACGTAGATCGTCCCCTGTCCACTGTAGCTATAAAAGCCCAGCCGATTATTCGCGCCATACATCGAACGGTCCTGCCACTCCGGGAACGAGAGGTCATACTGCCATTCGAGCGTCGGATCGGTCATCACGGGATCCGTCGCTTCCGTCTCCGATATGACGACGTCCCCTTTTTTATCGCCCGAAGGCACGATCGGCGCGACCGGGCCCTTCGTGGTAGCGGAAGTCCCGTTATCTGTCTCGGAATTCATCGCCGCCTCGGCCGTCATACTGTCCGTCGTCCCATCCGGCGCCCTCGTCGCGCCTTTCGAGCAACCGGTCGTAACCGCTGACAGTACGATCATGATACTTAATGAAAATGCCGCTACTCTTCTCATACCCATCCCTCACCGATCATTCAAAAGCTATTTTCATTCTATCAAACAATGCCCACAATTCGTGTTGATCTTAGACTCAGTCTGATATTTGTCAGATATAGAGGGCAAATTAGACTGAAATCAGACTCAGTCAAATATCTGTCAGATATGCTTTCAGAATCTGACATAAATCAGACAAGCCGGAACCGCGCTCTTCTCGCGCGACAAGTACCTTCCCGGCGAAGGTGCTCTGATCGGAATAGAGAGTAAACGCCCTGGAAAGGGAAACCCTCGAGCAGCGAGTTTTGCTTTAGCAAACTGTCTGAAGCTGTGAGAGCGCTTCCCTTTCCAGGGCCTTACTTCGTTACTTATTTGTTTAGAGCACCTTCGCCAGGAACGCCTGCAGCCGCTCATTCTTCGGATTATCGAAGATCTCGTTCGGTGTTCCCTCCTCGACGATCACACCTTCATCCATGAAAATCACGCGGGTGCCGACTTCCTTCGCAAATCCCATCTCGTGCGTGACCACGGCCATGGTCATACCGGTCTTGGCCAGTGCTTTCATGACGTCGAGAACTTCACCGACCATCTCCGGGTCCAGCGCCGATGTCGGCTCATCGAAAAGAAGCACATCCGGGGACATGCAGAGTGCACGCACGATCGCGATACGCTGTTTCTGACCTCCGGAGAGCTGGCTCGGATAGGCATCCGCACGATCCTGAAGGCCGACTCTCGCGAGAAGTTCAAGTGCTTTGGCCTCGGCATCTTCACGGCTCATATTCAGAAGCTTCCTCGGTGCCAGTGTCATGTTGTCCATGATCGTCAGATGCGGGAAAAGATTGAAGTGCTGGAACACCATACCCATCTTCTGGCGGAGTTTATTGATATCCGTCTCCGGCGCGGTGATGTCGACTCCCTCAAAGGTGATCGTTCCCTCCGTCGGGCGCTCGAGGAGATTTAAGGAGCGGAGGAAGGTGGACTTACCGGAACCGGAAGGTCCGATGATGACCAGGACTTCGCCACGCCTGATATCCGTGGTGATCCCGTCCAGCGCGTGGATCTCCGTCTTCTTGTTCTTATAATGCTTGGCCAGATTCTTGACCGAGATAATCACGTCGTTTTTTTCCAGATCAGCGCTCACTGTTTCTCAGCCTCCTTTCCATAACCGATACGAGTTTACTGAAGATGATGACAATAATCAGGTAGATGCCGGCGACCGCGAGGAGCGGCATGAAGGCCACAAATGTACGGCTCCGGATCACGTCGCCGCCACGGGTCAGGTCCATGATGCCGACGTAACCGGAAACGGAGGTCTCCTTCACGAGCACGATGAACTCGTTGGCCAGGGCCGGAAGTACATTCTTCAGGGCCTGGGGGATGATGATGTACCACATGGTCTGGATGTAGTTGAAACCGAGTGAACGGCCGGCTTCGAATTGGCCGTTGTCGATACTCATGATACCGGAACGGATGATCTCGGCGACATACGCGCCGGAGTTGATACCGAAGGCCAGTACGGCGACGAGCATGGTATTCGTCGAGGACTGGAAGATAACGTAGTAGGTGATCATGAGCTGAACGACGACCGGGGTGCCTCGGATGATCGTCAGGTAGAGCTTGACGATCGCGTTGAGGATCTTCAGGATGGCTTTCCCGATACCCGGACGCATGTCATCGACGTTCTTGTCGTAGGTGCTTCGGATAATCGCGGCGACGACGCCCAGCGCAATACCCAGAAGTACCGCGAAGAACGTGATCCGCAAGGTCATCCACAGACCTCTGACCAGGTACATATACCGGTCGTCCGCTATGAAGTTAATGTAGAACTGGTCTTTCAAATTGGCAAGCCGGGCCGGAAGTGCCAGGCTCACTCTAAATGCCAACATTCCCATAATAGTCCCCCTCGTACAGTGCTCTCTTCGAGATGTATGACTTCGTGAAGCGACTGCTATCACAGACTTCTATTGTAAAAGAAACAAAGACGGAAATAAAGCCATATTTCCGTCTTTGCCTATGATTTTGTTAAAAGTTGGCCGATCAGCCGTTGCTCGGGATGTACTTCTCGATGATGGCCGGGATCGTACCGTCATCTGTCAGTTCCTTCAGTGCCTTGTTGATCGCGTCGAGAAGTTCGGTGTTGTTCTTGTTGATGCACATCGCGTATTCTTCCTCGACATAAGCGGTCGGCAGGATCTTCAGGCCTTCGTTCGCAGCGACGAAAGACTTTGCCGGCTCGTTGTCGATAACCACTGCATCGACCTTACCTGTGGAAAGAGCCAGAACTGCGTCGTTACCCTTGGAGAAACGTACGACACGATCTTCACCAATGTCATCGGACATGTAGATGTCACCTGTGGTGCCCTGCTGTACGCCTACCTTGTAATCGCCGGCCAGAAGTGCGTCGACATCTGCGATCTCGGAATCTTCCGGTACGATAACAGCCTGGATGCCTGTCGCGTATGTGGAAGAGAAGTTGACAGCGAGCTTACGCTCTTCCGTTACGGTCATACCGGCCATACCGATATCGTACTTGTTGCCCTGAACACCGGCGATGATGGAGTCAAACTCTACATCCTGGATCTCGAGCTCGAGTCCGAGCTTCTTCGCAACAGCCGCGGCGATCTCGGCGTCGATACCTACGATCGTGTTGTTGTCGTAGTACTCATACGGCGGGAAATACGCATTTGTCGCCATGATGAGCTTGTCCTTCTGTACCGTCATGCTCTTCTTCGACGCGCAGGATGCGAGTGCACCCGCCATGGAAAGAACCAGAGCAGCAGAAAGAATTCTTGTAAAAATCTTCTTCATAATTACCCTCCTCATAAGTGGCGAGGACATCCCGCTTCCCCGAAGCAGCACCATCTCGCCGACCCATTTACTTACTCCTCTAGTATAAAGCCTACTTCCTCTGCTGTCATTTCAACAAAATACGAAAAAAACACGGAAAAAGCACTGTCACTTGGGCATTTCAAACAAATGTAAAAGAAAAAGATCTTTCTCGTTCTGTCCTCGGACGCATGTCCTGCGGAGGAACTTCGAAAGATTTTTTCTTTTATCAGCAATTTCCTGTATACACATAATCGAGTTTTTCCCGGGCGATGTCGGCAAGTTTGTAGATAAGGGCGACGGAGGTGGCAGAGCGGTCAGTCATGTGAAATCTCGGGAAGAACCGGGAGATGTGAAGTGGGACGGTTTTGCCGATGATTCTACCTTCCTTATCCTTCAGGCCGGCTATCCATGAACTAATTTCCCGCATCTCGTCTTCCGAGTCGTTCTCAGAAGGGACGATCAGGGTCGTAAGCTCGACGTGGCAGAACTTCACCGCTTCTTCGATGAAGCGCTTCGTCATCTCGAAGCACCCTCCGAGCACATCATCGTAATAGGATCCCGTGAAGCCCTTAAGATCGATATTCATGGCATCGATATACGGTGCGATCTCATAAAGGACCGGGAGCTCCGCCGTCCCGTTTGTCACAAGGACATTCTTGAGGCCCTTTTCATGGGCAAGCTTTGCAGTATCACGAACAAACTCGTATCCGACGAGCGGTTCGTTATAAGTATAGGCGATGCCGATGTTTCCCTCGGGCCTGTACTTCTCGGCGATGCGTACGAGCATCTCCGGCGTGATCGTGTCCGCCGTCTCGGAAAAATGTCTCGCTTCCTCGCCCCAGGAGATCTCACTGTTCTGGCAGAACGGACACCGGAGATTACAGCCGTAACTTCCGGCAGAGAGGATCTTCGTGCCGGGAAAGAAACGGCGCAGGGGCTTTTTCTCGATGGGATCGAGCGCGAGGGATGTGATCCGGCCGTAGTTTGATGCGGCTACCTTGTCGGACAGGCCGATACGCGCGCCGCAGAAGCCGATGCTTCCTTCGGAAAGATCACAGTGCCGGAAACAGACGTGACACTTAGTCATGGAAATCCTCCATCAGATATGGCGGACCACTTCGAAGCGCTGGAGGAAATACTTCTCGTGCTTCTGGATGCCGCCCTTTCGCATCGCGATGGAGACCTGTTCTTCGGGCGTGTCCACGCCGTCGAGATCCGGAAGCAGAAGTCCTCTCCTGCCGTCACGTGTCGAAACGATCACGCCATAGCGCTTGACGTCGAGCTGGTCTATGGAGTCGATATCTTCTGCCTCGCCGAGCACGTCGACGTTGATCTCGAGCCACTGCAGTTCGTCTTCCCGGATCGGATCGAAGCGCGGATCGCGGGTGCTCGCGCTGATGGCATTGGTCGCGATCTCCGTCGCGAGATTTTTACAGGTGGGACCGATGGTGCCTATGCATCCACGGAGCATGCCCTGCTTATGAATCGATACGAAAGCGCCGGCCCTTGTATTCAGAAGCGCGTCAGGAATCTCATCTATTGCATCGGCCGCAGCCGGTGTGGAATCATTCCCGGATCTGTTTCCGGCAACGAGTGAAAAAAGATCCTCCGGAACACGGATCTTCTTCCCTGTACGGATATAGGTCTCGAGTGACAGACGTGCGAGGCGCACATAGATGTCAGATGCGTCCCTCGCCGCAGACAGATCCTTCTCCTTCTGAGACAGATAGATCTTGAGAAACTGCCTGTCGGGATCGCATTTTTCCGTTTCTTCCTCTTCCGGATAGAAGGAACAGATGCCGTAGCCGACGCCGGTCACATCTTCGTGGCTATAGGTCGTGGCATGGACTTTCTTTCCGTCCCAGGCGCCCGCCATGATGACAAACGAGCGGTGTCCGCACTCGGCGGCCTTATCGCAGAAGGCCTCATCAAAGTCGAAAAGTTCACCGAAAGCCGCGCGCCCCATGACGTCCATGATGCGTTCGTCGTATTGCGGACCCTCCGGTGCGAAACCGTATGGTCCGTAGTCCTGTAGTTTATGGGAAAGATCGCCGCTACTAACGATCACGACTCTGCGGTTAAGCGTATTTACGGCGCGGGCGAGGATCGTCCCGAGCTTATAGTGGTCAGTCAGAGGAAGTCCGGAAAGACCGATGCGGACGATCTTGCCGTCCTTATACTTATTCCGGATGAACCACAGCGGCACCATCGTGCCGTGGTCGAGTTCTCTGTCCTGCTCGCCCATCGTGCCACACGGGAAACTCTCGTGATACGCGATCTCGGAGATCTTATCCACGAGGTCCTCATCGTATTGCTCCGCGAATCTCACAGATGGCGCACGAAAACCGGCGAAAGAACCCTTCGCGGTTTTGCCGGGTGAGATGTGGAAATAATCAGAATAGAGTGTCGCGTGAGGACTCGTGATGATGATCGTCTCCGGAGAAAGCGCAGCGATCTCGTCGGCCACTTTCTCATAGGACCGGATCGTCGTCTCGACCTGTTTCTCGCCGCCGCGTCCCACTTCTGGGACGATCAGGGGCGGGTGTGGAACCATAAATGAAGCCAGGATCGACATACCATCAACCTCCCTGCAAAAACAGTGCTCTTGAAAAAGGAACCGGAACTCCGGTGCGGGTCTTACTCTCCGATCGGCTCGCCCTTTCCGTTAAAGAGCGGGATCGTACCGAGGAACTTGATGTCGTCGCGCTTAGCGGCATCACCCTCTGCCAGCACACATACGCGGCCGGCCACCGTGCCGCCGCACAGACGGATCATCTCTTCCATCGCACGAAGCGAACCACCTGTCGAGATCACGTCGTCGACGATCAGGATGCGCTTGCCGGAGATCATGTCGGCGTCGTCTCTTCCGAGATACAGTCTCTGCTTGCCGCGCGTCGTGATGGACTCATCCTCGACACAGATCGGATCGGGCATATAGTTCTTCGGTCCTTTTCGAGCGACGAAATACTTCGGAGCCCGGCTCTGGCGCGCCATCTCATGAGCAAGCGGGATACCCTTGGCCTCCGCCGTGAAGATGTAGTCATACTCCTCGCGCGGGACCAGTTTCAGGAGTTCCCTGGCGCAGGCCGCCGAGATCTCTGCGTCACCGAAACAGATAAATGCGGCGATATAGAGGTCATCCGCGATCGGGCACAGCGGAAGGTCACGTGTCAATCCTGCAATTTCCATGGTGTATTTCATGTCAGTAGTCCTCTCTTTCACGAGGTGTAGTAGATAGCATCATTCTACAACAATCCGCCCCGCCTTGCCATAATGATGTGCAGGACATCCGCTCTCACTTTTTAAACTTGGAGATAAACTTCCACGCCTCTTCGCAGCTGTGCTGACGGCACTCGTGGATCTGGTTGTCGACACTCGCGAACGCCGTGCGGCAGACGCCGTCCTCGCTGTCAAAATAGTGTATCGTCAATGTCGCATCGCGCGACTCGTCGCGCACCTTCTCGATACGTTCTCCGGGGATGCCCCAGATCGGATCTTCCCATTTTTCCTTATTCTCAAAAAGCACTTCATCGAAACTCTTCTTGAGTTTATTGACCTCCGCGACATACTTGACGCGCTCCAGCGACGAATCCGCCTGGAACGGCAGCTCCGGAAGATGCGACTTCTCACCGCCCGAGTAGAACACTGGCACGGCCACAGTCTTGTTGATATTCTCCTTGACCGGTCTTCCGAAGAAGGAAGTATATACCGGGAAAAGCGCGCTGCACGGCATAATGCCCGCGAACACTTCCGGATACTCCTGATAAAGATCCCAGGTCTTGCCGGACCCCATCGAGAAGCCGGTCGCGTAGATCCTCGACTCGTCGATCGGATAGCGCTTCTTCAGTCCCTCGATGACCTCGATCGCCTCCGTCGCCGTGACGAACTGATGGTTCTCGATCGACACGAAAAGGAAGTTATACTTCTTCGCGATTTCCCACCAGCCGGCCACAAAGGTCAGGTACATCGACGAGTCCCCGCCGCCGTGGCAGCCGAAGACCAGCGGCACCGGCCCGTTATCGAAAAGCCCGTTATTGTAGTAAGCGAAATAGCCGACCTTATGCTCCGCCGGTTTTCCCGGAATGAGCACGTTATCCTCCGACGTCTTGACCAGCACGGAGCCGACGTCCTCGGTCATTCCGAGCGCCGGGAAATCAGGCTCGAGCTCGATTTTTCCGCACCACATCTTGAACTTTTTGACGAAGGCATCGAAGTCCTTCTCATATTCTGCGACATCCTTGATCAGGAGATTCTCGCATCCGGCAAAGGCACTGTTCACCTCAGCGCTGTTTCCGACACTTAAGATCGCGATGTCCTTACGCTCCACATCCGGAACGACGCTCAGGTTCTCCATCGAGCACATCGCCGGCGTGATCTCGCCCGGCCCCCAGAGATACTGGCCCTGCAGGGTCCTGAGAAGATGCTTCGCGACATAGTCCGCCGATGCGCCATAGCTGTAGATGTCCGCGCGGAAGATCGCGCCACGTGCGAAGAATCCCTCGAACCTGTTCTCGAAGAAGTTGAAATTCTCGACGATGCCGTCCTTATATACCGGGATCATCTTGATCTCGGAGATGAGCTCGGCATAGAGGCTCTCGTCTGATCCTGCCCAGCCGCCTTCCGCCGTCGGATACACGAAGAGCACGCTTCCGTCGGCTCTTGCCGCGATGGCAGAAAGACCGGTCTCCTTTGCGAACTTCACGGCATTCTCCATATCCATCTTGTTCTCTTCGAACAGAAGAAGAAGCGGCGCGCGAAAAGAATAGTTATTGGTCTGTCCGTCCAGATCGTTATCCGGCACGAATACTTTCAGTTCGAATGTCTGATATTTCTGTGCCCAGCATTTACCGCCGTCGATCGCTCTGACTTCCGGCCTTTCCATCATTGGCATAGTCTGATCCTCCCGAAGAAAAAACTCACAGATATACTATACCATTCTTTGCTCATGAATTCCGCGCCAGCGCAAAAAGAAACGTCGCAAAAACGTCGCAAAAACAATCAATTTTGCGACGAATCTGCGACGTTCTCGGAAGCACTAAGAAAATCTACTTAAGGATCACCTTCGCCTCGAACCAGCCATCCTGAAGTGCCAGCTGAAGTTTATATCCCAGCATCTTGAGGTTGTTGTCCGCGATCGCCAGCCCGAGTCCGGTACCGCTCTCGCCACGCGAGGACTCTCCCTTCACGAAAGGTTTCTTCAGGTTCTCTACATCCACATCATTCATGGTCGTGCGGTTCCGGAAGGACAACTCTGCTTCGGAGATCCTGATCTCCACTTCGCTTTCCGGCTCGGCATACTTCGCGCAGTTTGAAAAGAGGTTCTCGATCGCCTGACGCAGGAGTGCCTCGTCCGTAGTGATCACGACAGTCCCCTCGTCTGCTCCCGGAAGGCTCGTTGTCACCCGGTTCTTCTCCATGAGAGCGCTATACTTCCCGACCGTCTCTCGGACCAGAGCACCCACGTCCACAGAGCTTCTCACGCCGGAGACCTGTCCGCCTTCACTTCTCGAGAAGTGAAGGATCCGCTCGAGCATCTGGTTCATCTCGCTAACATTATCTCTGATCTTCGAGGAATACTCCGGTGCCTGCGCCGGACTCTCCTCGAGGCATTCCGCATAGGCCGAGATCGCCGCCAGCGGTGTCTTGAGATCATGAGCCATCGCCTCTGTCGTCTTCTTCCTGTACTCGAAGATCTCCCATATGGTCCTCTTCCTCTGATACCGGATCACGGCCGCGATAAGGGCCAGAAGTATCGCCAGAACGATGCCCACGAACACCGTCACTCGCGACGTGACCGGGAGAAGGTCGAACGGAGACATGATGGCCGGCTCCGTTACCCGGGACGCGAAGTACCACTCCGCAAGAGAGTTCTCCGGCTGAATCGTCACCACGTCTCCAAGCTCATAGTAGAAGTACACGCTCACCTGTCCCGTCTTCGCCGGATCCAGATATCCGTAGAGGGACATGAACTGGTTTGTGCCTAGCGGAAGATAGGTGTATCCTGTCGTATCCTCCGGTGTACAGTCAAATTCATCCACGACCTTGCCCGTGTTCCAGTCTTCGATCCTGATCTCACCCGGCAGGAAGCGATGTGTCTCATTATTGATATACACGTTCTTGAACCGGATAGCGTAGATCTTCGGGATCAGTCCCCAGCGCATCGCCCGCTCGGCCATATCCCAGTCCTCCTGGTACCGGTTCAGCAGACGCCAACTCTCCTTCAGATCGTACTTGCCATCCTTATATCCGGCAAGTGGTTCCAGACAGGAACTATCCTCGAGGAAAAAGTACTCATACGTCTCATCGTGTTCCGGCAGCGCGACTCCGATGCAGGCATAAAGCCCGCTCGGCGTCTCCATGATCTTCTCTCCGTTTTCATAGACCGCGCCGTACTCTCCGGACGTCATAGCATAGATATAGAGGGCTGCCTCCAGATAATTCTTCTGAAGATCGGCCACATCCCCCTGCGCTTCGTGATAATTTGCGGTCTGCTTAACGGCATTCTTCACATAGGTCATGATCGAGTCGCCGGACTGTTCCGCAGCATCCTCGAACCGATAGAGTATGTACCGGTACGATACGAAAAAGCTCACGACCAGGCAGATCGCCAGGCACTTCAGAAATTCCAGTATAAACTTCGGCTTCTTGATAGTTTTGTTTCTCGGAACGTTCGTCCCACTTATTCTAAACATGAGATCCTCCTTCGGATGTCGGTTCTCACGGCACGATCTTATACCCGCCGCCGATCACCGTCTTAATCGCATCCCCGGCCGATCCCAGACTCCTTCTGAGTTTCTTGATGTGGCTGTCCACGACGCGCTCGGATCCGTCAAAATCCGCGCCCCACACCCGATCCAGGAGTCTCGATCTTCCGAGGACATGTCCCTGGTTCTCCATGAGAACCTTCAGGAGGAAATACTCTTTCGGTGCAAGCTCCACTTCTTTTCCTTCGACGCCCACGCGCACTTCCATGCGGGACGGATCCATCCGGATCTCCCCGCACGTCAGGATCTTCTCATCCTCATCTTCACCCGCGCTTCTGGCCAGCAGCGCGAGGCATTTCGCGTAGAGCACCTTGATGGAAAAGGGCTTGACCACATACTCATCGGCACCGAGCTCGTATCCTTTAAGGATATTGTCCTCCGTCCCGAGCGCCGTCATAAAGACGATCGGGCAGCGGCTCTTCCTTCTTAGGATCTTACAGATGTCGAATCCGGAAAGGCCCGGGAGCATGATGTCCAGGATCGCGATGTCGTAGTCGTTCTTCGAGACGAGGCAGAAACCTTCGTTTCCGTCCTTCGCCGCGTCCACAGTAAAAGCTCCGGTCTTTCGGAAATACTCGGCGACCAGTTCTCTAAGTTGTGTGGCATCTTCTACGATAAGCATCCTGGGCATGTTCATCTCCTCCATGACCTCATGTTAACTTACCCATGTGTCCTTCCTGTGCCCTCGGCGCAACTTATTTCGCTCATCACCCGAAGATCTGCTCCAGCAGGATGAAAATACCCAGCGCCAGCGCACCTGAACCGATCGCCAGAAGTATCTTCTGGTACGGCCGCTTCGCCTTCTCCGCGATCTTCTCTTCCTTATTGAGTTCTTTTCCCTCGGTAAAAGCAACGATCTCCTTATAGGTCTGGATGTCGTTTTTCTTCTTCAGTTCTTCCACATAGAAAGAGACTGCCAGCGCGGCGAACCAGTACAGCACGAAAACCAGGATCCCCACCCAGCCGAAGAAATGCGCCAGCGGATACGGGATGATGATCCCGATTACGAACATGACGGCAAAGATATTCGACCACTTCCGAAACTCTCGGATGGATTCACTATTGATTTCTTTTTTCATCTCGACAACATCTCCCTTTATGAGGTCATCGAGGCTCACCTCGAAAAGCTCGCTCATCAGCAGCAGGCTCTTGATATCCGGGTAGCTCTTATCGTTTTCCCACGAGCTCACCGTCTGCCTGGACACATACGTCTTCTCCGCGAGTAGCTCTTGATTCCAGCCTTTCGCGTTCCGCAGCTCCCTGATTCGCTTGCCGATTTCCATTACTGACCTCTAAAACTAAACTTGTCGGATGACAAGTTCAATTTAACACGAACACCACCGCTTGGCAAATTAACTCTTCTGCGCCGCGCGTCTTCTCTCCGCGTCCTCTTCCATCATCTCCTCGACCCTCTTCTCTTCATCGGACTTCTCCCCGGTGATCTCGTAGTGCGCTTCGAGGATCGCGGCCTTCACCGCCCACTTAATCACGAAGTATCCCATGACCAGACATGCGATCAATGTACCACTATGAATTCCCAGATCCTTTAACATTTTCCTGTCCTCCCAGACGTTAGATTTCTGTCCGGCAGTTTCGAGCATCACTTTTTTCGCAAGGTCTTCGATTATCTTCCTGCCTCATCTCGCCGCTGCCTTACGTTTCGGATTATGCCGCCGCGCATCGGCACCGTCTATCAAAGGTGCTTTACAACGCATAAAAAAGCGATGTAAAGATGCCTTTACATCGCTGATATGACTGTGTTTTCAGGTTCGATCGGTCCAGTCTCCTTTTTGTCTCTTTTCACTCTAAAAGGAGACCATTTGGAGACTGAGCGCCACTTCCGCTCCGCTTATCCCACGATCTTGATCGGGATCTTCTCCTCCTTAAGGAAAACTCTGACCTTATCCTCGTGTTTCCGCTCGACAAATATCGCGACTCCTGTCCGCTCGGTCGGAACAAACACGAGCGAATGCGGGAGGACCCTCATAAACGCGATCGCTGACCAGCCGATCTTATAACACTTGCCTGCGTCGCTGTTATGCTCGATCCCCTCCGAAGTAAACGTCTGCGTCACCTTCTCGTTCATGTTGAGGATCGTTTTATAGATCTTTCTGTAATTGACGAAGGTAAGGATCAGAAGCGCCGTCGTGACCAGAAGTGCGCCCAGCAGGACATACATAATCGTATTGCCGTTCCAAAACAATATGATACACAGCACCAAGAGCAGCATAAGCCCCATCGACAGGAATCCGAAGAGATAGAAACTCTTATACTCGACGAGTTTTCTGTCCGGCTTACTCATGAGTTTCCCCGCCTGCATGACGACGTCTGCGCACTCTCTCGCCAGCGCTTCGCTGCGCGATCCTGTCGTTTCCAGTATGAGACTCATACGAACACCTCCATCACAGTTCTTTTTCCATCATGAAATCATCGCAGACGAAGCCCTCGCCGATGTCGGTCTTGACCTCTTTCTCGATGCGGTAGCCCATCCGCAGATACACGCGCAGCGGCACGTAATTCCGCTTATTGACGAAAAGTCTGATTTTCTTCTTTCCCATCTCACGGGCCGTTCTCTCCGCCTGTTCAAAAAGCACTACACTCCGCCGCTGTCCACGGAAGGGTTTCATAAGATAAATCTTGCTTAACAGCATGACGTCGTCATCCTCCGGAAGCAGCCCCAGATAGCCGATCGGCGTGTCGCCGAGCACGAGCAGGAAGTACTGGTACCCCTCTTCTGCAATCGCCTTCGTGATCGCCGGCAGGCTCTGGTATTTCTGCACCATATAGTTCACCTGCTCCTGCGAGATGATCTTCGGGAAGTACTCATTCCAGATGATCTCCGCGAGTGACGCGACCGCCATCCGGCGCGTCGGCGAGGTGACCGGCAGGACCTGTACGGTCGAGAGCTGTTCGATGATTTTCGGCACCTCGGTGAGAGACTTGATCACTACATCTGCCGCGGTGACGTTCTGCCCGCCACTGGTAGGATTATCGTAACCGACCGTGTACATCCCCGCCATGCGTCCGGCCTGGACTCCTGCCGTCGAGTCTTCGATCACGAGGCAGCGCTCCGGATCGATGTCCAGACGCGTCGCCGCAAGCAGAAAAATATCCGGCATGGGTTTGCCGTTTTCTACTTCTTCGCCGGTCGCGAAGACCTCGATATACTGCCAGAGATTGAGATGGTCGAAGACCGCCTCCACGTAGTCGCGTCGCGAAGACGAGGCCACCGCGATATGGATGCCCTTCTCGTGACAGTAATTCAGAAGTTCAGTAAGTCCCTCCGATCGCTCGAGCCCCGAGTCCGGGATCCCCGCGACATTCTTCTTCCACTGCAGTTCGACCAGATCCTCGACCGAAGCCGGGATATCGTACTTGGCCTTCATGGCCGCCCAGAGATCCGTGCTGGTGCGCCCGACATACGGCCGGATCGCCTCGTACGCGCCCTCCGCGCCGTAGCTCTCCAGGATCGATGTCGTCGTGGCATCATGGTACGGTTCACTGTCGAGCAGCACACCATCCAGATCGAAAATCACTGCAGATATCATTTTGTCTCCTCCATCATGTCGATGCCGGTATCCACGTTCGGATATACACCCGTGAAGCACGCATCGCAGAAAGAGTGGTCCGTATCCCCGATGAGCTGACCGAGCGAATCGACCTCGAGATACCCGAGTGAATCGGCTCCGAGGATCTCACAGATCTCCGGGATCGTGTGCTGGCATGCGATCAGCAGATCACAGCTCGGCACATCCGTTCCATAGTAGCACGGTGAGATGAACGGCGGCGAGCTGATGCGGACGTGCACCTCTGTCGCGCCTGCCTCACGAAGCATCCGTACGATGTTCGCCATCGTAGTGCCACGCACGATCGAGTCGTCGATCAGGACGACCCGCTTACCGCGCACGGCCGAGGACACCGGGTTCAGTTTGATCCTCACGGCCTCCTGACGCTGATCCTGCGCCGGCTTGATAAATGTTCTTCCTACATAGGTATTTTTCATGAATCCGCGGACCACAGGAAGTCCCGCTTCCTCGCCAAAACCACTTGCCGCATCGAGTCCCGATTCCGGCACGCCGATGACGACGTCTGCGTCGACCGGATGCTGCCTCGCCAGCAGACGTCCTGCCTGAAGGCGCGCTTCATACACACTCTTCCCGTCGATGTAGCTGTCCGGACGGGCGAAATAGATATATTCGAAGATACACATCTTGCAGATACCGCGGCAATGCGTACGGATGCTGCGGATGCCCTCGTCATCACAGACGATGATCTCTCCCGGCTCCACATCCCGTTCGAACTTCGCGCCGACCGCATCGAGCGCGCAGGTCTCGGAAGCAAACACATATGACTTTCCGATCCGGCCCATGCACAGAGGTTTAAAACCATACGGATCACGAGCAGCGATGAGTTTCTTCGGACTCATCACAAGAAGCGCATATCCGCCCTGGATCCTTTCCATCGTCTTCTCGACGGCCGCCTCGACCGAGGGCGTTCGCGTGCGTTCACGCGCGACGAGATACGCGACGATCTCCGAGTCCACCGTCGTCTGGAAGAAGGCGCCCTCCTCCTCGAGTGCTTTTCGAAGTGTGATTGCATTAGTGAGATTGCCGTTATGAGCAAGAGAAAGTGTTCCCTTTACGTACTGGGTAACCAGCGGCTGTGTATTGGCAAGGACGCTGGCCCCGGTCGTGCTGTACCGCACATGCCCGATGGCGATGGTGCCCTCCAGAGAATCGATGACGTCATGGGTAAACACCTCACTGACGAGGCCCATATTCTTCCGGCAGCGGATCCACCCGTCGTTATTGATCGCGATGCCACAGCTCTCCTGACCTCTGTGCTGAAGCGCAAAAAGACCGTAATACATCAGCGGAGCGATCTTTCTTCCCTCTCGGTCGAAAATCCCGAAAACTCCGCATTCTTCGTGGCGGGAACCGATCATGCGACATCACCTTCCTTTTCCGAGATTATTGTATGTTTTGCGTCTTTTTCCTGTCAATGCGTTATACTGATAAGAAATGAATGGAAAGGAACTTCTTTTTCGTGGATTTCCGCTCAAAAAGCACTGCGGACGCATCTTCCTGCGCAGGAAGCAACAGCGCCGGATCATCCTGCTCCGGCGGGCACGGCTTTTCCGACCGCGCCTACGATCACTGCGTCCTGTGCCCACGCGCCTGCGGAGCGAACCGCAGCGCCGGCATCCGCGGCTTCTGCCGCATGTCCTCGGAACTTCGCATCGCCAGAGCCGGTCTTCACATGTGGGAAGAGCCTTGTCTTTCCGGCACACGCGGCTCCGGCACCATCTTTTTTACTGGGTGCTCATTGGGGTGTGTTTTCTGCCAGAACTACGAGATCTCCCGAAGACTTCCGAAAGGCGTCTCGGGGTTTCCTACCGTCTCATCCTCCGGAACAGATGCCCTTTCCACAGCCTCATTCCCGCAAGGTGCGTACGAACGGCCCGGCCGTGTGTACACCATAGAGGGGCTTGCGGATGCCATGCTCGATCTTCAGAACCGGGGCGCGCATAACATCAACTTCGTGACCGGGACCCACTTTGTCCCGCACATCATCGAAGGTGTACGTCTTGCCAGAGCCCGTGGTCTTACGATACCGACGCTTTATAACTGTGGCGGATATGAATCTGTCGGCACGATCCGTTCCCTCGAAGGGACAATTGACATCTACCTTCCCGACATAAAGTTCTTCTCACGGGAGATCAGCAGCAGATATGCACATGCCGCCGATTACTTTGACCGCGCGAAGGAAGCCCTCGCCGAGATGGTACGCCAGTGTCCTAAGCAGGAATATGACGAGGATGGCATGATCGTTCGCGGAGTCATCGTCCGCCACCTGATGCTGCCGGGTATGCTCTTTGATACGAAACATATCCTCGACTATCTTACGGAGACCTATGGAAATACGATCACGATCAGTCTCATGAACCAGTACACACCGATGCCCGGCGTGCCGGAAGAACTCGCGCAGCCTCTCTCACCGAAGCACTATGACTCCATGGTCAATTACCTGACGATCCTCGGCCAGACCAACGCCTATACCCAGGAGGGAGGCACGGTCAGTAGCAGCTTCGTCCCTGACTTCGAGTAGTCTCTTTGCTTTGAGTAGTCTCTGAACGCCGAGCAGCCTCTCAGCTTCGAGTCATCTTATGCCTTACACTACCCCTATGCTACGGGCAAAGCCGTTAGTTCGGCAGTACGATCTCTCTCGTGTCGGCCCCGATCTTATCCAGATGGATCAGGTAGTCGGCGAATCCATACCCGTGATCCTTCTCGTAATACATATTCACATAGAGTGTCGAACCTTCGAGGCTCCACTGCGAAATGAAGCTCTCCTCCACTCCATCTATCTGAAGCCGCACCGCTCTTGTCTCTCCGGACTCAGAGATCATACAGATCGTATTCGTCTCCATCTGCACCAGGACCGGCGCACTTCCTTCTGTGTTCCCGACGACACTATAGTTCTGAAGCTCCGTAACTTTCTCGATCTTATCTTCCCCGAGTCTGCCGATAAAAATCTTCTGTCCATCATCGGCGTTATAGGAGAAGAAGATGAGATCTTTCCATACGTTTATCTTCCACACGCGGGAACGGTTGCAGACATCATTCATGTCTTCACCGATCTCGATCCGCTGCAGTTCTGTAAAGTCAGAATCGAGCACCACCAGATATGTTGTGGAATTCTTACCATCTACGACGTCATAGAGAGTATAGATCTTCTCTCCGTCCGAACACATCCTAAAGAGTATGTCACCCTTGGTCTGCACCTTGTTGATCGTGCACTCCATCTCCCTGGTACAGGTCTTGGTATCCACGTCGTAGACAGTAATGAATGTCCTAAGAGTCAGACCTATCACTTCCTCTGCGATATATCCGTCCAGAAATACGACCTTCCGTCCCACACTATAAACAGAAGACGCATAAGGACTCAGGTTCTGCCAATCGACGATACCTTCAGAATAATGGATCTCCTCTACTTCACTTTTTTCGGGATTGATGCGGACAAGGATTCTCTCCATCTCATCTGCGTCCGGCAGATCCTCGTTCAGATGATACTGCGTCACGAACATATAGTAGTCCGGATCCATACTTACGATCCCGTCCGGCCCGGAAAAGACTCTCGGTATCACACCCAGTTCTGTGGTATTTGCATCTTTATCTGCCAAAGTCACATGCAGATCTGCTGCTCCGCCACCAGTATCAACCGGAACCTCAGAAGAAAGATACACACGCTTTCCTTCCCAAAAGGCATCCGCCCCCTTCTCCGTGGCCGTTAGCTTCTCGACAATCTCAGGATCTATATTCGATAGCGAAGAAGCCGCAGGATCTACTGAAGATGCGGTTTTATCAGAAGATGTTTCCGTAGTGGAGTTTTCTTTCTTACCGTTACAGGCACTTAACGTGACGCACCCGACCAGCAATAGCGCGAGCGCGACATTTAAACACTTTTTCATAATAATGCCTCCCTTGTTTTGTTTGCCACCCCATCACTATTATATCATCTCCTCCGCAGCACAGATGGCAACTTTTCTGTCCGCTGTCCCCGGCGGCGCGGATTACAGCTTTTCGGCTCACTCTCCCCGGCGGCGCGGATTTGGGTTTTCCGGGAATCGATGCTATACTTGATTTAATCTGTGCCTGATTCTGCCGGAGGAAAACAGCACGCTTGATCTGAAAGAAAGGAGACGGGCATACTTATGAACGATGAGATCACACCTTCCGTTGCGGACACATCTGTGGTTCCGGTCGAAACATACGAGCGTGATACCACGACACCTGTCATATATAACCAGCCCGTCCGACAGTTCAGCAAGCGCGTCCTTAACGGCGATGAAGAAGATGTAGACTTCATCCCGAAGACCTCGATGCGTATCTGGTACAATAACCAGTACAAGAGCTACGCGCCACACAAGCACGAAGCACTGGAGATATGTATCCCGATCGAGAACGAATACAAGTACATCATCAACGGAAAGTCCGTCAATCTGAATCCCGGCGATATTCTCTTCATCCCGCCGCACATGTTGCACGAGATCGAGTGTGAAAATGACGGCTGCCGGTTCATCTATCTTTTCGTGATCGACTTTCTCATGGGACTTTTTGACTTTTCGTTTCTGACGGAGTTTTTTAAGGAGCCCCGCATCATCAACGAGTCGACCTACCCGACCGTATACGGGAAGATCTATGAGACGTTTATGGGGATCAACGACCAGTATTTCCTCTACGAGAATATGGTCCTGGAGCTTCCGATCTACTCACGGCTCATGAACATCTTCTCGCTTCTCGTCACGACCAATCCGCAGTTTAATCCGATCCATCTCGAGGATAGCAAGAGCAAGAGTAAATACGTCAAGTTCAAATCCCTGATCAACCACATCAATGCCCACTTCATGGATGAGATCACGCTCGAGTGGGCGGCCGACTATGTCGGTTTCTCCAAGTTCCATTTCTCGAGGCTCTTTAAGGAATATACAGACGTGACGTTCTACGAATTCCTGCTGCACCGCCGTATGCAGGCGGCGAAAGTACTCCTGACCGATACCGATAAGACCGTCACGGAGATCGCTTTCCAATCCGGGTTTAATAATCTCACAAGTTTCACACGTTGCTTCAAAAACGCGACGGGCATGACCCCGTCACAGTACCGGGCTGCACGTATCGTAGAAGAATAAAGAAGCCGTCCCTTTCGGAACGGCTTCTCTTGTAATTGTGTTTCTTTGTTGCTTTCGGAATATGCCTCTCGGCTTTTCCGGCCCTCGGAATTAACCCTTAACGGAACCGAGTGCAACACCGCTGACGATGTACTTCGACAGAAGCAGATAGACGATGATAAGCGGAAGAGCTGTCATGGAAAGTCCAAGATAGATACAACCGAATTCCGTCTTGTAGATATCGCCGTTGAGAAGGGCAACCATGATCGGCATCGTGTAGCTCTCTTGCTTATTCAGAAGGATCATCGGCAGGAAGTAGTTGTTCCAGGATCCTACGAAAGCGAAGATCGCCTGTGTCGCCATAGCCGGCTTCATAATCGGTAGTACGATCGTGTTAAACGTCCTGAATTCGTTTGCACCGTCGATACGGGCGGATTCTACGATCTCCAGCGAGAGCGCGCCCTCGAGATACTGTCTCATGAAGAATACCATCATAGGAGAAGCGATCGCAGGGAGGATGAGCATGAGACGGTTGTTCACGAGATGGAACTGATAACATGCTCTGTAGAAACCGATCATAGTAACGGTACCAGGAAGCATCATGATACCCATAACCAGGCTGAAGAAAGCTTTCTTGAGTTTCCAGTCATATGTGTAGATCGCATACGCGGTAAGGCTCGAGAAGTATACAGCCAGAACGGTAACGCTAGCAGAGATGATGAAGGAGTTCTTCATACCGCGCAGAGCGTTAAATGTCTTCTTGGTTTTCAGAAGTTTAATGTTGTTTCCCAGTTCCTTACCCGGAATAAAGCTTACTGCGTGAGCCATGATCTGGGCTGTGGAACGGGTAGAGTTGATAAGCATGACCAGGAAAGGAGCAATACTGAGAATCGCCAGGATCGTACATACGATATAGATTACGGTCTTGAAGATAATCGAGTCTTTTTGCTTAGACGAGGCCAATGCAGTAGTATTTGTCGCCATTGATTACGCCCCCCTTGCCATGAGTCTGTTACGCTTCATTTCAGCCTTCTTCAACTTCTCGAGCTTCGCCGCTTCCTTGTCTCTCATGAGATAGAACAGGAGGCAGGAGCATCCGACGATGATGATGAACAAGATGATACTTGCTGCAGCTGAACGATTGTACTTATAAGGTTTTCTGAAGGACTGGTTATAGATGTAGATCGCCACCGTCTGTGTAGCATTGTCCGGACCACCCTGAGCAAGAAGCATCGGGATATCGAACATACTAAGACCACCGATCAAGCTGGTTACGAGAGTAAAGAGCATAACCGGACGGATACTCGGGATCGTAATTCTAAAGAACTTCTGAATTCTGTTGGCTCCGTCAATTTCGGCAGCCTCGAAGATCTCAGGGTTGATACCGATAACGGCAGCAATCAATGTGATCATCGTAGAACCATACCACTGCCAGCACTGAATAAATTCAACGATAGCACGCGTCGGAGACTTCTTCAGAAGGAAGTTATAGGGCTCCTTCAGGATGTGCAGAGACTTGAGAATATCATTGATCGGTCCGATAGGATATCCGAACAACGTACGGAACAAGATAGCACATGTAGCCGCTGTGATAATGTTAGGGAGGTAGAAGACTACCTTGTAGAAACCCTGACCTTTTACCTTAACACGGTTGTCTGTGAACCATGCGGAAAGGAGTAAACCCAGGCCAAGCTGCGGGATAAAGTTAATAACCCAGATTCTCGCTGTTGTAATCAAGCCCAAGAGGAAGTAGCTCATCTGACCGGAAGGTCTCTTCTGGAAGAGATACTTGAAGTTCTCAAGAGGATCCTTGAGAATCTCAAGCTTCGGCGGGATAGCACCCTCGTGGTTCGTAAATCCGATAAGCAGTGTGTAGCATACCGGATAAAGTGTAAAGATCAAAAAAGCAAGAATAAACGGGATGGCAAAGATATATCCGAACTTGGAATAATTAACGAGCTTCTTTTGTTTCAAAAAAAACACCACCGTTCACTCTTAGTAGATAAAGAAAAATGGGGCGGGCGAAATTCCTTTCGTCCGCCCCCAGATCTTCTAGTTCACTTGGTTAGAAGTGTGTATACAGTAGATTACTCAACTGTGATACCAGCGTTAGCTGCAACGTCCTTGAACTCGTTGAGAGCAGCGTCCTTATCCTTCTCACCCATAGCGTACTGCTTAGCCTGCTCCTGCCATGTGCCGTTCAGTGTGGAGTCATATTCGCACTTGCACTTAGCGGAAGCATAAGATGTAGCCTGTACAAAGATCTCGAACGGGTTCTGACCACCGAGGAAGTCCATGGAACCATCGGACATCTTCATAACTGTACCGGAGGATACTGTATCCTTCGCAGCGGAGATCTGACCGTTAGCCCAAGCATAAAGGAGACCATTCTCTGTGCAGTCAAGTGTGATCCACTCAACGATCTTAGCGATAACGTCCTTCTTGTCAGCGTTCTCGATGGCAGCCTTGTTAGCCAGCAGCCAGGAACCGCCCCACCAGAAACCAACGTTCGGTACGCATACAGCGTAGTCGCCGAAACCAGTAGCTTCGTCAACAGCCTGCTTAGCGATAACGTAGTTGATGAGCCAAGCCGGACCATACCAACCGAATACCTTACGCTCGCTCTGATCCTTCATGTCAGCATACCAAGCTTCCTGCCAAGCATCTGTCTTGTTGCAGTAGTCGCCATCGATAAGCTTCTTAGCGATGTCGAGGTATTCCATTCTCATCGGGTCGATGTTGAGCTTGCCGTCTACAACCCACGGAGTAGCAGCAGCCTTCTCACATACGTTCCAAACGTCACCGAGACCGGAAACGATTGCATAACCCTTAGCCTTCAGAGCTTCAGCAGCCTCGAAGAACTTGTCCCAGGACTGTGTGCCGGCGCCGATAGCAGCCTCAACAGTAGCCTGATCGTCAGAACCGAATACTTCCTTAGCGATGGAACGTCTGTAGATGAACGCACCACCTGTGCACTGATAGCAAAGAGCAACGAGGTCGCCGCCCTTGTTTGTGCCGAGCTCAACTGTGTAACCAGCGATATCAGCAGCCTTGATCTTACCGTCAACATCATCGATGAAGCTGGAGTAAGGAGCAGCAAAATCAGCGAACTCACCCTGTGTATAAGGGAGAATGTAGTCAGCCTCAGCAACGTAGAGGTCCGGAGCCAGATCGCCGCCAGCGGTGAGAGCCGCGTTCAGCTTTGTCTCGTAAGCCTGGTTGTCGTTGTTGGAAACTGTAGCGTTGATTGTGTACTTGTCAGCCAGATCCGGATTTCTCTTGAAGAATTCCTCGATCATGCCAGGAACCTCATCAGACATCGCATAAACTACGATCTCGATGCTACCTGTACCGATCTGAACCTCAGATGTTGTCGGATCAGACTTAGCAGCTTCTGTTGTTGTTTCGCCGCCATTGCCACCTGCAGCTGTTGTTGTTGTGCTGTCCGAAGAAGAGCAGCCCGCGAACATTGCAGCGCACATTGTGAAGCAAAGAACACTTGCAATAATTTTTTTCATATCGTCCTCCTGATATTGTAGATTTTTGACGAACGAGTCGCCGTTTTCTTGTAACTACATGTACATAATACCCATTGCCTTGACAATTTACATTACAATTCTTGCGGTAAACTGCTAATTGTATATTCATTCCTTGCTATTTGAGGGGCGAAACGTTACGCTCTGTATTTTTATTCACCGTGTTGGTATAATCTTTTCGTGTCTGAATCGATTCAGCCAAAACCGCTTTTCTGAGGTGCTTACCTATGCATGAGACTTTCAACTCGAATAACCCCGCGATGCGCTTTCTCTCCAACGTTTTTAACGTATTCTGGGTCAATGCTCTCTTCCTCTTTACGTGTATCCCGATCATCACGATCGGACCTTCGCTCTGCGGACTATATAAAGTATGTCTGAAGATCATAAGCGGTGACGACCCGCAGGTCTACCAGACGTACTTTAGGGAATTTAAAGACAGTTTCAAGAAAGGCCTCCTCCTCTGGCTCGGCATTCTCGCGCTCGGGACGATGTTCGGCGTCGAGCTCTACTTCATCTATTTCCGTCAGGATGTCTTCGACTCGCGTTTCTCTTTCCTGCAGTATCCCGTATGGATCATGGTGTTTCTGGTCGTGCAGGTCTTCCTTTACGGCTTCGCGCTTCTGGCCACTTATGAAAATACGCTGAAGAAGACCATCATCAACGCGATCCTCCTCAGCATCAAGAATTTCGCCATCACGATCTTCCTGATCGCAGTGTGGCTCTTTACGCCGCTTCTCATCAATACCTTCCCCGCCTGGACATATGCCATCCTTGGACTCGAGCTCTTCTATAATCTCGCCCTGCGCGTCCTAATCTGCTCGTTCTTCCTGCATAAGGTCTTCGGTCTGAAGAAGATCCGCGTCTTCCGCGACGGTTCCGTCCAGGAACTCACCTACGAGGATGACGGCAGTATCATCACAGACTCCGTGTCTGAAGAAGAAAGTGACGAAGAAAGCGACGATGAGGAAGAAAGTGAAGACGACGGATCCGACGATGAAGATGATTCTGAAGATACGGATTCTGACGAAGAGAATAGCGATAAGTAAAAAGCCACGATCCTTCTCTCATAAAATATCGTGGCCTTCCTATATAGTATCAGCTTAACTGAAGAAGAGATATTCCAGAAGAAGTTTCTCTTCTTCTTTTTTCTCCGAGCACGCGGACAGCATCAGGTAGTGCTTCTCCTCGGATCCCGCATAGGCCGGCTCGAAATACTCCAGGCCCGTGATATTGATCGCTGCCGGATAGCTCGCGCTCCCGTCTTCCGGCTCGAGGTAGAAGATCATCTCTTTAGAATCGAGTTCACGGATCTCTTCGTCCGTCAGTACATCGCGCAGATCGCGCACCCCGTTCGGTCCGTACTCCTTGATCGATCGGGAATTTGTGATGACGATATCCACCACGCCGCCGGAGATCAGCGAATCCAGTTTCATGACGCTGGCCGTCATATCCTGTGTCATCGCAATCGAGTCTTCATTCGTCGGCGCGTGAAAAGTACTGTCGATGATGAACTTCTTGCCGATCTGTTGCTGGTACTCCTGGAAAAGCACGTCCTGCGATTCGTACCGCCCGTTCACGATGGCGATGTTAAGATAGGCTTTCTTCGTCGCGGACAGATATGAGTATAGCATGGAACCCAGAACACCGATCACGATCACCGGTATGATCACCCACCATTTATAATATGTCCAGAAGTGTACGATCGCACCCTTGATGCCCACTTCCTTTATGTTCAGTTTTTTCTTCTCCACACTCGGATCCGGCATCGCGACTTCGCACTCCCTTTAAGTATAATTAGAAACGGTTCTTTTTATTTCACAAACGCTATGATAACAGAAACGGTGAAATGTGCAAGTTCAGATAAATATCCGTATTCTTTTATTACACACATTACTTAACCTTGAAACAGAAAAATAACGAAACCGATTTCAGTTACTATATATATTATGTATAAATATATAAATATATATACATATTATGAACGTCTCGCTCTTGTGCAATAGACGTCTGAAAATCAAAAAGTTTTAGGGCAGACTTGAAATAATTTCTGACTGTTTAAGTTTTTCGTGAAACAAATAACGTTTTGCACATAAGGAAAGGATCCCGTTCTTTTTCTGAGCGGGATCCTTTTTTCCTCTTTTCAGATAGCAAACCGGTGTCACCAGATGACGTTAATCTCCTTGATCCCGTCACATTCTCCGTTTCTTCCCGCGTCCTCTTCAACAGCATCTCTCTTTTTGATAAAGCCGGGAGCGACCTGCGGGAAAAGTGCGCAGGACAGGACGTCTTCTTCGGATTTTGCGAATTCGGAAACCTCCGCACGGAGCGTCTCCATCTCATTGGCGATACGGTCGGCCGGACGGCACTCGATCACTTCTTCATCACCGATCGCAAGCTTTCTTATCTCTTCGTTGACCTTGCCCGGGAGTCTTCCGTACTCGCCGCGCAGGAGCATCTTCGACTCCTTCGGGAATGTCTTATAACGGCCCATCAGAACGTTCATGACCGCCTGCGATCCCACGATCTGGGAGGTCGGCGTCACGAGCGGTGGATAACCGAAATCTTCACGGACACGAGGAACTTCAGCGAGCACTTCCTCGAAGCGATCCTCTGCACCGGCCTGCTTTAACTGGTTTAGAAGGTTCGAGAGCATACCGCCCGGGACCTGATAGATCAGGGTATTCGGATCGACGCGGAGCACCTTCGGATCGAGGATTCCCTGATCCTGGAGTTTCTGTGCGACACCCTTAAAGTGGACAGCGGCTTTCGAAAGAGACGGAAGATCGAGCCCCGTATCTCTCGGCGTTCCCTTAAAGGCCGCGACCAGAGACTCGGTCGCCGGTTGTGACGTACCCGTCGCAAGAGGCGAAAGCGCTGTGTCGATGATGTCGATCCCGGCGAGCGCAGCCGCATAGTAGACCATCGCGCCGGTACCGGTCGTATCGTGTGTATGCAGGTGCAGCGGCACATCGACCGCTTCACGGAGCTTACTTACGAGGGAATATGCCGTCGACGGCAGAAGAAGGTTCGCCATGTCCTTGATGCAGATCACATCCGCGCCCATCTCGACCAGGATCTTCGCCTGCTTGACGAAGTAATCTTCATTATGGACGGGGCTCGTCGTATAGCTCAGCGCTGCCTCGCAGGTGCCGCCGTATTTCTTCACGGCGCGCATCGGGCTCTCCATATTTCTGACGTCATTCAGCGCGTCAAAGATACGGACCACGTTGATGCCGTTCTCGATCATTCTTCCACAGAAAGACTCAACAACGTCATCGGCGTAATGGCGGTATCCCAGGAGGTTCTGGGCGCGAAGGAGCATCTGCAGAGGCGTCTTCGGCATTGCCTTCTTCAGTGTGCGCAGTCTCTCCCACGGATCCTCTCCGAGGAACCGCATGCACGAGTCGAAAGTCGCGCCGCCCCAGCACTCGAGGGACCAGTATCCCATGTTGTCGAGGATCTCACATGCAGGGAGCATGTCCTCGATGCGCATCCTCGTCGCGGCTTGCGACTGATGCGCGTCACGAAGGATCGTATCGGTAATATAGAGTTTCTTTTCGGGCATCTTAAGCATATTGCTCAGGTTTTTCTCGGGCACATCCTGCATCTTACTCTACCTCGAAAAGCACTTGTCCGGATGCGACAGTGTCGCCCTTATTGACGAAGAGGGCCTTGACCACGCCGGCCTTCGGACTGTTGATGTCGTTTTCCATCTTCATGGCTTCGAGAACCACAACTGCTTCACCGGCATTTACGGAATCACCGATGTTCTTATTAACACGGAGGATCGTGCCCGGCATCGGCGCATTTACACTGCCGGCACCAGCGGCAGCCGGAGCGGAAGTCTTCGGAGCGGCAGTAACAGAAGAGGCAGCCGGTACCGCAGAAGCTGCGTTGGCAGGCGCTTTTGACGCGGAATCAACAGAAGAAGCGGCAGCTTTTGCTTCGCTCTCGCTGATCTCCTCGACCTCGATCTCATATGCTTTACCGTTTAGTGTAATCTTATACTTGCTCATACCAATTCATCCTCCAGTGAGTATTTCTTATAGCTGATATTCTTCTCGCGGATATACTTCATAAGCGCGGATTCGCCGAGCTCGCGGAAGTTCACCACACGAAGGTTACGTACGTCTGTTCCCGTCTCCTCGGCAATCGCGGCTACCGCCATCGCGACGATCTCTTCTTTAGTAAGTTCTTCCATGATCCACCTCCATCAAAGCGGGATGTTCCCGTGTTTCTTATATGGACGGGACTGGGACTTCGTCTCGAGGGAGGAAAGAGCCGATACGATCTTCGACTTCGTATCCTCCGGCAGGATAACTTCGTCGACATAGCCACGGTTTGCCGCGACGTACGGGTTCATGAACTTGTCGTTATATTCCGCGACAAGCTCGGCCTTCTTCGCATCCTTATCTTCCGATGCTTCGATGGCTTTTCTGCCGATGATAGCTACCGCACCGGAAGCTCCCATGACAGCGATCTCGGCGATCGGCCATGCATAAACGACATCGGCGCCGAGGCCCTTACTGTTCATGGCGATGTAGGCTCCGCCGTAGGCCTTTCTCATGATGACCGTGACCTTCGGGACTGTCGCCTCGGCAAAAGCGTAGAGGAGCTTCGCGCCGTGGCGGATGATGCCGTTATGCTCCTGGTTACTGCCCGGCATGAAGGCCGGAACGTCGACGAGCGTGACCAGCGGGATATTAAAGCAATCGCAGAAACGGATGAAACGTGCGCCCTTATCGGAGGCGTTGATCTCGAGGGATCCGGCGATGCAGTTACTCTGGTTGGCCACGATACCGACGGTCTTTCCTTCGATACGGGCAAAGCCGACGACGATGTTCTTGGCAAAGTCTCTGGAGACTTCCATGAAGCTGTTTCTGTCAATGAATGTCGCGATGACGTCTCTGACATCGTAAGCCGCTTTCGGATTCGACGGTACGATCTCCGGGATCTGTGCACAGTCGTCGACCGGGTTTGCCGGCACCTCTTCCGAGATCCCTTCGTTATTGTTCGGAAGATATCCGATCAGACGTCTCACGCCGTTTAAGCACGTAAGGTCATCGGGATAAACGAAGTGCGCGACACCACTGACAGCGGAGTGTACGCCGGCGCCGCCGAGCTGGCCTGCCGTGATTTCTTCACCGGTTACCGACTTAACGACCGCCGGTCCCGTGATGTACATCTGGGAGGTCTCTTCGGTCATGAAGATGTAGTCGCAGATGGCCGGGGAATAGCATGCGCCGCCTGCACAGGGACCCATGATGACCGAGATCTGCGGGATCACGCCCGAAGCCATGGTATTTCTAAGAAAGATCTCGGCATAGCCGTTCAAACTGTCGATACCTTCTTCGATCCTGGCTCCGCCACTGTCGTTCATGGAAACGAACGGGGCGCCCGCCTCCATCGCCTTATCCATCGCCAGGCAGATCTTCTTCGCGTGCGCCGCGCCGAGCGAACCGCCGCCGACCGTGAAATCCTGGGAGGAAGCGTACACGAGTCTTCCGTGTACATATCCGTAGCCGGTCACGACACCGTCGCCCGGCTTCTTTTTCTTATCCATCCCGAAGTCTGTCGCTCCGGATGCCATGAGGGTGTTGAGCTCGACGAAAGTATCGTCGTCAAAGAGCGCCTCCATCCTCTCTCTTGCCGTAAGTTTTCCGCGGGAGTGCTGCTTCTCGATACCGGCTTCCCCACCGGCCAGTTCCGCTTCCAGTTGTCTTTTCTTCAGATCGCTGATCGAATCGATCCATTTGTCGTCCATCTGACAGACCACCTTTCCATCATTCTTTCACAGAGATTTCTCGTCTCAGACTATTTGTCCACGACATTTTAGAGCGTTCCGGAGACGCTTACGCCTCGGCCGCTTCCGTTTCGCCGTCTTCTTTACCCGGCAGGATCGCGAACTTGATGATGCAGTCGCAGGCGACCTCATCGCCTACCGATGCGACACCGTGTCCCATGCCGACCGGGCCGCGGAGCGCGGTGATCTCGGTCTTCAGAGTCAGGACATCGCCCGGGACTACAGGACGCTTGAACTTACACTTATCGATACCGGCAAATACGGCGATACGGCCTTTGAACTCGTCCTTACAGAGGATCGCGACGGCGCCGGTCTGGGCGAGTGCTTCGACCTGAAGCACGCCCGGCATGATCGGCATCTCCGGGAAATGGCCCTGGAAATAGGGTTCATCGTATGTGATGCACTTTCTGCCGATGGCATATACGCCCTCTTCGTAGTCCTCGATGGCGTCCACCAGGAGGAACGGAGAACGGTGCGGGAGGATTTCCATGATCTGTTTCGTTGTCAGTGCTTTTGCCATATGAGTACCTCTTACTCTTCGAACTTCTTCATGATGATGGATGCATTGTGTCCGCCGAATCCCAGGGAGTTGCTCATCGCATACTTCACTTCCTGCTCGATCGGGCTGCCGAAGCAGTAATTGAGATCCATCTCGTCTTCGGTCTCGGAAGATCCCATGGTCTGGTGGATGAAGCCCTCTTCGATGGACTTGGCCATGACGATGGCTTCGACGGCGCCGGCAGCGCCGAGGAGGTGTCCGGTCATGGACTTCGTGGAGTTGATCTTCACGGTATAAGCGGCATCTCCGAGTGCGGTCTTGATCGCGCGAGTCTCGAAAAGGTCGTTGTGGTGGGTGGATGTTCCGTGAGCGTTGATATAGTCAAGCTCAGAAGGCTCGATGCCTGCGTCAGCAATGGCCGCCATCATGGCGTGAGCCGCGCCGATACCGGACTCTTCCGGAGATGTGATGTGGTACGCATCGCAGGATGCGCCGTAACCAACCATCTCTGCGTAGATCTTCGCGCCACGCGCCTTCGCATGCTCATACTCTTCGAGCACCAGAACGCCGGCACCTTCGCCGAGTACGAAACCGTCTCTGTTCTTGTCGAACGGAATCGAAGCGTGGAGCGGATCCTCACTGGTGGACAGTGCTTTTAGCGCGCAGAAACCGGCTACGCCCATCGGGCAGATCGCCGCTTCGGTACCACCTGCGAGGATGACGTCGGCCTCGTTCGCCTGAATCGTTCTATACGCTTCGCCGATGGAGTTCGTACCGGATGCGCAGGCGGTAACGACATCGATATTCTTACCCTTAAAGCCTGTAACGATCGCGATGTTACCGGCCGCCATATTACCGATCATGAGCGGGATGTAGAGAGGTCCGATCTTATTCGGGCCGAAGTCCAGGAGGCGCTTATGCTCGCGCTCGGTCGCCTGCATGGAACCGACGCCGGAACCAACGATAACGCCGCAACGGTAGGCATCTTCGGACTCGATGCTGATGCCGGAATCCTTCACGGCCATGAGAGCTGCAGCAGCTGCATACTGGGAGAACGGTTCCATTCTCTTTGCGGTCTTAAAATCCATATATTCATCCGGCTTGAAATCACGGACTTCGCCCGCGACCTTCGCCTTATAGTCAGTCGTATCAAACTTCGTGATGGGGCCGATGCCTACCTTGCCGGCCTTGATGTTCGACCAGAACTCTTCGACGGTGTTGCCCAGCGGTGTTACTGCACCCATACCTGTGATCACAACTCTTCTCATTTTCGTTTACCTTCCTTTATTTCATATGGGCCGTATCACGGCACCTGATTTTTACATGCACATGCCGCCGTCGACGGTCAGCACCTGGCCTGTGATATAGTCTGCTTTTTCCGAAGCAAGGAACCCGATCACACCGGCTATATCCTCCGGCTTTGCGGTTCTCTTCAGCGGGATGAGATTCATCAGGGATTCTTTGACCTTGTCGCTGAGGACATCGGTCATATCGGTCTCGACGAAACCCGGCGCTACGGCGTTTACGTTAATGCCGCGGGAGCCGAGTTCTTTGGCCAGGGACTTCGTAAAGCCGATGATGCCGGCTTTCGAAGCCGCATAGTTTGCCTGACCTGCATTCCCCTGAATACCGACGATCGATGCGATGTTGATGATTCTACCGGCTCTCTGTTTCATCATGATGGCCGAGCAGGCTTTACTAAAGAGGAAGCAGCCCTTGAGGTTCGTGTCGATGACGGAGTCGAAATCCTCTTCGCTCATACGTAACAGAAGTCCGTCCTTCGTGATGCCTGCGTTGTTGACCAGAACATCTACGGAACCAAAGGTCTCGATGACATTTTCCACCGCCACGTCTACTTCTTCCTTGCTCTTCACGTCACACTTGATTGCGATTGCGCCGACGCCGTTTTCTTTACAGGCAGCGACGGTTTCTTCGGCTTTGACCTGATTTCCGCAGTAGATAACGGCCACGTTCAGGCCCATCTTACTGAGCTCGATCGCTGTCGCGCGGCCGATACCGCGTGAACCACCGGTTACGATTGCTGTCTTTGTCATTTCTCTTCCTCCGCCTTTTCCTTGATGCGGGCGGCAACCGCCTTCACATCCTCAAGTGTCTCGACGTTCAGGATCTCGACATCGGACAGTGTCTTCTTCTCAAATCCGGAGATGGTCTTTCCCGGACCGATCTCGATGAATGTATCGACGCCGGCCTTCGCGAGGGCTTCGATATCCTGCTGCATACGGACCGATCCGCTGACCTGTTTCTCCAGAAGATCCGGGATCTCCTTGGCATCGCTTACGAGTCCGCCGGTCAGATTCGCCGCATAGGGGACCTTCAGTTCCGCAAAGTCTACTTCGTCGATGACGGAGCGGAGCTTTCTTCCGGCTTTTTCCATGATCGGAGAATGGAACGGGCCGCTGCACTTCAGCGGGATGACTCTCTTCGCGCCCTTTTCCTTTAGGACTTCGCCTGCCTTCTCGACGGCTTCTTTATATCCCGTGATGACGATCTGACCGGGGCAGTTGAAGTTTGCGACATACACGCCATCGATCCCTTCGATCGCGGCGCGGAGATCTTCTTCGCTCATGCCGATGACTGCGCTCATGCCGCCGATATCCGGAGCGGCTTCTTCCATGATCTTGCCTCTTTCTGTCACGAGCTTGATCGCATCTTCAAAGGACATCGCTCCGGAAGCCACCAGCGCGGTGTACTCACCAAGAGAGAGACCACATGTCGCGTCCGGCTCGATCCCTTCTTCACGAAGCGTCTCGGTGGCTGCCATGCAGGCGGTCAGGAGACAGACCTGTGTGTACTTGGTCTGGTTCAGTTCTTCTTTCTCGTTGAAGCAGAGGTCCGGGATATCGTAGCCGCTGATTTTGCTGGCCTTATCAAAAAGGTCTCTGGCCGCGCCGATCTGCTCGTAAAACTCCTGCATCATCCCGTTTTTCTGGGCGCCCTGGCCCGGATACATAAATGCGATCTTCATGATTTCTTACCTCCTAGAAGTGTTTCAGCCTGGTCCATCATGGACACGATTCTGTCTTTTACTGTCATCTGCTCTTTGAGCAGGCCGGAGATCTGGCCCGCCATAAAGGAGCCCATATCCTTATCGCCATCAACAACGGCTTTCCGTAAGGAACCGAGCGAGAGCTGCTCGAGCTCATCGAGTGTCGCTCCCTCTGCTTCCATCTTCAGGTATACCTTTGTCAGCTGGTTACGGAGCGTTCTGACCGGATGACCGGTAGAACGGCCGGTAACTTTCGTATCGATATCAGAGGCCTTGAGAACGAGGTCCTTATAGTTCTGGTGGATATGTGTCTCATCGCACGGGATGAAACATGTACCGCACTGTACTCCCTCGGCGCCGAGCATGAATGCCGCGGCGATGCCTCTGCCGTCTGCGATACCGCCTGCTGCGATGACCGGGATGGAGAGCGCATCGACGACCTGCGGAACAAGCGTCATGGTCGTCAGTTCACCGATATGTCCGCCGGACTCGGTACCCTCTGCAACGACGGCATCTACGCCGAGTCTTTCCATTCTTCTGGCAAGTCCCACTGATGCGATGACCGGGATGATCTTGATCCCGGCTTCCTGCCACTTCGAGAGGTATCTTTCCGGGGATCCTGCGCCGGTCGTGATGACCGCAACTTTCTCTTCAGCGAGAACATCGGCGATTTCCGGCGCGTGAGGATTCATAAGCATGACGTTCACGCCGAATGGCTTATCGGTCAGTTCTCTGCAGCACTTTACCTGATTTCTGACCCATTCCGCATCCGCTCCGCCGGAGCCGATGATGCCTAAGCCGCCGGCATTGCTGACTGCCGCTGCAAGGTGATAGTCTGCTACCCAGGCCATACCGCCCTGGATGATCGGGTACTCAATATTCAGAAGTTCAGTGAGTCTCGTTTTCATGTCGTTCTCCTATCTTTCTTATCTTATATATACCTATGGCTGTTACATCTCCGTCTGAAAGGCGCCCCAGATAAGGCCGGCTCCGAAACTGGAGATGACGACCTTCTTCTTTCCCTCTCCGAGTCTGCCGTCTTTCTTCATCTCGTTAAGCAGGATCGGGATGCTCGCAGATGAGGTGTTACCGGTCTTTTCGATATTCATCGGGAACTTCTCGAGGGGCTGTCTGAGGTGCTTGGCGACAGACTCGATAATTCGGCGGTTCGCCTGATGGAGGATGAAGTAATCGATCTCATCCGGGTTCGTACCGGTCTTTGCGAGAAGGTCGTCAATGACCTTCGGCACTTCCGTTACGGCAAACTTGAATACCGTCTGTCCGTCCATGTTGATGTAGTTGGACTTGATGAATTCGGGAGTCTTCTCTTTTCCCTTCTGCATATAAGACTCGCTGCGCAGACAACCGCTGCGCTTGCCTGATGCGCGCATGATCGCATCATACTTAAGATCCGGGTCGGCACGAAGGACCACCGCGCCCGCGCCGTCACCGAATAGGATGCAAGTGCCGCGGTCTTCGTAATTCGTGTAGTTCGATAGATTCTCCGCGCCGACGACCAGCGCGCAGTTAACGGCCCCGGAGCGGATGTAGCTCTGGGCCGTGACATAAGCGGTGATAAATCCCGGGCATGCAGCATTGAGGTCGAAGCACATGGCATCGTCCGCATCGATCGCCGCCTGGACACAGGCGGCCAGCGCCGGAAACAGAATATTCGGTGTCGTGGAAGCGACCACGATCAGACCGATCTCCCGAGGATCGATGCCGGCGTCCTTCACCGCTTCTTTTGCCGCGGCGATCGCCATCGATTCTGTCGTATCTTTCTCCGGATCTGAGATGTGGCGGGTCTTGATGCCCGTTCTCTCTGTGATCCACTGGTCATTCGTCTCGACGATCTTCGCGAGGTCGTCGTTCGTGAGTATTTTTTCCGGCAGATAGCTGCCGATACCAATCACCCGGCCGAAACCGTTAACAAGTTCAGAGGATGAATTTGCGTTGTTCATAGAATACTTTGCCTTTCAAACTATTTAACAATCAAAATATATCCCTTATATACATTTATGTCAATATCGGTTTCTTGATATTTGGATTTTGTAGAGGCTCAGGCCGAAAAAAGTGTTGACAGACGTCCATGCCGCGAATATAATATCACATGTTGACTTTAGACGCGGGATTAACTCAGTGGTAGAGTGTCACCTTGCCAAGGTGAAAGTCGCGAGTTCGAATCTCGTATCCCGCTCCAAGTAGAAAGCTCCGAAGAATCGGAGCTTTTTTGTTGCCCGGCATTTAGACCGAATGCCAATATTCACTTGCATAAGAATCCAGTCTTCACTTTTCTTATGCAATCATTTAGGCAGAGTTTTGGCATAAGAAGAATACATATCTCATTCTTATGCCCAAAATCAGATGCGGCCTTTGCATAAGAATCTGCCGCATGATTCCTTTAGGCAAAAGAGTGCTCTAAAAGTTGCATAAGAATCTTCGATGAAACCATTTTATGCAAACAGACTGCTACAAGTTGCACCTAAGAAATCACCTATCTAAATCTTATGCAAAAGCACTGCTTTTATTGCCGCGAATTCTGATTTTTGCATTTGCGATTTTCAGGATCTTCTCACACGATAGTTTTCCACCGAACAGATCCAGCGCCGAGCCCACCGTGACGTTGATACGCCCGCCAGATATATTCCGTAACATGCGGATCTCTTTATAATACCGGATGCCACCGGCATAGGTCACTGGGAGTGCTTCCCTTCCCTTTTTTTCGGCTGCATCGAAATATGCACTGAACACCTCGAAAAGCGCTTCATCCGGGCCGGCTGACTTTCCTTCCACGTCGACTGCGTGGATCAGATACTCATCACAGTACTTCTCAAGTCGGCAAAGAAGGGCCGCGGTCAATTTCGTTCTCGTGAACTTCTGCCAGCGGTCCGTCACGATATAGTATTCACTGCCTTTTTTCCGGCAGCTCAGATCGAGCACTACGTGCTCGCGGCCCACAGCGCGAACCAGTGCCGCAAGATTGTCGTAGTTGATCTTCCCATCCGAGAAGACATAGGAAGTGACGATGACGTGGCTCGCGCCCGCTGCGACAAAATCACCGGCGTTCTCAGCGTTGATGCCACCGCCGACCTGAAGCCCGCCGGGATAGGCAGAGAGCGCCTCGAGCGCCGCCGCCCGGCTCGCCTCATATTCCGGCGTGCCGATCTTATTGAGCATGATGATATGTCCGCCGCGGATCCCAAGATCCCGGTAGTACTCGGCAAAATAACCCGCGCCACGCTCGGACACGAAGTTCTCCTTCGCTCCCGAATCGCTGAGCGTGCCGCCCACGATCTGCTTGACCTTCCCGTTATGGATATCGATACACGGCCGAAACTCCATCGAACGTCTCCTTACTTCTTCCCGTCATCCTTCTTTGGGACCCGCTTCGTGAAATCGTGGAACGGATCCTGGATATCGTTGATCTCGCCACCCAGCCGGCGGATCGCCGAGAGCGCCTCGTAGAATGTTTCACGGTCGATGGTGTGTACCGTACGGTCGAGATACCCTTTGAGAAGCGCGATACCTCTCGGATCACCATAATCTCCGATGCAGATCACCGCGATGACCTTGGCCTTCATGCGGCGGAAACCGGCGCGAAGCGCCTGATAGATCTCATTATCCGGATGCTTGATGCCGACCTGTGTGAGCATGATCATCATGTCTTCATACGGTCCCGTGATCTCCTCATCCGAACGCTTAAGCATAAAATCGATGAGCATCGGGACGCCCTTCTCGCCGAGTCCGAGCATCATGACCTTCACGGAGTCCGCGATATATTCCTGCGTACTTGTAAAACTGCAGAAGCGCGTCAGTACCGGCTCCATCGCCGGCTCATACTCGGCGGCTCCGAAGAACCGGATCGCCGCCACGCAAGGCTGGAACTTCACGAAGAAAGCATTTTCATCCTCGCCTTCCTCCGGCTGCCAGTTCGCATCGAGCACCATCTTCAGAAGTCTCTCACACGCCGGATCTCCGAAGCTCTTCAACCGTTCCACCAGCGGATATGGTGTCGCCTCATCGTCGATCAGCGTCGCCGACTCTGAGAATGCCGCGAGCGCCTCTTCCATATCGAGCTGCCCGACGAACTCCTCGCCGGTCATGCCATCGAGGTAGGACTTCTTCTCTTTCCAGAAAGGAGCGGTCTCCTGTTCAATATATCCCCGGAAGTTCTTGAAATGCTCTGCCATCTCGCCTTCCGTCGGTCCCTCTGCCGAGCTGACCTGGTCAGCAAACGCCTCGCAGACTTTCGACAGTCTCTGGTTAAATTCGGTAAATAGTTGTGTCGTGCGCTCCATCTTGCACCTCCGCGAAAACCTACCCCTGCATTATATCATCTTTCGCGCCGATTCGCCCGATTCCCCGTAAGAAGCACTATCCCCTCGGAATCTCCGTCCAATCCGGGATGTAGCTCGGATCGATCGCCGGGCCGGAAACGCCCACCGTGTCGCCATACTGGTTCTGGTAGACATGATCCGCCACGACTGAGTGCTGGACCGTCGTCCCATCTGTGCGCACATACGTGTTCACGCCCATGATCGCCTCCGATCTGGCCTGGCTGATCCGGGAATCCGACGCCATCTTCTTATTCCATGAGTCCATGATCATATCGCTCATCGCCCGGCTGTTATCCGCGAGCGTCTGCTGAAGTCTCGCCTGGTTCATCCGGAGCTGTTGCTGCAGCGCCGCATTTTGCGCCTGGAGCGCCTGGTTCTTCATAAGTTCCGCACGGTTAAACTCCGTGGCCTTGTCGAACTTCCTTCGATAGACCGAATCATCGAAACTGAAGGTCGAGACCATCTGCATGAAGGCCGCCGTGACCTCTCCTTCGTGCGCGGCATCCGTCGTACAGACATAGATATTCTCGCTGCCCCACGCCACGTAGTGTCCGTGGCATTTCTTCGCCATGGCCATCATGCCGACCATCCCGTAGGCCGCCGCATACTGCGTGATATTCGACTCCCACTCCATCGAAGTCAGATCCATACCCACCATGTAGATATTCTCTTTACTGGTGAATTTACGCAGCAGCGACTCCGCGCGCGTCGAGATCAGATTCGGCTCCGCGATCGGGTTCGGATAGGACATATCCCACGATTTCTGGAACTCATACTTCGAGTACAGCATCCTCTTTGCGATCTCCGGGTGAAGCCCCAGCACACTCGGCAGTTTCGCATTCGCCACCGGCTCGATCGACGCGCCCTGCAGAAACCTCGCGGTAAATGCATTGAGGTAGTTCGAATACGGAAGCTGGCGGCGCATCACCATCGGAAGGGCCTTCGATATCTGTCCGTCCACGAACCGGTCGGAGCCCATGAGTTTATCAAAAGACTCCAGCACGTCGAGAAACATCTCGCCGGTCCGAAGAAGCACAGTAGAACTGCCGTCCTTTGATTTTGCGAGGACCTGTGAGAGGAAAGGCTTATCGATCCCCTGGTATACGTTCAGCGTGAGCCCTCTGGCTTCCCACCCCTCCGGGATCACCATCCGCGCCAGCACCTGACCGGTCACATCATCACGGATCTCCGTTCTCGGATCCTTTGAGGCACCCGGTGTCGCCGCCGCAGCCGCGCCCTCCCCGTAATCGATATGGAGCTGCGCTCCGCATGCCGGGCACTTCGCAAACTTCACGTCCTCACTCAGATCCTGAAGATTCAGTGTTTTGGCACAGTTCGGACAAGTCAACGATTCGATTTTCATACTTTCCACCTCACTTTAAGGTTCATTTAAGGTTGACGCAGCATAATGAGCTCATAAGCTGATAAGCTTACTGGTTTCATAATAACCTCAAAACACAATACCTCTTTTCTTGTCCAACGGATCCGGCCACCCCCAAACGCCGGGTCCACTTTTTTCGCCGGCCGGCGCCGGAACCCCGATCCTTCTTGCCTATGAAGATGCGTCGGTTTACTTCTTCACTTTCAGCGTCTTCAGGTATTCCTTCTGCTCGGGCGTGATGCGGTAGCTCTCCACCGCCTTCTGGATCGCCTTGTTATGTGTCCACGTCGCGAGTTTTCGTTCTTCGATAAACGGCAGGACCGCCTCGTACTGCTTGGCCAGAGCCGTCGCGAAATACCACGCGATCATCATGTTTACGTAGTACTCCTCGGAGCAAAGTTTCGCGACCATCTTCGGATATTTGAGATCAAAATCCTCATCGAGAAAATGCTCCATCAGCATCCCGACTCCGAAGCGGATCGTGTAGGTCTGATCCGATTTGAGCCACACCTGGATGTGCTTAAGGAGATCGGCCTTGTGCTTACGGAAGATCTTCGGCGACATCTGGTCACACGTCGCCCAGTTATCGACATAAGGCAGGAACCGCTCGACCTCCGCGATGCAGGTTTCATAGTCCTTCATGCCCGACAGGATGAAAGCGTGGAGCTGGTTCTCGTCGAAATATTTGTGTGGTAATTCCGCGACAAAAGCACTTGCCTCGCTACTTTTGCTCATCTCCTTGGCGAGCGCACGAAGCTCGGGTGTGCGTACCCCGATGATCGACTCCGGATCGACCGTCGGGATAATCTTCTTCTGCATCTCCTGATACTTCGGATCTGCCATTTTTCTAAGTATCTTCTCCATAGTCGCGCTCCTTGCCTTTTCTTCTATTATAACTTTTCGCGAAAATGCCTGATTGAAGTCTCGTGCTTGCAGTTATGTCATCACAGGAGGATCAGTTCATCCGAGATCTCTTTTCTCCCGCGCTCGCCGAAGTCATATTCTTTCTTCTCGAGATCATATTCGATCCCGCCATCCTGACCACGTTCACAAGACTCGAGGATCTGACCGGAACGCCCGAAAACCGCTGTCGGAGCCGTCTGGTACGGCGTGGTCGAATTAGCCGAGATCGTGGTGCAGACATTCTCCACGGCCCGGGTCTGCAGGTGCCCTTTCAGCATATCGTACCGGTCCGGGTTATCCTCATCGGACACATCGTAGAAGAGAACGATATTGAGATCGGTCTTCGCACGGTAAAGCTCGCGGAAGTACTCCGGGAAGCGCACTTCGAAACAGATCCGGATCCCGATCCGAAAACCCTTATACTCGAAGATCCCGTCCTTTTCCCCTTTTTCGAAATTGTCCCGGTCCCAGCCCCAGAGTGCTCTTTTATCGTATACGACGCACTCCTCATGCGGCCGGAAACACACGGCGCGGTTATAGATCTTCCCGTTATCTTTCACGATCATGCCTACGACAAAGGCCACGCCCGTGTCATCTGCGACGGTCTCGAATGCCCGGCAGGCCTCCCCGACCGCATCGGAATCGACGTCAGCCGAAGACGGGATATCTCTCGGCGGATAACCGGTAAGGGCACACTCCGGAAAGACCAGAAGATCCACACCGCGAAGTCGCGCTTCCCGCACGGCGTACAGGATCTTCCTGATATTTTCATCGATGTCCGCGGAAACCGCAAACTGATATGCTGCTATTTTCATTTTCGTACTCCCTTTCTTCGATTATTCCATTATCACCTCGAAAGCAGTTTTTCTCTTCTTTGCGAAGCGCTCGGCCTCGCTTCCCTTCACGCCGCGGATCTTCAGGAGCTTCCGACATGCGAAGAATGCCATATCTCCTATTTCCGTCACACTTTTCGGAATCGTCACGACACTAAGATTCTCACACTCACAGAACGTATTATTCATGATCTCCGTCACGCCGTTCGGGATGACCACTTCACACAGATGATTCACCTTGTAAAAAGCAGCACTGCCTATACTTCTGATAAAGCAAGGAATGAAATAGCTCGTGTCTTTCCGTCTACGCGGGTAGTAGAGGAGCCGCGTCCTGTCGGAATTTAGGAGAACATCGTCCTCCCATGTATAGTCCGGATTTTCTTTGTCGACGGTGATGCCATCTCGTGTGACCGTCTCGAAAATGGAGTATTCCAGGTTCGCTTTCACGTTCTTCGGGATAGAGAGGCTCTCCAGGTTTTCGCTTCCTTCAAAAGGAGAAGGACCGATCCGCAGAAGGCTCTCCGGAAGGAAGACTTGTCTTAAAAGCGGGCACTCTGCAAAGGCTGAGCCGGCGATCTCCCGCACGCCTTGCTGAAGTGTCACACTTTCCAGCGATGCGCAGCTTCGGAACGCGGCATGCCCCACTCCTTCCACACAGCCGGGAATGATTACCCGGGAGATCTTTCTGTTCCCGGCAAAAGCACTTGTACCGATCCTTTCCACACCCCATGGAACATACATGGTATATGGACGATCCCGCCGGCGTTCGATATATCTCTTGATCTCCCACGTCTCCTGATCGATCACCAGCTCACCGGAGTCATAGAACCGGCATATCTCTATACCATTAATACAGGAGATGTTCTCTTCCTCCCTAAGTTTCGAAATGTCCGTGTACTTTGCAAGTACTTCCAGCGGTAGGAGCAGTCCTTCGGAGACCTCGCCATGTAGCCGGAGCGGGGCGATATTTCTTCTTACCGGATGGATATACCCGCCGCCGGTCCGTCTCCCTTTTGCATCCACTTCCCGGAGAAGACGGTTCTCTTTGCAGAATTCTTCGGAGAGCTGTCCGCCGATTGGAAAGAAGGCCATGAGCTGTCCGATCCGGACATCCTCACCGACGATGATATTGTACCCGTCGATCTTCGCGCACTGCAGCCTGTCGGCATACTTATGCTTCCGCAGATTTCTGATTTCTATGATCCGGGCACTATACATCGTGACACCTCTCCTTTCCCTCATTGTCTCATTTACTTCTTCTCTTCGTAACCGAGCTCCCTTGCCCGCTTCATATCTCCCACCTTCAGCGCAGCATAAAGACACACATATCGGTCCGGATGCGTCCGGCAGATCTTACGTAGAAGCTCCTTATCCTCCAGACGTTCGACCACCATCTCTGCCAGTGCTTTCCCCGAGATATAGGGAAGGATCTCCTTAAGGTCCTCCTGCTCGCGGATATAACTGTTCACGACGTGGAGCTGATCCACCATATCCTTATACTCTTTGACCAGTTTCTTCAGAAGATCCGGCCGTCCCATCAAATCCAGCTGAGCAAGCGCCCGACATTTCACACTATCTTCCCGATCTGTTAGCGCGATCTCGTAGAGGTTCTCCGGATCATCGAGCATACTGACACCTTCGCCCCGAGAACCCGAATCCTCACTTTTCACAAGCATATCCAGCCCCTGTGGCGTGCGAAGGACCAGTTTTCTCAAGTAATACATCACTTCATGATCCTTTTCTTTTTCGAAAAGCGCTGCCGCCAGGTCCGGATCCGTGATGTTCTTCGCCGCTTCGGCGCGCGTGTACGGATCCTGCTCCGACAGGATGATACGCGCCATCGTTTCTTCGTCTCTCACCGCACCGGCCGCCGCCATTCGCACGTCCCTGTCAGGATCCTCCATCGCAATTTTATATAATCGCTCGCTGTCCAGGATCCGTCTGGCTGCCACGGCTCTGACACTCGGACTTGTATCCTGCGACCAGATGCGGAAGAGGACTTCCTGATCCAGCAGGCGTTTCGTCGCACACCGGCGCGGATAGGGATCCTCATCGCAGCAGGCCACCAGGGCAAGCGTCTCCTGATCATGCGAGTAATACGAGGCACTCGCCCTGGCCATCGCTGCTTTTCCTTCCAGCATGATCTTCTTCAGGGCCTCTTCATCGCCTCTTAGTTCTTCGGCCGCACAGCCACCTCCGTGCCCGTACGGATCCTCCAACGCCACTTGGAGAAGAAGATTTCTGTCCGTGATCCGGTCCACAGCCATGATCTGGATGACATCGTAGTCATCCGTTCTCGCGACCTCGGCGAGTACCTCCTCGTCCGATATCCGTCCTACTGCGACTCTCCTGACCTGGCGTGACTCATCGTGAAGAGCCACATGTGCCAGGACCTCCGGATCGGTCACTTTCCCCACCACTGCTTTGCGGATCACAAGGCTCGGGGAATTCATGGCCAGGTCCGCCAGGACCTCCGGATCGTCGATCATGTCGGCGATCCACTCCCTGCCTTCCTTGCCGAGCTGCTCCATGCACATCTCACGCATACGATCCAGATGCTCTACGGCATGCTTATTCCAGGGAATCAACTCAGGGATCTTCTCACATGGAAATTGCGCGCACAGTCCGCAGAACTGCACGCCGTGTTCTCTCGTGCAGGCATGGATCCGGCACCTTCCGGAGTCCGACCATTCCGGCACGACACCGTCTGCTTCGATACACCCGGGACACTCTCCGGCATTCTTCTTTCCGCAGCCGATGCAGAATTCCCCGCACGCTGTGATTTTTCTGAAGTCGTAGGACTGCTGCGCTTTCTTGATATGTTCCAGTTCTTTCATTTCAATCAGGTCATATCCTTCGAAAACCATCTCTACCACATATGGCATCCAGTCCACGATCCGGCGGAAACTTTCCACATCGAATGTATCGTCGAAATAATGGAGGATCGTGCTGAGCGCCGTCCCGTGCGTCCCGATCACGACCGTCTTTCCTGCGTAGTCCCGGAGCACATCATGAAGCGCCCTTATGTTTCTATTCTGCACGCTGTGGAGCGTCTCTCCGCCTTTTTCCGCAAATGAGAAATCCGCCCATCGGGCGTCTCTGTAATAGTAAGCCTCCGGCCCGGCCTGTCTTTCGCGAAACCGCTCATCGGTCCGGATCTCCATGCCGAAATACTCCGCCGCCGGGCGGATCGTGTCCACACTTCTTACATACGGACTACTCAGGAACACGTCGACCTTCCGGTCTTTGAGCACGTCCAGCACGACCTGCCGATCCTCACGGCCTTCTCTCGTCAAGGGTCTCGTCCGATCATCCTTATAGGGCTGGAGCGACTGGGCATGCCGCACGAAAATCACTGTCGTCCTTCGTTTCTTCATTCCTCTTTCTCCCATTCATGCCGTAACCTAAGTGAGCACATCTGTATCTTATCTATGTGTTTCTCGCGCAGTATGGCGACTCGTAGAGCTTGCCGTGCACGAAGAAGTTATACGACCGGCACCCTCCCGCGCAGTATTCGCCGAACTTGCAGTCGGCGCATTTTCCTGTCAGGAGTTCCTTTGCAAAAGCTCTGTTGTACGAAAACTTTCCGGGATCCTCCCAGATACTTCGCAGCGACTGCTGACGGATGTTTCCCTCGATGAATTTCTCATCGTACATCGACTCGCATCCGCGGATATTTCCCACGCTGTCGATGCCGATGGCCGAGATCCCCGCGAGACACCCTCGGAAGAAAGCGACCCCGCTTCGGTTGCCGCGCAGCCTTCCGTCGTCGTCCGTAAAGTATCCGATGTTATCCGCCATGCCGATCGAAAAAGGCACGGTATCCGCATTTTTATCTATGAAATCCATGACCATACGGAAGTCGAAACGATGGTCCATCTCCCCGTCAGAAGCATAGCCCATAGGAGAACAGGCCTGCAGCTGCCACGCATAGATCGGGTACGGCTTCAGAGTCTCGAGCATCTCCGGAAGATGTGGCGCATTTTCACTGTGAAGCGTCGTGATGATGCTCGTCGGAACGCCTGCGCCGAGAAGCGCCGACACGGCAGCAAGCGCACGGTCGAAACTCCCCTTCTGTCTGTATTTATCGTGGATCTCACGCGGACCGTCGAGCGAGACAGATACCGATTCGATATTTGCCGTCCGCAGTTCTTCCAGTATCGATTCACTGAAGAGGAATCCGTTCGTGATGATGTTGACGGCGACGCCACTTCTCGTGAGGCGCGTGACGATCTCTTTCCAGTCACGGCGCATAAAGACTTCGCCGCCGATCATGGAGACTCTCTTGCAGCCGAGAGCGATGAGTTCATCAGCCACCTTCAGGCATTCCTCGGTGGTGAGCTCATTCTCTCTGGCACGTCCTGCTCGGGAGCCGCAGTACTTACACTTGAAACAGCAAGCCAGTGTGATCTCCCACACGCATCTTCTCAGTTTATACGTCATGTCTTCGTCCTGTCCTGTCGTTCGAACATCACGTCTCCGACGTTACTTATTCTTCTTTAAATTTCTGTCCGCATTCTGTGCAGAACTTCCCGTCTTTCGGATTCTTCGCTCCGCATTCTTCGCAGAATTTACTATTCGGGTCGGGAACATATTGGGACTTCGCCGCATTCATCAAGATCCCCATATTCGGAATGGTCTGCACACTCGGACCGGCATACGCCATAAAAGCCGCAGGCATCTGTGCGCCACCCGGTCCCATGTACGCCAGGTTCGCAGAAGGCTGCTGCGCCTCAGGCGGACCCATATAGACTCCCTTCATCTCAGGCATGTCCGGCCCGCCATACACGTCTACAAACTGAACTTCACCGTCCTCCGGCTCCACCGCCCTCTCGGGATACTTCGGCGCATCTTTCATGATCTCTTCCGGGGTCAGATTCTGCTCTTCTTCAGTGTTAATTTTGTTCTCTTCATCAGACATACGGCATTCTCCTCTCCGTCCGGCATACGTACCTTTACACTATTGAACTTTTCTGATCAGATTCTCTGCCCGATCACTAAGTAAACGATTCATCTTTTTCGCAATTTCAAAAAGAAGTTCTTCATCTGGCTTCACTACCATTTTACCAAAGTTTGCTTCACCGTTTTTCCATGGCGTGATACGTTCTGCAAACAACTGCAGACTATAGTCATCCATATGGTCTTTTATCCATTTATACATATCCGGGAACTCGGTTTCGGCACGCTCGTAATAGATATCCGGGAAATCGTTATCGTCAGAATAATCGCCTTTCCCGGGATGGCCACGATATCCATTAAAGCCTCTGGAGGCCGGCATGAAGTTGGCGATCGAGTGTTGCCTGTCAGCGAGAAGATCGAACTCCGCCCGATGTTCCGGCTTAATGATCTCTTCTCCTGCCTCCAGGCTTTCCAGAACATCATCGCTGCTTCGGGTCTTATTTTGTCCGTTATGGACAGCATCGTAGATCTTAAGAATGCTCCAGCAGTTAAAGATCGTATCCTGACTTTCGGGAATGAAGCCAAAGAGTTTCTTCGAGATCCAGTTTGTCTCCGGATGCGTCAGTGCCGTGTCCGGATGTCTCCCGGAACTGTCACTGTATTTTCTATAGAGCAACAGTCCATGGATCCCGGATTGATTTATCTTTGTATTCTCCGGAACAAGCTCATTTCTATAACATGTAAGCAACGCTTCTTTACAGGAAATATCGACATCGATCATGACTGCACCTCTTCGATTCTGATAGTTGCCTCATCTATTACAAATTATACAGCATCGGCTCTCCGCCGCCTTCATCGGATCGTCGAGTTCTGATTCGATATCGGATGTTTCATGAGTAAAAACCACGCACCAGTTCATGGTCTGATCGAATACATAGATATCGCATGGAAGGGCATCCGGATTATACATGTCCTCTTCAAGCAGACGATACATCTCATACCACTCTTCTTCGATCCGGTTAGAGAGCTCCACCGCATCGGCACGCGCGACATAACGGACGTCTCTTTTCCGGGCTGCCTCGTCTATTTTCTCCGTCATGAAAAGCACTGTTCCGGATTTTTCGCGAAGGAACGTCAGCGCTTCCTGAAAAGAAGTAAAAGCATACCGCGGGTCCATCTTATCCCACAGGAAAGCCTGATCATACCAGCGCCTATCGACCGGCCAGCCACGATCCCCCATCTTCTCGATCCAGTCTTTCGATCTGATCTGAAAATCTTCCCAAGACAGCACGAAGCGCGAAAGAAACTCTTCCTTTATGTTTTCGAAATCTTCGAGATATTCGATCTTCATCGGGCCTTCCCTTTCTTACTTTCTGCAGATGAACATGCCATATTCTTTCGGAATCGGAAGAATGCCATTCACCATGTGTTTTCTAAGTGTCTCTTCCAGTTTCTGTTCAGGGATCTTATGCAGATCCGACATCGACGCGAATGATAAAATGTAATCGATCATATCCTTTAAACTGGTAACAGCCAGCGAATCTTTATAATCGCGTCGTTTTACAAAGCGGAACACCTTTTCCAAAGAATCGTATCCATTCTGAAGCGTAAAATTCTTATTCGTGGTGTCTTCTACGCCGTATTCACTGAAAATGTTCGACAGATGTTCCATGATGCCGTGCTCGCCATATGTCGCGCAGTAGAATACTCCGGTATCCTTCAGAACACGGCTTACCTCACGAAGTCCCTTCAGAAGATTCGGAACATGGTAGAGCATCATGTTGGCGATGACGACATCAAAGGAATCTTTCTCGAAAGGGATGGCCTCGATATCGATGACCTTATACTCGATCTTTACGAACTTTGCCAGTTTTTCCTTTGCCGTGTCGAGCATGCCTTCCGAAAAGTCCGACAGGACCAGTTGCCCACACTTGCTCACCGCATCATCTTTTCCGACCCACATACTCCCCGTGCCACAACCCAGTTCCAGGACACTTGCTCCCGGACGGATCTCGTAATTCGAGAAGATCCAGTTTCCGAATCCCATCTTGTTCGTCGAATACTTATCGTGGATCGAGATCCTCGTGCTCAGATTCGCAGATGACTGATACTGGCTCTTCACCACATCGGGTTGATTGAGCGCACTTGTATTTTCCATATACGTCTTTCTTACTCTCCTTTGGCCTTATCCGCGCCGATACTCTTGAGGAGATTATAAAGTCCGCTTCGGATCGCATCGTTGTCATGGTCTGCGCCGGATATCTCATACCAGATGTGATCCACACCATTTTTCGTCAGGATCTCGTGATACGACTCCGGATAAGTGCCTACCACAGAATCCGAACTTCCGCAGCAGAGGATAAACACCTCCGGTTCGACCGCGTCTTCCGGGAAATGCATCTCACTTTCCGTCATCTGCCCCGGATGCTCCATAAACTTATCCTTCGTGGGCACGATGCCCGGCGCAGCCGAGATCGCGCAAACATACCCGAAGAGTTCGGGCCGCATGAGCGTGATGTAGATCGTCTCCCGTCCGCCCATGGAAAAACCAGCCAGATATGTATTCTCTCTTCCCGTCAGGACCGCATAGTTGCTCTCGATATAGGGCATGAGATCATTGACCAGATCGTTGATGAAATTATCATAAGGAATACATGCCTGCGCATCGAATCCGGGTTTCTGATCCGGGTCCGTCGCCGCAAACATATTCGGGCAGACGACGATCATCTCCCCGACGATCCCGTCCTTTTCCATATTCACGACGATCTCCCGGATCCTGTTCCCCGGATCATTGGAAAACGAATACTCGTCGCCGAAAATCCCGTGCAGGAGATAAAGCACCGGGTACTTCTTCTCCGTACTGTAACCGGAAGGAAGAAGGACGTTAAATCCCCGATCCATCCCGCACGTCTTCGAATAGTATGTGCCATGCGTAAACTCCCCGTAATCGACATCTTCCGAAGTGGTCATAAAGACCTCGGGGCAGCGTTCTTCGATCCCGTTGGCCCACATGCCCGGAGCCTCTTCGTTTCCTGAATTCGCTTTATTTCCCGAAGCAGCCTTGCCGGACGCAAACATGCTCAGATCTTCTTTTTTGATCTCATCGGCAGATCCGATGTTTGTAATATCAGAATCGTTCATGGCACCTTCCTCCTGTCTGCAGGCCGAGAACATCACGGCCGTCACGATCACCATAGTTACTATTCTAAACGATATTCTCGCTCTTTTCATTCTCTATCAGCCCCACCCTCGTACCGGTCACACGCGTTCGAGTAAGCAACAGTTTTCTGTATGATCCGTGAAAGGGAACATGTCGACCGGAACCGCGTACTGTGGGGCATAGCCGTGTTTCTTAAACTCTTTGAGATCGCGGGCGAGGGTCGTCGGATCGCAGGACACATAGACGATCCGTTTCGGCGCGAGTTTTTCGCATGCCGTGATAAACTCAGGTGTCGTCCCCGCTCTCGGAGGATCAAGAAATACCACGTCAAAAGCACTGTTCTTTGCGGCTTCTTCGACCATGTACTTCGTGGCATCGGCGGCGAGAAAACGCGCTCTTTCAAAAGTGCTTTTCTTGTCCGTATCCTGCTCACGTTGCTTGCCGTTGGCAGCGGCATTGTCGCGCGCATCTCTGACCGCGGCGCGGTTCAGTTCCACGCCGGTCAGTCGGATCCCCGGGACGGAGGAAGCAGCGCAGAGTCCGATGGTGCCGATGCCGCAGTAGGCATCGAGGACACGGTCGCCGGGACGTAATGACGCCGCCTCGATAGCGAGCGAATAGAGTTTCTCGGTCTGATCGTGGTTGATCTGGTAGAAGGACTCGGGCGAGATCTTGAATCGTACGCCGAGAAGTTCATCCCAGATGAACCCACGCCCAAATTCGCAGATCGTCTTGTCGCCGAGGATCATGGAATCGGATCGGGTATTGATATTGATCAGGACGGTCTTGATGGACGGGTGCTTCTCGAGAAGAATCTTGATAAAACCCTTCTTTCCGGGGAGCACCGGAGATGCCAGAACAAGTACCACCATGACCTCTCCCGTAGCAGATCCTTTCCGGAGAAGCACACGTCGTAGGAGGCCCCGTCGCGTCTTTTCATCGTAGGAAGGGATCTTAAAACGGATCGCAAGATCACGGATATCAGAGAGGATCTTACTGCACTCTTCATCCTCAAGAAGGCAGTGATCGTTCTCGATGATTCTATGGGATCCTTCCGCGTAACGTCCGGCGATCAGGTGTGTGCCCATATGGCCAAATGCCCAGTGGACTTTGTTTCTATAGAAGCAGGGCTCCTTCGCGCCGACGATAGGACGGACCGGACACAATGAAGAGAGCAGATCCCTGACTCTCTGCTCTTTTCTTTTCAACTGTTCTGTATAGGGGATCCCGACGTAGTCGCAGCCACCGCAGTTCTTACTGACCGGACAGTGGATCTCTTTTCCGGTTTTCTTCTCGGCCATCGCGTACTACTCCTCGCGCTTGCCGTGGTTTTTCTTTTTCATCTCGTACATCGCGACGTCCGCGCGACGGAAATACTCGTCCAGACTAATGTCTTCGGAAGGATCGATCGCCACGGCTCCGACACTGATCGTCAGTTCGAAGGGGATCATCATGACACTCGTCTGGTGTTCGAGCGCCGAGAGCAGGTTCTTCTTTAAGATCGTCCCGTCATCGATAAAAACATTTTCGCCAATAATAACGAACTCATCGCCACCGTAACGGATCCCGTACCAATTCTCGGGTATCGTATCCTTGATGGCCTGCGCCACCATACGGATCGCGAGGTCTCCCTGCAGATGCCCGTAGCGGTCATTGATCATCTTCATCTTATTGATATCCACGACCATCATAAGCGCAGGTTTCTGCGCATGACGGATCTCCTCGAGCATCGGGATGCCTTTTCTCTCGTAGCCCTTACGGTTCAGAAGACCGGACAGTTCGTCCACGAAAGAGACATCCCGGAGTTTTCTGTTGATCGTGTCCATGATGATGTTCTGGCGGCAGCGCATCAGTCCTGTCTTCAGATGCCGGAGCCACGAATACAGGAAGAACGTGTCGAGCACTTTCTCGTAGTTCTTAAAGACCGCATAACCGATCGTGGAGGCCAGGGAGTGAAGCGGTGCGATGATATACAGATTTCCTTTCTCTGTGGGATCCGCAAAGACAGGGAAAATATACGACGTCTTGATCTTCTGATACGGCAGATGCTTACCGTCTCTCTTGGCATAGAGTACGTGGACCTGCTCACTGTAGCCGAGACAACCGGGTTCCACGTTGTCATAGATCGAGTCGACGAAGCTCTGGTCGAGGCAGATGCAGAATGTATCTCCTTCGTATGACGTGATCCCGTCACCGAAGAAATTCTTCAATCCCTCATGGACCTCTTCGAGTGTGAAACGGCCGGATGTCGCCTCATCGAGACCCGTCAGATGCCAGTCGAAAAGTGTTCTCTCGATTGGTCCCGTATACACCTTATTGATCTCCTTGAGCTGATCTTTCTTCATCTGTTCGGAGATCTGGCAGCCGCAGCTCTGCCGCGCCAGGAGCGCCGAAGGATATGACACGGTACCTGTCTTGTCCTTGCCATCGATCAGTTCAAAGAGGCGCTTCATTCCGTCGTAGCTCCGCTCGGTCCATCTGCGGTCAACTGTCGTGATAGCCGGGACCAGTGTCGCGCCGGACTTGATATTGTCAAAACCTGTCACGAGCACATCCCTCGGTGACTCATATCCCAGCGTCATCAGCGCCGTGATCGTACCGATCGCCATGACATCATTGGCGCAGATAAATGCATCCGGAAGGCTGTGTTCTTTCAAATAGTCCGGGATACTGAACTGCACCGTCTGGTAACTCCATTCTCCTTTGATGATATGATCCTCCGGAACCGATAATCCGTGTTTCTCGAGACACTCACGGACAGCGCGGAAGCGCTCCTGATTCTCCTTGTTGTCGGTGATTCCGGAAACATAGGCCACATCTCTTACGCCATGCTCCGTGACCAGATGTTCGCATAGTTCGTACATACCGCTATAGTTATCCGTACAGATCGAATCGATATCCTCAGCTCCGTACTCGAGGCAGACCGCCGGCACCGATGTCTTGCTGATCTTGTCGCGAAGGATATCCAGCTCCCCTGCATTCATCAGAGTATTGCCGAAAAGGAGGATACCGTCATAGTCTTCAAGCCGGGGAAGATTCAAGATATTGATCTCCCCCTGAACGTTCTCATCTTTGAGATTCGATGTGGAGTATTCGAGGAACAAATACACATCACAATCACTCTCTGTGGCGCATCTCTTGATCCCTTCAAGTGCCACCATCAGGTATTCGTCACTCCATCCATTTGCAAATGCTGCGATTTTTCTCTTCATGGATCTGCCTCTCACCTGCTTTCCGATCTCCATCGACCGGCTCCGCGACGCCTCTATTCACCAGGCGCGCGGACAATTCTCCGACACACTACTATATTATCGCAGAATGCGGGATCCTTCTTATAGAAAATGAAAAGAAACAGTAAACTCTGTCCCGATCGGGCAAGTAGTCCTCCTACTCCTTCCTTGTCATTACTCTTCGATCTTTGCGGCCGAGGAACCGATGTGCGTGACCAGCGCTCGGGCCGCGGTAATATCGTTGACCAACGTGAGGAGTTTTTCTTTTTCTTCTTTTGCGCAGTACACAGGCACGATCGGGAGGTCTTCGTAGAGGATATCTCCTATGGCAAAACCACTTTTCTTCGCGGCGTACTGGAAGCGCTCGGATAGAGAGTAATCAAGCTTGACGAGATAAAGCTCGAGGATCGCCATGCGGCACGGTCCGGCCGCTTCGATACCCTGCGCGGCCGAGGTCGAGTAGGCACGTGTCAGTCCCCCGGTACCGAGAAGAATCCCGCCGAAATAGCGGGTAACGACACAGATGACATCCTCGAGTTCCTGATGGCGGATAACCTCGAGGACCGGCATTCCGGCCGTGCCCTGCGGTTCACCGTCGTCGCTGTAGCGCTGCTCGACGACCTCGTCGCCGGCGCGGTAGGCGTAGACGTGATGACGTGCATCGGGGAATTCTTTCTTGATCTTACGCAGAAAGTCCGTCGCTTCTTCGCCGGAGTGCACAGGAGCAACATCGGCGATAAAGACGGACTTCTTCACTTCATATTCGATCCGGGCTTGGGATGCGACCGTTTTCCATGTGGTACGGGACACGACTTGGCAGTTCCTTTCGCGTTATACGAGCTCTTTATAACGCTGGTAGGCCATCATAAGAAGAGATCTGTCCTGACTGTAGGTCACCTTCTCGAGGGCTTCTTCGACAGGGTAGAATCCGCCGTCGCTGAAGTTCTGTTCCGGGTTCGGCGTGACGCTGTCACTCTCGGCGCGCATGACGTACCAGACGATCTTATTGCATACCGGTCTCTGTCTCGTGATGGAGTAGAACTCGTAGTTTGTGCGGCCCACCGGGAAGAGGATCTTCGCCTCGACACCGGCCTCGTAGGAGACTCTCTGAAGCGCTACGTCTTCCGGCTTCTCGACGGTACGTATCACGCCCTTCGGGAAGCACCAGTCGGCCTTCTCATTCTGAAGCAGAAGTACGGAATCTCCATAGAAAACGATTCCTCCTGCGCAATTTCTTTCCAGCATCGGCTATCCCTCCCGAATATCTTTAATGCTTTTATTTTACCATTTCAGATCGGGAACTGACAACGAGCAGACGTATTTTACGTTTCTGTTACAGTTCTTCCGTGAAGGGCCTTAGGGCTCCCCTGTCTTCTTGCCATTGCATATGTTTATTAATATAATTAGGTGGGTTTATATAGCCTAGTATCTATGTAAAGTGAAGGTATGCTTATGGGATATCCAATGTCACGCGAACAGAAGAGAGCGCGTATCAATCTGCTCCGCAAGGTGATCGCCATCCTGTTCGTGCTTTGTGTCATCTTGTTTGTTGCCGACATCGTCTGCGCGATCATCCTGATCGCCCGTGGCGGAAAGTCCAAGAAGTCTTCCCCGTCCACGACGACAACCGTTGCGACAGTCTCGGGAATCGATCCGTCCGGCTCATCGGAGAACAGTGGATCCACTGAGCCGGCGGACACCTCTGCCGCCCCCGGTGTCGAAGTCAAGGAATACCTTCCCGAGAATGCCCTCGCCGAGGCATACTGGGGACCTCTTCCGGCCGTTTCCGAAGTCAAGCCCGTCCAGCATAACGAAGTGCACGGTATCTATGTCGCCGCCGCTTCGCATATGGATGACAATATCGCTCTCGCCAACAGTTCCGACGTCAATGCTTTTGTGGTCGATCTGAAGGACGAGGCCAACGGCATCCTCTTTAACAGCAACAACGAATTTGCCAAATCCATGACCCTGTACTCGTATTCCCGTGATAAGGACTCCGGAGAGGAGACATGGACAGAGAAGGGCAATTACATCTCCAATTGTTACGATCTCGACGCAGTCGTCAAGCGTTGCCATGAGAACGGCATCAAGGTCATCGGCCGTATCGTGTGCTTCAACGACCTGTCACTTGCGAAGAACCATCCGGAGATGAGTATCCAGGACAGTTCCGGAAACACGATGAGATTCAAGCTCGAAGGCTACCACATGTTCGTCAATCCATACGATTCCCGTGCATGGGACTTCATTATCGACATCGCTCTCGAGGCCATCGAGCGTGGCGTGGATGAGATCCAGTTTGACTATGTGCGTTTTCCGACCATCAGCACGAAGAGCGGCGAGAGCCCGTACTTCGGACCCGAAGATTCTACGCCGACCCGTATCGATGCCATCAACCGCTTCCTGCAGACGGCGCGCCGCCGCATCCAGGATCCGACAGGCATCCCGGTCACCGCGGATGTATTCGGCATCATCTTAAGCAGTGAGCTCGACGGAAAGCTCATCGGCCAGGGCTGGAGCACAGTCGGTCTTACCGGCGTAGACGCGGTCTGCCCGATGCTCTACCCTTCCCATTATGCGACAAACACCGTCCTGAACGGCACGAACTTCGATTATCCGGACCTCTACCCGTACGAAGTCATGAAGAATGCTCTTCTTGCAGGTAAAGAGGCTGCTTCGGCGACAGGTTATGCGACGGTACGCCCATATGTACAGGCATTTACCGCCACATGGGTCACGAATCACCTGAACTACAAGGTGCCGGAAGTAAAACAACAGATCCAGGCGATCTACGATGCCGGCTATAACGAGTGGATCCTCTGGAACGCGGCCGGCAACTACGAGAACCGCTACGAGTGATCTGATCAGCCAAAAACGACCTCAAAAAAAGCAGGAATGAAATGAAAATCATTTCTGCTTTTTGCTTTCTAATGTGATAAAATTTGATTTATAAGACACTCGGAGAAAGCAGGTACTTCACCTATGCCTCTACCTCTACGTTCGTTACACGCTTTTGCCGGAGGCGTCCATCCTCTCGGCAATAAGAATACCGACGTCCTACCTTCCATCCATCTTCACGGTTTTAAAGAAGTGGAGCTCCTGATGCAACAGCACATCGGTCCTCCCTGTACTTGCGTCGTCAAGCCCGGTGATCACGTCGATGTGGGCACGCTGGTCGGACGCGCGGACAAGCCGATGTCCGTGCCGATCCACTCAAGTATTTCCGGCACCGTAAAAGAAGTGCACTATGTCGTTTCCGCAAACGGCGCGCCTGTGGAAGCCGTCCGTATCGAGTCCGATTTTAACCACACCATCAACCCGTTCTGCAAGCCGCCGAAGGTCGAGTCCTTCGAGGACTTTGTACAGATGATCCGGGACTCCGGACTGGTCGGTCTTGGCGGCGCCGCTTTTCCTACATATATTAAAATCAATCCTCCGAAGAACAAGATGCCGGATACCCTGATCGTGAATGCCGCCGAGTGCGAGCCGTATATCACGGCGGACTACCGTCAGATCTGCGAGCATCCGGACGATATCATCGACGGTATCCTCGAGGTCATGAAGTGGCTCGAGATCCCGAAGACGATCATCGGCGTCGAGGACAACAAGCCCCTCGTTACGCGCATCTTCTCTCACGAGATCAAGAAGCGCATCTATAAGACCGGCAAGCATCCGGACATCGAGGTCCGGACGCTTAAGACCATCTATCCGCAGGGCGCGGAGAAGATGCTGATCTATACGCTCACCGGCCGTAAAGTTCCTCCGGGAAAACTTCCGATCGATGTGCATACCCTCGTCATGAACGTCAGTACGCTCCGTTTCATCGGACTGTACCTTAAGGAAGGTATCCCGCTCACGAGAAAACGTATGACGCTCGACGGTTCCGCCCTCAATACTCCGGGCAACTTCATCGTCCCGATCGGCGCGCGTATCCAGGACATTATCGAGGCCGCCGGCGGCACACGTGAAGAGCCGAAGAAGATCATCATGGGTGGCGCCATGATGGGTGTCGCGCTCGACCGCATCGACCACGGCATCATCAAGGCCAATAATGCGATCCTCGTTTTCGGTTCGGAAGAGACCACTCTTCCTCCGGAATCCCCCTGTATCCGTTGTGCGCGCTGCGTCAATTCCTGCCCGATGGATCTGATCCCATGCGGCATCGACAAGGCGACGCGTCTGCGTGATACAGAGATGCTCGAGAAATACCACGTGATGGACTGCATCGAGTGCGGATGCTGCACTTATGCATGTCCTTCGAAGCGCTTCCTTACCCAGAGCATCAAGAACGGCAAGGTCATGGTACGGGCCGAGCGCGCCCGCATCAAGAAGGAACAGGAACTCCTCGCCGCATCCCAGCAAAAAGGAGGTTCTTCGCCCTCATGAAACTTCAGGTCTCACACTCCCCACACGTCCGGGATAAGGCTACGACCCAGTCGATCATGCTCGACGTCATCATCGCCCTTCTTCCCGCGACGATCGCCGGCTGGTACTACTTCGGGATCCGCGCGGTCCTGGTCACGATGGTCAGTGTCGCATCGTGCGTGATCTTCGAGTATCTTTCCCGCCGTGTCATGAAAAGAAACAATACGATCTCGGATCTCTCGGCAGTCGTGACCGGACTTCTGCTGGCCATGAACCTGCCGGTATCGATCCCGATCTACATGGTCGTCATCGGTGCGGCCTTCGCCATCGTCGTCGTCAAGCAGATGTTCGGCGGCATCGGCAACAACTTCGTCAACCCCGCCATCGCGGCACGTATCTTCCTGGTCATCGCTTTCCCGAAAGCCATGACCTCATGGGTCGTGCGCGTCGGCGAATGGTACAGTCTGAAGTCCGTGGATGCGGTCTCCTCCGCAACGCCACTTACACAGATCAAGGCACCGGATGCCCCTTCGCTCTGGAAGCTCTTTATCGGTGATAAGGCCGGATGTATCGGTGAAGTCTGTATCCTGGCACTTCTGATCGGCGCCGTCTACCTCATGGTCCGCCACGTCATCCGTCCGTGGATCCCGATGGCCTATATCGGCACGTTCTTCCTGCTGGTATTCTTCTTCGGCCACTCGAATGTATTTAATTTCTCCGGTGATCTTCTCACCTCGCAGGGATGGGCCGATCTCTTCCACGAGAGCCTCTATATGCTCCTGTCGGGCGGTCTGATCCTCGGTGCATTCTTCATGGCGACCGACTATGTCACTTCGCCGCTCACCACCAAGGGAAAGCTTCTCTTCGGTATGGGCTGCGGCATCCTGACGTTCCTCATCCGCTACTACGGCAACATGGCCGAGGGCGTCTCGTTCTCGATCATCCTTATGAATATCCTGACTCCGCATATCGATGACTGGACGATGGGAAAACCATTCGGGGAGGTGAAGGAAAATGCAAAAGTTTAAGTTCAAAGACTTTCTCCCCGCTCTGATCCTCGCCCTCATCTGCGGCATCTGTGTCTTCCTTCTGGCCGGCACCTATTCCATGACAAAGAATGCCATCGCCAAGCAGGAGGAAGAAGGCGCACAGGAGAGAAAACTCACCATCTTCCCGGAAGCCCGCTCGTTCGAGACCTTCCAGTATTCGGATGCGATCTCCTCTGAACTTGCGCAGAAGGGCATCGCCCCGGATGAGGTGTACACCGCCTATGCCGCCGACGGTACCCTGCTCGGCTACATCTTCGTGAACTCCGGATTCGGATATGCCGGCAAGATCGTCACGACAACAGGCATCAGCGCAGACGGCAATATCGTCATGGTCATCGCCACCGCCGCCTCGGATACACCGAAGCTAGGTAAAGAAGTCGAAGGGCGTCCGTTCCTCGACGGATTCACCGGTCTTTCCACCGATTCGGAGATCGTTCTGAACAGAGACGTCTCCGCCGTTTCCGGTGCGACTATCTCTTCCCGCGCCGCGACCGGGTGCATCAACCGGGCCCGGGAAGCCTATCAGTTGTTTAAGGAAAGGGGGCTGATCTAATGAGCGAGAATAAGATGAAAGATGTCACCTACCGTTCACCGGATGAGCGTCTCGCCGAGAAAAAGAGCAAATACACGCCGAAGTATATCTTCCTGAACGGTGTCCTTTTCGAGAACCCGGCCCTCCGTCTGGTCCTCGGTACCTGTCCGCTGCTGGCCGTCACGATTTCGGCAAAGTCTTCGCTGTTCATGGGGCTGGCCGTGCTCTTTGTGCTCACAGCGTCAGAAGCGATCATATCACTTCTTCGAAATGTCATCCCGAACAAGGTCCGTATTCCGGCCTTTATCACGATCATCGCGACATTCGTGACCATCGTGCAGATGACGATCTCCGCTTATCTTCCGGCGCTCAACGAGTCGCTCGGTATCTACATCCCCTTGATCGTTGTAAACTGCATCCTGCTCGCCCGCGCGGAGACCTTCGCAAGTAAGCAGAAGGTCCTACCGAGTATCCTCGACGGATTCTCGATGGGTGTCGGCTTTACTCTGGCGCTCCTTCTCATGGGCACCATCCGCGAGATCCTGGGTTGCGGGACGTTCTTCGACATGCAGCTTCCGCTCTTCGGCACGGTTTTCGAGCCCATGATGTTCTTCATGCTCCCACCGGGAGGCTTCTTCGTATTCGGCATCTGCATCTGTCTGGTACAGATCATCATGAAGAAGCAGGAGAAGCACACCTCGTCGAAGGAACCGTCTCCGTGCGGTACATCGAGCAGCAGCGACTGCCTGTCCTGTGCCGGCTGTAGTCTCTGTAAGGGAAAGGAGGAGTAAATCATGACCAAAGAATTTCTGATCATCATCTTCTCCGCGATCCTCGTCGACAACTTCGTTCTTTCGAAGTTCATGGGTATCTGCTCGTTCCTCGGCGTCTCGAAAAACTTAAAGACGGCGATGGGTATGTCCGGTGCCGTCGTATGTGTCATGCTGGTCGCCTCCGCGATCACCTGGCCGATCCAGCACCTGCTCCTTAACCCCTTGAAACTCGGGTATCTCCAGACCCTGGTCTTCATCCTCGTTATAGCCGCCCTCGTGCAGATGATCGAGATGATCATGAAGAAGTCCATGCCGCCGCTTCATAAGGCGCTCGGCATCTACCTTCCGCTGATTACGACCAACTGCGCGGTGCTGGGCGTAACGATCCTCAACATCAACCAGAACTACACCTTCGCCGAGTCGATGGTCAACGCCCTCGGCGCCGGTATCGGCTTTACCCTCTCGCTGTTCCTCTTCTCGGGCGTGCGTTCCCGGATCGATAAGGCCGATGTGCCGGAAGCGCTAAAGGGTCTGCCGATCACACTGATCTCCGCGTCGCTCGTCGCGGTATCCTTCCTTGGCTTTAAGGGCCTGGTTGAGAATCTGTTTGGAGGTTGATGAATATGCCTCAGACATTAACGAACATACTCATACCTACCGGCATCATGCTGGGGATCGCACTCCTGCTGGGACTTCTGATCGTGCTCGTCTCCAGAGCTTTTGCCGTAGAAAAAAACGAGACCAAGGAGAAGATCCTCGAAGCGCTGCCGGGCGCCAACTGCGGTGGATGCGGATTTGCCGGATGTGAGGGTTACGCGGATTATCTCTCGAAGAACGGAACAAATACCGCGCTCTGCGCCGTCGGCGGTGTGGACTGCGCGCGTGAGATCGCGCAGATTCTCGGAAAAGAGGCCGCCATCCCCGAAAAGAAGGTCGCGGTGCTTCGCTGCCAGGGCACCTGCGAGCAGACCAGCAAGCGATATGTCTACCTCGGGACCAGTTCCTGCCACGCGGCGGCGGGTCTCCTCGGCGGACCGAACTCCTGTACATTCGGATGTCTGGGCTTCGGCGACTGCACAGCGGTCTGTGCCTTCGGCGCGCTGAAACTCAAGGACGGCATCGTCTCCGTCGACCGGGCACTCTGCCACGGCTGCGGCCAGTGCGTCAAGGTCTGCCCGAAGAAGCTTCTCGAGCTCATGCCGGTTACGGCTACCGTTGCCGTACGCTGTCAGAACGAGTGGCCGGGTGCCAGAACCAGAAAGAACTGCAGCATCGGCTGTATCGGATGCCAGAAGTGCGTCCGTTCCTGTCCGCAGGGCGCTATCTCGATGCGCGAATCGCTCGCCGTCATCGACCAGACCAAATGCATCCACTGTGATGCCTGCGTAAACGGATGTCCGACCCACGCGATCGCTTTCCTGCACGCCGGCGCCGCACGAAGCAGCGTGGCATCTGCGGAGCCGAGCGTGAAGCCGTCAGAAAAATCGTAAAATCTATTGCACACGCGTGAAATCTGTGATATGATTTTGTTCGCGCGTTATTTAGGTCGCGTATTTATAGCACATAGGAGGTGTTTACATGGCAAAGTGTGAGATCTGTCAGAAAGATACTCATTTCGGCAGAAAGATCAGCATCACGCGTTCACAGGTTTCCCGTCGTGCGTTGACACAGCAGCAGCCGAACG
>JAFZLF010000056.1 GCA_017551625.1 Clostridiales bacterium | reverse complement strand
GTTCTGGATGATCGAGCCGGAGATCGCTTTTGCCGATCTCAAGGACGACATGATCCTTGCGGAGTCCATGATCAAGTACATCATCAACTTCGTACTGGAGAATGCTCCGGAAGAGATGAAGTTCTTCAACGATTTCGTCGATAAGGGACTGATCGAAAGACTGCAGCATGTGGCTTCTTCCGATTTCGGTCATGTGACCTATACTGAGGCGATCGAGATCCTCGAGAAGGTAAACGACAAGTTCGAGTACAAGGTCTCATGGGGCTGCGATCTGCAGACCGAGCACGAGAGATACCTCACCGAGGAAGTCTTCAAGAAGCCGGTATTCGTTACGGATTATCCGAAGGAGATCAAGGCTTTCTACATGAAGCTCAACGAGGATGGAAAGACCGTCGCCGCGATGGACTGCCTCGTTCCGGGCATCGGCGAGATCATCGGCGGATCCCAGCGTGAAGACGACTACGACAAGCTTGCTTCCCGTATCACGGAGCTCGGCATGAAGCCGGAGGACTACGGATTCTACATGGATCTGAGAAAATTCGGTTCCGCAAGACACGCCGGTTTCGGTCTCGGCTTTGAGCGCTGCGTCATGTACCTGACCGGGGTCAGCAACATCCGTGACGTCATCCCGTTCCCGAGAACGGTAAACAACTGCGAACTTTGATCGCAGATGCCGCGCAGCGGAAAAGAAAGTGCTTTTGCATATAAAAAAGGAGTGTAGAAATATGGGTACGATCATTATTCCGGACGGGTATAAGAGCCCGCAAACGATCCGCGAGACAGAAGTCGCGATCAAGGAAGTTAAGGACTATTTCGAGCGTGCGCTCGCTGACGCGCTGAACCTGACACGTGTGTCGGCGCCGCTGTTTGTCAAGCCGGAGACAGGACTCAACGACAACCTCAACGGCGTCGAAAGACCGGTCGCCTTCGGCATCAAGGAACAGGGCGAGAAGGAAGTCGAGATCGTCCACTCTCTGGCCAAGTGGAAGAGAATGGCGCTCTGCAAGTACGGCTTCCATCCGGGCGAGGGCCTCTACACCGACATGACGGCGATCCGTCGTGACGAGGATACCGACAACCTGCACTCGATCTATGTCGACCAGTGGGACTGGGAGAAGATCATCACCAAAGAGCAGAGAAATGTGCAGACGCTGAAAGAAACGGTCTTCCGCATCTATATGGCGATCAAGCAGACCGAGTATTATATCTGCGGCAAGTATCACTTCATGGACCCGTTCCTGCCGAACGAGATCCACTTCATCACGACACAGGAACTCGAAGATATGTATCCAGATGCTTCGCAGAAGGAAAGAGAGAACCTCATCACGAGAAAATACGGAGCGGTATTCCTCATGCAGATCGGCGGCGCGCTGAAGTCAGGAAAGCCGCATGACGGACGTGCTCCGGACTACGACGACTGGACACTGAACGGCGATATCCTCGTGTACTATCCTGTACTCGACTGCTCGCTCGAGCTTTCCTCCATGGGTATCCGTGTGGATGAAGAAGCGATGGCAAAACAGCTGAAGATCGCGGGCTGTGAAGAGCGCGCCGAACTTCCTTTCCAGAAGGGCGTGCTCGACTGCACACTGCCGTACACGATCGGCGGCGGTATCGGCCAGTCCCGTATCTGCATGTTCTTCCTGCAGCGCGCGCACATCGGTGAAGTCCAGTCTTCCGTATGGCCGGAGGATGTGGTGGAGAAGGCCGCCGCCCATGGTGTGAATCTTCTTTAATACCTGAAGACCAGAATCAAAAACATGAAAAACCCCGGGTCCGGCAAATGCCGGGCTCCGGGGTTTTTGTGGTGGTGGAATATTCTAGCGGGCTTTCGCCCGAAGAACCGGATCAATGGGAACGACTTAGCCTGCGTAGCCGTTCTCCGCGTAATACAGGAAAGAGATATTCCCGTCCGCGTCGGTAAGGACGGTGAAGGGATGCTGCTTGCCGGCATTGTCGTCATAGAAGTTCGGTACCGTTGAATAGACAAACTTTCCATCATAGACGGCCATATCGATCCGGATCTGTTCCGGATTGAGGACAGACTCCAGGATGATCCCTCCGGAAGAAGCGTCGATGACTGATGCTTCTCCGGAATCGTAACCATCGCGGATCAGGAGGTAATACTTTTCCTGTGCCATGTCATAGATCGTCTGGATGTAGCCGGATCCCTCTGCGATGAGGGTGTAATCGGAGTCGTCGAAGATCGCCCAGCCTTTGAGGTAATCGTTGGTGTAGCTTACGATAATTTGTCCCGGGATGTGAATCGGTTCACCGGCCATATTCATGCTCAGTGCCGATCCGGTCTTCCCGGTTATCGGATCGATGAAATCGATCGTTGTATCGTCCTGCGTGTAGAGGATCGGAGAGAGAGAAGCACCGACCTCTGTCGGGACCGAATAATCATTTCTGACCGTATAGTAATCGGAAGGCGAATCGACATCGACACCGTAAACGTGCTCGAAGTCTTTGCTGTAGCACTCGATATTATCGTCATATCTCGCGATGTAATAATCACCGGTCTGGTCGAAAGAACGGATCGGGTGATCGGGATCGTCGACCAGTGTGTAGATGCGGTTGCCGTCGAGGTCGGTAACTACCCAGCCGCCCTCTTCGCGGAAAAGCACCTGGTCGCCGCCGTTATACTGATAAGCAGTGAAAACGGTCCGGTCATAGATTTTCTCTCCGCTTATCTTGTACACGGCGAAGATCGGAGCTACTGCACTCCAATAATCCTCAGTAGAAAGAATATAGATATTCCCGGCCCGTGTCCCGTAGAACAGGCCGTCGCAATCGGGATAGTGGACTTCTTCACCGGTCGTTCCGTCGACGACCACTGTCGGGAAATCATAGTCATCCACATAAAGAAGATAGCGATCGTTTATGACCGTTTTCAGATGGTTGAGGGATTCATACATCCGGCGCAGTGTCTTAAGCCCTATCGGATCTTTGGCTTTCGCGTTCTCGAGATCGAAGGGGATCACAGTCACGTTTCTTTGGGTATCGGTATTTACGAAATAGAACTGATCTCCCTCATGAAAAAAATCATCGTAGATAAGTCCGGTATACGAGGAACCGTCATGTGAGATGAAACCGTATTTTGCAGGGGTATAGGTAGAATCCCCTTCGTACCGGCAGACGATGAAGCCGTTCTCATCGTATCTCCAGGCGCTGTGATAAACCGCGTCGCAGATGATCCGGCCCTTTTCGTCGAAGAATCCTACTGTTCCGTAATTCGTCTGTGGTACACGCGGATTCCCGTCGAAAGGATAGATCTCGCCATAGTCCGATCCGGTCACGAAGTCCTCGATCGGATCGTCGGAAAGTCTCGTTGCTACTTCGTCCGGAAGCTCGACCGGCTGGATCACTGTAGCCGATGTGTCCGAAGGATCCGATGTCGATTCAGAAGTCTCGGTCGTCTCTGAACTCTCGGAAGTTTCCGTCGTGCTGGATTCCGGAGATGTTTCCGGTTCTTCTATTTCTTCGGTCTGTTCCGTTGTTTTTTCTGCCTTCTTTTTCCGGGACTCGGTTGTCTCTTCACTCCGGCACCCGATCAGGCTCGCCAGGAAGGAAAGGATGAGCGTAGACGCGATGCCCAGCACAAATGCCCGTAAGAACCTCTTCATATATTACCTCCCGATAGACTGATTACTTGCTTGTTTTCCCTTGAAACCTCAGATTATTACGCCGTGAGAAGGCGCGCTTATATCCACGCCGGCACAACGAGGCGGCGCGGTTTTGACAGAGCATATAAAGAAAAGTGCTGATCGGAGCAAAAAGAGGAGAGAAACACTGTTGGCAGTGCTCCTTTTTGCATAACGGGTCCTGCTGACTCGCATCCTCATCTTCGTGTCCTCCGCTCTCTATGGCGCGACAATTTCCCCCCAATGGTAATTCCAGTATAAGAGACACCACGGAGCAGGAAATGACATATTTGTCATGAAGGTCGGGTTTTCGGATGAGAATCCTGATTCTGTTCAGAATAGCGCCGAGACACGGATCAGGATGGTTGCGGCGAACTGGGCCAGCGCGTAGAAGAGAAGGTAACTTACGACAAGCATGTTAAAGGTCGCATTATCACTCAGAGCCAGGTCGCGCCGGATGGACACATAGTGGCAGATGCCCATGATGACGATCGCGACGAAGATCAGTGTGACCGCGCCGCGCGTACCGAAAAGGACCGAAAGGAAGACCAGAATGTCTGCGAAGCACATGTAGATTGAGGAGATGGAGACTGTGTCGAGGGCGCGAAGGAAGGTCATCTTGCGGTTGACCAGACGCGAGACCCATGTGAAGCACAGCGCCAGCAGAAGAACACAGATCCACAGAAGCAGACTCATCAGGAAGAATGCTTTTACCGGATGGGCGGTAAAAAGGTCGGTCTTCCCGAAAAGAAGAGAGATGAGCATCCCGAGAAACGGGGAATTCGTAAAGGACGTAAATACGACCATCAGGGAGGAGATCGTGGCGAATAGGGTATTGACGATGAGGACCTTGGCGATGGGTACGACCTGGGAACGGTTCTCGATCGTAGTCACAGGATGCCAGATGTACTTCATGATCGGACGGAAAAGCTTAGAGACCGACGGGAACATGGAGCGGACCTGGGAGATAAAGGCGGCGAAGGTGAAACGGCTCCGGTTTTCGGAAGAGGTTCCTTTCCGGTTCCAGACCTGTTTCGTTTTCTTTTCTTTCTTCGGTTTTGCTTCAGTGGCCGAAGAGCCCTGTGAAGTGGAAGCGGAGGCGCCGGAGGAAGAGGAGTTGCCGCTAGCGCCGGAGGAGGTGTTGCTTCCGGATGAAGACGAAAAACTGCTACCCGAGGCAGAAGAACCTGAACCGGATGATGCTCCGGCCGTGGAACTTCCGGAGCTTCCTGCATTGCCGGAACCGCTTCGGCAGGAACACCTCTGTCCCGGAGCAAGCTCTCGTCCGCAGTAAAAACATGTCTTCATATACCGATCCTCTCCCGATACCTGAAAAGTGTACTTATCCCGGTTTTTCGGATCCGCTCCGGAGGGGCGGCCGCGCTTCACGCAATCCGGTACTTTATGTATAATACGAAATATATGTTATGAATTTGTGTCCAACTGAAGGTTTTTTACCGAAATTTGTTGTGATTTGCAAAGAGGGCGTACGAAAGTGGACGGAAACGAAGGCGGAAAGTCCCTGATTAAGGCAGAAAAAGAAATTTCGAAAAAGAAGGACCGGGTACCGAAGGGCCAGCCCGACTACGGCTGCAAACCGTCCTTTTTCTGGTATTCGTTCTTCGGAACGGGGATCGTCATGCCACTCGCACGCCTCGTTTTCGGCATGAAGATCCGGACGGACAAGAACATCAAGAAGATGGAAGGACCGCTCGTGATCGTCGGCAACCATCCCTCATCCATCGATCCCATCATCATGGCCACGACTGTCCGCGGACGTCCCATCAATTTCGTAGCCGGTACTTTTCTCTTCCGAAACAGGATCTTCGCACATATCATCACCAAGGGCGGCTGTATACCAAAGGCGCAGTTCCGCAACGACATGCGCACGGTACGCGCGATGTTCCGTGTGCTCTCCCGTGGCGGCGTGCTGGGGATCTTCCCGGAGGCCACACGAATGGTCGACGGACACTCGATTGCTTTTGACAGCGGACTGGCGAGTGTGGCGAAGAAAGCCGGCGCGGGAATCGCGATCCTTCGAACGCACGGCGCGTATATGACATGGCCGAGATGGAGTGAGAACTCCTGGCGGCGGGGAAGGATCACGGCGGAATATGTGCATGTTATCACGGCGAAAGAAGTGGCAAAGATGTCTGTCGAAGAGATCCACAAAGTGATGCTCGAGAAGATGGACTATAACGAGTACGAGTACTTCGACGGGAGGAGAAGCGCTTTTCGCTCGAAGAATCCGGCTGCCGGTGTCGAGAATGTCGCCTGCATCTGTCCCCGCTGTGAAGGATCGGGGACGATGAAACTCGATGGGCAGGGGCTCCGATGCAGTTCCTGCGGGAACCGCGTGAAGATGGATAAGTACGGGTTCTTCGAGCCGGCGGGGAAAGAAGACAGGTGTTTCCGTGATCTTCATGAATGGAATGAGTGGGAACAGAAGATCTATGCCGGACGGATCGAGGATCCGGAGTATGAACTGACTGAGAAGGTCACGCTCTTCCAGCCACTGGACGAATTCCGATATGCAAAGGTCGGATCCGGAACCTTAACGATCCGCTCCGGAGAGATCGTCTTCGAGGGAACGGCCTGCCGTCCGGAAGAAGGGATCGTCTATAAGAAAGGGAAGCCCATCCGTGAACACCGAAAGAGAGATATCTCGAAGGTAGCCGTACCTGTAAGGAAAGTCTTCAAGGTGAAATTCATGAAAGGCCTCATGTACGATTTCGGCCAGTATATGGAACTCTTCGAGCCGGGAGGACAGATCAACCGGTTCTGCCCGGAAAACCGCAGCCGCATCCACGAGCTCTGCGGCGTGATCCGCGCCATGCATAATCAGAAATAGAGACGCTCGATCTCTTCCAGGAGCCTCGTTATATTTTCATCGGAATACTCGATCTCGCTCGAGAGCATCCGGGCCAGTTCGACCTGTGTCTCGAAGGTCAGTTCCCCCTCTTTCAGACGATGCGATTCGCCTAGTGCGCAAAGAAGGACCGTCAAGAGGATCGAAAGGACGATTCTCGGGCCGTAAAGCCCGTCATCCAGAGCCGGAGCCAGATGCCTGAAGAGAAAGTAGGAAAGAAGGTTCTCGGAGACGATCGTATCCAGAGCTTCTGAATAATCGATACCGGTATTTCCCGAGAGCAGGGCAATCTCTTCGTCCCACGATGGGTCGAGCCGTTCCAGGTCCGCTAAAAGAGCGCTCCAGTGGGAAAGCCCGATCGGAGAATAAGGAAGTCCGATGACCTCAAACATGATCCCGATACGGTCCTTGAACGGAAGGGACCGGTCGGCGATGATGTCGAAGAGACGGGAACGGAAAAGAAGAAAATCCCGGGATGCCGGATCGATTTCGGAGGCGGTTTCTCTGGAGAAATCCGTCATCTCAAGAAGACGGAAAGGTTCCGTCTGGCTGAGGATCAGCCGCGCGGCCTCTTCGCAGCAAAGCCCCGGGCCGATCTCCTCACGGTCGCCGATGAAGTTGCGAAATCTCGGATGGTCCCGGCAGATCTGGCAGAGAGAGTCCTCGCCGAGTGTGAGGATCAGTTCGCAGAGATTCCTGTCTGTGAGAAACGGGCAACGCTCATTCTCGCCCTGAAGCTCGAGATGCGGCGTCTCCACGAAAGAAGCATCGTCATCCTCGCCGGAGGCTGTGCCGTAAGACCCGGAAATGACGTGACGGAGTTTCTCACCGATCTTTCCCGGGACATGCTGGTACCGGACATAGGACTCCTCGTCGATGTCGATCTCCCAGCCGATACAGCAGCTGTGACGGCACTTGTCCGCGATGCAGTGGAAATCCGCGTAATACGATGGCGCGAAGATGGGATGTTCGGACACCTTTCAGACCTCCCTGATATAGTCTGCCTATATTATAGCGGACTTCCCGGATCGCGCGATGCGACAAGGTGAAAAACAAAGCATGAATTTTGCCTCCGCAGGAGAGCAAAGCGATTGAAAGACCGACCGAATCTTTGTATAATGTATAGGCTTGGACAACAAGTAATTTTCTTATAGGAGTGTGAACATTATGGCAATGGTTGCAAAGAAGAATGTCGAAGATTTAAATGTTTCCGGCAAAAGAGTAATCGTTCGTGTGGACTTTAACGTACCGCTCGACAAGAAGACTGGTGAAATTACAGACGATAAGAGAATCAAGGGTGCTCTCCCGACGATCAAGTATCTCGTAGATAACGGAGCGAAGGTAATCCTCGTTTCCCACCTGGGTCGCCCGAAGAACGGACCGGAGCCGGCATTCTCCATGAAGCCTGCTGCTGACCGTCTCGCTGAGCTGATCGGCAAGCCTGTTACACTGGCTGCTGACGTTATCGGTGAAGATGCAAAGGCAAAGGCTGCTGCACTCCAGGACGGCGAGATCCTCATGCTCGAGAACGTCCGTTTCCACAAGGAAGAAACAAAGAATGATCCGAAGTTTGCTGCGGAACTCGCTTCCATGGCTGACCTCTATGTAAACGATGCTTTCGGTACTGCTCATCGTGCTCACGCTTCTACCGCAGGTCTGGCAAACTATCTGCCGTCTGCTTCCGGTTACCTCATCGAGAAGGAGATCAAGTTCATCGGTGGTGCGCTCGCAAATCCGGCTCGTCCGTTCGTAGCGATCCTCGGTGGTGCGAAGGTTTCCGATAAGATCGGCGTTATCACGAACCTCATGGACAAGGCGGACACCATCATCATCGGCGGTGGTATGGCTTACACATTTATCGCGGCTCAGGGCGGCACGATCGGTAACTCCCTCTTCGAGGCTGATAAGGTCGAGCTGGCAAAAGAACTGCTCGCTAAGGCTGAGGAAAAGGGCGTCAAGCTCCTCCTGCCGGAAGATACGGTTGTTGCAGATGCTTTCTCTGCAGATGCAAATTCCCAGGTCGTTCCGACCATGGAGATCCCGGACGGTTGGGAAGGACTCGACATCGGCCCGAAGACCATCGAGAAGTTCTCTGCTGAGATCAAGAACGCGAAGACCGTTATCTGGAATGGTCCTGCAGGCGTATTCGAGTTCGAAAAGTTCGCAGTTGGTACGAAGGCTCTCGCTCAGGCGATCGCAGAGTCCGATGCGATCTCCATCATCGGTGGTGGTGACTCCGCTGCTGCGATCGAGAAACTCGGCTATGCGGATAAGGTAACTCACATCTCCACCGGCGGTGGCGCTTCCCTCGAATTCATCGAAGGTAAGGTCCTCCCGGGTATTGACTGCCTGAACGATAAGGAAATCGGCAGAACATTTGCAGCCGGTAACTGGAAGATGAACTGCGGTATCCCGGCGGATGCGGTTAAGCTCATCGAAGAACTGAAGCCGCTCGTTAAGGATTCCACATCCAGAATCGCTCTCGGCGTTCCGGCTACAGCTCTTGCTGCTGCTGTTGAGGCGACAGCTTATACGAACATCAAGATCGCTGCCCAGAACTGCCACTTCGAAGAGAAGGGCGCTTTTACAGGCGAGATCTCCCCGCTGTGGCTCGCGAAGATGGGCGTTACCTACTGCATCATCGGTCACTCCGAGCGCCGTGAATACAACGCCGAGACAGACGAGACAGTGAACAAGAAGGCTCTGGCTCTTCTGAAGTACGGCGTAAAGCCGATCATCTGCTGCGGTGAGTCCCTGGCTCAGCGTGAAGCAGGCGAGACCTTCGACTGGATCAAGGGTCAGATCGTTGCCGCTTTCAAGGATATCCCGGCTGAGAAGCTCTGCCAGATCACCATCGCTTACGAGCCGATCTGGGCGATCGGAACAGGCAAGACCGCGACAGACGAGCAGGCTGAGGAAGTCTGCAAGTTCATCCGTGGCATCATCGCTGAGCTCTACTGCGAGAAGTGCGCTGAGGCGATGACCATCCAGTACGGCGGATCCTGCAACGCAGGTAACGCTGCCGGTCTCTTCGCTCAGGCTGACATCAACGGCGGTCTCGTCGGTGGTGCATCCCTTAAGGCTCAGGACTTCTCTGTGATCTGCAACGCATGATCCCTCTGAAGAACTGTTTTTAATGTACTTGTGGGGAGGCTGTCTTCCGAAAGGAGGGCAGCCTTTCTGCATACCCGGGAAAGAAAGGACCGTCTTTCCGTATATCTGGTATAATGTGGATATATCATAAGAAGAGGTGAGATGCATGTTCTGGGATATCATGAGTCAATACGGACTGATCATCTCCATCATCATGATGGTGATCAGCTTGATCATAAGCGCGAACTGTAAGGCTACCTTCAGCCGATACAGCAAGAAGATGGCGGCCAATGGTCTGACCGGTGCAGATGCCGCACAGAGGATCCTGAGCGCCTACGGTGTGAACGATGTAACGATCCAGCACATCAGCGGCAACCTGACGGATAACTACAATCCGAAGGATAAAACGCTGAACCTGTCGGACTCGGTATATGCGAGTTCTTCGATCGCTGCGATCGGCGTCGCGGCCCACGAGTGCGGACATGCGATCCAGCATAATGTCGGATTCCTTCCGAATAAGATCCGCTCGGCACTGGTCCCCGGTGCGAATATCGGCTCGAGATTCGGACCTTATGTCGCGATCATCGGTCTCTCGATGATGGCTTATCTCGATTCTTCTGCCAGTGAGGGAAGTCTCGGTGAGACGATCTTCTTCGTCGGTATCGTCATGTTTTCTCTGGCTGTACTCTTCTATCTGGTGACGCTCCCGGTCGAGCTCGATGCTTCAAGAAGAGCCCTGCAGATCATGAGAAAAGACGGACTTCTCCAGGGAGCTGAGCTCTCCGGTGCGCGAAAAGTCCTCTCCGCAGCGGCCATGACCTATATCGCGGCAGCGGCCTCTGCAATCGTGACGCTCCTGCGCCTGATGTCCTACGGGAAGAGAAGAAGATAAAGACAAGCGGCGGATCGGTCTGATCCGAAAGTAAGACAGACGATAATCGGCTCCCGGATCGTTACGGATCCGGGAGCCGTTTTTTGTGCGTGGAGGGTCGAAATGCCGTAATATCGGGAAGCGCGGAGACGCATGGTACGGATGCGGTCCGAAAACTCCTAAAGAGGGCGAAATGTAGTCCTTTTGTCGAAAAAAAGTCCGCTTGGAAAACCAAAATTCGGATATATCATATTGTTTGCATTATCTCCCGAAAGTAATATACGTACACACCAAAAAAATGACGTAAAGGAGAGTGCAAAAATGATGAGAGAAAAATCGACGAAGCCCCATGTTACCAGGCAGTTTCTGGCTTTTCTGCTTCTGGTGGCCTTTCTGGTTTCCTCCCTTCCTTTTCTGTGGTTCGCGAGGATCGTTTCCGCCACCGAACCACTTCCGGAAACCGGCAACAAAGTCTATCACGACGAAGAGTATTTCGAACTGTATCACACGATGAACGGCGAACCTCAGAGTAAGATCCTGGAGTACCTGTTCGCGCAGACCGTGGAAGAAGGGCAGACGCGTCCCGTGTACTGCGTCAAGGCCGGCGCGCCCACGCCGGAGACCGGGAGTATCGAGCCGGCCATTATGGACGATCCGGCAGCTGCGGCGCTTCTCGGGAAGATCCAGTACATCATCGAGATGGATGACTCTGTCTTTGAGGTGCCGGATACGATCAATGATCATCCGTATATTCATTACTATGTCCGGCAGATCCTGATCTGGAATCTGGTATACCTTTATCAGGATGAGCTTGGAAGTGAAGCGCAGTCGTACTTCCGTGGCATCGACATCGACTCTTTTATTGACGGGGAAGGGAGCGGCCCTACTGCCGTGAAGATCCTCTCCGAGGCTAAGAGACTCTGGGATGTGTATGACGAGGCCGGACGGCCTTCTCTCGCAGGAGCGTATACACCGAATTATAAGGCGGTGATCGGAAATGCTTCTGAGGTCGACTGGAGTGCGAAAGAGAGGAAGTTCTATGCGACTTTTACCGTCACAGTCAGAGAAACGGTGAAGGGAAACGAAGGCGGAACCTTTCGTTTTACGGACATTTCCGGAGGCAAGGTGTACCTTCTGGGAGCTGACGGGAGCTTCGGACAGGAAGTCAGTACCTCACAGGAATACCCGTCGGGCAGTGCTTTTGCCATCGCGGGAAGATGGGGTGAGATGAGTCCGGGAGGACAGGAGAAAACGTTTGCGGTGGAAGTTATGGCAGCGGACAACGGAGAAAATGAACGGTCCCAGCTCATGTACGGATATTTCTTCGACTCAGGATTGTCGGCATCCGGACTTTCCCGCCAGACCTATGTCGGCTGGCACATCAGCTCCAGAAAGACCTTTAGTTCTTCCGGTACGAGTTGGAGCGTCGAGGAGGAATGGGTCGAGCTTTCGAAACAATCAGTGTTCGAGTCGATCACGATTCCGGAGGAAGGAGCGGAGTTTCAGGTTTATCACTCCGATTATGGAAATCTCGATGCAGCGAAGAAAGATGATCTGGGGTTCGAATGTATCTCGGACGGACAGGGGAAAATCATCGATAAGTCGACGGGGAGGATGCTGATCCTTCCGCCGGGGACCTACAAGATCCGACAGACCGTAGTGCCTGAAGGAACGAAAGAGATGACTCCGAATCCTGCGACGTTTACCGTGTCAGCAAGTACGGCCAGGATGACCTTCTCCGACGAGATCCGCTCGGGGTGCTTCGCGATCGAGAAGAAGATCGTCAGCGGATATGATGAATATGCGGGGACTTCCTGGGAAAAACTGGCTCCGGAGGAGGGCGCTTCATTCCAGGTATGGAATACGAAGTACAGTTCGTACGATGCGGCTCCTTCTGCTTACCGCGACCTTTTGATCACTGATGCGGACGGGTTTGCCCAATCAAAGACCCTGCCGTACGGAGAATACCGCGTGCACCAGATCGAGTCTGAGGCGACGAAGTATACTTTCGTTTGTGAAGATAAGACGGTCTTTATCCGGGGCAATGCTTCGGATCCCGCATCTCCGGAACAGGTGCTGAAACTGGAGAATAAGCGGTATGAACTGAAGATCCAGATCCGCAAAGTAGACGCAAGGACCGGATTGACAGTGCCTGCGGCCGGTGTGGAATTCCAGATCCTCGATGAAGAGATGCACGTCCTTAAGGACTGGGACGGAAACGATCTGTTTGTGACCGGTGAGGATGGCACGGCGGATCTTCAGAAACTCGGGCTTGCGGTAGGTACTTATTACATAAAGGAAAAGAAGGCGCCGGTTGGCTTCGTCCTGAATGAGGAGCCGGTGAAAATCGAAGCGAAGAAAGGGGAGACCTTTATTGGCGTCGGTCCCGAGGGTGACATGAAGGCTGTACCCTTTGCCGACGAAGAAGTCGAGGTTGAACTGGAACTTCGCAAGACCGGCGGGCAGCTCACTTCAGCAGTACGGACTGAGACAGGCTGGATGGAACAGGAAGGCTACGATTTCATATTTACAGAAGAAGCCCTGTCTGGCGCAGTATACGAACTGTACTGTGACGGCGATGTGCTGGATTTTGAAAGAGATATCGCGCTTCTGGATCCTGCTTTGTACCCGGAAGGTGCATTCGTGCTAAGTGAAGACGGCAGTGCTTTTGCTCCTTATAAACTGTTCGATACGGACGGAGACGGAGAGGCAGAGACTCCGCTGAAGGATGGGACGCTCCTGGGCACCTTCGTCACAGATGAAGAAGGCCGCATCGCAGTGGCAGGGCTGTCGCTCGACGCGAAGTCCGGACAGGCCTACTATAAGATGGTGGAGACAGATGCTCCGACAGGATATCTGGTAGATAGCACGCCGGTCCGGTTTGTCGTTACGGATGACCGGGAGGACCAGACGATACGTGTGGTCCGAAGCGTAGAGAGTGTTACGGATGACAGGCAGGAAGCGGAGATCGTCTTTGAGAAGACGGGAAGAGGGTACGTCTACGATGCAAAGGCGAAGACGTATGTTGCATCGGACGCTCCACTTGCCGGGGCAGTGCTGGGTATCTACGCAGCTGAACCGATTCTCTCGGCTTCGGGAGAGTTTCTGGTCGGCGAAGGGGAGCTTATCGAGGTGATCACATCGGATGAAGATGGTCTTTGCAGGTCTTCGGCCGACTATCCCTTCGGATGCGCCTTTTACGTAGAAGAACTCGCTTCGCCATCGGGATATATCCGAAGTGAGAAAAAGTATCCGCTGGATACAGTACTCTCTTATGATATGAAAGGGGAAGAAAAGATCATCTTCCATCTTTCAGAGAAGGTCGTCAATGAGAAATCACGGGCGAAGATCAAAATCGTCAAGATCGCAGCGGATACCTCGCTTCCCATGAAGGATGTGGAGTTTGAGGTGTATACGAAGGATGGACATCTTGTGGAGAAACTGGTGACAGATGAAAACGGACAGGCAATCTCGGATACTGCGTTTCCTTACAAAGAGGAGATCATCCTTCGTGAGACGCGTACACAGAAGGAGTATGCGCTCCCAGAAGAAAGAACCATAACGATACACGAACTTCAGGCGGTCTTCGGAGAGCATCCCTGTCAGGAGGAGAGAGTCATGAACTATCGTCTTTCCGAGGTCCGTGTGCTTAAGGTATGCGGTGACGGCACGAAGACGCCCATGGATGGTGTGTCTTTCCAGCTCTGGAAGAAAGGCGCGGATGGATGCCCGGATGTTCTTGTTTCAGAGCAGAAGACCGACGAAAAGGGTGAACTCACATACTTCCTCGGTGAAGGAGAATACTATCTTGTGGAGAGCAGTGTAGGTAAATGGACGAGCTTCAGGCTCAATGACGAACCACTCCGTTTCTCCTGCGGAAAGGAAGGGAAAGTCTGGCATTACGAGATTTCTGACATGCCGACGGAAACGATCGCGGAGAAGCGTTCAGCCGGAAACGGGGAGCTGCTCGGTGGCTGTGGTGTATCTGTGAAAGATGGAAGCGGCACTATACTTACTTTCCTCTGGAAAGAAGAACTGCACGGGTATCTGGCCTGTGATCCTTCTTCGGACGGGGCGGTGACCGTTCTGTATACGAACCGGGATACCGATTCGAGGCAGTTTGGCACAGTATCGATCTTGGGGCTTCCTGCCGGAGACTACGAGATCATCGAAGTCGAAGCACCGGAAGGATATAGAAATGACAGCGAAGTGATGACTGTTACGGTAGGAAACTCAGGGGTGCTGGGGGTGACCCGGCTCTACGACACCATGAAGACTTCCGAAGTGGACAGATGGATAGGATATACTTCTTGCGGGATATGCGGAATCTCAGCAATCGCACTTCTTTCACTGGGGGCCGTGGAACTCAAAGAGCGTATCAGGAGGAGACGAGATGGCCGATAACTAAAAGCCGGTGGGTGCCTACACCGATGGGCGTGCAGGTGATGAGAGTGATCCTGCACGCCGGGCCTTCTTCCTCCAGATGCATATAGTAGGAGAGCCGGGATGGCTCGATCGTCTCGATTTCATCGACCTGGTAAGTAAAGGTGTTTCCGTTTCTTAAGATGGAAATGGAATCGCCGATCACGACCTGGCCGAGACGATTAAAGAGAGAGCCATCCCGGCGCATCCTATGTCCGAGGATGACGAGATTTCCAGGCTTCCCGGCTTCGCACGAGAGTGGCATGCGCCCTGCTCCATAGCGAAGTTCGATCGTGCCTGCCCCGTCCCAGAGCGGGATCTCACAGCCGATAGAAGGGATGGAGATGGTGCCGTAGGCGGTAAGCGTATACTCGCTACCGGATGAATCGGCATCTGTGGGAGATTCATGGATAGTAGTGCTTTCGCTGCCATGTTCGGAGATGGAGGACCCGCTTTCTCCCGAGATGTCACTGAAATCAGAGGCGCTCTTGGTCTCTGCAGAGGAGAAGTCTTCGTATCCGGACCAGTCATCTTCTTCACCTGCGACGGGAAGGACATCCGGATCGACGATGAAAGTGGACTCGCTGTTTTCTGCGATCTCCGAGAGCATGTTTCGAACCTGATCGTCCCGACGCTCTTCCAGCTCATGCCTTCTGCAGCGGGATGAAAGCGCGATAGTGAGGACCAAGATCGTTCCTCCGATCCAGAATACGAGAATACCGAAATATGCGTTTCTTCTGCGTGCCATAGGGAAGTCCTCCTTACCGGCTTTTCTCTTGTGAGAAAAGGATAGAGCGGAAGAAAAGACGCGACAATATGATATATCCGAACTTTGGTTAATTCTTTGTGAACAATAGGCTAAACCAACAATATGTTGACTTTCCATCCTGTTTAGAAGTAGAATTAGCAAGCCTGCCCGGCAGGCACTATTCTATATATAGGAGGAAATAATGATGTCCGAAGAAACGTACCAAAATGTATTTGATGTGTTGGAGGCGCGTGGTTATGTAGCCCAGACGACGCATCGTGAAGAAATCTACAATCTGCTTAGCAAACCGGGTGTCACCTTCTATATAGGCTTTGACCCGACAGCAGACAGTCTGCACGTCGGCCACTTCGTACAGATGATGGTCATGAGCCACATGCAGAAAGCGGGACACCGTCCGATCGCCCTGATGGGTGGCGGTACCGGCATGATCGGTGACCCGACGGGAAGATCCGATATGCGTCAGATGCTGACTAAAGAGACGATCGACCACAATGTCGAGTGCTTCAAGAAGCAGATGGGCAAAGTTGTTGACTTTTCCGATGGAAAAGCTCTGATCGTCAACAATGGCGACTGGCTCCTGCCGCTGAACTACATTGAATTCCTGAGAGATGTGGGACCGCACTTCTCCGTAAACCGCATGCTCACTTTCGAGTGCTACAAGCAGCGTCTGGAGAGAGGCCTTTCGTTCCTCGAGTTTAACTACATGCTGCTGCAGAGCTACGACTTCCTGTACCTGTACCAGAAATACAACTGCCAGCTCGAACTCGGCGGTGACGACCAGTGGTCGAATATTCTGGGTGGCGTAGAGCTCATCCGCCGTAAGGAACAGGGCGAGGCTTTCGGTCTGACATTTACGCTTCTGACCAACAGTGAAGGTAAGAAGATGGGTAAGACCGCAAAGGGCGCCGTATGGCTCGATCCGAATAAGACCACGCCTTTTGATTTCTACCAGTACTGGAGAAACGTCGAGGACGCCGATGTCATCAAGTGCTTAAAACTCCTGACATTCGTATCCCTTGAGGAGATCGAAGAATATGCGAAGCTCACCGACGCTGCGATCAACGAAGCAAAGAAGAGACTGGCGTTCGAAGTGACCAAGATCGTGCATGGCGAAGAGACGGCGCTGGCTGTGAAGAAGCAGGCAGAGGACCTCTTCGAGAAGGGCGGACGCTCTGACGACATGGCGACCACAGCGATCGCTGCTGACCGACTTGCCGGTGACGGACTGTCTCTCCTGGATCTTCTCTGCGAAACCAAGCTCACTCCTTCGAAGGGTGAGGCCCGCCGCATGATCCAGCAGAAGGGTATCTACCTTAACGACGTCGCAGTGGAAGATGTGTACTACATGCTGACCGAGAAGGACTTCAACAATGGTGAAGCCTTCCTGAGAAAAGGCAAGAAGGTACACCACCGTCTGACGATCGGCTGAGAAAACTGGAAAATGGAAATGAGGTGAGGAGCTGTCCCGAAGTGATGAGAATCACCGAGGGACAGTTCTTTTGCGTGTGCTTTACAACGGCATATGATACAATTCATATATAGTTATAAAGGAGGCGAGGAAGCGTGAAAGTCTGTCGTTTTTGCAATCATGAGCAGGAAAGTGGAGATCATTGCGAAGCGTGTGGATCTCCTTTATCTGCGGACAAGGTGGATTTTTCCGATAGTTCGAGCGACATGATGAGCGGATTTGGCGAATTCCCGGATCCGACAAAGTCAGCGTTTCCTGACCCGACACAGCAGGCGTTCCCGGATCCGACGGTTTCTCCTTCCCATTCTTCAACAGATTATCCGGTCAAACAGGAAACACAGCCGTCGCAGGAACATGTCGCCGGAGCTGCGGTAGCGGCTTTCGGCACGAAGGATGCTCCTGAAAAGCCGATGACCTCTCCGGCGGAACTGATGTCCAAGGGAGCTGAACAGACGCATCAGGAAAAGGGGACAGATGTATCCGGCACGAAGGCGCAGGATAAGGCGGATAACGTTTTCGGCACGCAGTTCCCGGATCCTACACAGAATTCGAAAAATGGAAATGAGAAACCGAAGATCATGTATTCTGCTGCGGCGAGCGGGGAAACGGTGTATGCGCTTAGCAAGGGCAGTCTTTCGAAGAACCATACGCCGGTCCAGCCCGGTCCGGGCTGGTGGAACGGGGCTCCGAATTCCGGTTTTGATGCAAGCGCCACAAAAGCCAATGCCGGTTCAACGGCAACGAATGCCAACAAAGGAGAGAACACTCCGAAGGCCGCGCAGCCTGCCGATCAGTCGGCGGCCGGCCAGACCACGGCTCCTGGCGCCTCGCAGAATACGGCTGCTCAGCAGGAAACGATTCCGGTCGTCAACGTAGCGACACAGAGCCAGGGAGTCGGAACCAATCCGGAATTTAAACCATATGAGAGCCTGTATAACCACGCAGTTTTGTCGCTTGGCATGGGCGCCGTGGGACTCCTGTGCTGTTGCGGGATGACGATCTTCTCGCTGATTTTCTCGTGGTTGGCATACTCGAGATTATGGGCTCTTAAAAAGGGAAACACTACCTCCTCTGCCACGGAGGTGGCGAGTCAATCGAAGAAATTCCTGCTCGTCGCAGACATCCTTCTGGCAATAAGTTTTGTTATCATGTTCATCGTGGTGATAGTTAACGCCTAAACTTTGAGTGAATAGGACATGGAAAGTCCGCATTTTTGAGTAGTTTCAGGAAGCCCGGATCCGGGATGTGCGGTTGACAAAAAGTGAAATTCCAATCATACTGAATACAAGTTTGACAAGAACGGAGGAGATAGAAATGAAAGTATCAAAGAAGATTCTGGCAGTAGCACTGACTCTGGCGATGGTTCTCGGCCTGACAGGCTGCGGTAAGAAAGTAACGGACAAGAAGGGCTTTAAGGAAGCAATCAAGTCGGAAGACTATGATACAGACCGCATCAGCGAGTCGGATGGAGACAAGCACATCAAGAAGAGCTATTCCTTCTATGAAGACGGAATCTCTGCTTCACTGATCATCTTCAAGGATAAGGGAGATGCAGAAGATTATTTCGATGATCTGTATGACGAGCTTAAGGAAAAGAAGGATGACGGTGATTTTGAGGGCACACTCAAGAAGAGCGGCACATTCTTCCCGTGGTCCACACCTACGATCAAGATCGATGGTGAATATACAGCTAAGAAGAATAGCACCGAAGTGTACGGATACATGTTCCTCAATGGTGACGTTATCGTGATGGTAAGTGCGAATGACAACGGCAAGACTGCTGTCAAGGATGTCAAGGCCCTCGTTAAGGCACTGGGTTACTGATTATCGGGGAGTGTTGATTCTATCTGCTGTTATATGACAGTGGGGGATCCCGAAAGTAGAGGAGAAACGAAATGAAAAAAACCGTAGAGAAACTGGCAGCGCTCGTGATGGTCGGCGCGATGGCGCTTTCGCTGGCGGCCTGTGGCGCAAGCAAGAAACAGGTAGAGCCGAAGGACTTTGAGAAGACGCTCGAGAAGGCCGGGTTCATCGTCGAGGAAGATGAAGACGAAGATGCAGAAGAGTGCCGCGTGGCCTACTATTCCGATGAGGACAATGAGGAAGGCTGGGTAATCCTTACCTACTATCTCTTCAAGAGTTCCAGCGATGCCAGATCCTGTTTCAATGCTTCCTACGATGACCTGAAGGAAGAAAAGGACAAGGGCAAGATGGATGGTACGACCTCCAAGAATTCCTGGAAGTTTACCGGTGAAGGTGAGTTTAACAGTAAGTCGGCGCTCGGCGAAGGTGAGTACTATGTCGTAGGTGTTGTCGGCCAGAAGATGGTTATCATCGGCTACGCGACAGGCGATAAGGCCTCGAAGAAAGTGCTCGATAAGGCTCTCTCTGATCTGGGCTACGGTGACTGATCCGATCGGGATCCATCCGAAAATCGAAAAGTTACAGAAGGACCGTTTCCGGTTGCGGAACGGTCCTTCTGCTGTATAATGGGACGGAAAGCACGGAAAACGGCTGCGGGAGAGAAGGAAGCGGCGATTCAGTGCTTTTTCCGAAGAATTAGAAATTTCCGGTTTACAAAGAAATAATGTGGTGCTATACTTAATTGCCCGACAAAAGGGGCTTTCTTTTCGTGCGCCGATTTTGTCGAGACTATTATTATGAAAGGAGATGTATTGATGCCTACGTTCAACCAACTGGTAAAGTCCGGCAGAACTTCGAAGGTTTATAAGTCTTCGTCCAAAGCTCTTCAGTCCGGACTGAATACCTTGCGCAAGCAGGAAACAGACGTTTCTTCCCCGCAAAAGCGTGGTGTGTGCACTGTTGTTAAGACCGTAACCCCTAAGAAGCCGAACTCTGCTCTTAGAAAGGTTGCAAGAGTACGTCTTACCAATGGCTACGAAGTAACTGCATATATTCCGGGAATCGGACACAATCTGCAGGAGCACTCCGTTGTACTGATCCGTGGCGGACGTGTTAAGGACCTTCCTGGTGTCCGTTATCACATCGTTCGCGGAACTCTCGATACAGCCGGTGTTGCCAATCGTCAGCAGGCCCGCTCCAAGTACGGTGCGAAGAAGCCGAAGGCCGCTAAGGTTAAGAAGTAATTCTTGATTCCTGCGGTTGGACAGATTAAGTTGTCAGTACACTGTCTTATATAGGGACATGCTACTGGCGCTGACACGGTCCAAAAAGAACTAGATTTTTACGTGAGTACCTATGGTTTCAGTATGAAGCTGAATATCATGAAAAGGAGGGAAGACTAGTGCCAAGAAAAGGCAATGTCCCAGTTAGAGAAGTGCTCCCGGATCCGATGTACAATGATGTAAAGGTCAGTAAGCTGATCAACAACATCATGCTCGACGGTAAGAAGGGTGTTGCACAGAGAATTTGCTATGACGCTTTTGACCTGATCAAAGAGCGCACAGGCAAGGAGCCGATCGAAGTATTTAACACGGCTCTTGAGAACGTTATGCCTATGTTGGAAGTTAAGGCCAGACGTGTTGGTGGTGCGAACTACCAGGTTCCGATGGAAGTACGTCCGGCTCGTCGTCAGACACTGGGTCTGCGTTGGCTCGTAAGATATGCCCGTGAGAGATCCGAGCGTACTATGTGCGAACGTCTGGCCAATGAGCTGATCGATGCTTCGAACAGCACAGGCGGTGCATTTAAGAAGAAAGAAGAAATGCACAAGATGGCAGAAGCAAACAGAGCTTTTGCACATTACAGATGGTAAGTTGATGAAGGAGCAATTGACACGATGAACAAGAGAGAGTATTCACTCGAAAACACAAGAAATATCGGTATCATGGCTCACATCGACGCGGGT
>JAFZLF010000002.1 GCA_017551625.1 Clostridiales bacterium | reverse complement strand
ATAAACCACATCTGATTCATACCACCTGTTTTCCCAAGCACCTCATAGTGCTTGCTTTGTCATGCAGTTATCAAGGTTCGGTGCTACTAGCGCTGACGCTACTTTTTTCTATTGACTTTTAATAGTTAGTCTCTTGCCATATTCGCATTCAATCGGTATAATAGCAAGGCACTTCGAGGTGTAGCGCAGCTGGTAGCGTACGTGCTTTGGGAGCATGGGGTCGCAGGTTCGAACCCTGTCACCTCGACCACAAAAGGGACACACGATCGTGATGGATCATCACACGGTGTGTCCCTTTTTAATTCAATGATATTGAATCAGTCCTTTCCGTTCTTTTCGGATCGACCGCACCTGCCGGCACTCTGGAGAAACTATACCTCCGGGATGTCCTCTCCATTATCCTGAAGCCGGACAAAACCGGAAGCAACCGTTCCGGCCACGTCCAGAAAATGCATCGTCTTCCCGAAGGAGAAACACTTGAAACTGATATGCATCAGACCGTCATCCTGAAGTTCCAGCGTCTCCGGCACCAGAAAAGCCTTTAGAACAGATCTCTTCAGCACGCATTTCTCGGCAAAACCTGCCTTGTTCAAGTAATAAGGAATGAAGCGGTCACAGGCAAACTTCACGGCCTTCTTCGTCCACTTCTCACGTTCCCGGTAGATCTGCTCGAAGAAAAACTTCATCACGACAGGCTCACCCGCCGCCTCCGGATCACAAGCCAGGAACAATCGGATGCGCTTGCCGTCCAGCCAGTCGATCTCGCCCTCGTATCCGCCGGCATCCTCAGAATAGATACACTTTACATCATCGCACACGATAATCTCATGACAGTCCATCTCTTCGCCTCCGTTCCGAATCTGATACTATTTTACCAAAAATCAGACGGAGTGCGATCAACTTGCCATTTCGGTTATTATTCTCAGTCCGAAAAAGATCTCATCCTTGTCTGAGCAGGCCGTTCACCCAGCTTCGAAGCGCATCCGGCGTCACATCCCGCTCGAAAAGCTTCGCATCCAGGATCTTCGCCTTCTCCGAAACGTACGGCGCGAGTTTTTCTGCCGTCTTTCCGATCTTACTTCCGCCGGATGTCGCAAACGCCGCGATCTTCTTTCCTGCGGTATCATATCCCGAAATAAAGGTGTTGATGATATTCGGCGCACTGTAATACCAGATCGGGAATCCCAGAATGATCAGATCATATTCCGCGAAGTTTTCGACCTTTCCGACCGAAGGTACATCCTTCTTGCCGAACTTCTCCTTATTGCAGCGCGCAAGAGGATTTGCCCAGCGGAGATCCGCCGCCGTATACGGCACCTCCGGCACGATCTCAAAAAGATCCGCGCCGATCGTCTCCGCCAATCTCTCCGCCACCTTCTCTGTTACCTTCGCGGCACTCGCCGAGAAATACGCCACCAGAATCTTCGTCATATCCATTCCCTCCCCCATGGCGCGATACACGCCATATAGTTACTATATCATTCCATGCATGTTGTTAACAGTCACGCGAACACAGTATTCAGAAAAATCACACACTCGCCCTGTAGATCTGAAGCATCGCAGCTTCGTCGAGCAACTTCGCCGATCCCTTCGCGCCACCGACTCCGACGGCGCACTTATGCGCCATCTCCGCTAATTCCTCCTCTGTCGGATCCACGCCCAGTTCACGAAGATTCGTCGGCATCTTGATGCTTCTAAAGAATTCTTCCATCGCAACTATCCCGCGCTCGGCGATCTCCTCATCAGTACCCTCTTTAGATACGCCCATCACATTCACCGCGAACTTCTTAAACCTCGGGAGACAATCCTTATACACATATCTTGCCCAGGAGCCCCATACTGCGGCAAGCCCGGCACCGTGCGCCACATCGTAAAGACCGCCGAGCTCGTGCTCGAGTTTATGCGTCATCCAGTCCCCGCCGTCATTCCCACATCCGGTGAGACCGTTATGCGACAGGCTCCCTGCCCACATGACCTCCGCGCGCGCATCGTAATTTCCGGGATCATCACGCAGGATCAGGGCGTTTCTCATCACAGTCCGAAGGAGTCCCTCAGCCAGCGCATCCGTGATCTCCATATTTCCGCCCTGAGTAAAATAGCGCTCCATCGTATGCATCATGATATCCGTGCATCCGCACGCGGTCTGGTAATCCGGCAGCGTCATCGTCAGCTCCGGATCCAGTATTGCGAATCTCGGGCGCCCGTAATCACTGCTGTAGCCACGCTTGATGAGCCCATCTTCTTTCGTGATCACAGAAGAATCGCTCATCTCGCTGCCCGTCGCTGCGATCGTCAGGATCACGCCCAGCGGGAGACACCCGGCCGCCTTGCGCTTATAATCATAGAAATCCCACACGTCGCCATCATTCGCGACTCCATAGCCGATCGCCTTCGCCGAGTCGATCGCCGAACCGCCGCCCACACCGAGAAGGAAATCCACGCCTTCCCTCTTACAGAGCTCGATGCCCTCATATACGAGACTGAGACGCGGATTCGGCACCGCGCCGCCGAGCGTCACATACGCGATCCCAGCCGCATCGAGCGTCTCCGTCACACGCTGCAGGAGCCCCGAACGCACGACACTTCCTCCACCATAATGGATCAGGACTTTCGTTCCACCGAACTCCCGGATCAGTTCCGCCACCTTTTCTTCCGTATTCCGCCCCAGAATCACTTTGGTCGGTGCATAGTATTTGAAATCGAACATAGGACTACCTCCTTCACTCATGACAGACAACACTTACATGTTCATGATACATCATCTCCCTCTCCGGCAACAGATGATTCTGTCTCCGGCCGATACTCTTTCCACATGCAAATGATATAATGAGAACAGTGGGGTAGGAAAAGATGGATGAAACCAGAGTCTGTACATTATGTGCAGGAAAATTGGAACTAAATACTCTCATCGGTTTTTACGAGTGCGTCTCCTGCGGTAAGCTCTATACCATCGAAGAAGCACAGACGCCGATTGCCGTGTCATCGGTCGATCAACTCATGCGTGATCACAAGTTTGACGAGGCACAGGAGAATATCCGTCTCCTGCTGCAAAAAGATCCGGACAATGCCATACTCCGGCTTCAGTCTTTCCTGTGCAGGAGACGATTTGCCGACACCGCACAGTTTCTCTCCGGTATCTCTGACAATGAAGATCTGCTTCTGCAGATGAAGAACGATCCGATCTGGAGAACCGTCCGTACAGGAAGCGAAGGCCGGGGAAGCAAACTTGCCGATCTGGTAAAAGAATACTTCGACACGCGGGAAGAGATGCGCACCCTTCGGAAACAGTTCGGTCCGGATATCCTATCACGTGAGATCCTGGAACAGCCGGCTCCGAACGAGAAGAGACTCCGGACGATGCCTCAGTTCCTCGTATTCCTGCTAAGTCTACTTTTCTGGAGCGCCGTCGTCATCCCGGCAAGCCTGAAGATCGCCTCGGATAATCATGGTTTTGTAGAAGACTGGAGCACGACCCAGGGTTATTATCAGAGACTGGCCGACGAGGATACTTTCACATTCTACGTAACCGCGATCATCGTGGCACTTACGTTACTTACCACCATCCTCGTGCCCGTGATCAGAAGAAGAATAAGAAAAAGGCAGACCCGGAACGGAAAGATCCGATTCTTAAGAAACGGCACGGCCGTCAGACTGACCTCGAAGAATAGGGATCGCATGGAGCATCTCCCGCCAAATGCCGTAGCGATAAGAAAATACGAAGACCTCACTTCCAGTTGTAAAAAGATCCTGGAAGAGATCCGGAATGAAGAATCACATCTTCTGACCAGAACTTAAGAAGAAACACATCTACCGGCTCAGAGTTCCACCCAGATGGCCGGTCTCACACCCACCCAATCATAGTAATTGAACTCATAGGAAATCCTTCCATTCTCGTCAACCCAGTATGTGCCATCTGCGGTTTCGATCGATCTCAGCCAATAGTTACAGAAGCCTTCTGAACTCTCATATAGGCCACCGCGATCCGTATAACCTGCAATCTTACTGACCCGGTCATAAGGATCCGGGAAAAACTTCTCGACTTCTTTAGCATTCAGAATGAACACTCTGGCCGATGTATTCATACCGGCCAACGAAGCCTCCGTTCCTACGCCGACCTCAGAAGGATACTTGATGCGGGAACGTTCATCTTCATCGAAAGCGGAATTATAGAAATCACTGTTCAGCCATTGATTCAGATAGCAGGTCTCCCACGATGTCACCTCATTTTTGAAGCCATACTGAACGGAAGCAACGACGCATCTGGCCAGAAGAAGGGTGTAATCCCCCTCTTTATCCAACACGACCCACTCGATCTTGCTACCTCTATAGGATCCGAAAAAGACCGTTTCCCTCCCCTCGAGAGCCGTTTCTCTCGGAGGGATAGTAGGCGTGATAAGCGCCTGCTGTCTCTCCCATTCTTCGTTTGCTTTGTGTTGTTCGTATGTCGGAGTCGTAATCACCACCGCCGGACGCACCCCATACATTTCCGTAGTCGCACGCACATCCGAAAAGGCCACGCGTCCTTCCTCATCAACCAGCGAAGATCCTCCATCGTCCGGTCCGATGAGCCACCATTTCAATGTCTCCTGAGAAGAGGCGTTGCCGCCCCTCTCATCGTTCTCCGGTTTCCCCCTTCGTGCTGCATCAGTCATAAAATAGTTCTGCGCCGCGGAGGAAGAAAGCAGGAATACCTGATCCTTCTTCTCCTCTTCTAAGACCTCAGTCATCCTCGGTCGTCTGTTTCCCGAAACAGTCGCCACGATTCTGGCCTTCTCGTCCTGATTAAAGGCCTGCTCGTAGAAATCTTCATTCAGCCATTTTCGGATGGAACTGCTTTCCCAATCAGCCGTCTGCCCGTTTTCATCGTACGCGCGCATATCGAGGATATACTGCGAGACCAGATAATACGTATCATCATCCTGATCAATAATGATCCACCTGAACGGCCGCCCGCCGTAGTTTCCGAAGGTAACAAAATAACCCGTGTCCTTCCTTTTGCACGCACACAGAAGCACGCCCTGACAGGCAACAAGAACCGCAAGAATTAAAGACAACGTTCCCTTTCTCAAAGCGCACCCTCCATCGATTGGTTTAACGAAAACACGACCTGGAGTCATTATATCACTTCGGCTTCTTCGGCTTTTTCCCTTTCTTCTTCGCACCTGTCACGATATAGGAGGACGCATCGATATTGATGATATATTCCGCCGTCGTGATCGTGCACTTAAAGTCCGAAAGCTCGAACACTGCCTCCTCCTTCATGATCTGCTCCCGGCACCACGCATTGATCTCCTGATCGCTGAGGCCCTCCAGGCCGATATTCTTCCGGATCTGTGCCGCCGTATGCTCACTTGCCCGGACCAGCCCGACCTTATACATCAGCAGTTCCTTGTTCTTGATAAGGACCGCATCGGGATTGATCCCCCATGTCAGCAGACTCTCCCTGCCACACTTTATGTGATAGGTAGGCCTTCCTGTCCGCGAGTGGGAAAAGAGCGGCTTCCCGCAGATCGGGCAGATCGCCATATACTTCGCCGCCAGAGCTGCTTTTAGACTGGCATACCTCATGCCGTCTCCTCCAATCGAGATACACGTGTATTCCCAGAGTTTATCGTGATAATGTCCCGGACGAATAGCGTGCGCGATCTCGTGCAGGACCGTTTTCCGGACCATCTCCCACGTGTTCTGCACCGCAAACGGGTAACTGATATAGATCACACTCGAGATCTTCAGGGAATTCCGATCCCTCATGCTGGTGCAAAATCCCAGATGCTTCCGGGATTCATCCCAGAAGAACTTCGTGCCTTCCGGTGCATACTTGGCGATGAGCCGCAGTATCTCTCTTTCCATCTCTTCCGAAGTCATACTCTCCCCCTCCGTATATATGATACCCTACTTTTCCTAAATCGGTAACACCAACCAGCCGATTCATGTTATACTTGACACCAAGGAAAAAGCACTGAAATATCTACGGAGGTACTGAAAGATGGAACTGAAAACTAAGAGAATCGCATGTTTTGTCCTTACCTTGTCCATGCTTCTTTCCGCTGCGGCCTGCAGCAAGAAGTCCGGCGGCAAGGACGGCGACGCATCCGGATGTGCCGCTGAGGCCCAGACCGTTCTGGAGACACTTCTGTCTCTGAACATGAAAAAGATCAAGAAGATCGAATCTTTCGGCGACTATACCGATGACCTCTCCGCCATGGCTGAGAATGACTATGTCAAGGCCGTCCTGGAGAAGGCAACCGTCGAGATCGACGAAGACAGCGCCAAGGAAAAGAAGAATACCGCGTCGGTCGATGCCGTCGTGAAGATCCCCGATTACGTTGCCGCTTACGATGACGCAGACGGAAACTATGACGACTTCGTCGATGCGATCGAGGGACAGAAAGAAAAGAAATACAATTCCATAGAAGTGACCGTAACATTCGATGTCGATGACGGCGAATATACCCTCAGTAACGCAGATGAGATCATCGAAGCGATCTTTGAGCCGGAGCTCGTAGAGCTCGGCGATGACATCCTCACTCCGCCCGATACAGAGCCGACAGATACCGAACCGGTCGACACGACTAAGGATACCCAACCGACCGATACGACCAAAGACACCCAGCCCACAGACACGACAAAAGCGACGACACAGGGACCCGCTACGCAGATCAATATCCCGGGCATTAAGAAGAACACCTTAAACGACCAGTCTTTCCGTGATTCTATCACCAAGGTCGACAGCACCATCGATGTCACTGAGACGGGGCTCGACGAGCTGCCGGAGATGGAAGGCTACAACATCAAGAAGTGCCTGACCGCTTTCTCGAACGACTACACTTCCTATTACCTTTATTACCAGTGCGCTTCTACCGAAGATGCCAAGACCATGTTCAGCGATTCCACATACCTGTTTACTTCCGATGCGGATATGTACGAGGCAAACGATGACTGGGGCTATCTCGTAGATCAGGACGAATCGTTCATCTCCATCTATTACTGGTCCGGTGATTCGATGGTGATCGCCCTGGGTCTTTCTTCCGATGATGCGACCATCAAGGATCTCGAGACATTCATGGGAGCACTGGCCTGCTGATCCATCTCACGGCAGGCATCGCCGCCGTTGATTCATTTCGTTGCAGGCACTTACCTGCTGATCCCGGCTTTTCGAAGACCGGCTCGCTCTTCCCTTTTCAAGGAGAGCCGAGCCGGTCTTTTTGATAATACACCGCTGTATATCCCGGACAACTTGCGAAGATCTTTTATCAGTGATACACTCATTATTGAACACGTTCAATAATAGGAAGACGCAAGATGGAATACAAATCACAGACACGCTTATACATAGGAATGGCAGCTTTTTTCGGCATCCTTCTTCTCCTCGGGACATTCTTCGATCTGCCGGTCTCGGAAGCGCTCTACTCGGAAGATAACCTCCCGGCACTAACGGTCAATTTTGCTGCTTTCTATCTTTTCTTCGGCTCCTGTATGTTCTTCCTCGGCGCACTGTGGCATCAGCTGATCGCCTATACGAACAAGAAATCCCTCCAAGCCATTTTGAGCCTCGTTTTCATCTACCTCTTCGCTTCGACGGCGACACTCGGCGGAGGCGGATCCATCAGCGATCCCCTGCTGTCCGGAGTTCTAAAAAACTTCTCAACAAGTCTCCCGGGATGTCTTGCAGCAGGATCTCTTCTTTGCTTCCCCTGGTTCGTCTTCGGTTTTCTCGCCAATGGAAAACGGACCGACAAGGAAACGATCCGGGAACTGATCCGGCTGATCGTCATCATGACGATGGTATACCTCGTGTCCTCCTACTTCAACTGCACGGTCCTCCGGCCACATTACCGGCTCACGCTGACCGACAGGAATTCCGTTTTTTCGCCCTGGTATCACATCCGGAAGAACGGGCAGCTCCTCATGTCCATACAGGACCTCATCTCCCCGCACCCGGGGTCCTTCATCTGCGGGCATGCCATGTACGCCGTACTCTTCTTCATCATTTCCCCGGCCTACGGTCACGTCTTTCCTGCTCTTAAGAAAAAGCAGAAGCTTGTGATGGCAATCGCGCTTGTTTTCGCTATTCCGATCCTTTTTTGCAGGCTCATTTCCGGTGACAACTACCTGAGCGACATCGCACTGGGTGGACTTTCCGCCGTGAAGATCTGTTTCTCCTTCCGATCCCGGAAAAACAAAAATGACAACAATCGAAGATGCGCATCTTCTTCCATGACAAGTGACTAGAATCGAAGGAAAACGTCTCTAAAAGCCTTTCGCGCCTCGCACCTGATGTTTCTTGCCTATGTCACACGACTTACGATATACTATCGGCGAGATCCATCCGCTTTCCGGATCGGAAGCGTCAGGGCGGCCGGATCTAAGAAAGGAACACTTATATGTCAGAATCTCAATCTAATCCATCCACCATTGATCTTTCCCTTGTCCAGCCGTACACACCGACAGCCGAACAGGAAAAGACGTACACCTCCGGGAAGATCAAGATGGCCTGGGGGATCCTTCTAGGCTCCCTCCTGTTTCTGCTCATTGCGATCGCACTGGTGCTGCTCTTCATCCATGTACTTCACATCATCGTATTCAGTTTCCGGATCATCGTGGGGCTTCTTCTCATCCTGATCCTCCCCTTCTACGGCGTCTACAATGTCGTAAGCACCATGAAGAACGTAAGCAGGAAGAACTACTCTTTCTATACCGGGGAGATCATGGGAAAGACCGACAAGGGCTACCTCGTCAAGGGCATCCGCGCATCCGGGCTCTCCTTTATCGACAAGGCTGATGCATGTGGGGAGAGAGCCGCCGGCGCGAAGGTGATCATCGCCTGCATGAAGGACGACTTCGACCTTCTCGGGATGGAGTAATTGAGATGGGATAATCCGTCTCACATTTCAAGAAGCAAAGGGGGTGCCTCATGATTTGAGACAACCCCTTCTATTTCTTCGACACGTGTTGACCCGAAATGATCACGAATAGATCAGTTCACACACAGAATCGATCATCAGCTGCGCTTCGCCATTGGCGTCATTCCAGACCGTACGACCGTCAGACATATCATCTCTTTCTCCGGTCTTCACAAGGTTCACCAGAACCGGACAGTTGCTGATATCCAGAGAGGTGACCTTCGAACCATCGCAATACATAAAGGCAAGCTTCGTGTTTGTGCTGATATCGATACTGGCAATGTCAGTATTGACAATATCCAGCCGGTAGAGTTCCGGACAGACACTGACGTCCAGTGACGTAATCTCGCAGAACATAACATCAAGATTTGTCAGTTTGGAGTTTCCGGAAAGATCGATTGAAGTGATCGGGCAATCATAACATGAAAACCCTTCCAGATCCGGGCAGGCACTCAGGTCAATCGAGCTGATGTTCGTCTGCCAGATATTCAGATCCTTAAGACCCGGAACAACACTCACATCGAGCGAATCGATCACATTGCCCGAGCAATTCAGAATCGTCAGACTAGGTGTATGACTCAGATCAAGTTCGTGAAAGTGGTTATATGCGCAGTGGAGATAGTCCAGTTCCGGGCAACTGCTTAAGTTCAGATCTGAAAGTTCATTTTTCGAACAAGTCAGCGTCGTAAGTTTCGGATTATCCAGGATCAGTTCCGTTATACCACAGGACTCAACAATCAGTTTCTCCAGCTCCGGATAGGCACTCGCATCCAGAGATTCCATCGGGCAATTGGTGAAGCAGAGAGTGACCAGCTTCTTGTTGTCCGTGAAATCCGCAGAAGCAAGAGATGCATTCCATACGACAAGCGTATCCAGTTCCGTGAGATACTCGACCCCGTCAAGCGTGACCGCCCTCGGTTCAGGATCGTAATACATGTCGGAAGCATTAAATCTGACTTCCGTGACGTCCGCGATCTCTTCTTCTGACAGCGCACCGTCACCGTTACTATCAAAGTTCTCTTTGACGTACTCCCGAAATCCCTCATCCGGGAAATTCAAACTGTTGATCGCGATGCCGTCTCCGGTCACTGTATCCGTGTCCTCATCCGAAGGATCTTCCTTCGTATTCTTCTCTTCCGAAGGATCTTCTTCCTCCTCGGCCGCATCCTCGGCCTTCGTCACCTTTTTTCTGGCCTTCTCCGTCGTCTCCTCTTCCTTCTTACAACCGATCAGACTTGCTGCCATAAGCGCCGAAAGGAGCACACACACTGTCTTCTTCATTCCCAAATACCTCCTGCCATTTTTTCACCCCCAACTTCGGAAAACCGAACTCATTATGATTATAGCCATATCTTTCCGCTCGCAAAAGGACTGATGCATAGATTTGGACGCATGTATTTGCCACTTAATAGAAGAATAGTTCAGTTTCTTTTCCATGTATGGAGTTTCTTCCCTGCACGATGCTATAATGTGAGTAGTTTCATATATATAGCGCACGAAGCTCACTTTCCGGGACGGTCCTATGTACATCACTTTGCTTTTTGTCGCAGCATTTCTATTCTTCATAGCGGACAGGAAGATCCGGTGGTCTTCCCTCTTCGGGATGTTCACCGTCGTACTGGCGTGCCTTCCTCTCGCCAACGATATGATTTACATCACCAATGACACGATGTTCTTCTATAAGGGGATCCTTAAGAAACTGGGATTTCGTGCCAATCTCGCAAACTTGGATAGATTCCGGATCATTTTCACTGTGCTCTTATCGCTCGTTATGATCCTCTTCCTGATGGTCATCGCGAAGCTTTGGAGCCGAGAGCTTTTTACCTCCCTACATGACAGACAGCGATATGAAAAGATCGCCAGAGCACTAATCATCGCAGCATCGGGAATCATCCTTCTCGTCGACCTCTGGCTATTCACTAACGAATCGATCTTCCCCAATAATCCATATGTCGCCGACGAGGTCCGGTATTACAACTGGATCCTGCGCCTGTTCAGAACTTCGTTCTACCACTCCGGGAAGTTGATCCTCTACGGCGTGGCTCTACTACTCGTCGCCATTCTTTCATTGTTCCTGATAATCATTAAGAAACTTCCTATCAAGAAGCTAACTCTTCCATCCGAAGAAGGATCCGCTTCTTCCTCCGGATCTGTTTCCTCTGAAAGTGCTTTCTCTCCTGCTCTTTCGACCGTCGGCATCGCCATTTCCCTCTTCGCGATTCTATGTTTTATTACAATCGCCGCGACCGCTTATCCGGCGAACAAACATCTGTCACTTCTCTTCTACGATCATTATCATCTGCACCACGACTACTCCGCTATCTTATGTACGATCGTTCTTCTTTCGCTTCTTGCCGGAGCCGTTTTCCTGATTCTCGGTCTGATCCGGATCATCAGGAAAAAGCAGATACGAAAGTATGCATTTACATTCTGCTCTTCAATCGCACTCATGCTCATCGCGCTCGGAGACTTTCTCTTCCTTCTTCGCGACGCGATCCGGTTCATCCGGTCATAAGAAAACGCTCAATGTTTTTATCACTCAAGAGGGACAGCACCTGAATCTATCCGTGTGCTATTTATTCGAACGATACTTCTCATAGTCGAAATGGGAAGCCAGAAATTCCCGCCAGTACCGGAGCTGCTCTTCCGACAGAGTCTCAAACTTTAGCGTAAACCATTCTTTCCAGCTCTGCTCATTCGCTTCTGCCGTCAGGTAGATCGTAAGCCATGCCTTTAGTTTCGCCGGAGCGAAATCTTCGAAATCCTCCGCCGTGAAATGCACCGGCTCTTTCTTAGCACTTGCAAGCCGCACGGTTTCTTTCTTCTTACTTGGCTTTCGGATATAGTTCAGATCACCATCTGCGAATCCGTAAGCAATCGAATCAAAGTGGCTGTAGATAGAAGAATGCGACTTAATATGTTTCGACAGTGCTCCTCCCACCGCTTTGATGACCCTTTTCCACGAGGAACCGTCGCCGCAAATGACATAAGGATCCTCACGCCCCAGGACGAACGCCTCCTCATCGAAGCTCGCCTCGATCGAAAAGCCGGTCTGATCTTCATAGAGGGTAAAGAGCACGGACGAAAAAACACTCAGATCTCTCTTTTCTATCGCATCAAATAACGGTTCAAGTTGAATCTCCATCTTTCCCTGACCTCATCTCTTCCTCACATCCCCGGAATCATTATATCTATCCCACACGGCTTCATCAACAACGACCCTGCTTCACATGAAGACGTGAAGATGCATCCCATGTCATTCATTACATGATATAATTCTGTTAGAATCCGTATAAGCTTTACAGTGAGACAAGGAGGAAGCTCGATGAACAGAGAAGAAATCAAACGTGAATGGTTCGCTGCGGTTCGTGACGCCGCAGATACGACGATCGGCAAGCTCCCTGCCCCGCCTGCGATGGGAACACTAAACAGAGTGAAGACGGACATACTTTTCCGTCAGTATCTCTACAACGGACTTCTCTTCGTTCTCGGCCGCGCCGAAGGACTCGACCGGATGACGTCGATGAGCGTCTGCGAAGAGATCTATACCGATCTGATCGAGGATGTGGTCTCGGGACTGTATGACCCGAAAGAGAGCATGGAGGTCATGAGATTCATGGAACTGTGCTCCGATTCTCTTTCCAAGCCCGCAGTATTTGCCGAGCTCCTCAGAAGATCTTCCGGCTCGGATATAAGCGATGCAGAGGTAGCATCACTTAAGGCCTCCGCCGATCAGAAACTCGCCCATTTCGCCGAGACAAGAAAAGCAAAGTAAAGTTGGAGTGAATCTTCATTCAGTCAAGGAGGATCTCGCACTTGAAAAGAATCGCATCTGCATTTTTGATTGCCGCATTGTTACTGCTTCCTTCTGCCTGCACGAAGGAAAAGGAATCAGAACGCGAAACCAGGAAGGTAATCAAGTCTACATCTTCAAAGGAATCCTCCGACGATACCGAGCGACCGGCGACGGAAGATCCGGACATAGAGACATCCGGCACGGCCACGGCAACATCCGAGCCATCCACTTCCCCGTCCACCCCATCACCGAAAAGCGGGAACGAATATCTCTCCTTTCACAGTAATGATTTTTCGAAGTACTACATCATTTTCCGTGATGCAGACGGCATCTGGCATGAACTGATGGAAAGTGACACCCCGCTTCGTGTCGCCGGCGAATACGACAATAAGCTCTACTACACGACTTCGGAAGGAATCGTATATCTCGACCTGTCCGCCCCCACTGCTGCTCCGACCAAGTGGATCAAATTCCCGGAACCCGAAGCAAGAGGTTCGGATAACGATTTCTATGCATCGAAGATCGCCATGATCGGAGATACAATCTATTTCAGTTATGCAGCAAATTACGGAGGATCCGAACCGACGGACGGGCTCCTCTGTCTCCCTGTCACGGCAAGCTCGATCGACGAAGCCACACAGCTCTGTCCTTATGTCTTTTGGAATCAGTGGGAAGTCGATGAGGAGAATGGTCTTCTGTACTATATCGACAGCGGTGATTTCGTACAGAACGGAGGCACTTTTTTCCGATACGACCCCGCTACCCGCTCGAGTATCGCCAAGGATTACGGGATCCGCTCTTTTGTCTTAGAAGAAAGCAAGATCCTTCTGGACAAGGAAGGAAATATCTACCTTTATGACCCTAGTGACGACTCCTCCACCTTTATCTTATACGAATTGTATTCTCTGAGCGGATGGATCGGTGATTCCGCCGCTGTTCGGGACGGAGAGGTGTATTACCTCGAAGAAAACCGTGTCATGAAGTGGAACCATGGCTCCCCCGAGGTTTTCTGCGAGTATGACGGGGATGATCTCTACGGCTTTCTCTTCATGAACGGCAACGCCATACAGTTCATCCGCCAGAATGCCCATGATATCTATTATCTGGACGGGACCTACTATTCAGACATCTCGCAAGTAGAAACACAGAAGGTCATCATGCTCGATGGAAGCACACAGTATTTCGAATTCTACCCCTGACGGTGTGAACAACTAAGAAGATATAAGGATATCATTCCGTGATCTCAACCAGCCTTCGAAACGCGGTAACAAACCACTCCCTGTTGTCACTGCTCATGCATGAATCACTGAAAGACCAATGTGTGATGTATCGCCATTTTGAGAAAATCGCAGAAGCAAGCACATCTGCGTCTGAGATCTCATCTGCGATCTTCTTCAGCGCGCCTGCATCCAGCCAGGGTTCTTTCCCATAAGACTCAACTAAAGATCTCCCGAGATCCATATCGATTCCCAACGCGAAACACTCATCGGCAAAAGTGCGGCATACATCCTCTTCTGTGGTATCTGCCCTTTCAAATAAGGCCAGGTATTTCTTAGCAAAAGCATTCATCGGTTCTCTCCATCAGCCGATACTATCCTCATTAACAAGGACATATCCGACGAAATAGTCAATACGGCCACTATGAAGCGAAATCAAAGCACTGATCTCGCTGAAGCGCTCCTCATCATCCTCCGGGTTAAAGTTAAACTGGACCTCATCCATATCACATGAATCACCCAGCACATACACATCCGTGAGCCAGTAATCCGCATCAAAGTCATCCACACTGACCTTGGGATAAGGAAGAAAACTATCGGAAGGTTCATGACTGGCAATATAGGGCAGGAGCTTCTCTCTGATGTTCGTCTTAGCCATAGTGAGAAAATCATCCCTCCTGTTATACACGGTCTCAAAAGCCTTCTTCAGGCAATCCATCTCATGGTCGTCGTCATAATCTCCGGAAGAAAGCCAGAACACCACCTTACGGCCAAGCCAAGGGACCTGCACCTCGTACATATTCCGCTCTTCATTGAAATAGCCGACCAGGTTGTCACACAGTTCGGTTCTGTTGTTAAACATTTACACCACTCCTCTCAGTTCTCTTTTGTATCTGTCAACTACGTTGAATGAAATAGTAATACTAGACTAAGATCTCACAGAATAACGCAGAAACGATTTTGGGGCATTTCCGAGCCGATTTTTCGGTATGTTTTTTCTCCGAAACATGCTATAATCCAAGTAAATTCAGTTGCTTTGGTTATTTTCTGGCATAGCAAACAAGCGTCTCGCAAACCGTTGTGCAAAAGTAATCGCGACCGCT
>JAFZLF010000055.1 GCA_017551625.1 Clostridiales bacterium | reverse complement strand
TTCCTTCGGGAACAGCCACAGAAAGGGGGGATGCGATATGACAGATTATGAGATTCTTTCTCTTGTCATCACGTTGATTGGTATTCTAATCAGTGTGGTTATTTGTCTGGTAACGCTGTTTGCCTTCCTGGACAACAGGTATAAGCGCAAATAAAGAAACAACCACCCTATATTATGGATTGGCGTCCTAGGGTGGTGTAAAAAACTAACTAGGCAACCGTCCTTGCGGACTGTGCTTTCTTTATGTACATTCTATCATCGAGCCTGAACTCAGTCAATCAAGCATCGTATTCGATCTTTCCTTATAGGATCACTCCTCCGTTTTTTGCAATTCACCACGGATGAGATGCATCTCACCACACCTGTCACGCAATGTCACTTTTCTCATGTTACTATCGCATCATGACAACATGATGAGGAGAATAATGACATGCGCAAAAGAGATTTCCTGAGTTTTCTTCTGGCCGGCTCGCTGACACTTGCTTCTGCCGGATGCGTCAAGGTCGAGCGTATCGAGCCGAATGCCCCGGCAGAGACAACAGCCACGGTGCCCGTGGAAGTACGCCCTCAGGACGACTACTACTATTACATCAATAAGGACAGCGTGGACCACGCGACGTTTGTTTACGGCACCAGCACGGCAGCCGATGCTTTTGACGACTTGATCGTACAGAATCAGGTCAAGGATATCGTACGCGAAGTTCTTCGAGGGACGGACTACGAGGCAGGCTCGGAAGAGGACATCATCCGGAAAGCCTACCATGCGTACATGGACTATGACTTCGACAACTCCCCCGCCCCGCAGGATCTCGTAGATCTTCTGAACCGGATCGATTCCGCATCTTCCGTAGAAGAACTGATGGAGATCGACGCCGTACTCGTCCGGGATTATGCCCTCGACGGCATCCTGAACTTCTTCGTTACACATGACGAGCACCGCGCAGGACAGAACATCCTCAAGTTCCACCAGATCCAGTCTGTACTGGTCGCGAATTTTACTGAGGTCCGGGAGAGCGATGCCGCGCTTGACCAGCTGAAACAGGGTGGTCTTCTGATCTCGCGGGCCATGGGGCATGAAGGAGAGACCGCAGAGGCCTCCGGAAATGCGGTCGCCTATCTGGCGCTGGATATCTACGAAGCGACGGATCTGGAAGCACTGGACGATCCCTTCGGCCATGCTGTGAGCGAAGACTGGTCTTTTGAAAAAGCCTGCAGCATTTTTCGCTCTTTTGATCTGAAGAAATATCTCTCCGATTCCGGTCTCACTGCTTCCGCCATCGGGATGGTCAACATCACGGACCCGGGGCAATTTGAGAAACTGGGCGAACTCTTCACCGAGACGAATCTCGAGGCGCTGAAGATCTGGGAGATGGGACGTCTCTTCACGAAATACAGGAGATTTCTGGTTTCTTCCTCTTCCTACGAAGAACTCATGGGATTCGTGCAGCTTTTCTATGCGCCGAAGGAGGAGCAGGTCTTCCAGGAGATCCTGGAAGTGTTCTATGAGCAGACCGATCCCCTCTATGTGGAGCGCTACTATACCGACGAGATGGATGAGGCTCTGGTCTCTATGTGCGACGACATCAAGGGCGGCTACGAGAAGCTGATCCGGGAGGCCACATGGCTCTCCGAGCCGACCCGTGACGAGCTCCTCAGAAAGCTTAGTAACCTCACTTATATCACCGGAAAAGACGTAAAGAGACATAACAACGCCGACTTTAGAGATATCTCCGGCGAGAATTACTACGAGCTTTACCGCGACTACCTGACGCTTATGAAGCAGCAGTCGTTCCGGCGTCTCACCCGGCCTTCCGCGGAAGATCCCGTCAGTATGCCGATGCAGATGTTCAACGCCCAGTATGACCCCTGCAGGAATCTCATCACGATCACGGTCGCCATCACAAATGCGCCGTTCTTCGATAGTCACGCCGATTACTTCACGAACCTCGGCGGTCTCGGGTTCGTCATCGCGCATGAGATGGGGCACGCCTTCGACAGTGACTGCATTCTCTACGACAGCCGCGGTGTATACGATCCTTCGTGGATTCCGCAGGAAGATATGGATGCTCTCCTGGAAAGGAACGAAAAGGCCGCTTCCTACTTCGAGCAGAACTTCACGATTTTCGGCCTGTATCACGTCGACGGAAAGGCGACACTGGGTGAGAACTACGCCGACCTCGGCGCCATGGAGTGTATCTCCTCTCTGGCCCGCTCGGATGAAGATCTCCGGAAGCTCTTTACCAACTTCGCGGCATGCTGGTGCAGCATGAAGACCGATACGGCGATCATCGACCAGCTCGCCTATGACGTCCACAGCCCGGAAGTCATCCGGGTCAACGCGATCCTTTCTACCCTCCCCGCTTTCATCGAGCTCTACGATGTGCAGGAAGGTGACGGCATGTATATCCCGCCGGAGAAGCGGATCTCCAGATGGCACTAAGGAGGTGAAATAAGATGTTACTCATTCTGAAAAACTCTTTCAAAAACATATTCGGAAAACCACTTCGGACGATCCTGATCGTGCTCTCGATCTTCACCTGCTCCCTGTGCGCCTATTTCTGCTTCGATATCGGAAGCACGATCGGCGATCTGGCCGCGTCGCTTCTCGGCAACATCTCTTCGGCCGATATCTCGGTGAGCTCGGGAGGCATGGATCTGTCTGACATCTCTTCGATGCTTCCGGAATCGGATGTGCTTCTGATCAACAAGAATTCGGAGACGGTCTACTCCCCGATCCCGGGTGAATATAACTACGTGACCACCGTCGATCTTCAGATCTACGGCATGGATATGGACGCAGGCGCGAAGATGGGTTTTCTCAAGGATCTTCGTGTCGGACGCGGCGAGATCCTCCTGAGCGAATCTTTCGCCGAGAAAAACGGGTACAAAGCCGGCGATACGATCACGCTTCATGACCGCGCCTATCTCGAAGTCCCCCTCAAGGTCGCAGGCGTGATCCCGAAAAACACACAGAATATCCTTCTTAGGGAAAATGCCGCCGTTGTTGATTTTGAGACCGGCACGCTTCTGTCATGCGGTTACGGATCCGTCGACGAGGCACAGATCGACCTCCGGGACGACAGTCTTATCGAGGATGTCATGAATAAGATAAAAGAACGCTACCCGGATGCGACGGTCACGCAGATGGCCCTCACCGAGTCTTCGATGGCAGCTCTCGAGGAACTGCAGGGCTTCCTCTACCTGATCTTCGCGATCCTGTTTCTTATCGTGATCTTTGTGACGGCGTCGGTCAGTAACCGCATCGTCAGTGAGCGGATGTCCTTCATCGGGACACTGAGAAGTCTCGGCATGAGTTCTAGTAAGACCGGCCGCATCCTGATCCTCGAAAATGCACTCTACGCTCTTCTCGGAAGCATCCCGGCGACGATCCTCTATGTGTTCTTCCGCCCTGCGCTTCTTGGTTCTTTGATCACGGTGCAGACCGATGAAGGCGAGTCCTTGAGCGTCACTTTCCCGAATCTGTCGGTCATGCTTCCTGTCGGCATCATCCTCGGCGCCGTCGTGATCGAGTGTCTCATCCCGCTCCGCGCGATCCTTCGCGCCCTCCGGACCTCTATCCGCGATATCATCTTCGATAACCGAGATACCGAATACCGCTTCAGCCGGGTCCTCACGGTGCTGGGTCTTCTCTGTCTCTGTCTTGGCGTCGTCACCTTCTTTAGGAGAACTTCCCTTCCCGGCGCGACCTCCTGCCTGGTCTTCTCGGTCATGGCTCTGGCCTTCCTCTTCCCGTGGATCCTGAAAGGTGTCTCTTTCGTGATCCGGAAGATTTCCGACAGGACAGACCGGCCCTCCTGGTCGCTGGCCGCTGTGGAGACGATCTCCAGAAAGAGCACGGTCGGAAGCGGTGTCCTTCTTGCCACCGCATCGGCGATGTGCGTGATCATCGTCTCGATCGCCGGGTCTATGTCGGCATCGATGGCGAAGACGGACTTCGCCAGCGATGCGATCCTCACCTGCTCTAAATCAGGAAAATACTATTCGTACGTCGATCATCTCGACGGCGTGACCGAGACGGAACGCATCTACTCGACGCTTGAGGAGGTCGTGGTCGGAGAGGATACGATCCAGGCCTCTCTGATCGGGTATCCCGACGGCGGGTATCACCTCTACACCGCATACGAAGATCTCCCCTCTAAGATCGAGGACGGAACGGTACTGATCGACAGCCGCTACGCCGAAAAGAACGGTATTAAAACGGGCGACGCACTGAGAATCACGACCCATCCCGACGGTCTTCTTCCGGTCACGAGGGAGTATACGGTCGCAGGCACCGTCACGCCCCCCGAGCTCGAAGGCGGAAGCGCCAGCATCTTCTTCTCCGAAAATGAATATCTGGCTCTCTTCAAGGATTTTCCTTTCTATATCCTGATCCGGTGCGAAGATCCGGAGAAGATCGTCTCCACGATCCGGACCTATGGAAGAGGCACCTATCTTACGGTGAAGACTGCTCTCGAAGAAGAGGAAGACGCGAAGGCCTCTAGCGCCCAGTTTACCGCGATCATGGGCGCACTGATCACACTCGCCATCGGCATGACCTGCATCGGCACGATCAGTAACCAGCTCATCGGTTTCGTCGGCAGGAAGAAAGAGTGCGCGGTCATGCTCTCGACTGCCATGAGCAGAAGCAAACTGTCCTTTATCCTTCTGAAGGAAGTGCTGATCACTTCCCTGGCCGCAGCGGGCTCCGGCTGTCTCCTCGGACACCTCCTGACGCACATCATCGGAGATGCCGTCGATAACGCCGCCAGTATCGGCATCCTGATCCGGGCAGATATCGGACGCACGTTCCTGTTCTTCCTGCTTCTCGCCCTGCTCTTCACGCTGACCGTCCTGTTCCCGATACGGAACCTGCGGAAGATGAAAATAGCCGAACAGATCAAGTATGAATAATCACGGAGGATAAATATATGAACACGATCATCGAAGTCAATAACGTAAGCAAGACATTTGGTAAGGGCGGCAATCTCAACCGCGTTCTGGAAGACGCATGTATGTATGTCGCAGAGGGCGAGTTCGTCTCCCTGATGGGCCCGAGCGGTTCCGGAAAGTCGACGCTCCTTTATCTGATCGGCGGACTTGACCGCACCTTTACGGGAAACATCTCCCTTACCGGCATAGACATCGGAAAGCTCAAAGACAGTCGGCTCTCGAAGCTCCGTCTCGATAACATCGGATTTATCTTCCAGTTTTATAATCTCGTCATGAATCTCAATGTCGAAGACAATATCCTCCTGCCGCTTACGATCAACGGCAGGAAGAAGTCGGAACTGAAGAAAGACCTCGACGAGATCCTGGAGATCACGGGTCTTACCGAGAAGCGCAAGGCGATGCCCTCGACGCTTTCCGGCGGACAGCAGCAGCGTGTCGCGATCGCGCGCGCCGTGCTCGGCAGTCCGAAGGTCATCCTCGCCGATGAGCCGACCGGCAATCTCGATGCGAAGTCGAGCACAGAGATCATGGAGCTTTTCACAAGGCTGAATCAGGAGAAGGGACTTACGATCCTGCAGGTCACCCACTCTCCGGAGTGCGCCTCCTACGGCACGCGTACGGTGGTGCTCGAGAATGGAAAGACGATAGGATAAGTGGTACACTGGAAATACTAAATCCCGGGGAGGTAGACTACAGCTATGCGGATCGCCGTCGTCGATGATGAGACTTGTTTCCGGCAGGCCATTGCCGACCAGATCGCCTCGCTCTACGGCCGGGAGAACGTGAGCTGTTTCCTCTTTTCGGATGGCCGTGAACTGGTCCGGAGCTTTGAGAACGGTTTTCAGCTCGATGCGATCTTCCTCGATATCGAGATGCGGGAACTCGACGGGATGAGTACGGCCCGTGTCATACGTGAACACTCGAAGGATATTCCGATCATCTTCACTACGAGCCACACCGAGATGGCGATGGAGGGCTACGAAGTCGATGCTTTCCGTTTCCTGGGAAAACCGGTCGACTCAGAGAAACTTCGTAAGACGCTCGAAGATCTGGAGAAGAAGCTTCGGGTCGACGAGAAGATCGTCCTTCGGCAGAACGGAGAGGAACGGATCTTCCCCGTGAAGGATCTGATCTATGCGGAGGCATCCAACAACTCCGTCCGTTTCGTGTTCCCGGACACTTCAGTGGAGCAGAGGATGAAGTTCTCGGAAGCCGTCGCTCTGATCGACAGTCTCACGTCCGGATTTGCCAAGATCCACCGTTCCTATTATATTCATCTCGGCCATGTAACGAAGATGGGCCCGACGGAAGTTCTGATGGATAACCGCGATACCCTTCCCATCGCCAGAGGCATGGCCGCGGATCTTAAGAAGAAACTCTTCGATTACATAAGGAGCAACGGGCGATGACCGCAGTATACCGAGCGTTTCTATTCATGCTGCCTATCCTCGTGTCGGCGCCGTTCACCGTCTATTTCATCGACGGCGTGCTGAAGTATAAGTTCAAAAACCGGAAGATCGCCTATCTGTCTTCCGTACTCTTCGCCGTAGTCGCGGCCGTATTCACCTGGATCATCAGTACCGACGGAAACGGAAACGTCGTCGGCGTCTTCACCTATGACACCGTAGAAACGGCGAAGATGCTCTTCGTCCTTCTGCTGATGCTCCTCAACATGAAGTGCAAGTTATGGAAAAAGATCGTCGTATGTCTGCTGACAGATATGTTGTTCAGTGTTTTTGCCACGATATTTCCCAGCCTGCGGGATCTTCTTTTCGTCTCTCTGGGACTCGGTGACCGGAATTTCAGGATAACCGTATTTCTTCTTCTGGAGGTCCTGATCCTGCTTTTCGAGTTCTCCGTCTTCGTCCTGATCGACCATATCCGGAAGAGATACGACGATACGCCACTGCCCATACACTTCCTGCTGGGCCTGACGCTGCTGGGTCTCCTGAGCGCCCTATTCTTCGCGCTTCTGGCGAACAGTTTCAAGGTGATCGATGGCGGGTATTCCGACGTGATGGACTTTTCTAATCTCAATACCATGCAGATGAGCGAACTGGCCATCACGGCGCTGCTGGGACTGGTCGCGGTCATCGTGCTGTTCTACGTCCGCGCCGCCAGAAAGGAGCGCGATACCCTTAAGGAGATGAACCACATCAACGAGGATCTCGTCTCCTCCCAGACGAAATACTATGAAGCGTCAGTGCGGGCGGATACCGAGATCCGGTCGATCCGGCATGACATGAAAAACCACGTCCAGGTCCTCCTGCTCCTTCTCGGAAATCAGGAGTATGACAAGATGCGCGATTACCTGAAGGATATGTCCGAGGATCTCCAGAGCACCGACATCTCGGCGCACACCGGAGATCTGATCGCCGATGCGATCATCTCGGCGAAGAAGAAGGAAGCGGAAGAAAGAGGTCTCGTTCTTTCGTCAAGCGGCGTGATCTCCGATATGACGATCACGCCTCAGGATATGTGCAGGATGCTGGCCAATCTTCTCGACAATGCGATCGAGGCCGCCTCGGATGAACATCTCCGGGAGCTCGATCCGGATCTTCGGAAAATCACGCTGGAGTTTCGAAGGACAGATAAGTTCTTCCTGATCAGCGTCACGAATCCCTGCGCAAGCATGGTCAAGATCGAAGAAGACAGTGAAGAGGGAAGCGCCTCAGGGGACTTCCTGATCGGGACGAGCAAGAAAGACCGGAAGAACCACGGTTTCGGCCTGAAGAATATCCGAAGCGCGGCAGAAAACTACGACGGTGAGCTCTCCGTCTCCTGCGAAGAGAAGCCCTACGGGTATGAATTCCGCGCGGAAGTTCTCTTCCCGATCAGCTCGTGATCCGGGATTGTTAATGGTTTGTTCACGTCTGACATATATAATGGTGGTGTCTGATGACGAGGTCGACTAAACGATAGCTGTATTTTTCGGTGAAGGATAACAAACGAGAAAGCAAAGCAAGAAGACAGATCAAGAGGGATCTGCTATGAAGAAGAAGATCGCAGTATTTACGACCGGCTGGTGTACCGAGATCCTCAGCCAGTTTCTCAAGGGACTGATGACGGCCCTCTCCGAAGATGAGGCCGACATCTTTCTGTTTCTCTGCTATTCCACCTTCGCTGACACTCCTGCGCGCCGGCATGGCGAGATGAACATCTTCGAGCTTCCCGACCTGCGGGATTTCGATGGCGCGATCGTCTTCGGAAGCGGTCTGGATTTCCGGGATCGGGTCGACCGGATCGTGGAGAAGTGCCGGGAAGCCAATGTTCCCCTGATCCTGCAGGGCACCCGAAGACCCGGTATGTGCTCCATACTCTCTGATAATATACAGGGCACACAGGAACTGGTCCGGCATCTGCGGGAGAAGCACGATGTCAGGAGGATCATCTTTCTTGCCGGAACGAAGGATTCTTTCGACTCGGAACAGCGGCTCCTGGCCGTACGCGAATTTCTTTCCGAGAATCACTGTGAGGAAGATCTCATCGATGTCTACTATACCGGATGGGAGATCGCCGCCGTTACCCGTTTCATCGACGGACTCTGCGCGGAAAAGAGGCCCCTGCCGGATGCATTTATATGCGCCAATGACGGGCTCGCCATGGAGGCCTGTATCACACTGAACAAGCACGGATACGACGTGCCCGGCGACATCCTGGTCACCGGGTATGACTATATCGATGACAGTAAGGTCTTTGACCCCGCCATCGCAACGGTAGATCAGTGTTTCGATACGATCGGAGAGACCGCTGCGAGGCTCTGGAAAGAGTACATGTCCGACGCCGTGAACGTCCGCGATGAAGTGATCCCCTGCCGGTTCGTCCCCGGCGAGAGCTGCGGCTGTTTTGACTTCCGCGACAGCGACAAGATCCGCAGGCATATGGGACGCGAAGCGTATAAGAAACGCGGCATGACCACCTACTTTAACCGCAGGCTCGATAGCATCGATTCGACGATCCGGTCGTGTCTTACGTACGAAGACTTCAAGTCGGATCTTCACCGGTTTCTGCTGGAGAATCACGAACACGAGGGCGACTCTTTCCACGTGCTTCTGGAGCCGAATTTCTCTCTGTCCATCTACGACAATGCGGTGAAGCTCAGTACCGAGGGCTACGGAAAATACATGGAAGTGCTCTATTCTGCGGAAGATGGCGCCGTTTTTACGGGCGAGCGGATCGAGTCACACGATCTGATCCCCGGCTACCGCGCGGACGGGCCGAACCACCTGTATATTTTCCTGCCGCTTCACGAGGCGGATTGCTCATACGGGTATCTGGTCTTCCGTGACTGCATCGATAAGATCGAGAACCGTTTCCTGTACACCTACGAGAACCGCATGGGTCTGGTGTTCGAGAAATTCCACCGCGCCCTCACGCTGGATATCACGAATAAACGTCTCCTGAATCTGATGCACCGGGATGTCCTCACCCGGGTCAATAACCGCGTGGCCTATGAAGATAAGGAGAACTACCTGCAGGCGCAGATCATCTCCGATCCGGATTTCCGGTTCGCCATCGCGATGTTCGATGTCAACAATCTCAAGCTCATCAACGACTCGGGCGGACATGAGGCCGGAGACGAATACCTCGTCCGCGCCTGCCGTCTGATCTGTAATGTCTTTAAGCATAGTCCTGTCTACCGGATCGGCGGAGATGAGTTCGTCGCCGTGCTTACCGGGGAGGACTATGAGAACCGCGATGCGCTCATGACGCGCATCAACGACCTGATGAGCCCATACTCGGCTACCCTCCCGTTACCTGCGGATTATGTATCCATCGCCTGCGGTCTTTCCGTCTTCGATCCCGGGCGGGACAACTCCGCTTCCGATGTCGCCAAACGCGCCGACGAAGCGATGTACCGGGACAAGACCGAAAAGAAGAAAGGATGATCCCCCGGGGGAAACCTGATTCCCCGGCAGTGTAGCAGGGATCTTTCGGAAAAGAGACCGCTACGTTCACGCTTTACCGGGCTCTATTACCGTATCGCCGTGGTTTTTCTCACCTTTGTGAAGCGGTAGTATAGGACACATAAGTAGTATTATCCGCATAAAAGATGATACAATAGACGCAGTATGTACTGCATACGATAAGGAGAGTTCCCGCAGATGCGGGGATTTGGGGAGAATGGAAGAAAAAAAGCTTAAGATCTGCTTCGTCGGGTCCTCCGGCGGGCACCTCAATTTTCTATATCAGCTGAAGCCGTTCTGGGAGGATAAGGAACGCTTCTGGGCAACCTTCGACAAGGAAGACTCGAGGAGTCTCCTCGAAGGGGAACGGATCTTTCCTGTGTACTATCCGTCGAACAGGAGCATCAAGGCCCTGATCATCAACACCAAAAGGGCCAGGAAGATCCTGCGGGAAGAAAAGCCGGATCTGATCATCTCGGCGGGAGCCGCGCCTGCGGTGCCGTTCTTCTATCTCGGCAAGAAAATGGGGATCAAGACGATCTATATCGAGCCCTTCGACCGGTTCGACAGAGGTTCTCTCACCGGCCGCCTCTGCTATAAGAAGGCAGATGTTTTCATCGTACAGTGGGAGCAGATGAAGAAGGTCTTTCCGAAGGCCGTATACCTGGGGAGTGTTTTCTAAGCATGATATTCGTGACAGTCGGAACACACGAGCAGTCCTTCGAGAGGCTGACGGACTATATGGACAGATGGGCAGCCTCGCACGACGAGGAGGTCGTCATGCAGATCGGCTATACCAAAAAAGAGCCGGAAAACTGCACCTGGCGCCGGATGATCCGGCACTCGGATTTTCTGGAACTGCTCGATAAATCCAGAATCGTCATCACGCACGGCGGGCCGGCCTGCTTTACCGAAGTCCTAAAGGCCGGCAAGATCCCGATCGTCGTCCCGCGGAAGAAGAAATACGGCGAGCACGTCGACGATCACCAGATCGGGATCTGCCGCGAGTACGAAAAGAAGTTCGGGAACATCCTCGTAATCGAAGACATCGAGAAGCTCTCTGCGTGCATCGAGAACTACGACACACTCACCAAAAATATGACCAAGTCCTGCAAGGAGTCGAACAACGAGAATTTCTGCCGGGAGCTGTCTGATATCGTGGACAGGCTCTTCTCCGAAGGTAAATGACTATGCCTGATCATCCGAGCCTGTCGATCGTTATCCCCGTCTATAATGTCGAGAAATATCTCCCGATGTGTATGGACTCACTTCTTAAGACAGAAGGGATCGGCGATACCGAGATCCTCCTGATCGACGACGGCTCGACGGACGGCTCGGGAAAACTCGTCGACCGGTACGCAGACGAACATCCGAATATCAGTGCTCTGCATAAGGAAAATGAAGGACCGTCCGCAGCGAGAAACTTCGGCATCAGCAAGGCCACCGGCAAGTATATCTTCTTCTGTGATTCCGATGACGAAGTCGTACCGGCGCTTCTCGGGCGCATCGTGAAGATGACGGAGACGGCGGACTGTGATCTTTTCCTGTGGGATGCGGACATCATCATCGAGACCGGCGGGATCCTGCAGAAAAGAAAGACCGGCTACTATTCACACTACGGTCTTCCGAAGACCGAGCAGACATATACGGGACGGGATCTTCTCGAGCAGCTGCTCCGAAAAGGCGGGGGATTTGTCGCGACAGTGTGGCTCGGCGCGTATAAGAAATCGTTTCTTACCGAGAACGATCTGCTCTTCGAAAAAGGGCTGATCCACGAAGATGAATTCTGGGTGCCGCAGGTCTTCCTGAAGGCGTCCTCCGTGCACTACATCCCCGAGAAGATCTACCGCTACCGGATGCATAAGGGATCGATCATGCACCCGAATACGCGCGACCGCTCCGAGCATGTCGCCTCGCTCATGAAGATCTACCCTTCCCTCTATAAATACTACGAAGAGACGCTTGCCGACGATCCTCTTCTTCCGCTGATCGAGGGGAATCTGACGACGCGGTACCTCCACATGATCTATAAGTTCCGGATCTGTAAGTACGGATACGGAAAGCAGATCGATAAGAAGCTGCTGTGGCGCACATCGCGGCGGCTCCGCCAGAAGCTCATGGTGCTGGGGCTGTATGTGTACGCGCGATAGCGTTTCGGCCTATGGCGGCGCACGCCGGGCATCCAAAAAAAGTGCAGTGTGGCGCGCAATCCGCGCCTCTTGCGCTATACTAGAGTAAAGGAAGCGAGGAAAGAAAAAAGTTCATGAAGGCCCGCACGAAGGACAGATTAAAGAAGATCATCCCCCATCCCCTCTGGAAGGTGATGGTCGGCACGCTTCGTTTCTTCATACGGATCCGGTATAAGGCCGACGCGCTCCTTCACGGCCGTGAGATGAGTATGTACTGCCCCTGCTGCCGCACGCGTCTTCACGCGTTTGTTCAGGGCGACTATCTAGAACGGCCGAAGTTTTATGACATCAAGCTCTTCGATGGCGTCCGTCAGGATATCCTCTGCCCGGTCTGCGGCGCGCTTCCCCGTCACCGCATCCTCGCCGATTACCTCAATAAGAACATGGATGTCATCTCCGGGAAGAACGTCCTCTACTTCGCGCCTGAAAGGTCCATGAAGTCCTGGCTCCGTAAGAAGCACGTCAAGTTCACGACCGCGGACCTCAACGATCCGGATACGCAGCTGAAGCTTGATATCCAGGCCACAGGACTTCCCGATTCCTCGTACGATATAGTCATCGCCAACCACGTGCTCGAGCATGTGGGCGACTATAAGAAAGCCCTCGCCGAGATCCGGCGGATCCTGCGGCCAGACGGCATCCTCCTGTGCTCGTTTCCGATGAGCATGGATGTCGAGCTCGTGGACGAGGATCCGCGCGTGGTCACCGAAGACCACCGTCTCCGCCGGTTCGGTCAGAGCGACCATGTCCGTCTCTTCGGACGAGACGCCGAAAAGCTCATCGAGGAAGCGGGCTACGAAGTGAAAACGATCGAAGGCTGCCGCGCTCCGTCGGAGATTTTACCTGTTACCGGCCCTTCGAGATACGATGTCGACCGCATCTTCCAGTGCCGGTCATGGAAAGCGTGAAACTATGACGGCTGTAAGAGATGTAACAGTGTTACAGGGCGTCGGAGCATCCGGAAAAGAGGGCAAAAAGACGATCCCCGTCTTCTTCAACACGGATAACAACTACGCGCTTCCGACCTACATCACGCTGTACTCACTTCTTGAGAATCACCATAGCGATTCTCTCATCGATGCGTACATCCTGACCAACGGAGACTTCGCGGAGAGCTATAAATCTCTCTTCGATTCCCTGCGTTCCCGGTTCAGTCTTCTTCGTCTCACCATTATCGACATGGAGCACCACTACGAATCCGTGAAGATCAACATCAGCTATATCTCTTCCGCTTCGCTCTACCGTCTCATGATCCCCGACATCGTCCGGACGCTTCCGGATAAACACATCGGAAAATGTATCTATCTGGATTCGGACTTAGTGGTCGAGGGCGATATCGAGGAGCTCTACGACATCGACATGGAGGGCTTCCCGGTCTGCGGGATCCGCGACCGGTATCTCTCGAGCCCGGATCTGGCCGAGACAGAGATCAACTCGGAAGTGCGCCGTTCGCTGGGCGTGCCGTCTCTTTCCGGCTACATCAACTCCGGCGTGATGCTTCTGGATCTGAATCGCCTTGACGAAAGTGGCAAGACCAGGGAACTTATGGAGGAAGGCTATAACCAGACCTACCGCTATAACGATCAGGACGTCATTAACAAAGTCCTCTACGGAAAGATCAAGACACTCCCCCTGAGATTTAATGTCTTTACGTCTTTTATCTATCTGAGCGATAAGGACATGATCGATATCTATGGGAAAGAGGAGATCCGGAAAGCCCGGAAAGAACCGCTCATCACGCACTATGTCGCCGATAAGAAACCCTGGTCCCACCCGACGATATACATGGCGACGAAGTGGTGGAAGTATGTCCGAAAACAGGAGCGCGAAGTAAAACGAGCGCATTTCGAGCCGTATGCGAAAGAAAGACGCGCCCCGCTCCGCGTGCGGATCCGGGACTTCGGGAAGACCTTAGCGATTCACCTTCACATCTATAACCTCACGCGGGACACCTATCACCTCATCAAGAGGAAGCGCTAGGATCCGGCACGGTTTTTCACGGCGAGGAGGGTCCGTTCTCCGGCTCGGTCTTCTTCACGGAAAGGACGGTCCCGACTGCGTCACGGATCTTCTTTCGGAATACGATCCCGAGAATAAGAAGAAGCGCGATCAGGCCATAGCGCAGGAGGCTCCGGTAGTATGTCGGGATGAATAGGAATCCCAGAGCCAGAAACGCCGCCGTGATCTTCACGATCGTTCCTGTCTTATACGGCATGACGCCGTCGCAGTTCTCCCGGCAGACTTTCCGCATAAAGAGATAGTGCAGTACCGCGTAGACCATGTAGCATATAAGCGTCGTGTAACCGGCGGCGATGAAGCCGAATCGCGGGATCGCGAGAAGGTTCAGCGCGACGTTTAAAAGCGCGCCGATCACGCTCGCCAGCATGACGAAAAGTGTCCTCTCATAGTAGAAAGCAAACTTCGCAAAAAGGTCATAGCTGAACATGAAGTACACGCTCATCGCAACCGGCGGGATGACCCAGATCGCCTGCGCATATTCCGGCGGCGCGAAGATGCGCACGATCTCCGGCGCGAAAAGGATCAGGAGGAGATTGACCACGGCGATGATCAGAAGCGTCGTGTATGCGACCCGGCCGAGATCGCGGATGTCCTTCGACTTGATCTTCTTATAGATCCACGGGCTGATCGTCTGCATCAGGGACGTGTTAAAGAGCGTCATGATGAGCGCGACCGAGTACGCGAGGTTATAGACGCCGGCGTCGCCCGAGCCGGTGATGTTCTCGATCATGATGCGGTCAGCGCTGTTTAGGATCGTGGCGGAAAGATAATGGGGAATGAGCGGAAGATTAAAGGCCAGCGCATACCACCAGAATTTTCTCGAGTAGAAGGACTGCCCGCGCCGGATCTGCATGAGGAACAGCACCGAGCAGAAGAGAAGTTCGACGATCACGATGCTCAGGATCCGCGCCGTGACTTTGTCCTCGGAAAGGATCACGAAGATGACGCCGAACGTGGGCTTTAGGACAGCGAGGATCAGGGAGAAAACGACGATCGCCTTATACCGGAATTCGACGCGCTGTTCCTCGGCCCAGAAGCTGAAGACGGCGGAGGTCCAGATGAGGATCATCATGGCCAGCATCTGCACGGTCGACAGGTGGAAGAGGTCGTTGAAGAAACCTCTGAACAGCATGTAGATCCCGGTGTACAGGACCGTCAGGACCAGCACGAGGCCCTGCATCGAGGACGAGAAAACGGCGCGCTCTTTACTGAACTTCACGAGGCCCTGCGAGTAGACGCCGGCGAAGAGATTCATCGTCACAAATACACTGATGATGCCGAACCATGAGTAGAAAACGCCGAAGCGTCCGTATTCTTCCGTGGTCATCAACCGCGAGAAGATCGGGGTCGTGATGAAGGAGATCCCCTTCTGGAGAAAGGCGCAGATCAGGAACCAGAAGGAGGCCTTCGCCTGGACAGATAACGATTGATACCGACTCCGTATGCGTCCCAATTCTACGTTCTCCCTTCACCGGTCATGTCGAGGAACTGCTCGAGGCACCACATGAGCCACTTCTGGTTTCCGCTGTATGCGGATATGTCGATGTCTTCCCGGAATTCAGGTCTTACCGGACCTTTCCAATCGGCAAAATAACTGTCCACCGGGCGGGGCATCGGGAGTTTCTCCGGGACAGCAAGGTCCGGATATCTCATCTTAAAAAGTTCGCGGATCAGGTATTTCGACTCGCCGTTTCTCACACGCGAAAGGTCGAGCGGCTCCGCCATTTTCAGAATCTCGTACGGGTCTTCGTATGGCATGTCCGCCGCGGCAAAAGCATTGTCGTACGAGCCGTAGCTCTCCTGCGCGGCCAGCGTCTCGAGGATCCTTACGAAGTCGATCCCCTCCTCGCCTTTTCTGTACTTTTCGAATACATACCGGACACTTACCGGTTCTCTCAGCACTTCGAAAGGATCGACATAGATGTAGCGTCTGATGAAATCGTCGTATGTCCAGTCCTTCGACAGGAGCCGGTCCATCCCGCCGAAGACGTAGTCGCTCGCATCTCCGATGATCATCACGCCGACGCCGTCCTTCTTGCCATCGACCGCCGCCTGATAGATCTGCGGCTCGATCGAGTGGACCGGCCCGCCTTTCGAGCGCATGACCTTAGGAAGATTCTCCGTGACGGTATCCCAGCTGATATCCACATAGTGAAGCGTCATGTGATTGATCTTCGCGAAGTTCTCGGCCCTTTCCAGCTCCTCCTTCTGGTATTCCCCGCCGAGGAAACGGAAGGTATAGGCCTCGGCTCCCGGAAGATATGAGGCGAGTATCCCGGAGTCCATGCCTCCCGACAGAAGAAGGCCGATCTTTTTTCCGGATGCTTTTATCTTTCCGGTCTGCTCCCGCAGCGCGCGATCGATCTCCTCCGCGGTGCGCACGAGCACCCGGTTTTCTTCGGACGGCATCGCCGGGTGTCTATAGCGGAATTTCTCCGTGAAATCGACATCCGTTCTTTCGATGTAGCGGAGCGCTAGAAAAGAACTCATGCTGAGGGGCAGGTCAACCATACTATTTCTGATCCTCCGGCGTTCCCTGATTTTCCTCTTCGGCCCGGACCGTCTCCGGTCCTTCTTTCGTCTCCGGGCCGTGTAGCTGTGATGTTCCTTCACTGACCGGGCTGGTCCAGCCACGCACCTGCTTCAGCGCCTGAGTGATTTTCGTGGAGGAGATGCCGCGGGTATACGGGAAATAGACGATCCGGATCCCCGCCTTGCCAAATTCTTCTTCGTACGTCTTCCACTTGTCGGTCTCGTACCAGTCATCCCCGACGAAGAGGATCGAAGCCCCGAGTTTCCTGCATGCGGAAAGCTTATCCATGTCGTACTGCGGCACCGCCGCATCCACATAGCGGCACGCGCGGACGATCTCGATGCGGTCTTCGAACGGGATCATCGCTTCCTTGCCCTTGTACTTCATGAGTTCATCGACCGTCACGCCGACGATCAGTTTGTCGCACATCCCCTTCGCGTTCTTGAGAAGGTTCAGATGTCCGATATGGAACAGATCAAAAACGCCGGTCGTGTACCCGATCACCATGTTTTCCTCTTGTTTTGTCATCTCTTCTTTTTCCATATTCTCTTCTCCTTCTACGCTTATAGTCCCATAAATTCAGCTAATCTTCTACAGGCATTTCCGTCCTGGTATTCGTACAGGAAATCCCGGAGTTCTCTTCTTTTTTCTCTCCAGTTGTCCTTCCCCGCAACCACGTGCTCCATAAATGCGATCATATCATCAAACGTGCAGATATGCTCTCCGGGAAGGAAGTCTTCGTAGTTCTCCACGCTGAAGCCCCTCGTATAGTCCGCAAGATCAGAAAGGACGAAGGCCAGCGGGCGGTCCAGAAGGAGATACTGGTAGGCGGCGGAGGAATAGTCGCTGATACACGCATCGGCCGAGCGCATCAGCCGGTACAGATCGAGGCCCAGTGCTCTGGCCTGATCGGCAGTGATGACCTTGATATTGGACATGTCGGAGATCCGAAGCAGGGTCAGATCCTGGACCGGATGGATCTTGATGATCAGAAACGCATCTTTTTCTTTCAGATAATCATTTAGTTCCTGATACTTCTTCAGATCCTCGATCAACGGGATCCCCAGAGGCTGCTCCTTGCTACTGTCTCTCCTTTTGAGTTTTCCGGATTCCCGGAAAGTAGGCAGCCACAGGAAAACCTTGCTGAAGTTGTGACTACTGATCTTCTTCATCTCGTCCGGTCCTTCCTGAAAGAGAAGATCGTTTGACGGGAACCCCAGATGCAAGAGCTTGTCGGACGGGTACGGGATCGAGTAGTTCTCGCAGATATACGGATCGTAGTTAGAAGAAGAAGAGAGCACATAGTCCACGTGATCCTGCACGACCAGCACGCCCTTGACGTTCTTAAAGGTGATGCCGCCGTGAGTCAGATAATATTCCTTCTGGTCTTTCCTCTTCTTCTGCGTCATATAGTCATCTGCGGCGATGATCTTCGCGACACAGCGGTAGTACGACTTCATGAAGCTCGGACGATTCAGCGGATAGCCCTTGACGTTCTTCGGAAGACCCCTCGGGACAGGGTTCTTCAGGAGCCAGACGATCTTATATTTCTCGTTGTACTGATGCGAGATCAGGTAGGAATAGAAGGCGCCTCCGTTACAGTCGAAATCGTTGTGGCTCTCGAGCAGGATCACATTCTTCAGCGGTCTTCGTCCCGTAAACAGACAGATGATCTTCGCGAAGAAATTATCGATTTTCCGACGGTAGATCACGTCTATTCTTTCCCGTAGTTTCCCCATCTGACGTTTCCTGTTCTCATGCTGTCATTACAAATGTTTCCCGACTTTTATCCTGATACAATAATGCCGTAAAAGCACTTAAAAATCAACGCTTTTGTCGCGTATTGATCTTCACCTGTACAGATATCTGCAGTACATATCGCAGATGTCGTGATCCGGGTACATCCCTCTCGAGAACATGTAGATGTCGTAACCGTTGTCATCCCCCACGACGTGAACCGGGTGACTTTCTATAAGCATTATCTGGATGTATATGATCTATATGAGAAGCTCGAGAAGGACGTCATCACGGAGCTCGGCATCCTCGTGCTCGAGCACGAGACCGACGCCGACTACATGAAGCACATCATCGACTATATTGATGAGAACCGCGTGATCTTCTCTATGGTCTTCAGCCCCTACAGCACGGGGACGCTTCGCGACAAGATCGACAAGATGATCGACGGCACCTACCTTACGATCTACAGAGAGCGCTATACCGCCTCCGCCAGAAGCACAGAATTCGAGTATTTCTGCCACTACCATGCGACCGGCTGTCTGTCCGTCATCGAGAAGTGGGTCCGTGGCGGCTACGCGCAGCCGAAGGACCTCATCGCAAAGGGCATCTCCGAGCTCGACAAGAACTTCGAAGCCTACTGCGATAAGAAGTTTTCCTAAGAATTATCCTTATGCGCTTATGCGCGCTGGCGTGTAAGCTGAACGATCATCCAGTCATGCGTCGCCATGACGAAATTGTTGCCGCAGTACGGGCACTGGCGCGACAGGATGGAGTCGTATGTACCGGCGCATCGCGGGCAGTTGACGCTATAGGCGGTGAACTCGACCGGCGTGCGGACATCGGCTCTTCTCGAAAGGACGACGTTGAAGTTTTCTTTCGCGCGGAAGAACTCGCCGTTACGGTAGTAGATGTTATCGAGGTATACTGTCATCGCGACCTGCAGGAAATTGCCGACCAGCGCCGCGCCATGGAAGCCGCATGCGCCGCGGTAGCGGATATTTACGAGATCGTCCATGAATGAGAGGTCATCCGAACCCGCGTAGAGCGAACATCTCGAGCGGTCATCGGAATAGGCGATCGTTCTGATCGAGGAGATGATCTTTCCCTCGAAAACATCGAAAGCAAAATTCGGATCGTAAGGCGTGACCGCCGCCTCGGTGTTTCTCTTACTCTTCTGCGCCCCCGCCAGATCAAGTGTATTGAGCGTCATTTTCGCAAGGCCCGTCACCGCTTTTGCGGAGATCACAGCATTCGAAATCAAGAAGCTGATGAGGAACGTGGCCCAGCCACCAAGAAGCGCGGCGACGATGGTGACGAGACCGATGAGGATCTCGGACTTTTGATCTTTTATCATGAGCACCGCGACGAGGACGCCGATGAGAATGCCCACGACGACGCCGATGATCGCTGCGACATGCATGCCCTCCTCCACGCTGTTCTGCTTCGGCATCGGCCAGGGCATCGTGTAGTAGGAACTGACACACGGATACATGTCGTTGATCTGGAACTTCGTGCCGCAGGACGGGCATCCGTCGACGAAAAGCTTCGCCGCGCCGCTGTTTCCGCAGTTCGGGCATTGGATCACGCGCTCTTCATCCTGCACACGGGCGGCCGGATCTTTTCTGTCGATGATGTGGCAGTATACGACATCGTCGCTCGCCTCATCGCACTTTATCGTGCGCACGCTGTCCGTCAGCGCGGTAATGGCGTTACAGTGTTTGTGGGAGTTATACATCACGAATCCACCGGACTCGTGCGGGATCGCGGAGGAACGTTCATCGATCACGTGGTCGAAACGCTCACTGAAGGAAAGGCCTTTCTTCGCGAGGCGCTTCTGGTGCTCTGTCAGCGCGTGGCGCATGTTGACCGAAGCCTTCGAGGGCATGACGCCTTTCGAATAGAAATCTCCCAGCTCATCTAGAAAATCATTGCGCAGTTTCTCGTTGATCGTCATAGTCTTCCTCCCTCGCCGCTGTTTTCCAACCCAAACAACTAGATTATAACATTCACATACCGGCGTATAAAACGGCTGTATGCCGGACTTAGCCGGCCGATAACCGGTTTTTCTCTCCGACACACCGGAAACCCGGCCGGACTTTCGGAAAGGCTCTGTCACCTTTGGGCGTTGATTTCAATGATCGTTTGTGGCCTGGTTCCCAATCCGCAATTTGGTGATCTTACTAAACATGAGAAAAAAGGCAATTAGTTTTTCAGGCGACTTCAGGCGCCAACACATTGTTTCTCTCAAATCGGATGTTTAATGAGTTGAATCTACCCGTTTTCCGAAGCGCCAACACATTGAAGTGCCTCGAATCGGCGATTCAATGTGTCAAAACCATAAGTGAAAGTGCTTTTCACAAGGAAAATAACACATTGAACGACGGATTTTTGCGATTTAATGGGTTGAACCCCTTGGAACCAGGCTTTTTTGACACATTGAACGACCACAAAAGTACGATTCAATAGGTTGGCCAGAATGAATCGGATAATCCTGACACATTGATTGATCAGAATCGCGAGTTTAATAGGTCACCGGCATGAGTCCAGACATTTGCGCAAGAATTGAATGTCGGAATCAACACTCAAAGGTGACATAGCCTTCGGAAAAATACGTCAACTGTACCAAATATCCCCGCCAAATCAGGTGACAGTTTAGTCATCTCAAAATCTGTATTTAGTATATAATAATACCTAGTCGGTCGGCGCCCGGCAGTTTCTGCCTGCCTTGACTGATAATTGCGTTCGCATCGGAGGCCATGGAAAAGCCTGATGTCGAGCGTGCTGAAACAAGGGGTCTTAAGTTGATACGTAATATTCTTGAATATCTGGAATACGATGCCGCCAACTACGGCGAAAAGAGCGCGCTGGCCGACGAGAATCGGAGTTACACCTATGCGCAGTGGCTGGACTTCTCGCGCCGTATAGGTTCCGCCCTCGGAAGAAGATCTGCGATGAACCGCCCGATCGGCGTGTACATGGATAAGAATGCCGATGATCTTCTGGCTTTCATGGGCATCGTTCAGGCCGGATGCTTCTATGTTCTTTTCAATACCGATTTCCCGGAGAGCCGCCTTAACCAGATCCAGAGCGTGCTTCAGACCGAGTACATCATCGTCGACGAAGAGCACCGCGAGATGGCGGAGAAGCTTCTCGACGGCAAAAAGGATCACGTCCTTCTTCTTTCCGATCTCATGAAGGAAGAGGAAGATGCGGTTCTTCTTAAGACGATCCGCGACCGCGCGATCGATACCGATCCCCTCTACGCGAACTTCACCTCCGGTTCTACCGGCGTCCCGAAGGGCGTCGTCGTCGGACACAGAAGCGTGCTCGACTTCATCGAGCTTTTCGTGCCGATGTTCGGGATCGATGAGACGGACATCATCGCCAACCAGGCGCCTTTCGACTTCGACGTTTCCGTGAAGGATATCTATTCCGCGCTAAAGGCCGCCGCCACGCTGGTGGTCGTGCCGCGCCGTTTCTTCTCGAAGCCCGTCGACCTTCTCGATTTCCTGTGTGAAAAGAAGATCACGACCATGGTCTGGGCAGTATCGGCTCTGTGCCTGATCACCACCTTCCACGGTCTCGACTATAAGACACCGGACACCGTCAAGCGTGTCCTCTTCAGCGGCGAGGTCATGCCGTATAAGCACCTCAAGACATGGATGGAGAAGCTCCCTGACGCCGAGTTCGTCAATCTCTACGGACCGACGGAGATCACCTGCAACTGCACATACCACCGGATCTCGCGCGACCGCGACTACTCCGAGAAGATCCCGATCGGAAGAGCCTTTCCAAATGAACATGTATTCCTTCTCGACGAGAACGACAAGGAAGTGACCGAGCCCGGGAAGACCGGCGAGATCTGTGTTCGCGGCTCTGCCCTCGCTCTCGGCTATTTCAGGAATCCCGCACAGACAGAGGCGGCCTTCGTCGTCAATCCCTTAAATCCGTGCTACCCGGAGCGCATCTACCGGACAGGCGATCTCGGCCAGTATGCCGAGGATGGCGAGATGCTCTTCTGCGGAAGGAAGGATTTCCAGATCAAGTATATGGGACATCGAATCGAGATCGAAGAGATCGAGCGCGCGATCTCCGACGTAAACGGCGTCGAGCGCTGCTGCGTCATCTTCGAGGAGGCCAAGCAGCGCCTCTACGGTTTCTATGTCGGTTCCATCGATAAGAAAGACCTGCACACCGTGCTCTCCGAGAGACTGCCGATCTACATGATCCCCGGCACACTGAAGAGCATCGAGAGCTTCCCGCTCACGAAGAACGGAAAGATCGACAGGAAACTTCTCCTCGAGAAGAAGAATCAGAAGTGAGGGTGATACGGCGATGACTGACGAGAAAATCCTGGAACTTCTGAAGAATCATCCGACTCCGTTTTACGTCTTCGACCTTGGAGAACTGAGATCGCGCGTGAAGTACTTAAAGAGCGCTCTCCCCGAGAAGGTCGAGCTCTGCTATGCCGTGAAGGCGAATACCTTCATCGCCAAGGCTGCCTCGGAGTGTGTGGATCTTCTCGAGATCTGCTCGCCCGGTGAGTACCGGATCTGCGAGAAGTTCGGCATCCCGCACGGCATGTATGTCGTTTCCGGCGTAAATAAGCAGGCGGACTTCATCGAAGATTCGATCGCATCCGAAGATCCGGTCGGCTACTACACCGCTGAGTCCGTAAGCCAGTTCCACCTGCTCAGAAATGGCGCCGAGAAGGCACAGCGCCGCATCACGGCGCTTCTCCGCCTGACATCCGGAAACCAGTTCGGTCTTGATAAGGAAGATCTTATGGCGATCGTGCGCGACTATAAGGACGATCCGTGGATCGATATCTGCGGGATACAGTATTTCTCGGGCACGCAGAAGAATTCTCTAAAGAAACTGAAGCGCGAACTCGACTATGTCGATCAGTTCATCGCGGATCTGCGCGCGGAATATGGTTTTGAGACGAGGAAACTCGAGTACGGCACGGGATTCCCGGTCGCCTACTTCGAGGGCGAGACCTTCGAAGAGGATGCATTCCTTGCCGAGTTCTCTTCCCTTCTTACCGGCATGGCTTTCGAAGGAAAGATCGCGCTCGAAGTCGGCCGCAGTATCGCTGCGAGCTGTGGCACCTATCTGACTTCGGTCGTCGACACGAAGAGAAACTGCGGCGAGAACTACGCTATCGTGGACGGCGGCATGCACCAGATCGTCTACTACGGCCAGTTCATGGCCATGAAGCACCCAAAGATCCGTCTTTTCGCGCAGGGCGCGGAAACATCTTCCGGAGCGGAGACGCAGGACTGGAACATCTGCGGATCGCTGTGCACGATCAACGATTTTCTGGTCAAGAAGCTCCCGCTGCCGGGGCTTGACATCGGGGATATACTGGTTTTCGAGCGCGCGGGCGCCTACTGTCCGACAGAAGGCATCTCGCTGTTCTTGAGCAGAGAGCTTCCGCGTGTTATTCTATTAGGCGCAAACGGGCAGGAAACCGTCGCGAGGGAACACATCGAGACGGCACAGTTTAATATGCCTAAGAGTTAGAAAGCATCGAGAACACACGGGGGGGAACAGTTCATCTCGTGAAGAAGTGAACTGGTGTGGATCAAGATAGGAACAAGGGAAATAAATGTAAGGAGATACAAAAATGGACGAGAAATTATTTGAGATCTTAGAGGATATTCAGCCGGAAGTGGACTATCACACGTGCACGACGCTGATCGACGATCACTACCTCAATTCCCTGGCGATCATCTCGCTGGTGGCCGAGCTCGAGGAGGCCTTTGACGTGACCATCCCGACGGTAGAGATCATCCCGGAGAATTTTAATTCCGCCGAGAATATGTGGAAAATGATCGTACGCCTGCAAGAAGAGGGCTGAGATGTTCACGATCTCGACCTATTTTTCGATGGCATATGTATTGCTGCTTCTCGGCGCAATACTGCTTTATGAGGTTTTCCCTAAGAGGGCACGCCGCTGGGTGCTGCTCCTCTTTAGTTACCTTTTTTTCTTCCTGATCAGCCGGAAACTGGTCATCTACCTCATGCTGTCGACACTGTCTGTGCACCACATCGGACTGTGGCTGTCTGATGTGCAGGCCGAGTGCAAACTCAAGATGAAAGAGATCCCCAAAGAAGAGAAAAAAGCGCTGTCCGCTTCGTATCAGAAGAGGTTGCGCGGCATCATGTGCTTCGCTGTTTTCCTCCATGTGGGGACACTTTTCGTCCTGAAGTATACGCCATTTACGATCGGAAACATCAACGCACTTTTCGATCTTGCGGGCATCTCCCTGACGCTCCCGACACCGAGGCTTCTGGTGCCGATCGGCATATCTTTTTATACTCTTCAGGCCGTATCCTACCTCTTCGACGTGTACCGCCAGAAGATCCCCGCAGACAGGAATCTCCTGCGACTGGCGATGTTCATGAGTTTCTTCCCTCAGATCATGGAAGGTCCGATCTGCCGGTATTCCGATACCGCGGAGAGCCTGTGGCAGGCTGAGAGGATCAAGTACAGCGCGCTGATCCAGGGCGGACAGCGGATCCTCTACGGTGTCATGAAGAAGCTCGTCATCGCGGACCGTCTCAACATCCTGATCAAGGATGTCTTCGCGAGCTACAACGACTATGAGGGGATCGTGATCGCGATCAGTGCGGTCTTCTATACGATCCAGCTGTACTGTGATTTCTCCGGGACCATGGATGTGGTCATCGGAAGCGCGCAGATCTTCGGTGTCAAGCTCCCCGAGAACTTCAGACGTCCGTTCTTCTCCGCGACGATCTCCGAGTTCTGGCAGCGCTGGCACATCACGCTCGGCACGTTCTTTAAGGACTATGTCTTCTACCCTCTTTCCATGTCCAAACCTCTGAAGAAGCTGACCACTAAGGCTAGAAAGAAGCTCGGCAACCATTTCGGGCCTCTGCTTTCCGGCGCGATCGCGCTCTTCTGCGTATGGCTCTTCAACGGTCTGTGGCACGGCGCAGGCTGGAATTACATCTTCTTCGGCATGTATCACTTCGTGCTGATCCTGATCGGAAGTACGATCGAGCCGCTGGTCATCAAGGTCACGCAGAAGCTGCACATCAAGAGGACCTGTCTCCCATATAAGTGTTTCCAGATCGTGCGCACTACGATCCTCGTGATGATCGGCGAGCTGTTCTTCCGCGCGGAAGGACTCCGCACCGGTTTTGCCATGTTCCTCAAGATCTTCACGGACAGATCTTTCGCGCCGGTCAGCGATGGAGCGATCTTTACCTACGGCATGGATAAACCGGACTTCATCATCATCGGTGTCGCCGTGCTCATCCTCTTCGTGATCGGACTGATACAGGAGAAGGGCGTGCATATCCGCGAGGCCATCGCACGAAGAAATATCGTTCTTCAGTTCGCGATATTCTACGCACTCATATTGTTCATCATCATCTTCGGCGCATACGGCACGGGCTATATCCCGCTCGATCCGATCTACGCGAATTTCTAGGAGGCGCGGTCATATGAAATATCTGAAAAGAATCTTTACCGCACTCGTGTTCCTGGCAGGGCTTGTCTTCCTCCTCGTGGTCGCCTCCCAGATCTTCATCCCGAAGTCAAACTCGGAAGAAGCCGGAATGGAAGAAGTGAATGCCAATGGTTTTCTCGCGGAAAAGGAAAACAGCATCGATGCTTTCTTCATCGGCGACAGTGTACTGTATAGTTCCGTTATTCCTCTCCAGATCTGGAATGATACAGGGTATACCTGCTATAACTGCGGATCTTCCGGTCAGCGTCTGAGTTATTCTTTTACCATGCTGCAGCGGGTCTTCGAGAACCAGTCTCCTAAGATCGTATTCCTCGAGATGGATGCCGCTTATCGCGCCCAGGAATCCGGCTATATCCTCTACACCGCTATCGGTGAAGCACTTCCCGTCTTCCAGTATCACGACCGCTGGAAGGACCTGAACGCAGATGATTTCTATTCTGAAGTGGAGCACGACTTTATCGTGAACGATAAAGGATATGAGTATTCCACCCGCGTCGAGGCCTGCGATGACGACGGTCTCAACTACATGGCCCACTCCCTGACCGAAGAAAGAATGAGTATTCGGAACAAGCTCTGTGTCCAGCTGATGAAGTGGTACTGTGATAAGCATGATGCGAAGCTCGTCCTGATCAGTGTTCCCAGTCCGGCGAACTGGAGCTATGCCCGTCATAACGCCATATCGTCTCTGGCCGATAGCCTCGACTGCGATTATATCGATATGAATCTTCTCACTGAGGAGATCCCGATCGACTGGGAGACGGAAACACGCGACAAAGGGGATCACCTCAATTATCCCGGCGCGCAGAAAGTGACCGCCTATCTGACCGAGTATCTCGTAGATTCCGGTCTGCTGGAGAGTCACAAGGATGATCCGGACTATGCTTCCTGGGACGAGTGCTACGAAAAATTCATGGAAGAAGTCGGCTGAACGATGCATCACCTCAGTCTGAGTCTCATCCCGCGTCTACTGATAGGAATCGCTGCAAGCGCCCTTATTCTGAACTTTGTAACACTGTTACTCATCGGCGCGAGCCGAAGCGTCGGTGCGATTTTCGGGATGTTTCCCTGTGGACTCCTTCTTCTCTACGCGATCTTCATGCCACGCGTCCATAAGTGGATCGCGGCGGTCTGGAAGAGAGCCGGCGCAGGACGTACCGCCCTGATCGTGGTCGCTGTTTTTCTCGTTACGGGAATCGTCCTGACGGTCGTCGAGACAGTCTTCATGGTCATGTACGCCAATCGGGAAGCGCCTGATTCCGAGAAGCCGCCCGTGGTCATCGTGCTCGGATGCCAGGTCAGAGACGGTCGGGCCAGTACGCTTCTTCAGGCCAGGATCGATACTGCGTACGACTATCTCGTTTCGCATCCCGATTGTAAATGCATCCTCTCCGGCGGGAAAGGTCCGGATGAAGCTATCTCCGAGGCGCAGTGCATGTACGATTCGCTGGTTTCTTCCGGTATCGCGCCCGAGAGGCTCTTTCTCGAGGACCGTTCGACAACCACGCGCGAGAATCTGAAGTACTGTAAGGAGATCATGGACCGCGAGGATCTCGGCGATACCGCCGTGATCGTCACCAATTCCTGGCACGAATTCCGCGCACAGACGATCGCGTCTGACCTGGGGCTCCGCTGTGGCGGCGCCGGCGCGCCGACGGCGTGGTGGCTCCTGCCCGCGAATTATCTCCGCGAGATCCTGGCGATCGCGTATCAGTTCGTCTTCTGAGTTCTTTTGATCGCAGATCAGTTCATCTTCTGAGGCATCTTTTCAGAGCAGTCCGCTCGGATCATCCGGCTTCCCAGAGGTTCTTCATCCATTCCCCGGCGAGCTCCGGCCAGAGTGCGACACCCGGTATGTACGGAAGATCCGGCAACGCCGGCGGGTCCTGCGGGGCATCGGAAGGATCCGGAAACTGCGCGCGCAGTTCTGCGACACGTTTCTCCGAGACACGGACGCCTCTTCCCTCTTTTACGGCCGCGACGGCGCGATCGACCTGTTCCATCGTGTATGGCTCACCGAAATCGCCGTTCTTCCATGCTTTGTTAAATACCGACAGTCCGTGGAAACCCTGCGGGAAGGCGTGGTAGGTATAGGGCACAGAGGCTTTTCTGCAGGCCTCGGCGAACATCATGCTGTTCTCGACCGGGACGAGGTCATCCGTGACGGTCTGCCACAGGAATGTCGGCGGCGTGTCGGAAGTGACGTGCTTCTCAAGCGAGAAGTACTCGTATTCTTCCTTCGGGCCATGCTCTCCGATCAGCGCCCACATCGAGTAGATATGCGTAAACTCACCCGAAGTGATGACGGGGTAGCTTAGGATCATGGCATCCGGGCGGTTGCTGACTGCGTCGAATTTCTCATCCGGATCCTTGATATCTTTATAGTGCACGCCCAGCGTTCCACAGACATGCGCGCCGGCCGAGAAGCCGCAGATCACGATCTTTCCGGAATCGGCCCCAAAGCGTGCCGCGTTTTTTCTGATGTAGCGGACGGCGCGCGAGATGTCGTTTTCCGGCTGATGCAGGAGCGGCACCGACATCGTGATATCCGTCGTGTACGTAAGCACCGCGCAGTTCATGCCGCGATCGTAAAACTCCTTCGCAACGACCTCGCCCTCCGGCGGGACACACATGCAGTATCCGCCACCCGGGACCACGAGCATAAAAGGCCGGGGGCTAGTGCATTTCGCGACGGAAACGGACGAGTCCTCACACCCGGAACCGGGCTTGTCCGCGCCATCCGGCTCCGCGTCCCCGTCATGAATATACAGGACGATATTCGGCACGAAACCATAGGCCGCCTCGTAGTTGTATTCGCCCTCGTTCCAGATGTTCTCGCGTGTGATCTCTTTCATCGGTTTCGTCCTCTTTTCTGCTTGTTTTCCGGATGCTTTCACGGCTTTGTTTTCTGCATATTATCAGACACTTTCACTTCGTCACATTTTCCCGCAAGACTTTACACTCATTGTAACCGTAATAGCAGAGACGTTCCACTTCCTTCTCGCCGATCCGTTCTCCGGGGAACACGATCGGGACTGCCGGCGGACAGGTCACATCCATCACATGTGCGATGCGCCCGAGTGCTTCGCCGACAGGGACGATCTCATACGGTCGCAGTGCAGCCTCGCGCATCGTCATGACCTTTTCCGGGAGCCGGCTGCTTAGCAGAGGCGCCGGCAGGAGTGGGAGGCGTCTTCGGATCTTCAGGATCCGATCGCCTGCTTCATCGATTTCTTTGAAAGCATTTCTCACGGAGAACATCAGGACGACCACGTCCGGGTCCGAAAACTCCACCTCGATCGGTCTGATCTCGCTTCTTTCCTTGCTTTCGGTCTCATCCGGGTTCTCATCCTCTAACGTACGGATCCCGGTCGGATCACGAAGGATCTGCGCAAATTCATAGCCGGTATATCCCCAGGATCTCGTTCTGACAGTGATCCTGAGTGGATCGTCGCCGATCAGTTCAAACCCGGCTTTTTCAAGGATAAACTTCTGACTCATTATCCGCATTTTGGTTTCTCCCAGGTCTCTGAAGAATACCCCGTCCAGATATGGATTCTGTTTGTCGAGGGATTGCAATATCAGCCATGACGGGCTCGTAGACGCAAAAAGCGCCATCGCTTCCTTGACTCTTCGTGTGTTTTCTTCCTGCCTGTACGCGGTGTTCACATCCGTCGTTCTCAGGTATGGCGGCATATAATCAGCATTTCCCAGGAAAAATCCCTTCCTCACATGAAGATATGCTCCTCCTGTCAGAACAGGTAGTGTCTTGTGTGCGGAATCGCAACACATATCGGCTCCCTGTGCGATAGGACTCATGTCATCCTCGTAACGATAATCGGGACCGGAAAGAAAATACGAGTATGCGGCATGGGCATTATCGACCACGACCGTCACTCCCCGGACGTGGCAAAGTTTCGAGATTCCCTCGATGTCAAGAAAACGGCCCAGATAATCCGGCGATGTCAGGTATACACAGCACGGAAGGCAGCCGTGTCTGCCGATTGCCTCCGGTAGTTTCTCCTTAAACGAAGTGTAATCGACCTGCTCTTCCTCCTCATCTGTTTTCTCCGAAGTGAGCCACTCCACGTCGATGCCCAGAAGGATACACGCTGATGCGAAAGATTTATGTGCATTTCTCGTAGCCAGTACCCAAGGAGGAGAACCGCGTGCATTTGATTGAGAGGGATCCTCCCGCTGCTTCATCATGGCCAGATACAGCATCGCCCGGATGCAAAGAGATGATCCCTCAGTAGAGTAATATGTCGGACATTGGAAAGCCTCCGACGCGTTTGCCTCGCTTTCTGCGATGATGCCATGCGGATAATATAGATCATCCGCACCCGAGATCTCCGTTATATCGTATCTCGTGATCCTGGAAAAAGATTCGTCGTACTGGTTTTTTGTTTCATCCCCGGGAACGACAGCGAAGATATCGCCTCTTCCCTTGTGTCCGGGCATGTGCGCACGGATCGCTTCCTTCGCCGCGTATTCTCTGACAAAATCACAAATCGGGGTGTTCATGCGGCCTCCTTGGCAGTCGTGATTCGTATCGTATCCAGAAGCCGCGATGGGCTCTGGTGTATAAAGGGATTTTACCGCCAAGGAACAGTTCGGTCAATCTGAGGGGGGTACTGGCAGCATGACTGGAAAGCAGGCTGTTCAGATTCAGTCCCAGTCTCCAAGTTGTCTCTTTTTGAAGCAAAAGGAGACCCAAAAGAGACTGGGTCTCCAAACGGTCTCTTTCTGAAGCAAAAGGAGACCAAAAGGAGACTGAGCCTCTGATGGGCTCGCCAACAAAAAGTCCACTCCTATCTTAGCCCTTACTCCGCGAACTCGCGATGGATCGCGACCATGAGGGCGCACTCGATCCTCTTTTTGAAAAGCTCGCAGCCGTACTTATAGACGCCGCGCACGGAGCCTGTCGCGTGGTACGCATTTGCTGCGCAGCCGCCGCTGCAATAAAGGCGCGCCCAGCAGTTCCGGCACTCCTCGCGGGCGTAGACGTTGCACGCCATGAAATCATCCTGCACTTTCTTGTTCTTCACACCTTTGTAGATGTTGCCGAGCAGGAACTTCTCCTCACCGACGAACTGGTGACAGGGATAGAGGTCGCCCCACGGTGTGACCGCCATGTACTCGGTTCCCGAGCCGCAGCCCGAGATTCGCTTATATATGCAGGGACCGCCCTTGAGGTCGATCATGTAATGGTAGAAAGTAAAAGGCTTGCCTTCCTTGTCGCGCTGGATCATGAGCTCGGCGAGCTTCTCGTACTGCTCGAGCACGATCGGCAGATCCTCCTCGGTAAGGCGCGCAGGATCATCCTCGCCGCACACCACCGGCTCCATGGAAAGCTCCGTAAAACCGAGGTCGAGCATGACCTTGATGTCCTCGAGAAAATCCGGATTCGCATGGGTAAAAGTACCACGCATATAGTAGTTCTTGCCGCCTCTGGCCTCGACGAACTTTTGGAACTTCGGGACGATCTTCTCCCAGCTGCCGTTTCCCGCGTAATCGACGCGGTAGCGGTCGTGCACTTCCTTTCTCCCATCCAGCGAAAGCACTACATTATGACACTCGCGGTTAGCAAACTCGATGACATCGTCATCCACCAGCACACCGTTCGTAGTCAGAGTAAATCGGAAGTTCTTTCCCTTTTCTTTCTCGATCGAGCGCGCGTACGCGACGAGGTCCTTGACGACCTGGAAATTCATGAGCGGTTCGCCGCCGAAAAAGTCGACCTCGAGGTTCCTTCTCGTGCCCGAATTCTCGACGAGAAAATCGAGCGCGCGCTTACCGACTTCGTAGCTCATGACCGCGCGCTCGCCGTGGTACTTGCCCTGCGATGCAAAGCAGTAGGAACAATTAAGGTTGCAGGTATGCGCGATATGGAGACACAGTGCTTTTACCACGCCGGAAGTACGGGCCTTCAGTTCGCCCGCCATCGGTTCGTATTCATCGCGCGTGAAGAGCTTGCCCTGCTCTTTCAGCGCCATGATCTGCTCATAGCACTCGCGGATCTCAGAAGGATCGCCCATCTTCGTGCCCGCATACTTCTTCTGCATATCATAGAGCACACGCTCCGAGAGCGTCTCGATATCGATCATGCCGCCGGACTTCCCGTCGTTTCCACGATTGAGTTTCTCCTGATGCGAATAGATCTCATCGAGCCCCGCGATAATGTCATAAGACAGATCGTCCACGACATGCAGCGCGCCGGAACACACGTCCAGCACGATATTGTATCCGCCGAGTTTGTATTGATGTATCATGTTAAACCTCATTAAAAAAGCTGTCTTTGCGCATCAAGGCTCAAAGACAGCCGTTCAATTCTTCTTACGGAAAGCGGGAATTACTTCTTCTCGCTCTCGCACTTCTGGTTCGCGATACCGCAGGAAGTCTTGCAGGCAGACTGGCAGGATGTCTGGCACTCGCCGCAACCGCCCTTCTTCGCGCTCTCGCAAAGGTTACGTGTCTCAACAGTCTTGATATGCTCCATGAAAGTGTACCTCTTTCTTAAAATGCTACAAGAATATTAGCATGCACCGCCATGAGTGTCAACTGTCATGCGCGCCAACTGTTAAAATACGCGCGCACGGTATATAATAGACAGGGAAACGAAACAGGAAGCACTGTAGCTCATGTCCACGTGCCGGAAGCACTGGCTCATGCCCTCGTGAAAAGCACTGTGGCCCATATCCACGTGCGAAAAAGAAAGGAAATCGATATGTGTAAGCGTTTCATCAGTCTGATCCTCACAGCCGCGCTCGTTCTGAGCCTCGGTCTTTGTGCCTGCGGCAAGAGTGAAGAGACGACGAAGAAGAAAAAGAAAGTCAAGAAGACGACGAAGACAGAAGTCATCGATACCGATGAGACAGACGATACGGACATTCCGGGCGATCCATCCGATCCTTCTGATCCGACGGATAAGACTGATCCCACCGATGATCCCTTCAGCCAGCCTGATCCCACGGACCCGCTGGACGGTGGAAACGGCCAGAAGGTCGGAATCTCGATGCCGACCAAATTACTACGAAGATGGGATGAAGATGGCAAGAATCTGAAGCGGCAGCTCGAAGAGGACGGTTATACTGTCGACCTGCAGTATGCTGATAACGACGTCTCCATTCAGAACAGTCAGATCGAGTCTATGATCAATTCAGGCTGTAAGGTCCTCGTCATCGCTCCGATCGACGGCTTCTCCCTCGGCAACGTGGTCGAGGAGGCCCAGGCGGCAAATATCCCGGTCATCGCTTACGACCGCCTGATCTGGGATACGGAAGGCGTGACGTACTACGCGAGCTTTGATAACTATATGGCCGGGCTGATCCAAGGGGAATACATCCGTCAAAATCTGGATCTCGACTACAGCGACGGGCCGTATAACCTGGAGATCTTTGCCGGGGATCCGGGCGACTTTAACGCCGTGTTCTTCTATAACGGCGCGATGGACGTGCTCCGGCCCTACATCGACTCCGGAAAACTCGTCGTGAGATCCGGGCAGGTCGATTTTCAGGACGTGGCAACAGCCGCCTGGAGAACAGAAGATGCGCAGAATCGTATGGACGCGATCATCAGCTCGTTTTACAGCGATGGAGCAGTTCTTGACGCCGTGCTTTGCTCGAACGACTCCACGGCCCTCGGCGTCACCAACTCACTCGAAGCCATGTATGTCGGAGTCTACCCTGTCATCACGGGACAGGACTGCGATCTTGCCAACATGAAGAACATCCTCAACGGGAAGCAGTCAATGTCCGTCTTTAAGGATACACGCAGCCTGGTTGACCGGACGGTTCTGATGGTGGAGCAGATCCTGACCGGTGCCGAAGTGGAGATAAACGACACGTCCACCTACAACAACGGCGTAATCAATGTCCCCTCTTTTCTTGTAGCTCCGATCTTTGCGGACAAGAACAACTACAAAGAAGTCCTGATCGACTCCGGATACTACACAGAAGACCAGTTGTCATGAGGTGCATATGACGTATAAAGACGATCTGGAAAAGCTAAGAAAAGAAGCCGGGATCGACATCAACGATCCGGCCGGGTATGCGCCGCGCGCACCTGCCAGAAACGGAGCAGGTGACAACCGTGCGCCGTCATCCTCCCCGGACGCAGACGGAAACTTCTCGGACAGCACCTCCGGACCTTTCACCTCGGAGGAGAAGAAGATGTCACTGTGGAAGAAAATCTCACTTCCCTTCATCCGCAACAGTTTCCTGTCCGTTCTTTTCTTCGTGCTGATCACCCTCATATGGATCGCTGTCTCCCACACGGTAGTGGGTACCCTGCACTCTCTGAACAGAAGGACACTCGTGATCTTCATGATCAAGGATGCCATCTTCATGATCGTACTGGCGACATTTATGTACCGTCTCTTCTGCACACAGTTTGCAAATACGTATCACCTTGAGCAGGACAGCAAAAAAGCCCGTAAAGAGGTAAAGGAGTGGCAGGCGATCCAGCAGTCCATGATGGAAACGCTCCCGGACACGCTGGTCTATACACTCGACCGTGATCTCCGGTACACCTCCTTCAACAACAGTCACAAATATTCGATGCTGCGGATCTGGCACGCAGAGATACGCATCGGCGAGCATCTCCTCGATTACATCAAAGATGAGGAACTTCGGGAGAAGATACGTACACTCCTGGGCAACACACTCAACGGAGAATATGCTTCCAACATCGAGCAGTACGGGGATAATCCCCTCACCGCGATGTACTGGCAGACGTACTACGCACCGATCCTCGACGACAATAAGAAGGTCATCGGCGTGTCGTGCTTCGTTATCAACATCACGTCGCTGAAACAGTCACAGAGTAAGAACCTGTTCCTCAGTTACCACGACCCGCTGACGGGGCTTTATAACCGGGTCTACTGTGAAGAGCTTTTTGAGCAGGCGGAGCGTGATCAGATCGAGCCGTACAGCATCATCGTGGCAAGCATCGCAGGCATGCGTCTCATCAACGACAATTACGGAAGACAGACCGGAGACAATCTCCTGATCAAGGTCAGCGAACTTTTAAGCAAGTCCATCAAGGATAACGGCACGATCGCGCGCTGGGGCGGCGATGAATTCATCGTGCTTCTCCCGAACGTAGATGCCGCCACGGCCGAGGCGCTGACGAATATCTGCAAGTGCGAATTTCCGGGTGTGACCGTCAACGGAGTGCCGCTTCGCGCCCACATCGGATATGCCACGAGATCCGGGAATTCCCAGTCCATCCAGGAAGTCCTTCGCGCCGCCGAGCACCAGAGCGCCCAGAGCCACCTGTGACGCGAAGCTCCCGCAATTATCAAAAAAGTCTTCCTTGCCCTTATGTATATGTCTTGTTACAATATGCAAATTGAATCGTAACTTTACGATGATATACTTGGTTTTACCAAGTTTTCAGATGAACCTACGTGACACCCGTCACACCGCATATATAAGGAGAATCGCACCGTGAAACATAATGCCGGAACAGGCTATAACATATATTCGAATTCCAGACGCCGGAGCAGCAATGACAGAAGAAAGACCTTCGTCGTCGTCTGCCTTTTTATCTGCATGATCTGTGTCATTTTAGACATCATCTTCATCAGCAAACTCGCCTCTAAGAGTAAGGACGACGTGACCGCTCCGACCACATCATCCGGTACACATGAGACCGATGATTCCGGTAACATCATCATACCGTCTTCGGGTGATCCGGGACTATCCAGTGACACAGCCGAGACGTCTGCTGCAAAAGTACAGACTGTCGATGCCGCGACACGTGCCGCGAACCTCGAGAAGCTGCAGAACGATGTAGCCGATTACCTCGCCAAGCAGAACGGACGCTTCGGCGTGTACTACATCAACATGGGCAACGGCGAGACGATGGCTTATAAAGAGAGCCAGCCGATCGTCGCCGCTTCTTCCATCAAGATGGCATACAACACCTACCTCTATGAGAAGGCTGAGTCCGGCGAGCTTTCTCTCGACGAGAAAATCGCTTACAAGGCGACCGCTTATCCGGATGGCGACCTCGAGTATGGCACCGGAACGATCCAGAACAAGCCTGACGGCACGGAGTTCACGCTCTATGAGGTATCTCACCTGTCCATCACCATCAGCGACAACTGCGGTACCAACATGGTCATCCGCCGTCTCGGTGGCGAGGATGCCATCAACAACAACTTTCTCAAGCCGATCAGCGCAGCCGTTGATTACCGCGGAACCGCGACCTACACCGACTATACAGGCACAGAAAAAAGCGGTAAGAGAAGAACCAGCGCCATCGACCTCGCCAAGTACGCTGAGCACCTCTACAAGGATTACGAAGGCAATCAAGCGCACTACCAGCCCCTGATCGATGACCTCTGCAACACCGAGTACAGCTGGGGCGTACCTGGTGGCGTACCGAGTGATGTGAAGGTCGCGCACAAGGTCGGATTTAACACTTCGTACTTCGCCAATAACGATGTCGCGATCGTATTTGCTTCGGAAGACTATGTACTGGCAGTCATGACCGAGAGCGGCGATGCGAGCCAGGCCCAGAAGATCATCGGTGAAGTGTCCAGAATGGTGTACGAATACGTGGAGTCGAATTACGCCTGACGCGACGTATGTTTCTGACGTTCTTTTCCGCTTCCCGGAGCTCGTTATTTTCTGATTTCTTCGAGGGCGTTTTCGGCCCACTCTACGACCTCTTCGGAGGGTTCTTCTACTTCTTTTAATTCATATGGGAAATGGAGTTCTTCGTACTTGAATTCACCCATCTTGTGGAAAGGTAAAAGGTCGATCCTCTCGATGCATGAATAATCGTTCAGTCTACGCATGCCATCTAGCAATTCGCTATTTGCGGATCTCCACTCTTCTTCTGATTCAAATGAACTTCCGTCTGTTTTCTTGTCGATCAGGGTGATTCCCGGGACCATAACATGACGGATCCAGACCGGTTTATTTTCCTTCTGTCTCGCCTCTAAAAGTGACCATGCATGATCCGTCGTAAACCCGGTCAGATCTTTCGCTTTTTCTCTGTCGAAAGACTTGATATCGAGAAGGATCAGATCTGCTTTCAAAGCCGCCTCAAGTGCGACGCCTTCACAGTAGATCCCGGATGTGTCGACCGCCACATGAAGGCCCTCTTTTTGAAGCGCTTCTGTAAGGGCCAAAACGAACTCCGCCTGACGCAGCGGTTCTCCTCCGGAGATCGTCACTCCACCTGACTTGATGTACGTTCTGTAACGAAGAATTTTTTTCACCATCTCGTCAACGGTGTACTCTTCCCCTCCCTCGAATCGCCACGTGTCCGGGTTATGACAGAACTTGCATCTCAGCGGGCAGCCCTGGAGAAAAATGACGAAGCGGAGACCCGGTCCATCGACCGCGCCAAGCGTCTCTATCGAATGCACATATCCTTTTGCAGAATCTATCATAGTAATCTTCCCGCGAAGTATCTCTTCGCTGGTCCTCGGTCTTCGACCTGCGGAATCGCTCCTCAATATCACCATTGAGGAAACATATCGAAGCTCTCGAGGAACCGAACATGCGATGTATCTATTCTTTCGCTGAAATATGTTTTTGCCGAGCCTCCGCAGGCGCTTGCGCCGAGGACAGATCGGCAAAACATATTTACAGCGAAATATTAAAACTTCGAGTGGACTGTTCTTCTTACGACCTCCAGCTGCTGCTCGTGCGTGAGTGTCGTGAAGTTTACTGCATAACCCGACACACGGATCGTGAGCTGCGGATATTTCTCCGGGTGATCCATCGCATCAAGAAGAGTCTTACGGACCAGAACATTGACGTTGATGTGATGTCCGCCATCGTTGAAGTATCCGTCGAGCAGATTGTAGAGATTGTTCTTCTGTTCTTCTTCTGTCTTACCGAGTGTGGACGGCAGGATGGAGAAGGTGTAGGAGATACCGTCTTCGCTGTAGTCGTACTGCAGGTTTGCAACCGATCTCATCGATGCGACTGCGCCACTGCGGTCACGGCCGTGCATCGGATTGGCACCCGGGGCGAACGGCTCGCCGGCTTTTCTTCCATCCGGGGTGGAACCGGTCTTCTTGCCATATACGACGTTCGATGTGATCGTCAGGATCGACTGCGTCGGACGGGCATTACGATAGCACTTGTGCTTAGAAAGATGCTTCATGAATTTGCGGACAACTTCGGCGGCGATACGGTCGACCTTCGGGTTATCATTTCCGTACTGCGGATAGTCGCCCGTGATCTCGAAGTCTACGGCAAGTCCCATCTCGTTCCGTATCGGCTTGACCTTCGCGTACTTGATCGCGGAGAGGCTGTCGGCGATAACGGAAAGACCGGACAGACCGCAGGCCATGGTGCGGTCGATCTTCTCGTCATGGAGCGCCATCTCGAGACGCTCGTAGCAGTACTTGTCATGCATGTAGTGAATAACATTCAGGGTGTTGATATAGAGCTTAGAGAGCCATGCACATGTCTCATCGAAACGCGCCATGACCTCATCGTAATCGAGGTATTCGGAAGTGATCGGATTTCTCACGGGACCGACCTGATCGCCGGTCTTTTCATCACGGCCGCCGTTGATCGAATAGAGCAGTGCTTTTGCCAAGTTCGCGCGGGCGCCGAAGAACTGCATCTGCTTGCCGACACGCATCGCGGAGACACAGCAGGCGATCGCGTAATCGTCACCGAACTTCTCACGCATCAGTTCGTCGCTCTCATACTGGATGGAGGAAGTGTTGATGGAGATCTTCGCGCAGTACTTCTTAAAATTCTCCGGAAGGTTCGGGCTCCACAGGATCGTCATGTTCGGTTCCGGCGCGGATCCGATATTCTCGAGGGTATGGAGGAAACGGTAGCTCATCTTCGTGACCATGTGGCGACCGTCGAGGCCGATACCGCCGATACTCTCCGTGATCCATGTCGGGTCGCCGGAGAAGAGCTCGTCATATGCAGGCGTACGCAGGAAACGTACGATACGGAGTTTCATGATGAAATGGTCGACGACCTCCTGGATCTCGGACTCGGTCATGGTGCCGTTTCGGAGTTCTTCTTCTGCATAGATATCGAGGAAGGTGGACACACGTCCGAGGGACATGGCCGCGCCATTCTGCTCTTTTACGACGCCGAGGTAACCGAAGTACAGCCACTGTACCGCCTCGGTGAAGTTTCTCGCGGCTCTCGAAATATCGAAGCCGTAGCTCTGCGCCATCTTGGTGAGCTCATAGAGGGATCTCACCTGCTCGGAGATCTCTTCTCTCTGCTGGATCGTCTCGACGTCCATGACATCGGGAAGGATCTGGTCCTTTGCCTTTCTCTTCTGGGCGATGAGAAACGCGGTACCGTAGAGCGGGATGCGGCGGTAGTCGCCGATGATGCGTCCGCGGCCGTAGGCGTCCGGAAGACCCGTCAGGATGCCGCAGTGACGCGCGCGCTGCATCTCCGGTGTGTAAGCGTCAAAAACGCCGTCATTATGTGTCTTTCTATATTGGAAGACTCTCTCGACCTCCGGATCCATCTCTCTGGCGTAAGCGTCGAGAGAAGATCTGACCATGCGGATGCCGCCGAACGGCATGATGGCGCGCTTCAAGGGAGCGTCTGTCTGAAGGCCGACGATCTTTTCTTTGTCTTTGTCGATATATCCCGGTGCGTGGGAAGTAATAGTGGAGATGGTGTGCTCGTCGATGTCGAGAACGCCGCCGTTCTCTTTTTCCTTCTTTCTGAGCTCGAGGATCTGATTCCACAGATCCGTAGTCGCCTGCGTCGGTCCCGCAAGGAACGACTCGTCACCATCGTAAGGGGTGTAGTTCTTGTTGATAAAGTCGCGGACGCAGATGTCCTCCGACCATTTTCCAGGTACAAACATTGCAATAATCCTCCCTATCGAACATTTTCTGCGGAGCACCCTTAGTCGGGCCCTCTCCCGAATCAGTTATCTAAAAAAGCCTTGCATAAAAACCAATCGTCGCTTCCGATTCTTTCCTTTGCCAGAGCACCGGTCCTCTTTCGTCAGGTGCCACCCTGACACAAGCTCTGTTTCCCGGCAGGCGCCACCCCGCCACAAAGCCCGATTTCCAAGGGACGGGAGCCACCCCGTCCACAGGCGCTACAGAAAAAGAAATCATCTTCTGTTCCAAGTGATTCTCATTACTCCTACATCATAGCCTAAGCCACCCTCTCTGTCATCCGGTTTGAGGAAGATTTTTTATACAAATTCCTTGACCTCATCAAGCGCTCTACTTATCGCTTTTGGCAACGGACCATGCATCAGGCGGGCGGGCGAGCCGAATCCATCTCTCCCTGCACGCGGCGCGCAAAGCGGGAATGCAAAAAAGTGCTAAAATAGTGCATGGGACAGAGTGCTCGATCATCGGGCATAAATGCACGTATTTGCGCATCAGACATAAGAACAGGGGTGTACAGTATGGAAGAATCGAGATTACGGATCAGGAAAACCGGCAGGATCATCAAGGGCATCATCTTCATCCTGAAGATCGCACTCGTCATCGCGATCATCGCCGGACTCGGCATCGCGGGCTCCGCCCTGCTCGACGACAACGTCGTCACTGACTTCCACGACATGTTCGAGGACAACAATGCATTTCTCGTCGACATGGTGGCCAACCTGGACGGGGTCTCCCTGAAGACCCAGCTCGTCATCTCCGGCGCCATGTTCGCGCTGACCATGGCCATCCTTCTGGTCGCGGTCTTCCGGATCGGAAAAGTCCTGGGAGAGATGGTGGATGGCGACACGCCTTTTACCGATCATCTCGCCTCCGAGCTGAAGAAGATGTCCTGGTTCATGCTGATCTTCCTTGTCTATGATATTTTCGTGGCCATCATCGCCTTCCTGCTGGTCAAGCTTTTCGCCTACATCTTCGAGTACGGCGCGTATATTCAGAAGCGCGCGGATGAGACCAATAAGATCCAGGAAGAGATGATCCTGTCGTTCGCTGAAATCACGGAGAATAAGTCCGGCCAGACCGGCAAGCACGTCCGCCGCGTCGCCGAGTACAGTAAGATCTTAGCGCTCGAGCTCGGGCTGGATACGGTCCGGGCTGACCAACTCCGCCTCGCGTCCACGATGCACGACGTCGGTAAGCTCCTGATCCCGAAGGAGATCCTCGAGAAGCCCGGCAGACTCACCGACGACGAGTTTGCCGAGATCAAGAAGCACACCACCTACGGCGGAGATCTTCTGGATCATGTCGAGGGCGATGTAATGAAGATGGCCCGAACAGTCGCGCTCGAGCATCACGAGCGTCCGGACGGCCGTGGTTATCCCTCTTCAAAAGCACTGGACGACATCAGTATCGAGGGGAAGATCGTGGCCGTTGCCGACGTTTACGATGCGCTCACGTCCCGCCGCAGCTATAAGGAAGCGTGGGATGACACCAAGGCCTACGACGAGATCGTGAAGGGAAAAGGCACGCAGTTCGATACAAAGGTCGTGGAGGCTTTCGAGCGGGTCTACGAGAAGATCAATCAGGCCCGTCAGGAACTGCAGGACTGATACTCTGCCCCTTTCCCATATTGTGCTATACTTAAATAGTATTTATCCGTATGAACTCTGACGCACATGATCAGGCGCTCTGCCTTAAGGAGTTTCTCTATGGCCACTTTATGCAAAAACTGCGCGGCACCTCTGGTTTTCGATCCGGCGACGCAGCGCGTCGTCTGCAGAAGCTGCGGAAGTTCGTGGACGGCCGAGGAGGTCGAGTCCACCGATAAGGCTTTCGTAAGCGACAAGCAGCCTGTCTCCGCCGAGGAAGTGTACGGCAAGGACGACGACGAGATCCATGGCTTCGATGAAGTCAGGAAAGACTACATGGACTGCTATATCTACACTTGCAGTTCGTGTGGCGGCGAGGTCGCCATCAACGGCACCGATATCTCGACCAAGTGCATCTACTGCGGCAACACCACAGTGGTTTTCAATCGGATCGCGAAGGAAAAATCACCGGAGTTCATCATCCCGTTCCAGATCACGAAGGAGCAGGCGGTCGACCTGATCCGGAAGCGTTTCGCGCGTGGCTGGCTCATCCCCCGTTCCATCCGAAATTTCAATCCCGAGCAGGTGCACGGGATCTATCTGCCGTACTGGCTCGTCAATGCGCGGCTCGCGGAGGCCGGGGTTTTCAGTTCCCGCGTCAAGAAAGACGAGAACAGTTATGAGACTCTTTACTGGGGGCGTTCCGGCGAGCTTATGGTCAGGAATCTTCCCGTCGACGGCGCGCGGATGCTCTCGACGAAGAGTATCCAGTGCCTCGAGCCTTTCGATTATTCGCAGCTCAAGAGCTTCGACGAGGACTACCTCCTAGGCTTTTACTCCAACAGTTCCAGCATCAACAACGAGCAGCTGGAGCACGCTGTCTCCCACCGCTGTCACGAGGCATATGATGAGGCGGCGAAGGATACTTTCGGAGGTTCGGAGAAGCGTCTGTACACGAACCGGCAGCTCCTCCTTATCGACCGTGACCTGCGGTACACCATGATTCCTGTCTGGTTTGTCACGTATAAGCACAATGGTTTCCAGAGTACGGTCCTCGTCAACGGGCAGACCGGAAAGGTCGTCTGCGGCGCGCCGTGGAACGAGAAAGCATTCTATGCATTAACGATCCTGACCGCGATCGTTCTGACCGCGATCATCAGCGTGGTCCTGGCCAAGTTCGTCCTTCCGGCCGTCTACCCTCCCGAGGTGCCGGCCAACAGCTACCCCAAGTACGGCAGCTCCGACAGAGACAGTACCACGATCTCCATCCTGGTCTCGCTACTCCTCTTTATCTTCGGATTCATGATCGAGTTCGGCATACGCCGTTTCCGTCGCGCGGTGAAACAGCTTAAGCTCTCTCAGTCCGCCTCGATGTTCAACTTCTTAAGAAAGAAAGAGGGGTGATCGGCGCATGGATGGATTCTGGTTTGCAGGTATAGCTTTAGGACTGCTCGGAGGCATCGGCGGCGCACTTCTTCTGATGTCGTGGCTCCTGCGCCGGTCGAACATCATCGGCGGGGAAAGTAAGCCGGGCATTGATGATTTCACAGTCGGCGTCACTTTCACTTCAAAAGAGGACTTCGGCCCGGTCATCCCCGGTCCGATCTTCGACTCCTACGCCGAGCTTGCCATGACGATGTTTACGAACGAGAAGAGCATGGTCGACTATGCATGTCATAAGCTTTCTGCTCCTCCGTTTCAGCCCGTCGAGCGTTACATCCCGAAGCCGGGAGACGAGAACGTGGATGTGGAAGCGGTCAAGGCGGAACTGAGGAAACTGGCGCTTCTGTCCGACTCCCCGGAGAATAAGATGAAGTCCGCCGCAGCAGGCTCCCCGAAAGAGAAGTCCGGCAAAGTATCCGGCTCTTCAGATGCACAAGGCGCAGTTCCCGGTTCTTCCGTCGCGAGAGGCACTGTTCCCGGATCTTCTGAAGCGACGACCACAGATGCCATGACATCGAAGGGCAGCGACGCAGGCGATGCCCTGCCCGAGTTCGATCCGAACGAGCCGATCTATGAGGCCCCGACGGCCACCCGCCCGCTCTGGGAAAACGACAATCCCGACGACGACTTCAGTGATTTTGAACAGTAGGATAAGGACTTCACGAATCTGACAGATTTCTGACTGAGTCAGATTCGTGTCTAATTTTGCTCTCGAATCTGACAAATTTCTGACTGAGTCAGATTCTTTAGGTTTTTAGGAAGACAATGGTACAAACATATGCGGCAAGCCCCATGAATCTTTGGTAGATGTATCGACTTACGCTTTTCTTCTTGCGGTGGTATGGTATAAGAGACAGAAATTGTTTCATTGATAATAACGCTCGCAGGGCTGCAAGAGTCAGTTCTTCTCGCATGGAAGAGAAATCTCTATCCATAGTTGAAACTGCAAATGGCGAACTGCAAGATAAGGAGATACGATATGTGTATGCGTAAGACGAAGATAATCTGTACCCTCGGTCCGGCGGCGGACTCGGACGAGGTCGTACGGCAGCTGATGCTCGCGGGCATGAACGTCGCGAGATTAAATTTCTCGCACGGTTCCTACGAAGAACACCAGGCCCGCATCGACCGCGTGAAGCGGATCCGTGAGGAGCTCGACCTGCCGGTCGCCCTTCTGCTCGATACGAAGGGACCGGAAATCAGAACAGGTGAATTTGAAGGCGGCAAAACCACTCTGGCAGAGGGATCCGAGATCGTCATCCGCCAGAAAGACGTCATCGGAAATGATAAGGAATTCTCCGTCTCGTATAAAGAGCTCGCCGGCGACGTCAAGGAGGGCTCGCGCATCCTCATCGACGACGGTCTCATCGAGCTGACCGTAAACCGCATCGAGGGCGGCGACATCTACTGCACCGTCAGAAACGGCGGCCCGGTCAGCACGAAAAAGAGCATCAATGTCCCGGACGTCGAGCTGTGCCTGCCGGCGCTGACCGCGAAGGATAAAGAAGATATCCTCTTCGCCGTAAAGAATGAATTTGACTTTATCGCCGCTTCTTTCGTAAGAAAGGCGAAGGACGTCCAGGAGATCCGCCACATCCTCGAGAAGCACGGCGATCACGGCATCAGCATCATCGCGAAGATCGAGAACAACGAAGGTATCCTGAATTTCGACGAGATCCTCAGAGTCAGTAACGGCATCATGGTCGCACGTGGCGACCTCGGCGTCGAGATCCCGGCGGCAAATGTCCCGATCGTGCAGAAGAGATGTATCCAGCAGTGCCACACGGCCGGTAAGATCTCCATCACCGCGACGCAGATGCTCGACTCCATGATCCGTAATCCCCGTCCGACCCGAGCGGAGGTCTCGGATGTCGCAAATGCCATCTACGACGGCACTTCCGCGGTCATGCTCAGTGGTGAGACCGCAAACGGCAAGTATCCGGTCGAAGCGCTGAAGATGATGGTCCAGATCGCGGAGCAGACGGAGGCCTCGATCGATTACTGGGATCAGTTCAGCAAGTCCAAGCCGTCCATGATGCCCTCTGTCGCGAACGCGATCTCGCATGCGACCTGCACCACCGCCATGGATCTAAACGCCAAGGCCATCGTGACGGTCACCCACGGCGGCAGAACCGCCCGCCAGATCTCCCGATTCCGTCCCGCCAGCCCGATCGTGGCCGGCACGCTTTTCCCGCGTGTGCAGCGCCAGCTGAACCTCAGCTGGGGCGTGTACCCGATCCTCGTCCCGGAAGTACAGACCACCGACGAGATGTTCGAGGTCGGTATGGAAGCCGCCCAGAAGTGCTCTTTCTTAAGTAACGGCGACCTCGTCGTTATGACGGGCGGCACACCGGTCGGCATGAGCGGCACGACGAACACCATCAAGGTCCAGGCCCTCGGCAAGTCCATCGTGCACGGCAACGGCCAGCCGACCGCAGATGAGCAGGGTTCGACGGTCACGGGCACGGTCTATATCGTCAAGGATCCGGAGCACCTCGATGAGCAGCTCCCGCTTTCCGAGGACGACAGCATCATCCTCGTGGCGCCGTACACGAACAATAAGATGATGCCCTACATCAAGCATGCCAAAGCCCTGATCGTCGAGGATGACGATTCCGCTTCTCACGCGGCGACGGTCGCCATGGCGCTCGATATCCCGGCGATCCTGTCGTGTGAGAACTGCACGAAGCTTCTCAAGGACGGCGCGACCGTCTCGATCGATGCCAAGAGAGGCAGTGTTTCCTGAAGTGGCGGAATCTCGGGATAAGTAACATTGTTAAATGAGTGAAGAGGTCTCCCCCGGCCGTGAATTATTTCTTTGACAATCTAAGTTTCCTGTCCAAAAGCACTTCCCGAGCGGCTGTTTTTGTGGGGCAGATCCCCCTCCCGGGGCACCGTTTTTGCAAGAACGGTTCTTTTGTGGTAGAATGAGAAATAATTATGCGTCCAGAAAGGAGGAAAGGCATGAAGCATATCCGCCGTCCGAAGGAATCTACATATCGGAATAAGAACCGTGTCTCTACAGTCATCGGTACGGGCATCGCTATCCTTCTGGCCTTTTCCTGCGTCGTCGGCGCAGACTCCTTCCTGACCGATCCTTCCGCGCGTACCGAGGGCGAGAACTACGACATGGTGACTCCGGATTATTATTCCTATTCCGAGAACCAGACGACTGTAACCGGATCCCTCGCAGAAAGCGGGAATACCGCTGATCCTTCCGTTACCGGAGAGACTACGGAAGAAACGACGGCCCCGGAGACCACTGTCCCCGAGACGACCACCACTGCACCGGCGGAGTCTTCCGATGTCGTGGATCCGGATGCTTCTGTTCCGTCTGAGCCGACCTCCACTCCGTCGCCGACGCCGACCCGTACTCCGACGCCGACCGCGACGCCTACACCTACTCCTTCTCCGACGCCCACGCCGACACCTGTGATCACGGAAGAACCGTGGGAAGCGATCTTCTACACGATCGGCGAAGTCAATGTCCGTTCGGGCCCGGGCACGGAATATGAGATCGTCAAGACTCTGAAGCCCGGAGATGCGATCGAGACGGTAGGCATCACCAGCAACGGCTGGTACCACACCGTGCGCGACACATATGTAGCCGTATCGATGTGCACGAGCGAACCTCCGTCTACTCCGACACCGAAACCGCAGGCCTCCCCCACTCCGAAGCCGACACCGAAGCCTGAGAAGAATTCCGACCCGACTCCGACACCGAAGCCGACACCGAAACCGGAGCCGAAGGAGACTTATGACGCGCCGTCGAAGGATGGCATGACACTTGTCGGCACAGACTTTAAGATCACTTTCTATGGTCCGGACTACGCAGGTCCCGGCACCGATAACCGTACCACCGCTTCCGGCACGACGTGCTGCGAAGGCCGCACCGTCGCGGTCGATCCGGCTGTGATCCCGGTCGGTACGAAGATCTATATTGAAAATGACCCGCTGGGCGGCGATGGCTATTACATCGCCGAGGATACCGGCTGGGGCGTGGATGGCCACCACATCGACATCTTCGCAGAGGATGGCGAGAGCATGAATACGCTGCGTGGCTACACGGTATATATCGTAAACTAACGAGGTAATATATGGCACAACTGAAAAACCGAAAAGGATCCGGTTCCGAAGGGTCCGGCGCGAAGTATAACAACGCCGTCCGCCTTCCTTCCGCCTCCACCCGTTCCCGTAGAAGCGCCGCTTTTTCGGGTTCTTCTCGTTCATCTGAAAAATCATCCGGAAAGAAAGCATCTACTGGTTCCGGAAGTAAGAAGTCCTCATCCAAGTCCGGCAGCAAGGCCGTATCTTCCAAGAAAAAGAAGACCACTTCGAAGCTGGCTTCTTCCAACCTTAGAGGCAATAAGAGCAAGGCGGCCAAGTCCAACTTCCGCGAGATGGTCGAAGATATGATCGATTACAGTGCTTTTGCCGACATGTCAAAAGACACGGTTATCGAGATCCCGGTCAAAGCGTCAAAGATTACAGGTTCAGGGAAAGCATCAAAGAGCACTACCTCGGCCAAAGTCCCGAAGAGTACCTCTTCCCGCTCGTCTTCGGACGATGTGCTCGACCAGATCAACAGCACCTTTATGCAGACGGTAAAGGACGCGGAGAAAGCATTTGCAAGCAAGCGCGAGACGTATAAGCTCAAGGTCATCCCGCTCGGCGGCATGCAGGAGATCGGCAAGAATATGACGCTCTTCGAGTACGGCAATGACATCATCATCGTCGATGTCGGCGTTGCCTTCCCGGAAGAAAGCATGCTCGGCGTCGATTCCGTGATCCAGGACTATACCTATGTACTCCAGAATAAGGACCGCGTGCGCGGCATCTTCCTGACGCACGGACACGAGGACCACATCGGTTCCCTTCCGTATCTGATGCGCGAGCTGAAGTGTCCGCTCTATGGCGGCAAGCTTACGATCGAGCTGGCGCGCCATAAGCTCATGGACGCCGGTGTCGGCACGCGCGGCATCGAGATGGTGTACTGTGCGGCCGGAGACACGATCAAGGCCGGAACGTCTTTCGCCGTCGAGTTCATCCGCGTCAACCACAGCATCGCCGATGCCTTTGCCTTTGCGATCCGGACACCGATCGGAAACATCATCCACACAGGTGACTTTAAGATCGACTTCACTCCGATCAACGGCGAACCGATCGACCTCGGGCGTTTCGCGGAATACGGCCGTCAGGGCGTTCTCCTGATGCTCGCCGAGAGCACGAACGTCGAGATCCCCGGTTCTTCCCCTTCCGAGAAGCACGTGGGCGAGTCATTCCAGCGGATCTTCCAGAACACGACGGGAAGGATCATCATCGCGACGTTCAGTTCGCACGTCCACCGCATGCAGCAGATCTTCACGGCCGCGGAGATGTATAACCGCAAGGTCGCGCTCATCGGCCGCTCGATGCTCAACACCTTCTCCGTTGCGAATTCTCTGGGCTATATCAATATGAATCCCAGCACGCTCATCGATATCAACGACATCAACAAGTACGAGCCGGAAGAGGTCGTGATCCTGACGACGGGATCGCAGGCCGAGCCGATGAGTGCTCTGTCGCGGATGGCTTTTGCTTCGCACCGCGTGGTCGATATCCACGAGGGCGATACCGTGATCCTCTCGGCCCACCCGATCCCGGGCAACGAGAAGCCGATCTATCGCGTCATCAACGAGCTTTTCCGCCGTGGCGCACATGTCATTTACGAGTCTCTGGCCGATGTCCATGTCTCCGGCCACGCCTATCTTGCCGAGCTGACGCTGATCCACACACTGGTCAAGCCGAAGTTCTTCGTGCCGTGTCATGGTGAATACAGGATGCTCTTCCGTCATGCGGAACTGGCGAAGCGTCTGGGCACACCCGATTCCCACACGTTCATCCTCAATAACGGCGACGTGCTTGAGCTGACAGCGGACTCCGCCAAGATCAACGGCTATGTTCCTGCTGCGCCTGTCCTCATCGACGGTGCCGGCGCAGGCGATATCGACAACCGCGTCTTCCGCGACAGACGGATCCTGGCGGACGACGGTGTCGTATCCGTCTCGATCGTGATCTCCAAGGTCTCCGGCAAGCTTCTCTGCCCGCCGGTACTGCAGTCTGTGGGTTTCCTCTTCGAAAGTGAAGCGGGTCCGATCCAGCACGAGTGCTCGCAGAAACTCTATAACTACCTGCACCGTCTCGAGTCGCAGAAATCGACGAAGTCGATCCGCGAGGCCGTCGAGTCGAACCACATCCGCGATGCGCTGAAGAGTATGCTCTACGAGAGCACCAAGCGCCGTCCGCTGATCCTCATCACAGTATCGGAAATCTGAATCTGAAACTACATCTTACGTCCGGCTCTCGCGCTCGTCGACGAGCTTCTTGACGTTATGCAGCTCGACGTCATTGAGATATTCTTCCTGTCCGTTCTTATCCCATTCGTCGGCCGGGACCTTCTCCTCGTACCAGTCGAACTGACGGTAGTATTCGAGGATATCCTTGTTCCGGAAGATGTAGCCGTGGCGCGCCCAGATCTCATTGATCGCCATACGCAGATCCTCGTCCGACAGGGCCTTGATATCCGCGTCCGGGATCTCATCTGTGTCGCTGTTCGGGAAGATGAAGCCGTCGCTGTTACTTGTAGTCGCAGATGTGCCCGGATCCGAGTTCTCGCCGACCCGCACTTCGTAATAGTATCCGTATTCGCCGGTAATCTGATAAATCAGTTCATCGACTGATTCGACTCCATTAGCCGTCCATCCGTTGCGTCCGATCTCGTACCAAGGTGGATCAAAATATGTCATATCAAGCTCACCGCCCTGATACACACCGGGGAAACCTACGTACCAGTAGAAGGTATCGGTTCCCTGATTTCCATACGTGATATCCACTTCATACACGAGATAGAACATGCTGTCTTTTCCATTTGAGCCGACCACCGTGCCCAGGAGCTTCATCTCTTTGAGCGATGCATTATTAAGATTCGCCATGATACCAAAGAGTTCACGGGCTTGTTCCTTCATTGCCGTCATCTGTGCGGGACTCACCTGATCGGCCGAAGTCACGCCGAGACGTTCCTGCGGCACGTATGTGCTATCACCCGGAAGGGGCTGGAAAAGCGCTTCATCGACCGTATCCTCGACGATGATGTTGCCGTCGCGACGCAGATCGTCGCGGAATCCGTCGATCGAAAGAATACCTGCAGTGCTCCAGTCTTCGAAGTACAGCGAGTCACCAAGAGTAAAAAGAATACTTGTATCCAGATAACCGTCTTGGTACACTTCCGTAAATCCGATCATCCAGAAGTAATTCCGATGGACAGGCTCCGGTCCGGTCTTGTCTGTGATCTGCACCTGATAGAAAAGACAGACATGACCGACCTGCGAATCCGTATCCCAGTGAGATATGTTCAGGCCGACATAGTTAAACAGGTCGACATTCACGGCCGGCGGCATGCTGGTCGATTCGTCCGTCTTGAAAAAGTCTTCTGCGAACTGCCGCATCTCCCTCAGCTGGCTGTCACTGATATCACTTTCAGACTCGACGAAGAGATGGCGTCCACCCGTATTGGGATTCCCCGACGGATCCGATGTATCAGTCGGAGCCTCGGTAGGATCCTCGGCCGGTTCCTCTGTCGGATCGTCATCCGTAATTGTAGCCGAGGTCTTTTTGTCGTTCCCGGACTTTGTTTTCTTCGTTTTCTCCGTCTCTTTGGTCCCACCGATCACACCGGTCAGAAGGAGCACAATAACAACGATCAGGCCCACGATCACCACGCCCATGATGGATACGATCGCGATGATCTTCCCTTTACCTTTCTTCGGAGGATCTGTCGGATCCGGAGTATTAACCGGCTGGGCCGGCGCCGGCTGTGGCGCAAGAACCGGTGAATCGGGTGCAAGGACCGGCGACTGCGGCTGGACCGGAGATTGCGATTGGAGCGGCTGCGGATGCAACGGATCATTCGTGTTCATGGACATCTTCTGTACCTCTTCTTTCCTTGTTTCCCCGAAATGTCTATACAGTTATCCCCCGCGTTTCCCCTTTCACGCTTCCGGCCGGATCTCTTTATGCGCGTCTCTCGCGCTCGTCCGTCATCTTCTTGATATTCTTCTTCTCGATGTCGTTGAGATAGTAGTCCTGTCCGTGGCTGTCCCACTCGTCGGCCGGGATCTTCTCCTCATACCAGGCAAACTGCCGGTAGTAGTCGAGGATATCCTGGTTTCTGAAGATGTAGCCGTGACGCGCCCAGATCTCGTTGATCGCCATGCGCAGCCCCTCATCCGAGAGCGCCTTGATCCGGTCTTCCGAAATCTCCTCTTTATCACTGTTCGGGAAGATGAAGCCTACGGTGCTGAGGGAGATGTCGACGTTATTTTCCACATTGTTCCTGTATCCCCAGCCCTCGATCTCCGCGATCACATCGTCCACCGTCGGCAGACCCGTGGCCGTAAATTCTCCATAGTCGATCGTCATCGTAGGTCTCAGCATATATGAAGTGAGGCACTCTCCACCGGTAAAGGTTCCGTAGAATCCGGCATACCAGTAATAGACATACGTATTGCCCTGATAGACCAGACTCATCTCATATACCAGCGCGACGATCGTACTTTCGTAGTTATCGGTCCCGAAATAGGTTCCCAGGAGAGTCATCTTATCGATTCGCACCGTCGTATTACTCGGACGCTCGTAATTATTCATGCGCTCCTCGGCCACTTCCTGCATCTTCTTGAACTGACCGGAAGTAAGCTCGCTCTCCTTTGTGACCCGGACATCCTCTTCCGGACTATAGGGTTTTCCGTCGAGCGGCAGAATGAGGCTCTCATCCACGTTCGTCTCGACCACTGTACCCGCTTCTTTGAAGAAACGTGCGACAGACTGCAGACCGCTTATCGACCAGTTATCGAAACACATGACAGGCTTATATGCAATATCGACGCTCGAATCATACGTACCATCGGTATACACTTCCCGGAAGTATGCATACCAGAAGAACTGCCGCTCCTGCGCCTGCCCCCCCGTACTGTCCGTCACCTGGACCTGGAACAGCAGCCAGAGGTTGTAGGTGTAGAAATCATATCCATCGTCCCCCTCCCAGAATTCATCCGTGATGGCCATTCCAAGATAGTTGAAATTAAGAAGCGTAACCTTGTCCGGAAGCTGGGTATCCGGATCTGTCTCGAAACGCTCCTTGGAAACACTGATGAGCGTATCGAGAAGCTCCGGCGAGACCTGATCGATCGAGGAAACCATCTCAGGCTGCAAATTCGGATCGGTCGTTCCTGATGTCGCCGCCGTGGTGCCGGATGTATCTGAAGTCGGATCGGCCGTCGGCTCTGTCGTTTCCGATGTCGGGTCCTCTGTAGGATCGTCGGTCGGATCATCTGTCGGATCATCAGACTCTTCCGTCGTCGTTTTCTTCGCAGTCTTTGAGGGCTTTTTCGATTTTTCTGTTTCCTTGGCAAAAGCACCGGATATGATCAGCCCGACAGCGACGCACAAACCTACGATCACGACGCCGAGGATACTGACGAGGGCGATAACCTTACCTTTCCCCTTCTTCGGTTCCTGTGCCGGTGGCTGCACCCCTGCCTGCGCCTGTTGTACCACCTGCGCGGGCTGCCCCGGAACACCCGGTCCCCCCGCGCCCTGGCTTGGCGAATGCGGAGCTGCCTCCACGAAATTCTTCGGATCAAATGAATTACCGGAATTCTCAGACATACCTTCTTACCTTCCCTTTCCCAAGCCTTAGTTTCCTATCTAGACAATGGTTCTTCTTCCCAACCTTAGTCTTTTTCACGACAATGGTTTTTATCCCTATTTCCTCTTCCGCCGCAGACAACGTCTGCAGACAACCGCGCGGTTATGACGGTTTTTGTTCGTATCCTTCGATGTTACACTCGAGGATGATGAGACCCGAATAATCCCGTATATTATCCTTCACCGAGAATATATCGGGCAGCCCGCATACTTCGATCCCATCTATCTCTACCGGAGTATCCGACGGACAGATACCACACTCTATTCTCATTTCGCCGCCCTTAAGCAAGTCCTCAAATCCCCTGTACCAGTAGTATGTGCAGGTCTCGTCTCCCTTTTTGGCAGTGATCTCATAGACCATCAGGACGACCATGGTCTGCTCCTGGTCATCAAACGCCATGATCTGCCCGATCAGTTCCATCGATTGGTACTCTACATCACTATATGAATACAGTCTGGAATAAATATCCCGCGCATGGTCATCCATCGCCATCATCTGACCTCGCGTGATCTCACTCAGATAGTCCACTCTGGAGTTATCCTGTTCCTCGTACGGCTTATGGTTGATCGGAAGAATCAGGCACACATCTATATCCTTCTCCATCGCTTCCCGGACGATCCATGCATCATTGATGTTTTCGAATGACTGGAATCCCTGCGTACACCAGTTGTCGAAGCATACGTCTCTTCCGGGGATCGAATGAGCGTTAGTATCAACAAAAGAACCATCCTTATAGATGCCGTGAATCCCCAAAAACCAGAAAAACTGTCGTTCTACTACGTTCCTGCCGGTAGCATCCTCTACGATCACCTGGTATATCGTATTGATACTATGTTCAGTATCAGGAAAACCACTCCATGAGTCATCTGTCATCGTTATCCCGATATAGTTGAAACTCGTTACCGTGATGCCGTCCGGATACTTAGAGCTGACCGTATCGGTAAAGTATTCCTCCGCATGGCTGTTGATCACAGCCAGAAGATCGTCCGTGATGCCGTAAAGAGAAGTAACGATCTCATGCGGCTGAGTTTCCGATGACGTCTCTTCGTCATCTTCCTCTTCGTCCTCTTCGTCATCCTCTTCTTTGCCTACGGTTTTACGCTTCGGAGATTTGCTGCTTTCTGCCTTGTCATCCTTGGAAAATGCGCCGCTCATCGCAAGTCCTGCGGTCACTATGCCGCCTACGAGAAAGACGGAAATGACCGAGATAATGATCGCCCGTTTCTTTATGCTCTTCTTTTGCGATTGGGTGTCAGAAATCGAAGACTCCGGATAGGACGGCCGTGTGTCCGGAAGAGAAGATTCCGGATGGGACGGCTGCCGGATCGTTTCCGGCGAGAGCACCGGACTTGTGTTCACGGTCTGACCGGCTGTATCCTGTGCAGAAGAGCTGTTTTCGCGGGAATCATTTACATCCATCTTTAGTTTCCTTTTCTTACTTCGATGACGTCGCGGATCGCCTTGATGCGGCCGAGTACGCGGTCGAGCTGCTCCTGGTCCTTGACCTCGATCGTCATGTTAAACCTCGCGGTGATATCCTTCATGGCGGACATCTGCGCCGATGTGATCGGGATCCTCTCCTCTGCGATCGCATTACTGATATCCGCGAGCAGATGACGGCGGTCATGCGCGATGACCGTAAACTCCACTGGATAGATCGCCTTCGTATGTTTCTGATTGTTCCAGTACACTTCGATCAGACGCGAGGCGCGCTCTGCGGCCCGCGCCGAAGCGGTCGCATTCCTCATGATGTTCCGGATATTACTGCAGTCCTTACGGTGTACGCCGACGCCGTTGCCTCTGGTGATATAACCGATGATTTCATCGCCCGGTACAGGATTGCAGCAACGGGACAGATGGACGAGGCAGTTCTCGATGCCCGTCACGACGACGCCTGTCTCCTGATGGGCCTTATTCGATGCGCGCTTGCCGGTGTGGGTCTGCTCCTGTGAGCTTGCGACCAGCGCCGGACCGGCCATGATGCTCTTCTCGTCGAGGATGTCCTTAGCCAGTGGCTGATAGACGACCTGGCCGCCGGACGTGACACGGTACCCCAGTTCGAATCTCTCATCCTCCGGAAGCGAGCGGATATATTCGTCACGCAGACGGCCGACTACCTTCTGCGCCGTGATCACGCCGTAGCCGATCGCGGCATAGAGGTCATCGAGCGTATTCTGCGTGGTCTTCTTGAGGATCACCGCGACATATGCCTTCTGCAGAAGCTGCGAAGGAGTAAAACCGATCTTCTTGATCTCACGCTCCACCATCTCGCGGCCCAGGAGGATATTGTCGTCTCTCGATTCCTTCTTAAACCAGGAGTTGATCTTCGACTTTGCGGCAGATGTCTTGACCATCTTCAGCCAGTCCCGTGACGGGCCCTTGATCTGCTCCGACGTCAGGACCTCGACGATATCGCCATTTTGGAGTTCGTACGACAGCGGCACGAGACGGCCGTTGACCTTCGCGCCATACATGCGGTTACCGATACCGCTGTGGATCGAGTATGCGAAATCGATCGGACACGAGTGCAGCGGCAGAGAGATGACATCCCCCTTCGGTGTGAATACGAAAACCTCCTCCGCCGCAAGTCCGGTCTTCAGAGAATCGAGATATTCACCTGCGTCCTTCGAATCGCCCTGCCAGTCGAGGATCTGGCGGAGCCATGACAGTTTCGTGTCGAGCGCCGTGTTCTTCGCCTTGACGTTTGAGTTACCGGCCTCCTTATACTTCCAGTGGGCCGCGATACCGTACTCTGCAGTACGGTGCATCGCGAGGGTGCGGATCTGCACCTCGAAGGGGATACCTTCTTTGCCGATGACCGTCGTATGGAGCGACTGGTACATATTCGGCTTCGGCATCGCGATGTAATCCTTGAAACGTCCCGGCATCGGGTAGTACATCTCATGGACGAGACCTAAGACCGCGTAGCAGTCCGAGACCGTATCCACGATGATGCGGCAGGCGAAGATGTCATAGATCTGGTCTAAGTGCTTGCCCTGCTGCTTCATCTTGTTATAGATGCTGTAGAAGTGCTTCGGCCGGCCTTCGATCTCGGCATGGATCCCCATCTCCTTGATGCGGGCATCCATCTCCCCTACCACTTTATCGAGGAATTTCTCACGTTCGGAACGCTTCTGGGAGATCGCGCCCACGAGCTCGTAGTAAGCATCCGGGTCCGTATATCGGAGACACAGGTCTTCGAGTTCCCACTTGATCTTATAGATACCGAGACGGTGCGCCAGAGGCGCGTAGATATCTCTCGTCTCCAGCGCTTTTTCCTTCTGCTTGGCGGGATCCTGATGCTTCATGGTACGCATGTTATGGAGACGGTCGGCAAGCTTGATCAGGATGACGCGGATATCCTTCGCCATCGCGAGGAACATCTTACGCATATTCTCGGCCTGCTGCTGCTCGCGCGAAGAATACGGGATCTGGCCGAGTTTGGTGACGCCGTCGACGAGAAGCCCGATGTCCTCTCCGAAGACTTCGTTGATGAGCTCGATCGTGACCGGGGTGTCCTCCACTGTATCGTGCAGGAGCGCCGCCACCAGTGTGTCCGCATCGACCTCAAGTTCCGTCAGGATCTGTGCCGTCGCGAGCGGGTGGATGATATACGGTTCACCTGTTTTTCTCTTCTGGGTGCTGTGCGCCTTATACGCGAAGACAAAGGCTCTGCGGATCCGCTCAATATCGGCCTCGATCGCCTCGGAACGTTCCTTATCCGCTGTGGCGGGATCGGAACCGGCAGATCCCACACCGCCATTCCAGCCCGAAGTATTCTCATCTTTGGACGCGTCTGATCTGTACTTCGATGTGACCTCATCGAGCATATCGAGGATCTCTTCGCTCACGCCCTCGGGCATCGTGCTGTCCCGGAGCTCGTCAAAAAGCTCCTGGATCTCCGGCGCCAATTCTACTGTTTTCTTATTCTCTCCACTCATTATTCATCCCTGCCCTCCGGGCACATCCCCCATATGTGGACGAAGAATCTGATAAGTCTCCGTATCCTCCAGTTTAACCTTGTCTTTTACAGATATCAAGGAGAAGCAGCAGCGGTCGTCGTTGATCCTCTGCATCTGCACAAGGCCGGCCTCGCAGAAGATGTCCATCGCGCGCGAGATCTTAAAAGCATGCAGCGGTTTTTTATAGCGTCCAGTCACGAGCCGCGCCAGGTACGAAAGATCCACGATATTTGTCGCTTCGCTGCAATTGTCGCGCAGGAACTGATAAAGGATCCCCATCTCCGGCCCCGTCGGGCAGAGGTCCTGCACGCGGCACTTACCGATCAGGGCGACCTTGTCGATCCCGATCCTGTTCCTGTAGAGGTTCTCGAGAAGCTGCGGCTGGTCCCAGATCGTTCTGCCGATCGGCATGAAATGCATGTCCTGCACGCGGAGCGACACCTGCTTATTCCCGTTCCAGACGTTGATCCCGGGAGCGACGAGCATGTCGACCATACTTCCCGGTACGAACATGTCCGCCATCTCGGCCGCGCGGAAAGCGATGGCATCGAGTGTCTCCGTTTTTTCTTTCCCGCTGTCGTTCTTCTTATATGCGACCGTCAGCTTGAGGTGCTGCTTCTCCGCGCCTACGAGCTGTGTCTGCGTGATCCGGAGTCCCTGAAGATGAAACACCGGTTCTCGGTTCCCCTCTCCATAGGGCTCGAGCGCAGAGAGCTCCTCGACTGCGGTCACCGTGATCCTCTCCGGCCGCACGGTGCAGTCAACGTCGATCTCGGCGATGTCCGCTTCACTATTTCTCGATTGTGCCCACTCGCCGATCCTTCCGAGGAATTCTCCGTATCTTGCGACCTCGACGCTGACGCCGGCGGCGCGCTTATGCCCGCCATACTGGGCGACCGAGTCGCCGCAGGCCTTCAGGCAATCGAGTATCGGATAGTCTCCCGCTGTGCGGCAGCTCCCCTTAAGCATATCGTCGATCCTCGTGAATACGATCGCCGTACGCTGGTATCTGCTGACGAGTCTGCTGGCCACGATACCGAGGATACCGACGTGCCAGTTCTCTCCGGCCACCACGATGGGCATCGAGGGATTCCGGAGGCCCTCGATCAGCTGGTGGTTCGACTCGATCTTCTCGACGGCTTCCTCGAGGATCTTCTGCTCGAGGAGCTGTCTTCTCGAGTTCTCCGTCACCAGTTCCTGCGCGAGATTCATCGCCTCTTTTTCATCTTCCGTGAGGATCAGGTCGAGCGCCCTCACCGCATCGCCCATTCTTCCGCAGGCGTTGATCTTCGGGACGATCTGGAAGGCAATATCCGTCGAGTTCAGCCGTACAGGCGCATTTGCCGACGGGCGCACGATGTCAAAAAGCGCTCTTAGTCCGACTCTGCCGGTGTTATTCAGAAGTCCGATTCCCTCCCGGACGAGCGCGCGGTTTTCCCCGATCATCGGGACCACATCGGCGATCGTGCCGAGGGCGGCGATGTCGATATAGTTTTTCCAGTCATCCGGAGCAACAGAAAGTGATCCGGCCGGAGAATCGGCACTGTTAAGCCTGATGCAGCATGCCTGAACGAGTTTGAGCGCCACTGCCGCGCCGCACAGGTGCACGAAAGGATACCTGTTGTCCGGTCTTTTACAATCGATGACAGCCAGCGCCGGCGGAAGCACTTCCTTTACTTCATGGTGGTCCGTCACGATGACGTCCGGACCTTCGTCCATGAGTTCGCCGATTTCCGCGGCATTGGAGACACCGCAGTCCACCGTCACGACGAGATCCGGTTTCCGGGCCCGGATCCTGTCCGTAAGCGCACCGGATACACCGTACCCCTCCACGAGGCGGCTCGGGATCACGTGATCGACGTTCGCGCCGAGTCTTCTAAGAAAGAGCGTCAATATCGCCGTGGCCGTCACACCGTCAGCATCGTAGTCGCCGCAGATGAGGATCTTTTCTCCGCCGGAGACCGCCGCAATAAGACGGTCCACTGCCACATCCATATCGTTCATGAGGAACGGGTCGTAAAAGTCCTCCGGGAGGCTCTTGAGGAATGTCGCTTTTTCCGATTCGCTATCAATGCCGCGCGCCTTCAGAATACCGTCAAGGAGCGACTGCGCGCCCTCGCTTTCCGCTATTTTTTTCTCATCCGGCAAACGCCATTTTTTCTCAAGAAGTATCACTGATCACGCCTCACAAATCTTTACTAGATATATTGTAGCATAAGATATCTTTTCCTTATCAAGAAGAACACGCCCCTAAGCAAGAACAACGCTCCCCCCAAGAAAGAAGAACACGCCGCTCCGGAGTCTTAAAGACTGCGGAACGGCGTATATCAAAAAGTGGAGGGTGTATTATGAGAAATAGACAATCACGGTTTTGCACCTTCCGGCGCAACGTAGTGTGACGTCGTTACTCGACATTCTTCAGTGCGTCGGCCAGCGGGATCTTCTTGATGCGGACCATGTCGAAGACTGCAACGACTGCGTAGGAAACGACAAGGATCAGGATCATCTTCGCGATACCCATCGGGCTGATGTAGATATCGAACCAGCCGTTCAGCGAGTTCATATAGAGGCGGAAGACGCCCGCCAGGCCGAGGATCGCCAGTGCAGCGGTCAGAATCGCACTCACGATGACCACGAGCGAAGTCAGAAGGATGTAGAGGCTGTTGATCTCGCCGTTTTCGTAGCCCAGAACTTTGACCATCGAGATCGAGGTCGCGTTCTTTTCGATGATGATCTTCGTCAGCAGATACATCATTAGGATCGCCATGACCATGCATACCCAGGAGACCATATCCATCATGTCGCCCATCGAATGATCGAGCTGTGTCGCGATGCTCATGACCTCTTCGAGAGTCACGACGGCGTAAATGTTCTCATAGTAGATATCCGAGATCGCGTTCTGCGAAAGGTATCCGGTGAACGAATCCTCCGAAAGCCCGAAGGTCTTGTTGAAGTTCTCCTGCGGGAGGAATATGCAGAGCGCTCCGTCGTAGTCGTAAACGCCCTTGATCACGAAGTCATACGACTTGTCCTCATACTTCTCCTTCAGCGTAATTGTGTCGCCTTTCTTCAGCATGAACTTCTTCTGATACGGAGATGAGATCCAGATCTCATTTCCGGAAAGCTCCTCGTCGACTTTAATGTACCGGCTTCCGTTTTCGTAGCCGTAAACACTGATCTCCTCGCCCTTGTGCGCACCATCGACGGTCTCGAGAGTGCCCACGGAATACCGTTCCGCTGTTTCTTCCGAAGTCGTGATGACGTTACCTTCTTCGTCCTTAGATCCCTTCAGGATGTACTGATAGTTCGAGATCAGGTTCTCATCCAGATTGGACTTGTAGTGATCGAGCGTCTCCGGCAGTCCGATCGAGAAAGCAAGAAGCAGCATGACGAACGCGATACCGACAAACAGTACGAAGTAACCACCGATATTGTCGAAGAGGATACGCAGACGGAATCTCTTAAGAAAACTCCAGGACGGAAGTCTCATAGTTTTCTTTCTCTTCGATGTGTTCAGGTCGCGGCGCAGGAAGCGAAGCGGCGACAGACGCAGTTTTCTGCATATGACGATGAAGTTGATGAAGATCATCAGGATCATCGGCAGAAGTGTCGTTACGAGGAAAGCATTCATATTCCAGCGTGTCTCATAGGTCACGAAGCTGTAGGAATTGTAGTACAGCGCGACGCACGCGTCCTTGAAGAGCGTGTAGCCGAGGATGTTACCGACGACCGATGCCAGAAGTGTCACGATGATCGGAACGAGCATGTAGTGACGGACGATCTCGCCTCTGGTATAGCCGGTCGCGCGGAGAGTTCCGATGACTGCCGATTCATTTACGATGGTGTTTCTGGCCGTGATCGCGAAGACGAAAGCCAGTACCACGATGAAGACGTAGACCAGTACCGATGTGAGTGCTTTGTCGGAACCCATATCCTCGGGCGCGAAATGGATCGCCTGATTCGCGTATTCCGGCACGAAATCTGTAAGTTCGTTGATGTCGCCTTTCTTTTCAGAAAGAAGCTGCAGTGCCTCCGGATCCTGGCTCTGGATCTTCACCTGAAGTTCCTCGGCGAGTGCTTTTTCATCGGTAAAACCACCCGTCGCCGAGAGCACCGCGAGTTTTTCCATCAGGACAGATGCCTTTTCCTTCTGTTCGGAAGTATTTGCCGGCGCTTCATTGTACATGAACGCATACTGATAGAATGTCGAGGACGGAAGTGCCTCCCAGCCTTCCGGTGTCATGACCGCGATGTCGAAGTCGACCGCGTTGAACATGAAGTCGGAGTTGTTTTTGAAAAGCGTGGTGTAGTCGGAAGACGAGATCAGTCCGGATACGGTAAAAGCACTCTCCCCGATGTACAGTGTGTCGCCGACCTTGATGCCTTTGATGTATGCGTGGTTATTGTCTATCGCGATCTCGTTTGCGGCCGCAGGAAGTTCGCCCTTCATGATGCACGCGCGGTTGACGTCAGTCCTGACCTTGAAGATGCGGACGGTAACTTCGCTCTCATCGGAAGATGCCGCTTTAGTATCGTTCGGCGAGGTCTTACTTTCACTTAAGTCCTTATAGAACTGTTCGTACACGGTGATGCCTTCGGATTCGATCTCATTGAGCAGAGCCTCTGAAGCTTTATTCCGGAGCTCGAAGTGTCCGTTTTCGATCGTGTACTTCTCATAGGATTCATCGATCGCGGCCATCATGCTGTCATTTGCGACGTCAACACCGGACGTGAGCGCGATCATAAATACCATCAGGAGAACGAGGACGATATACTTCTTCCAGTCTTTCTTAATCTCGCGGAGCAGGCGCTTGCGCATCGGGTTTCCGACTTTCTTCTGCGAAGTAACGGCGCCCCTGGCAAATTCCGCTCCTGTTGTTTTCTTGATATTCGTTGCCATGATTTCTCCCTCCGCTTACCATTCGAGGTCTTCTGCGGAGACCCTGTTGTCGTTGATGATATTCTTTCTCACTTTACCGTCACGGAGCTTGATGGTGTGGTCTGCCATCTTGCTGATTTCTTCGTTGTGGGTGACCATGATGATCGTGTTTCCGTACTTTTTGTTCACGTCCTCGATGAGCTTTAAGATCTCCTTCGAGGTCTGATAATCGAGTGCGCCGGTCGGCTCGTCGCAGAGGAGGATGTCCGGATTCTTGACGATCGCGCGTCCGATCGAGGTCCTCTGCTGCTGGCCGCCGGAGAGCTGGTTCGGGAGCTTGTAGCGGTGATCCCACAGACCCAGGGTATTGAGAAGCTCGTCGATGTCGAGCGGGGCATCCGAGAGATACGCGCCGACCTCGATGTTCTCCTTGACGTTCAGATTCGGGATCAGGTTATAAAGCTGGAAGACGTATCCCAGGTGCTTTCTTCTGTAGCGGGTCAGTGCCCGCTCATCCATGTCGCGGAGCTTGTCGCCGGCGATCGAGATAAATCCGTCATCGGCGCTGTCGATGCCGCCGATGATGTTAAGGAGCGTCGACTTACCTGAGCCCGACGGGCCGAGCAGGACGCAGAACTCACCTTTTGCCACAGTGAAGTCCATCCCCCGAAGGACCTCCTGCCGGCTGTCGCCTGTGCCAAATGCTTTGTGTACGTTACTTACTACCAGGAATTCTTCTAAAGACATAACTATTACCTCACGCTGTCATTATCATATTGGTAAACGGTTTATCATATGAACAACCGTTCATATGTATTATAATTCATGTGTTCATACATTGCAACATCGATTCTTTGGACAGGGGATACAATCTTTAGGCTTTTCATGATTCCGTTTTTGGAAAACTCTGCCAAGGGCCATCTCGCCACCTCCTTTACATCGGGCAACAAAAAACGAGCTTTTTGCTGCATCTTCTTGTGCAGTAAAAGTCTCGCTTCTCCCGACATATCCCGGGGATTTTCCCGTGATGACGAAATATGTCACATGCTTCCGATGCGGATCCGGTCCTGATGCGGCTCCTGAAGGGTCCCGAAGCATGTAAGCTACTCCCTAATACGTTTCCAGTGTAGTCGTCATCTCCGGATCTGAAAACCCGGAGATATTCCGAGAAAGCTCCGCTCCCACGGAAAATCTGCCGTGAGAAAATGCCTAAACATGAAAATCTGCCCTTTTCTTTTTGCGCGATGCATGATAAAATCGCGCGTTCTGAAAAATACAGGTATTCCAAGTCCGGCGCGCAAAGGGTATAATCATTATCGGGGTGAGAATATGGACTACAGGAGGCCACTATGAAAAGAGCCACTTCCGTTTTTCTTATCTTATGTATGATCCTCTCTTCTTCCGCCTGCACGAAAGAGAAAGAGACCACGACTTCCGTTTCAGAAACGGAGCCGTCGCAGGCAAGTCTTTCAGAAACGGAGCCGTCCGCCACAACCGAAACCTCATCAGGGACAGAAACCGATGCGACAACGGAACCTCCGACAGAGACGACCATTCCTGATCCGCTCCCGGTCGACAGTACATATTTCCCGGATCCGGTATTTCTCCAATACGTAACCGAAAACATAGACACCGATTCGGATGGTTTCCTGAGCAGCGAAGAGCGCGAAGCCGTGAATGCGATCGAGATCAACGGTACTTATGAACTGGCATCTTTAGTCGGGATCGAGCACTTCCCAAACATGACTGATCTGTCTTTCGAAGCAGGATACGTGACCACTCTTGATGCAAGTAAAAACCCGGCTCTGGAATTTATTGACTGTTATTGTAATAACATCTCTGAGATGGATCTGAGCGGATGCGCGAACTTGGAAAACGTTTCGGGTCAGGGAAATCCTATCAGCAATCTGAATATCAGCGGATGCACAAGCCTGGAAAAACTCGACTTCAGCGGATTTACCGACATACAGATCCTGACCGGCATCAGCGACTGCAAAAAACTGAAGAGTCTGTCGCTTGGACACATTGACGCAAAACTTCTGAATATCAGCGCTTTACCGGAATTAGAGTCCCTGTGGTGTATCGTGGACGATTTTTCGGAATTAGACCTAAGTCATAATCCGAAGCTGAAAGAACTGCGCGTGACGGCCACGACCGGAAGAATCGATCTAAGTCAAAACCCCGAGCTTAAAATTCTGGAAATCGGCGGTGGTGAAGACGCCGACGTGAACCTTCTTTCCGGTCTGGATCTGAGCCGGAATCCGAAGCTCGAGTATTTCTCACTTTATGGGACACAACTTCGATCGATCGATCTTTCGAATAATCCGGAACTCGAGAGTGGCACTTTCACTTCGAATCCCGCGCTTACCGAACTGGATTTTTCTTCAAACCCGAAATTGAATTATCTCTATTGTTACGAAAACGGACTTACTTCTATAAATATCAGTAACTGTCCGGAGCTCGAGGATCTGACCTGCAGTGCCAGTTTCCTGACCGAAATAGATATCTCCGGCAATCCCAAGTTACGGGTACTTGGTTGTTCGGGCAACAAGCTCACTTCTCTCGACACAAGTACATGCCCGCTTCTAGCCTATATTATTTGTTCCGACAACGAGCTGACCTCTCTTGATGTGTCGAAGAACATCCACTTGCGGAGTTTGGAAATCTACCATAACGACATTGCGGAGATAAATGTACATGGTATCGATGCATTCCGCAAACTTGAAGATACGGAGCCCATTGGTTTTGACGGAGACTGGGAAGGAGTCTGTGAATACAGTTATGAGGTAGACTTCGACTCCTATATCAGCATCTGGTGCGATACCACAACGAGGGTGATTTTCTGACATATCTAGCATCTCAGGAAGCACGAAAAAAGCCTGCCGGATCAGTTCCGACAGGCTTTCGTTTTACTTAAGTTGAATTGAGAACCAAGATTATCTCTTGCGCTTTCTCGCCGCCTCCGACTTCTTCTTACGGCGTACAGAAGGCTTCTCGTAGTGCTCTCTCTTGCGTACCTCAGCGAGTACACCAGAACGAGCGCAGGAACGCTTAAAACGACGCAGAGCACTGTCAAGGGACTCATTTTCTTTAAGTCTGATTTCCGACACTTGTTATCCCTCCTTCCATACGTTAAACTCGCGAAACCCATAAGAATCAGTTTCGAACAAGGCATATATTACTCTAAATTTCGGCGCTCGTCAATGAAAAATGCATATTCTGCGCATTTTTCCGTCGTTTACCGCACGAAAAGCACTTCGTTTCAGTGCTTTTCGAGCCACCGAAAGAGAACCTTCGGGCGTCGGATCGGATCAGAGATTGCCGATCAGGTCCGTAACCTTCACAAGGTCCTCTCGGATAGAGATATGCTGCGGACACTGCTCCTCGCAGGCCCCGCACTGCAGGCAGTTCGCCGGTTTCTCGTCGTCCTTGAGCATATTCCACTCCCACTTGGTGTGACCGACGTTCCCGTATTTCCCGTACTCGTTCCAGATGCGGAAGGACTTCGGGATGTCCACACCGCCCGGGCACGGCATGCAGTAGCGGCAACCTGTGCAGGGGTTAAAGACACGGGCGTCCAGCGCTTCCCGGAGCCGGCCGATGGCGGCGAGCTCTTCCTCAGTCATCGGCACATAGCGGTTAAACGTATCGAGATTGTCCTCGAGCTGCTCTTCAGAAGACATGCCGGAGAGGATGACCTTGACGTTCTCGAAAGAAGCCACGAAACGAAGCGCCCACGAAGCTTTGGACTTGCCGGGCCGGATACTGTTCAGTTCATCGAGAAGCTCATCCGGGTACATGCACAGGGATCCGCCGCGGATCGGCTCCATGACGATCACCGGGATACCCAGCGACTCCGCGAGTTTCAGGCCTTTGGTACCGGCCTGATTCTCGGTGTCCATGAAGTTGAACTGGATCTGGCACGCATCCCATGGATATTTCCCGATCCATTTCTCGAAAACAGGGTAATCATCGTGGAACGAGAACCCCACGTTCTTGATTCTTCCCTGCTTCTTGAGGTCGAACATGAAGTCGATCACGCCCGCCTTCTCCATCTCCTCGAAACGCTTCTCATCCATGGCATGGAGAAGATACAGGTCGAGATACTCCTGCTGGAGTTTGCCGAGCTGCTTCTCGAACATCTTCTCGGCGTCTTCCCTCGTTTTGATCTCCCACACCGGGAGCTTCGTCGTGAGAAAGTAGGAATCACGGGGGAGCTCTTTCAGCACTTCGCCGACTACGATCTCGGACTCGCCGCCGTGGTACGGATAGGCGGTGTCATAGTAATTCACGCCCATCTCGTGTGCGCGAAGGAGCATCGCACGGGTCCTCACGCGATCGATCTTTCCGTCCTCTGTCGTCGGGAAACGCATGCACCCGAATCCCAGAAGTGATACAGGTTTATCAAAGCCATTCATCGTTCTTGTAAACATAAGCGATCCTCCTCCATTTATCTACCGGAAAACAATCTCAGCGCTTTTGCATATGTATGCTTTCGTCATTATGTTTCCATTGTACCGAATCGCGGCGCGGAATAATACCACTTTGTTATCACGAAATCCCGAAGATTTGTCCTCATCTTCGCACCATACCGAAGTTCACTGCTTCGCCTGACTTCTCCCCCCCCCATCGCGAAGCCGGCCTATTTGCCCATATTGCGCGCGTATGATACTATAATTGTGATTTTGACATTTTCCGGAGAGAGAGAAATGGATATCGACGTTTCATCACTGACTTTCTGTGATGCATCCAAAGACGAGAAGAAGCGGATCTTCCGCGTTCTGAATCTTCGTAACACGATCTGGCTCGTTTGCGCCCTGATCGCCATCGCCGCCGTCTTTCTCATTCCTGGCCGTGTGCGCCTCCTGACCGGCATCGGCCTCGGCCTGGCCGCCGCAGTTCTCCTCTATATCGTCATCGAAGACATGCCCGCCTGGCACTGCACCGTCTGCAAAGGCGTCGTTTCCAACAAGCGCGAGATCCAGACGGACAAGGACACGGGGCTCTACTATGACGCCGTCACCTTCACTTCCGAAAATGGCGAAGTCATGGATGCCATGCCTGTTTTCTCGGCAAAAACACTTCATCTTCTTGAGGAAGGCAGTCACGCCACGATCGTCTGCTACAACAAGCGCCAGCCGATCCTCCTCGCCGACGAACAGCTCCGGGAGAACGATTAGGCTCTGTCCTCTCTTATTGTTGATCTTAGTTCCAGTCTCCTTTTGGTCTCCTTTTTCCTTGAAAAGAGACAGTTTGGAGACTGGGTCGTGCGATGATGGATCATCGACATCAACACTAAAGTGTGACATAACCAACGATTAACTGCTTTCTTACACTTCGATATATGCCCCGGCCTGAGCCTTCCACATCTCAGCGTATTTCCCGCCGCGTGAAAGGAGCGATTCGTGCGAACCTTCCTCCACGATGCGTCCCTCTTCGAGCATGAAGATCCTGTCCGCCAGGCGCGTGGTCGACAGCCGGTGCGAGATGAAGATAACCGTCTTATCTTTCGTAGCCTGCAGCATCGCGTGGTTGAGCTGGTACTCCGCGATCGGGTCGAGGGCCGAGGACGGCTCGTCGAGGATCATCAGAGACGCGTTCTGGTAGAAGACACGGGAGATCGCGAGCTTCTGCTGTTCACCTCCGGACAGATCCACACCCTTCTCTGAGAACTCATGAGTCAGCGGAGTGTCGAGCTTCATGGGAAGCGATTCGACACGGCGCATAAGGCCACTGTCCTGAAGGGCTGCGCGCACATGCTCGTCCAGTTCCGCCAGTTCTTCCGCGCTGTCCTTTTGAGACTCCGAGCCGTCCATGCCATGCGCCGTCAGCGCGTCGCCCGCCTTGCTCTTTCTTTCGGGCACATCGAGGATGACGTTCTCGCGGACCGTTCCCGCGAAGATCTCGAAGTCCTGGAAGACCGTTCCGATCGAATCCCGATAGGCCTCTAAGTTATAGTTTCTGACATCCACACCGTCTGCGAGAATCCGGCCCGAAGTCGTATCATAGAGGCGCATCAGAAGCTTGACCAGAGTGGTCTTGCCGGCGCCGTTATAGCCGACGAGCGCGATTTTCTCGCCCGGCTCGACGGAAAGCGAGATGTCCGACAGCACCGCCGGAAGATCTTTCTTATAGGAGAAACCGACACCCTCGAGCGACAGTGCTTTTGCCGGAGAAGACGGCACCACATCGCCCTCGGATATGACCTTCGGCTCGTAGGCCAGGAAGTCCCGGATCTTCTGGATATACAGGCTCGTCTCGCAGGCCTTCGGATAGGTCTCGGTAAAGACACGCATGCTTCTCTTGAGACCGCCGAACCAGTTGAAGAGCATGACCAGAGAAGACAGCGAGATCGCGTGCTGGATGAGATATCTGTATACGAGATAGGCCGTATAGATGTAGTCGTTGACCAGATGGCCGCAGACGAAGTCCTTCAGGAAAGCCATGCCGAACTTCTTTCTGGCCAGTGATGCTTCCGCCTGGTAGACCTCATCGTTTGCCAGGAAGAAACGCTCTTCCAGAGAATCGGTGACCTCCGGATCCAGACGGATCTCCTTCGCATAGTCCTTGAGATAGAAGACACGCTTGACATAGTCACGCTTTCTTTCCGGCGGGTAGCGGCGCATGCGGATCTCGTAGGCGAGCTTATTGTACGCCTTGGAGAAAATGACGCTGAAGATGAATGTGATCGCGACGAACACGATCGAGAGCTTGTCCTTCACGAGGAAGTAGCCGCCGGTCAGAAGGAAAACGGTCAGTCCGGACAGGACGTTCTTGATGAACTCCATCGTCTGGTCGATCTGCTTGTCGACCTCCGCGATCGCCATGACCTGGCTGTTATAAAAATCCGGATCATCGTAGCAGGAGAGATCGACGGAACGGGCCTTCTCGTAGAGCACGAGCTTGATCTTCTCCCTGACCTTCGGGCGCTCTTTCTCCTGCATGTAGTCGCCGGCGAGGACCGTGAATACCATGCCGAGCGTGATCAGGGCGGCGAAGATGATGATGGTCGTGCCGACCCTGCTGAAGTCGTAACCGAACTCGGCCGCCTCGAGGACGAATCCGATGAGGATCATGTGCTCGAAGAAGATGGAGACCTGTCCGCGGATCGCGTCGAGCGCTGGGAAGACCACAAACTTCGGGGAGGCCCGGAACATCATGCCCATGAAGAAGAGGTTATTCTTCAGGACCTGGGAAGCAGGCTGCTTGTTCTTCTTGTCTTTTCCGGCGCCGGATACACTGTTCTTTGCGTCGTTACTGCTCACAGGATCACCTCCTCTTCCTTTTCTACGGCCAGATAGTTCATCGCCTGGCGGATATACATCTTCGCATATTTCCCCTTCTGATCGATGAGCTCGCGGTGCGATCCGCGCTCGACGATCGTGCCCTTCTCGAGCATGAAGACCTTATCGCAGTTCTTGACCGAGGACAGGCGGTGCGAGATGAAGACCATCGTGTGGTCGCGTCCTTCTTTCAGGATATTCTTGAAGAGCTCATACTCCGCGATCGGATCGAGGGCCGAAGAGGGCTCGTCGAAGATCTTGACCGGCGAGTCCTTGGCAAAAGTTCTGGCCACGGCGAGTTTCTGATGCTGGCCGCCGCTAAAGACCGCGCCGTTCTCATCAAATTCCTTCGTCATGATCGTATCGACGCCCTTCGGGAGCGATTCGACCTTCTCGAGGATACCCGCGCGCCGGAGCGATCTTCTGACGATCTCGTCCTCATTCTCATAGTGCCGTCCCATCAGGACGTTCTCCCGGATACTCATCGCGAAGATCGCGAAATCCTGGAATGTCGTCGCGAAGAGACGGCGGTACGCGCGAAGGTCGTATTCCTTAATATTCTTGCCATTGAGGAGGATCTCGCCCGAGGTCGGATCGTAGAACCGGAGCAGCAACTTGATGAGCGTCGTTTTGCCCGCGCCGTTATGGCCGACCAGCGCGACGATATCGCCCTTATCGATCCGGAATGACAGATCGCGGATCGTTTCTTCGTCCTTATAGGAGAAGCACACATCCCGGAACTCGAGGCTCTCGAAGCCCTCCGGAACATCGCCGCTCTGATCCTGCGGAATCTTCTCCTCGTACTCGAGGAAGGTCCGGAGGTTATTGACGAAGACGCCGTTCTTGATAAGCTCCATGACATTTTCAAAAGCACGGATCAATATCCACGTCATCGCCACCATGAGGCTCGTCATGATCGTCAACTGGGCGAGCGTGATCGTCTTACTCACGAGATTCCTGTAGATCGCGTAGAAGAGCACGCCCTCGAAGATGATCGTGAACGTGAACGTGATCCTCCAGAACGACAGCGAGCAGTTGGCAAAAGCATACTTCACCGCAGCCTTGACATTCTTCTCCGTCGCTTCCTTGTACTGCTTCTTCAGAAGTTCAAAGACCTCCGACAGGCGGATCTCTTTGGCGCCGTCCGGCAGGTACATCATACGGCTCACGTAGTTATGCACCTTGTTCTGCGGGACCTGCGCCTGATAGCGCTTGTATTCGTACTTCTGCTTGTAGTTACCGAAGATGAAGTTACCGATCAGCGGCGAGATGATAAAGAGCACGACATAGTGATCGATGTCGTACATGAGGTAGAAGACAACGCCCACAGCCGGCACCGATACCAGAAGGCCCCAGAAATTCTTGATGATCGAGCAGATCTTCTCCTCTGCCCCGTCCATCGCCATCGTGTATCTGTCGTAGAAATCCGAGTCCTCGTAACACCGGAGCTCGACGTTCTTCGCCTTGGCAAAGAGAAGCTTATAGATGCCGCCGTAGAGCTTGACCGTCCCTAAGGGGAAGATCACGTTATCTGCATACTTACTATATAGTTCGATGAAGAAGAACATCACAAACGAGATGCCGATAAACACCATGACCGATCGGAAAGATGCCTCCTGATCGATCGTTTCGATGATCCTTCTTATGAAAAACCCGTCGAAAAATACCCACTCGAAATACCCGAAGATCGCGAACAGCAGACCGGCGATGACCATGCCCCTGCTATATCTCGATGCCAGCTTCATGGCAAAGATATTATTCCCGACCGTTCTTCGGAATGACAGTTTATCCTTGTTCTTTTTCTTCTTCCTTTTCTCTACCGGGCTGCCTTTATCCTGCGTCCCGGTCTCCTTGTTTCCCTCTTTTTCCGCGCTCATGCGTCGTTCCCACTTTCGTCGTTACTTCCTGCCCGACTTTTTCCACTCTCTCAACTTGAGATTGTAACATACCAGGTAAGGGCACAACAGTTACTGACAGTCTAATTTCCTCGAAGAAATTCCTACTTCTGTAGTATCCACGTGTCGTCTCCGTGCGCTCCACAGCACAAAGGCCAGGCAAAGAAGCGCGACACTTCCGTAGAGGATCGGATAGAGGATATGGATCACGTATTTCGGATACGACAAGGCTCGAAATGGCAGCACGATCCATCTTGCGACGGCAAAAGCACCGGAGAACGCAGCTGCACTCACTCCCGGCTTCTTCATCAGACGACTCAGAACAAGAGCCAGAACCAATGCGATCAGGGCTCCGATTATCTCGTAAACTTGCGTCGGGTGGACGATGTTCTTCGAAGGTACGATAATATGGAGCGGATCGAAAACCGGTGTAGTATTCTTGTTTCCCGGAAACTCCACGCCCCACGGCACCTTCGTGCTCTTTCCTCCGCAGCAGCCATTCAGGAAGCACCCGATTTTCAGGATCACGATCCCGCTGGCAGCCGGAAGCACGAATGCATCGAGGATCCCACGTGGATCCTTTCGAGCTAACAAACAAAACGTGAGAATCGCCAGGATGCCTGTCGCCAGCCCTCCCATAAGTGAGAGATTCTTATACTGCAGGCTCCATGCGCGGAAGCCTTCTCCATACCCCTTCGGGTTGATAAGGACATTTAGAAGTCTCGCGCCGATGATGGCACTTACCACTGTGATCAGCGGGAGGATCCATCTTCCGGCGCCGGGAAGTTTCTTGCGCAGCGTAAACGCCGCCAGCAGGAATCCTACAATTCCCGCTGTAGCGGCGCATACATAATAAGTCGCGATATATCTTCCGAAGAGGTGAAGAAAAGGATACATATCAGCCTTCCTTATCCTTCGAGACCTCGAGAGTGAAAGTAAGTATTTCAACTTCGATCGCCGGGTCTCCATATACTGCGCGCATCTCTATTGACGGGCACTGGAGAATATAGAGTTCATCGCTTTCAGATGCCGCGATCATTCCGGTGATCACGCTGATCGCGCCCTGATCTTCTCCGCCGCCTGAGATCGGACCATCTTTGGGACCATTGATCGTGAAGAATCCATCCGCATAATCACAATCCATAGGGATCTCCGTAATTCCGCCACTGTCACTATTGAAACGCAGTGTCACGACACATTTGCCACTTGCCGGATCATCTGAGGAGACCTCCAGTTCGTAAAGATCCGTATTGTTTTCTCCTTCTTTGATCGCCTCGTTCAGGATCGCATCGCACTCCGGTTTCGTGATTTCAGAGAGCGCCTTACCATCAATCGTGAATGGATCATCGTCATCACTGTGCTGGGCTTCGAGCTGGGCCTTGTACCATTCGAATCCCTCGTCTGTGAACTCTATATGCGTCAATTGACATATTCCATGATAGATTCCGATCAGTTCCTCGAGCGGTATGCCCTCATACTTCAGTTCGACATCCAGATTCAGCATCGAGAACGGCACCGTCAGGATCGGTTTCGTCTCCGGCTTGGTCAGGTCTGCATTCGGCGAGTAGATCTGTATCTCCTTCGGCTCACCTGCGAGGATATAACCGATCCAGGTCATCTCCACCTTCGCACAGCCCTTATCGTCGAGGATGACCGTCCACTCTTCCTTATTCTCCTCGGAATACAGCGGCGAGAAGACTGCCTGACATCCACCGAATCTCGGCTTCTTGTCCTTGTCGACCACTTCTTTGATATTCACGGTATAGGTCTCATTGAAATACTTGATCAGCTTATTAAGCTCTTTCATCGCCGCTGCTCTGGCTTCTCTCTGGAGCTGAAGCTGAACCGCTGCGAATACGCCCTGGAGTTCGTCCAGCAGTTCACCCTTATACTCTGAGGAGATCTCCTGCTGCATCTTCGCATCGGCCTGTAGCTTACCGGTAAGTCCGACATCAGCATAGACATCATAGCGGATGTCGTAGTTCATGGTCCAGAACTCATTACAATAAGCATCGATCTTGTTCATGATCTCATTGTTGGCATCGAAGTCTTTACTCGTCGGCGGCTGGGTCGCGATCTCATAGATGATCTGTCTCCATTCGGCACGAGTCAGGTGTTTGTGGTTATTGTATTTCCCGTTCGAATTCATGTAGTAGCGGTACGCTTTCATCTCATCTTCTTTGACGGAACCACGCACATAAGAGGCCGCCTCAGTCAGTGTCAGATCCACGAGCCATGCCGCAGCCGCGATCCCGCCGAGCCAGGAACTGCCCGATGCCGCCACCAGAAGATATGCCGCATCCTTATAGATCTGGAGAATATCATCGGAAGTCTTATCCGACTTCGTGACACTCATCATAAATGTCACGACCGAGATGTAAAGACCGGCCTTGCCCATGCATTCGATGATCTTCGAGGATTTCGGCATATGCTCGAAAGCCTGATCACCTCCACTCAGCGTAACCAGATTGGTAACAATATTTCCGACATATGTGGATGCATCTCCGGTCTTACTGACAAAGTCTTTAAAAGTTTCCTCGATATACGGTGCAACCACGGCGCGGCATTCCTGATCTTCAAATTCATAATATATGAACTCTTCCATGGCCTTCTTCGCATCTTCGAAGCTGACTTTGTCCAGCACATCAGAAACCTTGATGATCTGGGCCATTCGTTTTCCTTCATCCTTAAACTCATAGCATCTGTACTTGGAGAAATGGTCGGTGTAGATCACGACCTCTTTTGTAGCCGTATCGACCTCGTAGTCGACCGGTACCCACTCTCCTTCGGTCTCATCGAAGTACATAGCCGCGACACACTGCTCAGGGTCTTCTCCCGCAGGAATATTCGCTTCGTTATAGGGGAGTCGGAGTTCGACATATCCTCCGAGCTCGTGAATATCTCCCAGAGTGATCTCGTACTCCGTGTAGGAGGCTCCGATCAGATCGTCAACGACCTCCTCCATCTGCGTCACTTCCATCTCGGTATCTTTCGGAATATCGATGTCGTCTTCGATCTTCACCTTGACACCCATATCTGTCTCTATATCGATCACTTGAGCAGGTTCGATCGCCGGCTGAGCTACGACCTCATCCACACTCGCCTGCGCCTCTTCATCCAGAGTCTCTTCCGATTCTTCATCATCACCGGATACGGAGACTTTCTCTGTCTTCTTCGCTTTTTTGTCGCTCTTATCGGAATCCTTGTCCGAAGTTTTCGAGCACGCCGCGATTCCCCCGATCATCGCCAGGATCAGGATCATCGACGTCACTTTCTTCAGTAATTTCATAACCACTCCCCCTCATGATAAAAAGAGGGGGAGAAGATCTCTTCTCGGAGATCCCCTCCCCCGGGTGTTCACGCGCAAGACGGCGATTTGAACAAGGAAATTCTTAGCTTGGAAGGAATTAGTAGGTAGGCTCTATCAGACCATACTGGCCGTCTTTGCGCTTATATACCACACATACTGTTCCTGTCTGTGCATCGAGATAAACCAGGAAGCTGTGACCAAGCATCTCCATCTGCAGAATCGCTTCTTCCGACTCCATCGGAACCAGTTCGAAGGATTTGCGCTTGATGATCTTCGGTTCGTTGTCCTCTTCTTCGTAATCCTCTTCGACGATATCGCTGAGATATTCGTTGAGGATCGGGTACTCTTTCTTCTGACGCTGGATCCTCGTCTTCTGTTTTCTGATCTGGGACTCCAGCTTATCCACTGTGCGGTCTACCGCATTCAGAATGTCATCGTCTTTTGCCTCTGCTCTGAAAATATGATTCTGGAGCTTCAGCGTGATCTCCACTTTCTTCAGTTCTTTCTCGGGGTGGATCTTGATATTGAAGGATCCCTCTTCCCCGAAATATCTGTCAAACTTTGCGAGTTTACCGGCGATTTTTTCCTCCAGACGCTTGCCGATCTTGATACCGTTTCCCTGTGTCGTGATCTTCATATAATCACATCCTTCCGATTGTTCAATTTCGTAGACCCTTGTTCTGTCTACAGAACCATTATATCGAACTAAGGTTCACAGAATGGTAACATACGTGTCAGAGTGTTTTCGCAATCTATGCTATAATAAGAATGTTAGGGCTCGGAATATCTACCATTCCGAGCCCCTATTTTCTTACTCCACTTTCCCGTGTTTCAGTGATCTTATTCTTCTGCTTCTTCCGAAACGGTCTCTTCTGCTTCCTCGGCAACTTCTGCGACCGACTCACCGGTCAATTCCGCCGTCGGATTCTCGACCGGGATCGCTTCGCCGGCACCTTCGCTTACTGCTTCGCCGCCCTCGGTGACGCGCTCCGGATTCTCCTGCGGGACCTTGTCCACTACCGGAACGACGATCCCGATATCTGCCGGATCGACGCGGGTAACGACAGAGACGTCATTGCTCTCCGGGAATTTCTCGCCGCAGGCCGAGCAGTACGCATGCTCGAGGAGGTTCTCCTTCTTACAGTTCCTGCACTCCTTATATCCCTTCTCGAAGAGGATGCGCAGTCTGCACTCCTCGATCTCGAGGTACAGATTGGAGATACTCTCGCAGCGGGTATTGATGTCCCTGGACACATCCGCGTTCATGTCGCGGTACTGCTTGTAGTAGAGCTTGCCGATCTCGTCAAAATAGACGCCGATCATGCGGTTCTTATCATCGATCGATTTCTGCAGCTGAGAAATCTGACTCTTCTTCGGATCAAATAATGCCATTTTTCTTCCTCCTGTGCCCTCGGCCCTGTGGAACCTCCCCGGTCCGACTGCTTCAGATGTTCCCTATTATATAACGGATCGATCCCTTTTCTCAAGTCGGATCTTCGCTCCCGGGAATCAATTCTCTTCCGGCACATCCGTTTCCGATCCGCCGGCAGGTTCTTCCGGCTTTTCCGTTCTCTCACGCATGATGCCGACGACCCGCTTGATCGGGATACCCTGCTCAGCATATTTCGTCTCGAATTCCGTCCGGATGTTCTCACCATCCCACTGACTGTGATGCAGATCCCGAGTCACGCAGGTCGTCTCCCAGCCCGATGCCTCCATCTCCTCGAGAGTAAAGTCGAAGAGCGGGTCGTTATCGGTCTTCATGTGGATCTGCCCGCCCGGAACCATCACCTGACGGTACATATCGAGAAAAGCACGGTATGTCAGACGACGCTTCGGTTTATTCTGACGCGTCCACGGATCGCAGAAATTGATGAAGATCCGGTCCACCTCGGAAGGCCCGAAATACTCGAGAAGTCCCTGTGCATCGCCTCTTATGAAGAACAGATTCCGAAGCTTCGCATTCTTCGCGCGCTCCATCGCCAGAAGGCAGCACGACGGCTCACGCTCGATCGCGACATAGCACACATCCGGATTTCTTCTCGCCATATTCTCCGAGAAAAGCCCTTTCCCACAGCCGATCTCGACATAGAGCGGGCAGTCCGCGGGCATGCCGCAGGCTTCTCTCCACTTCCCGCGGTTTCCCGCCGGATCCTCAAAATAGTGATCGGCGCACGCCTCGGTTCTCGGGATGAGGTTCTTCTTCTTACGCATTCTGGCCATGAGTTCTCTCCTTCTTCCGCATCTTGGCGGCACTCCCTTGTCGGGGCCGCACACTTCTATCTCCGCGCTACCCGTCCGGTGTCTCGGCCGCCAGACCCGACACCACGCTATTGTACCCGAAATCCCGCGCTTTGTTAACAGCCGGGCAGCAAGAAGGACTCTCTTTCGTTCACTCCCCCACGCGGATGCCACCTTTGCAATTTCCCGAAAACTCACTATACTGTTTGTGAACTGTAAGGAGATGTGATACCTATGAAGCCGACAAGTGCATCGTTAACTTATCAGCAGAACGGCGTGCAGCGCACGCTGGATCTTCTGTCCGGGGAAACGAGTGATCTTCTGTCCTTCGAAGTGAAGAATGAGGAGGACCGCTTCCGCGTCGCTGTCACACCCGCAAGATCCATCGAGATCACGGAACTGATCGTCGCCTACCCGTACGGTTTTGACAAGAAAGACTACATCTTCATGAACGGCTACCAGTCCTGGACCGTCAGCAAAGAATACAGTATCGATACCACGAACCTCGCCGTCGAGCAGATGGCGAAGATCATACGCCATAAGAAGACGGACCGCTCGGGCGACCGTGAATTTACGAACTACCCGAAGCAGAACCGCTGGCTCCACGGCGTGAGCTACGGCTATGTCCGGCAGGACTCCCGGTTCCGCTTCTTCGGCTCTCTTAATGAAGAACAGGGGTTCACCTTTTTCGACATCGACACGGACCAGGGGACTCTCACCGTCAGAAAAGACCTGAGCAAACGCTTCTTCGACAGTGCTTTTGCCGCGATGGACATATGGTTCTGTGAAGGCACGGAGGACGAGGTCTTTGACGGATACTTCGAAAAGCTCGGCATCACGTCCACCGGGGCCAAGCCGGTCACCGGCTACACCACCTGGTACCGTCACGAGTCGGACATCACGGAGAAGAAGCTCATGCGGGATATCCAGGATGTCAGTGATTCGGCCGCGCGATATCCGTGCCGGATCTTCTGCATCGACGAGGGCTATGAGAACGCCATCGGAGACTGGCTGACTCCGAAGCGGAATGCCTTCCCGCACGGCATCTACCCGATCACGAAGAAGATCCTGAGCTGCGGTATGCTGGCCGGGATCTGGATCGCGCCCTTTATCTGCGACAAGCACTCCCGCATCTATAAGAACCACAGCGAGTGGCTCCTGCGGGACGCATCGGGCAGACCCGTCCCCGCATGTACTTCCTGGCACAACTGCTACTGTCTCGATGCCTCCAATCCCGCATTCCGCAGGCATCTCAAGAACGTCCTGCTCACGATGCGCGATGACTGGGGCGTCTCTGTCTTCAAGTTTGATTTCCTCTATGCGGCCTGCATGCTCCCGTCGGCAAGTCAGACCCGCGCCGAAAAGATGTATGACGCGATCCGGTTCCTTAAGGAGTGCGTGGGCGATTCCACCACCATCGGATGCGGAGTGCCCCTGATGGCCGCGGCCGGCGTCATGGACTACTGCCAGGTCAGCTGCGACCTGTCCGCCGAATGGTTCCCGCCTCTGGCTCAGGCCAGCCGTGAGCAGAACTCCACCTACCGCTCCCTGATCGGTCTGTTCTGCCACAGGCAGCTCTCGGGAAGAGCCTTTACACTCTTTACCAACGTCCTTCCCATCAGCAATCCGCACTTTCTCTTCTCGAAGGAGAGGCGTGTCCTTCTCGGCCGTGCGATGGGCCTTTGTCAGGGCATGATCCTCACTTCCGACGACCTGACATCTTACGATGCGGAGGACACCGTCGTCTGGAACACCATCCACGCGCTACGGCAGGCCACGGTCAAGTCCATCTACATCAGAAACAGAGAACTGGTCATCGAGTATGAGCTCTATCTGCAGCCGCAGAAACTCCGTATCCCTCTTCTGGAATGACTCGCGAAAATGTAAGGATACTTTGGCAATTCTATTGCTTTTTTTATTTTTTAGTGTAAGAATAGTAGTAGTTATATTTAGCATCGATTCAATATCGGCTTATAGCTTATAAATAACTAGGAGGATTGTGTTATGTCTATTTTCTGTCCCAAGTGCGGTACTCAGCTTCCTGACGGTGCCGTTTCCTGCTCCAACTGTGGCGCTCCTCTCGGTGCTGCCCCGGTTCAGCCGCAGCCGCAGGCTGCTCCTGTTTACCAGGCTCCGGTAGCCGCTGCTCCGCGTGCTGCTAACGGTACAAGAGCTCTGTGCATGCTCTCTTATCTTGGTATCTTCTCTCTGTACGCTCTCGTACTGAACAAGGAAGATCCGGATATCCGTTTCCATGTTAATCAGGCGCTCTGCCTCGAGGTCTTCGCTCTGATCGCTATGCTCCTCAACATCATCCCGATCCTCGGCTGGATCGCTTGCGGTGTTGCTATGATCATGTACATCGTATTCACGATCATGGGCATCCTGAACGCGAAGAACGGCGTACAGAAGGAACTCCCGATCGTTGGTAAGTACAGAATCTTCTGATTCGTATCCAATCTGATTAGAAATCCGGGGCTGTCGTAAAGGCAGCCCCTTTTTCTGTGCTTTGGGGGCGGGGGCACTTTCCGTGACCCGGAGAGAATTCTCCATGTTTCTCTGCGCGAAAAGCACTGTTGACAAACCCCCTTGAAATCGGTATTATATCAAGGCACGTGAGAAAATAGTCTCACGGATCGATCAGTCATGGAGAAGTCGCGTAGCCTGGTCGAGCGCGCACGACTGGAAATCGTGTAAACCCCAAAAGGGTTTCGAGGGTTCGAATCCCTCCTTCTCCGCCATTGAAGTCCCTGCAAACACTGCGTTTGCGGGGACTTTATATTGTTTTGACCCCAATTTTGACCCCAAATGTCGGGTTTTCATGGTGTTCTACGATACTTTGTTGATGAATCTCTGCATATTCATCGCGGATTTCTGCTTCATGGTCTTGTTAACGTGTCCGTACTTATCCAGTGTGAACGAAGCCGTCGCGTGTCCCAAGTTGTCCTGCAATGTCTTTATATCATCGCCGCTCTCCAGTGAAGCCACCGCATAAGTGTGTCGAAGATCGTGAAACCTCTTATTCTCAAGCCCCATCTTCTTCATCACCCTTTTGTAGTTGTTATATACAGTCGGATGGTTAAGATGTTGCCCCAGTTCATCGGTAAATACAAGATTCCATTCGTTGTTCCAAGCAGATCCGGCTTTCTCAGCACATTCCTTCTGCCAAGCTCTCTGTCTGGCCAGTACCATCATGACTGAGGGTGCTACCACTATCTCCCGTTCTTTTCCGTTCTTCGTCGAATCAAGGATGTACTCAGCCCCGGCATGATGTGAAGTCCTTCTCAATTGCTTGTTAATCAGAATCGTGCTGTTCTGAACATCCACACAATCCCACGACAGGCCGAGGACTTCTCCCTGACGCATTCCGGTGAAGAGAGTGAGAAAATAGACATTTTCATATCTATGCCCCCGTATCGCTTCCAGAAATCTTGTAATTTCCTCATCTTCAAGAGGATCAATCTTAGGTTTGGGAACTTTGGGAAGTATGCATCTGTCTGTCGGATTCTGCTTTATCTCACCAACCACGTATGCCTGCTGAAGGGTCCTATGGAGGATCCCATGGATGTTCTTTAGTGTCTTAGCCGACAATCCCTTCTTCAAGAGAGAGTTATAGAACTTCTGGATCATGGTCGTACTCAATTCTTTGAGCTTGACTCCCCCCAGGTCAGGGATAATATGGTTTCTGCAAACCCCGGAATAAGAATCATAGGTAAAATCCTTTACCGTAGGCTTAACATACACCTCCAGCCAGGTTTCGATCCACTCGGACAACCTGTATTGTGATGGCTCCTGATAGATACCGTCATCAATCTCTCCGGTTATCTGTGTGAGTTTTTTCCGAAGCTCCTCTTGTGTATCAGCATACACGGATTTGCGGATATAGGATCCGCCGCCGTCTTTTGATGGAATGGAATACCTTCCTTCCCAACGTCCGTCTTTGCGTTTTCTAATGGAACCGCTACCATTTTCTTTCCTTGAGTTTTTTCGTATAGACATAAGTTCCTTTCTTTTAGGATGGCGAACATGATTTACATCAACCGGTCATGTTCAAATATATTGTATTAGGATTAAGCTCTTCATTCAAACCGGCAAATTATTCTTCAGCCAATTCTCGAAATCTTCTAGCGCCATCTTTCCTCCTTCTGTTTTATCTCTTAGTGTTCGAGCTTTCACAGCCCATTTCTCAAAAGCATCTCTGCTTAGATTACCCGCATTTACATGGTAATTTACCTTTCTGTAGTACTTCCTGTACATGGTTTTTGCTTCGCTGGCATTGATATCTGCCGTATAGCGAAGGGATCTTCCGATCTCATTACACGGAAATCCTTTATCCGCTACCATACGTGAGCAGTATTTCGTCTTTCCATTCGTTGTATAAGCAAAGTACCTCCCACAGTAATGGCATTTTATAAATCTCTTTCTAGTTGTCAGTGTCTTGCAGATGCAATATCCGAAGAAATCATCCAGCGTCTCCGGGAAGAAATACTCACATATCTTCTGATAATTCTCAAACTTGAGATCATAAATGATAGTCTTCCCACTATAGGTTGATGATGGACGGTTTACGTTATCATCGTCCAGATAAAATGCTAACGGGTCTTTTTTCAGTGAAGGTGTTAATATCCTCTCGCATAAGTATCTGAAACTCTCCGCCTGTTTTTTATAAAAGTCGATCTTTTGCTCAACATCTCTGTAATTCGTTTTCTTTCCGGATCGATAATCCAGCACCATATTGATCATCTCAGCGTATAGGGGCATAACATATAGATTTGTCTCAAACACATCGTTAGAGTTATATGAGCATACAGTATACATATGCATGTAAATTAGTCTGATTAACTTATTGGAGTCCTCCTTCGCTTCTATCGCCGTTCTGATATCATTTAAGAAATCCGATATAATAGAAAAGTCGAACTCGATCATATCCCCTATAGCAATGCCGATCTCACACTTCCCGACTGCGATAGGTTCCAGCTGATCGTTCTTATCATATGCTGCAAGCATAACAGATTCGCAATCTTCGGAGATCACTAATCCTGCATATATTCTATTTGTTTCTCCTATTCTCTTTTCTGATCTATTCATTTCTCTTTACCTCGGATTTGGATTGCATTTAATTTACTACTTGCAATCCAAACTGTCAAGTGGTAAAATGCAGAAAGTCGGATTTTATTTTTCGGATTTTACAAAATCCGAAACAAAGGAGGTGAGAATATGAAAAAGGAAAGATGGAAACCCGGTACCCCACTACCGCCGGTCATGAATGCCGAAGATATCGCGAGTTATCTTGGAATATCGGTTGCAAATGCGTACAAGATCATGAACCAAAGTGATTTTCCTTCCATACGGATAGGAGTCAAATTGCTGAGAGTACCGACAGACAGATTTCTTGAATGGCTAAGCCACAGTACACCACAGAGAGGAGGATAAAACAATGATGGAAAACACCGATGAAAGAACGCCGATTGATTCAATCATCACAGAAGAAAGTATGAAAAAGAGACGTCGCACCAACGAGGAACGGATTGCCGATCTTGAGCAACGGCAGGCGAAACTTGAAGAAGAAAGAAAGAAGCTAAATGCTCAGATGCGTAAGGCAAAACAGCAGAAGAGCGAGGCAGATCGTAAAGAGCGGACACACAAACTTTGCCAGATTGGCGGCCTTGTCGAGAAGTATTTGGGACGAGCGCTTACGGAAAGTGATATCGAAAAGTTCGAAGAGTTTCTTTTGAGATGCAAGAAAAACGGAGAGTCATTTCTCAACTTTATGAACGGATCACAAAACAGAGAGACTATAAAAGAGGAGGAACGCGCATGATGTTAGTGGGAGAGAAAGGCGCACTTATACACCACCTCCGGTGGTGTCGTGCGCAGGGGGCTCAGCGCCCCCTTGACCCCTCCCCTACAGCCGCATACAAACTATGAGCATCTATCACATGAACATCAGCATAATCGGAAGAAGCAAAGGCAAGTCGGCTGTAGCCGCTGCTGCGTACAGATCTGCGCAATCTCTCCGCGAGGATGAGACAGGTATACAGTATGACTTTTCCCGGAAGCACTTTGTTGCACATAGTGAGATCCTTCTCCCACCTCAAGCACCTGCTCGATTCTCGGATCGGACTATACTGTGGAACTCTGTACAGGAAGCCGAGAAGAACAAGAACGCCCAGCTAAGCAGAGAATTCGAAATGGCATTTCCAAACGAGATCTCTTTTGAAGATGCAAAGGAAATCGCTCGAAGATTCTGCATAGAGCAGTTGGTCGGCCGGGGTATGTGTGCAGATATGAATATCCACTGGAAACCGGGCAACCACCATGTACATATTCTAACGACTTTGCGATCCATAAAAGAAGATGGCACCTGGGCACCAAAAGCAAAAAAGGTATATGACCTTAACGAAGCGGGCGAACGCATTTATCAGAAAACGGACAAGGATGGCAGAAAAGTCTATAAATCTCACAAGGAAGATTATAACGATTGGAACAATAAGGAGAATGTTGAGATTTGGCGAAAAGCCTGGGCTGACATCTGTAATGAATACTTGGACGAATCCACCAGAATTGATCACAGGAGTTATGCACGGCAGGGTATAGATATCGAGCCAACCATCCACGAAGGATTTGCCGCCCGAAAGCTTGAAGAAGGACAGAATCCGATTGAGTCAGAACGACTTTCCATTAACAGAGAAATCAAAGAACGAAACGCGGTTAGAAAACTGATTACAGGAGCTGCAAGTCCAATCAGAATAGAAATCGACCGCAAAATCGAAAAGATAAAGGAGGCACTTGAAATCTATGAACAAAGATACAGCGCAGCCAGAAAACTGGATGAAACAGACAGAGGAATACCTAAATTCGGTTTTGGAAGTGATCCGACAGCAGGAACAGGATATCCAATCGCTGGAAAACTTGCTGCTAAAGCAGAATCAACAGATAGATTCATTGAAAGAACAGAACATGAGATTGCAAGAACAGAAGAAGACATTGATGCAACAGGTAACTTCATTACTGACATGCTTGGAAGAATACGAGACTATATTCGAAGAAAATGGGATGCTCTGATGGAGAAGATCCGCAACAGACAATATGACTACGATGAAGTCGAGAACGCGATCCAGCGCCACGAATCCAACATCGAAGAATTGAAAGACGACGAACAGGGTCAGGGACCGATTATGATGTAAAGTGCTCCATTTTTCTATCCACAAAGCAATCATTACTGACAGATAATTAATCCAAAATCTCAATTGTTCTGTTAATAGTTTTAATCATGTGTTTCTGTTTTTTGTCAGTGGCAAGGATACAAATTCTGACATCAGCATGATATAATTAAGTTGATTTTAGCTACAAAATGGCTAAGGCGAAATTATATATGATTAATCTCGAGTGTCTGTATGACAAAAAGCATCGTTTTCAAATTATCTATAGTGCTCCTGCTTTTTTCTGTATTGGTCGTGGGCTATGTATTCATCTGCACAGATGCCGAGTACAATCTAAATCAGCAGATTGCACGTGGTTATATTTCGAGAGATGCGCTTTTTTTCAACATAGTTGATCTTTCTCAACCTACAGCGAGGTGGGGATGGACAGATTTCGATCCAGAAACGGGAGAGATGACAGTAGTAGGTAACGTTGCCGTCTCTGAGTCAGATGGCATGCTAGCTCTTGATTATACCCCCATCGATCCTGTGGACCCGAATTTTGTCCTCGCAAATCCCCTCCTTTCTGATGGTAGTACTGCTGTTGAGTCAATTCTTTCTTCGGGAAAAGGTGCGTACTTTTCTTCACTGCATAACGGCACTCTGCGGGCAGTGTACTATCAGGGTGATACATCTACCGTTCCTCTGACGAGCGGTCGGTTCTTTTCTTCTGAAGAATGTCTTCAGGACGAACCTTTAGCTGTCATTGGAAGAAACGTTTCAGACTCTGTCTACAAGGAAAACGGAGAAACCTACTATGACTATTTGGGCCGCAAGTACCAAGTAATTGGGACATGCGGCCTAACCGGTCCCTCTTCTCTTGATTCTCTTGTATTTGTTAATTTGGGAAGTCTCTCTCCAGAAGAACAATTGAATGGGATGTTCTACATTGATAATACTCGTTCAGCTGAATCCATATTTAAAACCATGAACGCCACGTGTCTAGAATTACTACATACTACACTTGCAACAAGGCGAACACCCACCGCTTTGATTGATACGGTTTCCGGTGGTATGTATTTAAAGGAATATCTCAAAGTTAGTATTATCTTCCTCTTCTTGTTTTTCAGTGGAAGTATTGCTATACAGATCGTACGACGCCAGTCTTCCAAAGTGGCAATAATGCGATTGTGTGGTATTTCATTCTCAAAGATTCTACAGATTACCGGTCGGGAACTACTGATATGGGGAGGGATTGGACTATTACTTGGTACATCTCTCATCGTGGCATTTGTAGCTAGTTCCTTGTTTTCCCTTTCGGTTTCATTTGTCGTTTCCACCGCATGCAAATTGATCCTTCTTGATATATGTTTACTTGTACTCCTTCTTTTGGTCACTGCCATTTCAGAGTACCTTATCAATCCCAAGAACCTTGTGGCAAAAATATGAAAGTAGTATTACGTATCACAACTCATAACCTGCTTAAGAACATGCGAAGGAATCTTACTATTCTTCTGAACATGATACTTTGCACATTTGTGATCTTCATTCTTCTGCAAAACTATCATTTCCTTCGAAAACGCCATAGCGAGTATTTTTCCTCTGGGAAAACAGCTTCAAACTATGAGGTTGCTTTTGCAGTTGATGAGGACGAGATCATTTACGCCAACGACAAACTGAATCTGACGCCTATGTTCCTAGTTGGTCAGAAAGTGATTGAAGATATTGAGAGTGATCCTGATTTGTTAGTCTATTCTTTTGCAGGAAACTCTACCCGGTTATCCGGCATTCAAAACAAATTAGATCTATCACCATTCATCGAAGAAACTATGGTTTTTGATGAGAGTAGTATCTCCAATCCAGTTCTCTCGTTGAATGCTTTTGAAGCATATCACCTCAAGATTTCTTCCGGGCGTTTCTTTACGGAAGAAGATTATAATCTTAAAAGCGGGCAGCCGTTACCGGTGATTCTCGGATATGAACTCAACTCTGTTTTTCAACTAGGTGATATTATAGAATACAAAGATAATGAGTACTCCGATCAAGCAGTAGTTGTCGGTTTTTTGGAACAAAACTCAGGGTATGTTATCTGGAATGCCTATTACCCGTTGGATAAGGCCATACTCTCACCGTTTGAGTTTCCCCGGATGTTTGATCATTCAAATGAATACCGCAGAATCCAGTTTATTTACACCAAAAGCGATGATGTGGATGTTCAGGCAGTAGTAAACAATGCTACAGCCAAAAACGGATTCTATACTCTTGAAGTATCTCCTGTTGATGGTGTTCAGGTTACCGAAACGAAAACAATTTCCGAAAAGAACGTCAGGATTATCGGTTTTCTGGCAGTGATTTCAACCATAATGTGTCTGTCTTCACTTAGTATGATTCTGTATCACCGAGCTACAGAAGATCTTCCTTCAAACTGCATTTATCTGTGTTGCGGAATACCGCTTTGGAAGATTAACACATCCGTAGTATTAGAAATGATAGTCTGGATCATGCTTTCACTCATCCCAACCATTGCCATTTCATTCAGTATTTACCATACGGTTTTGATACCAATATGGTTACTGATCCTTTTTGCAATGATAATATCAGGTATTGCTCTTGTTCCTGTTTTTTTTGTGAACAAAAAATGCAATCTGGATATGTTCATACGAGAAAGAATCGTATTTTGATAGGAGGAATGTATGCCGTTTCTAGAATTAAAAAGCATCAACAAATCGTTTGGAAAAGCAGACAAAAGTGTACAGGTTCTGACTGACTTAAACCTTGTAGTTGAAAAAGGGGAACAACTTGCTGTCATGGGAAAAAGTGGCTGCGGAAAAACAACTCTGCTTAATATTCTAGCTGGCATCGATTCCCCGGACAGTGGCAAATACTATCTTGACGGAAAGCTTATTCAAATCAAGAGCGCTTCCGAAGGCGTGCGATTCCGCAGAAACACTGTCGGTATAGTATTGCAGCAATTTGCACTAATCAATGATTTTACTGCATATGAGAATATAGAGCTCGGTTTGTGGGAATCTGGTCTTTCCAAAAAGGATATAAAGACACAGGTATCAAATATGCTAGAAAAACTCGGAATCACTGAACTAAAGGACAAATACCCGCCAACGCTCTCTGGCGGAGAAAAGCAGCGTGTCGCTATTGGACGCGCTCTTGTAGGAAATCCATCATTGCTCCTTGCTGATGAACCGACCGGCTCTCTTGATGCTGGAACAGAGCAACACATAATCTCGTTACTTTCTGAATTAAACAAAGAAAGCGGTGCCACTCTCATCATCGTCACACATGACGAAGAAGTTGCACAAAAATGCAATCGGGTCTTTCATCTCGAGAAGCATTAGAGTAAGTAGCTGCTATAAGCCAGATACGAGGCGATTCTGGCAGTATTATTCTGACCCCAAATCTGACCCCAAATAGAATTAAACGCAATGTAAGAAATAGACCGGTTGATGTAAAAACACGCTGTTTTCGATCCTAAACATGCGATTTTTGATGTATTTTGATGGAATTAGGGTAAGCGCTCAATAATCGGGTGTCTTTAAGGGGCACGAACAGAATGGGATACTGTTAGAGAGTACCCAACCAAGTCCAACTAGAGCAGACTAGACCAAGTTGGGTCCCCCCCCAAGGAGGTCTAAGATGGACGAGATCGCT
>JAFZLF010000054.1 GCA_017551625.1 Clostridiales bacterium | reverse complement strand
TGGTCGTCAAGCTTCTGGCAGATGGTAAGGATACCGGAAAGACAGTCACGCTGAACGCGGGCAACAGCTGGGAAGGCACGTTGACAGGGCTTGCGAAGAATGCAGGCGGAAAGGCGATCAAGTATACATGGGAAGAGGCAAGTCTGCCCGAAGGCTACACGCTTACCGATACTTCTGTGAACGGAACAGTCACGACACTGACCAATACCTACAAGGCGCAGGAGACCAAGCTCACTGTGAAGAAGGTCTGGGAAGACGCGAACAACCAGGATGGTATCCGCCCGGCGAGCCTGACAGTCAAACTACTCGCAGATGGCGCTGAAACGGGCAAATCCGTGACGCTGAACGCAGGAAATAGTTGGGAAGCTTCGATCGAGAATCTGCCGGTCAACAATAATGGAAAGGCGATCGCGTACACATGGGTAGAAGATGGTCTGCCGACCGGCTATACGCTTACCGGTACTTCTGTGAACGGAACAGTTACGACACTAACGAACAAGCACGACGTGGATACGACGAACGTAAGTGTTACGAAGATCTGGAGTGATGCGGATAACCAGGACGGCAAGCGTCCTGCTGATGTAACCGTGAACCTCTTGGCAGATGGTAAGATCAACGACACAGTCACATTAAGTGAAGATAATAACTGGAGTTACAGCTGGGATGCGCTGTACAAGAATGCCGATGGTAAAGCCATCGATTATACCGTGACGGAGAATGCTGTCACTGATTACACTACGACGATTACTAAGGCTGATGACGGATCGTTTACGTATACGGTCAAGAATTCCCATAAAACGGAAACGACGGAAGCAACGGTCAAGAAGGTCTGGGACGACGAGGACAATAAGGCCCAAAAGCGTCCGGCAGAACTTAGCGTCAAACTTCTGGCGGATGGTGCAGATACAGGAAAGACCGTTACGCTGAACGCGGGTAATAACTGGGAAGGCACATTGACAGGGCTTACGAAGAATGCAGGCGGAAAGGCGATCGTGTACTCATGGGCAGAAGATAGTCTGCCGACAGGCTATTCGCTTACCAGTACTTCTGTGAGCGGAACGGTCACGACACTGACCAATACCTACGAATCTTCTACGAATGTCAGAAAGACAGAAGCAACGGTTCAGAAGGTCTGGGACGACAATAATAACTCCTATCAGCAGCGCCCGACAGAACTGGTCGTCAAACTTCTGGCGGATGGAGTAGATACAGGAAAGACCGTCACGCTAAACGAAAACAATGGCTGGTCGGATACGATTACCGATCTTGATGAGTATGCGAATAATCAGGAAATCGCATACACATGGGAAGAGGAAACGATCGTGGCCAGCTACGAGCTGACGGCTGCATCTAAGACTGGAACGGTCACGACACTTACCAATAGCTACGTAACTACATCGGTGACGGTGAAGAAGGTCTGGGACGACAAGAACAATCAGGACGGTATCCGTCCTGCGAGCCTGACGGTCAGACTGAGCAATGGCACAGAAGTGACGCTGAATGCGGCCAACAGCTGGGAGTACACAGTCTCCGGTCTGCCGAAGTTCAGCAACGGTCAGCAGATCAGCTATACATGGTCCGAGAGCAATCTGCCGACAGGCTACACACTGACGAATACCTCTGTAAGCGGCTCGGTCACGACACTGACAAACTCGCACACAACAGCGACGACATCGGTGACAGTCAAGAAGGTCTGGAACGACAATAACAACCAGGACGGTATCCGTCCGGCGAGCCTGACGGTCAAACTGAGCAATGGCACAGAAGTGACACTGAACGAGAATAACAGCTGGGAACAGACTGTTTCAAATCTTCCGAGGTACAGCGACGGTCAGGAGATCAGCTATACATGGTCCGAGAGCAATCTGCCGACAGGCTACACACTGACGAATACCTCAGTAAACGGCTCGGTCACGACGCTGACGAACTCACACACACCTGCGACAACGGAAGCGACGGTGAAGAAGGTCTGGAACGACTCGGATAACCAGTACGGATCGCGCCCGACGGAGCTGAAGGTTACACTGAGTGATGGCACGGAAGTGACACTGAATGAAGCCAACAGCTGGACGGCCACCGTTAACGGTCTGCCGAAGTACAGTAACGGTCAGGAGATCAGTTATACATGGACAGAGGGAACCATGCCAGCCGGCTATACGCTCAGCAGTTCCAGCAGAACTGGTACGGTCACGACGATCACCAACACGTACGATGACTCTTCTGTCCCGACTTCTGCCACAGTGAAGAAGGTCTGGGAGGATGACTCGAACAAAGACGGTAAGCGTCCGTCGAGCCTGACAGTTACATTAAGTAATGGTACGGAAGTCACTCTGAACGAAGCGAACGGCTGGACAGCTACAGTGGATAATCTTCCGAAGTGTGATAACGCCGGAAATGAGATCACGTATACATGGACAGAGGGCTCGATGCCGGATGGATATGCACTGACGGATACCTCTGTAAATGGCACAGTCACGACGCTGACGAACACATACACCAAGCCTGCCGACGTGAAGGGCAGCCTGACGATCAAGAAAGTCCTCGGAGATGGCGCGCCGGATTCTGCAAAGACCAAGACGTATGTATTCACAGTGGATGGCCCGAACGGATTCAAGACGGAAGTAGAGATCACAGGTGCTGGAGAGAAGACGCTCAGCAATCTTGAACCCGGTGAGTACACAGTCACCGAGAATACAGATGCAGCTGAGATCTCCGGATATAACCTGAGTGTGGCGAACAGTGGCCTGACGAAGACGATCTCGAAAGCTACTCCTGACGAGGCCGTGACGATCACGAATAACTACTCGCTGAAGGAAACACAGCCGACGGAAGATACGACTCCGACAGGTGATACGGCTCCGACAGACGATACAGCGCCGACGGATGATACACAGCCGACAGATGGCACACAGCCGGATGATGGTACGAAGCCGACGAAGTCGGGTGACGATGATGCGACGAAGCCGACGGAGGGGACTCCGAGTGGATCTTCGGACAATACAGAGAGTGCTCCTTCCGAAGCCTCTCCGGTACCTTCTCCGAAGACACCGAAGGAAATCGATTCCGTGACGATCGATGGTACACCGATCAAGCCGGAAGACTACACGAAGAAGGATGACGGCACTGTCGAACTGACATCGGCCTGCATCGAGAAACTGACGCTCGGTAAGCACCGTGTAGTAGTGACCTATACGGACGGTTCTTCGATCACAGTGGAGTTCGAGGTAGTATCCTCGACATCCAGAACAGGCAAGAGGATCGTGAAGACCGGTGATACGGGGAACAGTTACACTCCTGTCATTACAGCCGTGTTCCTGATCCTGGTAGCGGCAGCTGCAGTATTCGTGATGAAGAAGCGCCGTGAGGACAGAGAATCCTGATGGGTTCAGAAAAGTAAAGTGATTCGCCCTTTTTGGGAATGAACATGTAGCGTATGGGATGCCCGTTTGCTCAAAACGCAGACGGGCGTCTTTCTGTCCGGAGGCGCTTTTATCGTATGGAAAACGGATTCCCGGATGTTTCTTGATAGATCGACCGCAGATCCGGTCAGGAGATGTAATCGCACCATTATGTGGTAATATAGGAAAGAAATGATAGTGGCTCTGCTGATGAGGCGGGGCAGGAAAAGGAGCGGAGAGAATATGGTGAAGCATGTGATTATCTGGACACTGAAGGATGACATCTCTGAAGAAGAAAAGGCGCAGGCGAAGAAGAATATTAAGGATGGACTGGAAGGACTTAAAGGGAAGATCCCTGGACTTACTGATATCCACGTATATATCGACGGACTTACAAGTTCAAACACGGACCTGATGCTTGACTCGACATTTGAAGATGAAGCATCGCTTCAGGGCTATGCCGTGCATCCGGCACATGTGGATGTTGCGACGAATATCGTCCGTCCGTACTCCAAGATCAGAAGCTGCTTTGATTACGAGGTCTGAAAGTGGATAAAGATAAGAAATGGAAGATCCTGATCACGAACGATGACGGGATCGCTTCAGACGGTCTGATGCGCCTGGCGAAGGAAGCGGCGAAATGGGGAGAGGTCTGGGTGGTCGCGCCGGACTCGCAGAGAAGCGCGGCTTCGCATAGCCTTACGATCGACGTGCCTCTGGATGTGACGCCGGTAGACTGGAATCTGGAAGGCGTGCATGCTTTCTCGTGTACTGGACTTCCGAGTGACTGCGTGCGATTGGGCTGTAAGTACATCATGCCGGAAGAACCGGACGTGGTGTTCTCGGGGATCAATAACGGTTTTAACGTCGGGACGGATATCCAGTACTCGGCGACAGTGGGTGCTGCTTTTGATGCGGCAATGGGCGGATACCCGGCCATCGCTTTCTCCGAAGGGTTCACCTTCGACGAGAGACAGCGGGATGCCGATCATGCGGTGACGAAGACCTATCTCCCGAAAGTGGTGGAGGAACTGCTTAACGAAGATCTGGTGCCGGGCGTGGTGATCAATGTGAACTTCCCGGACTGCCCGCTAGAGGAGTGCGGCGGGATCCTCCGAAACAGGAAGGCCAGCATGGGAAATCCATATATCGATACGTACCGTCTCCGCGAAGAACGGCAAGACGGCACGAGAAGATATACGATCCACTGGGTCGACAGAAATTATGCAGACGAGGGAACGGACCTGCGGGCGCTGCTCGACGGTTTCGTCTCAATCGGTGTGGTCAATAACATCAGCTGAAGATATGACGTTTGAATAACCATCTTAATTCTCTTATACCCCAAATCACAAATCTCTTGCAAATACCAATGGAATAATGTAGAATTCAGATACCGATGGTATATATGATGGCAAAGGAGTTCTGTTGAAACTGCAAACGGGAACGGAATAAGAACTACCTTGTTGAAATACGTATAATACGTGTTATAATGGAGGCGAGAATGAAGGTATCTGAGCTGAAAAAGCTTCTGAAGAAAAACGGATGCTATAAGGTCCGCGAAGGTGGAAACCACGAAATATGGTACAGCCCCAAAACAGGACAAACCTTTGCTGTACCGAGGCATAATGCACGTGAGGTTCCGGCAGGGACACTGAACTCAATTCGCGGGTTAGCGGGCATTTAAGGGGGAGATTAAGATGAAACGAGATAGTGTTTATTCATATCCGGCAGTGTTCACTAAAGAGAAGAAAGGGATGTATTCCGTTTCTTTTCCAGACATCACGGGTTGCGTAACGTGTGGAGATGATATAGCAGATGCGATTCTTATGGCAAGTGATGCGCTTGCGCTTATGCTTTATTCCATGTATGAGGAGAAGGGTGTCGCGGCACCGGATCCAACACCAATTAAGAATATTAAAGTGAAAGCCGGAGAGTTTGCCTCATATGTGGTTTGTGATACAAAAACATATCGCAGGAAGTTCGGAAGCAAAGCGGTGAAGAAGACGCTGACGATCCCGGAATGGATGAACACTGCTGCGACAGAGCAAAACATCAATTTCTCCCAGGTGCTGCAGGAGGCACTCCAGAAGAAACTTGATGTTTCGTAAATGAAGAGGGCTACCAGCTCGTCAGGTCTCGGATGTGTTTGTGGCACCCTCGGAAGAAGATGTGGTACTTCCTCCCGAGGACACGGTCCCGGTTACGACCTCGGCACTGGAACTGCTGTCCGGATTCGGGTTGATGAGGATCGAAGAGGCGGCGTCGGCCCCGACGATCGTAGACGGGAGGCGGCCGTCCCATGTGTCATAGTATCTGTTGCGCAGAACATTCTCATCGATGGAATCACTGATGATCTTGTTTGCATCCGCCTCGGCCTGAGCCTCGATGACCTTCGCATCTGCGTTGGCCTGGGCATTCGTCTTCGTGACGGTCGCATCGGCCTCGGCCTTCTCGATATTCTTCTTATTCTCGATCTGCTGGGTCTCGTAATCGATCTGCGCCTGCTGCTTCTTCGCGATCTTCTCGTCGTACTCCGTGTCGAAAGAGGCGTTGTTGATGACGACCTTGTTGACATAGACGACTTCCGGACCGTACTTCTCATCGAGAGACTTCTGGATGTTTTCCTTCGCCTTCGGCTCGATGATCGAGCGGTTCGTACAATCATTCGGCGACAGTGTTTTTGACGTGGTCTTGATCGCGGAGGCGACCAGCGACTCGTTTACAAGGCCGGCCTCATAGTTTGTGACGTTTGCGTAGATCCAGGCCGACTTCTGGGGATTGATCTGGTAGGTGACCGTGATGCCCTGGAAGTTGACGGTGTTACGCTCGGAGGTCTCCGAAGAGATCGTGTTCTCGTTGAACTTGATGTCCTGCTGCTTGTTATTGACCAGCACGATCTCCTGGACGAGCGGGATCTGGAAGTTGATGCCGTTATTGAGGGTGCGCTCCTCGACCTGGCCGAAAGTCACGCGGACGCCCGTATAACCGGTCGGGATGATGGTAAAAGCGAGCGAAAACAGAAGGCAGAGCGCGCCGGCGCCGATGAGAGCGAATACGGTCTTCTTATTGAGCGGTGTCTTCTTCACACCCTGAACATTGGTGTTTCCGGTCTGGAATGACTTCTTGCTGACCAGGAAGATCGCGATCAGGATGAGGACGATGCCTGCTACTCGAAACATAACATTTAACATTTTCTTTTCCTCCAATCGAAATCAAGAATATGTCTCTTATTTGAGATAGATTATAGCATAGCAGAGGTTGACTTGAGTGGAGTGAACCGATATAATTGTTAGCACGCTAACAATTTCGTTGTTAGTTTCCTAACAATTTATTGCTTGGGCGCTTTTTTTGCGTGTGGCGCGGGGCGGGATCTCCGGCGCGCGGGCAGAAAAAGGGCAGGACAGATACTGCCAAGAGCGGAAAGGGAAGGAAAGGAGAAGCGGACGCGATGCAAGATCCGAAAGTTTTCCCGGGGAAGAGTCCCGGGGGCGATACTCATATCGGGCCGTATGTCCGGCACCTCAGTAAGTCGATCCGAAGTTCGATCGATGAGGCGCTGGATCAGGAGTTCTCGGCGGCCGGGGAGACGAGGCTGACGTCGGTGCAGGCGCACGTGATGGGTTACCTTAACATGCAGCACGAGCTCGGAAATGTGGTCTACCAGAAGGATATCGAGCAGGTCTTTCATATCCAGCGAAGTACGGCGACCGGGATCCTGAAGCTTCTCGAACAGCGCGGTTCGATCCGACGGGAAAGTGAGAAGTCGGACGCGAGACTCAAGCGGATCACGGTGACGGAAAAAGCACTGCAGACGAAAAAACGCGTCGATTCTACGATCGAGGGCGTGGAGACTCGACTGGTACAGGGCCTCACGAAAGACGAAATCAAGACATATATAGAACTGACAGAGAAAATGAGAAGGAATTTGGAAAAATGATCAAACGACTACTTAAATCAGTACGGGAGTACAAGAAGCCATCGATCCTGGCTCCGGTGCTCGTATCCTGCGAAGTCGTCATGGAAGTGCTGATGCCGCTTCTGATGAGTAAGCTCATCGATAAGGGCATCGAAGCGAGCAACATGAACTATGTATGGGCGATGGGTTCGCTCCTTCTGGTATGCATGTTCGCCTCCATGGCATTTGGCGCACTCTCGGGAAGAGAAGCCGCAAAGGCGAGCGCCGGTTTCGCGAAGAACCTCAGACACGACATGTTCCACAATCTGCAAACGTTCTCGTTCTCGAACATCGATAAGTTCAAGACCAGCAGTATTATCACTCGTCTGACGACCGATGTTACGAATGTGCAGAACGCTTACCAGATGGTGATCCGTATCGCGGTCAGAGCGCCGATCATGCTGATCTTCGCGATGTGTGCGAGCTTCTATGTAAACGCGAAAGTCGCTCTGATCCTTCTCGGGATCGCGCCGGTCCTGATGCTCGGATTGATTATCGTCTTCCGCTATGCGCACCCGATCTTCGTCCGGATGTTTAAGAAGTTCGACCTCATGAACAACGTCGTGCAGGAGAATGTAAGAGGCATCCGCGTCGTGAAGTCTTTCGTAAGAGAGGATCACGAGATTGAGAAGTTCATGGATGTAAACAACAGTATCCGAAATGACGCGGTCAAGGCCGAGCGTGCGATCAACTGCAACGCCCCGCTCATGATGGCCAGCGTTTATACGGCGATGCTCCTGATCTCATGGGTCGGCGCCAAGCTCGTCGTCAATGACGAGATGACTACCGGCCAGTTGACCTCGATGTTCTCGTATACGATGCAGATCCTCATGAGCCTCATGATGGTCTCCATGATCATCGTGATGCTCGTTATCTCCAGAACGTCTGCCGAGCGTATCTCCGAGCTCCTCGACGAGAAGCCGGATATCACAAACCCGGAAAATCCGGTCATGGAGGTCAAGGACGGATCGATCGATTTCGACCACGTATTCTTCAGCTACTCGAAGAAGAAAGAGAAGAGCTGCCTTATGGACTTCGATCTTCATATCAAGTCCGGTGAGACCATCGGCATCATCGGAGGTACCGGTTCCGGTAAGTCTTCCTTCGTGCAGCTGATCCCGCGCCTCTACGATGTGACGGACGGTGACATCAAGGTCGGCGGAGTGGACGTCAAGAACTATGACCTTGACGTCATCCGCGACAACGTGGCCATGGTGCTTCAGAAGAACGTTCTATTCTCCGGAACCATCAAGGAGAACCTCCGCTGGGGTAATCCTGATGCGACAGACGAAGAGATGCAGCAAGCCTGCAAAATCGCGCAGGCAGACTCGTTCATCAGTGCATTTCCAGAAGGATATGACACCTATATCGAGCAGGGTGGTACGAACGTATCGGGTGGACAGAAGCAGAGACTGTGTATCGCCAGAGCACTCCTGAAGAAGCCGAAGATCCTGATCCTCGATGATAGTACGAGTGCCGTCGATACCGCGACCGACGCGCAGATTCAAAAAGGGTTTGCCGAGTATATCCCGGGCACGACAAAGCTCATCATCGCACAGCGTATCTCGTCCGTCGAGAACGCAGACCGCATCATCGTTATCGACAACGGCAAGATCAACGCTGTCGGTACACACGAAGAACTCCTTAGAGACAACGAGATTTACAAGGAAGTATATGAATCCCAGAAGAAGGGAGGTGAGGAATAATGCCGCCGCCGAGAGGAGCACGTCCTATGAATCGGGAGGACTTAAAGAAAAACCCGATCTCCAAAGGCCTCGTAAAAAGACTTTTGACCTATGTAACCGGTAAATACAAGGTGCTGCTGGGCATCGTATTCTTCTGCATCGTCGTGGCTTCCGTTACGTCCGTTCTGGGCAATATGTTCATCAAGAACCTCATCGACGACTACATCGTTCCGATCCTGAAGACGAAGGAAGAGACCGGAGCGGCCGATTTCTCGGGACTTCTGAAATGGGTGAGAATGGTCGCAGTGCTGTTTATCTTCGGTGTCATCGCGAACTTCTTCCAGGGACAGATCATGCTCGTAATCGCAAACAACGTCCTTCGGAATGTGCGTGGCGATATGTTTAAACATATGCAGACCCTGCCGATCCGCTACTTCGATACGCACTCGCACGGTGACGTAATGAGCCACTATACCAACGACGTCGATACTCTGCGGCAGATGATCTCCCAGAGTTTCCCGCAGATGATGTCCTCATCGATCACGATCGTCGCGACACTCGCCGCCATGATCTACACCTCCTGGCATCTGACGATCGTCGTACTCTTAGGCACCTTCACCATGATCTTCCTCATGGGGAAGATCGGCGGCAAGAGCGCCACGTTCTTCATGAAGCAGCAGGCGTCCCTTGGTGATGTCAACGGCTACATCGAGGAGATGGTCAACGGCCAGAAAGTAGTGAAGGTATTTACTTACGAAGAGCGCGCCAAGAAGGCCTTCGACGGCAAGAACGAAGAACTCTGCCAGAACGCGACATCGGCGAATATCTTCGCCAATATCCTGATGCCGATCATGGGCAATATCGGTAACGTCCTTTACGTGCTCGTAGCCTTTATCGGCGGATTCCTCGCGATCAAGTGCGGGCTTTCCGAGGTCATCACGATCGGTGTCATCGGCTCGTTCCTGCAGCTGACGAAGGCTTTTGTCATGCCGGTGTCTCAGGTGTCGCAGCAGATGAACGCGATCATCATGGCGATGGCCGGCGCGGACCGTATCTTCAAGCTCCTCGACGAGAAGCCGGAGGAAGACGACGGATATGTGACGCTCGTGCACTGCAAGAAGGAAGGCGATACGCTCACCGAGGTGCCGGAAGAAGAGGAACTCTCCTTTAAGCGTGCCCACGGCGGCAAGGATACAGACGGGAAGACCTCGTATGTCTGGGCGTGGAAGCATCCGCATCAGGACGGCACGCTGACCTATGCCGAGGTCAGGGGCGATGTCCGTCTCTTCGATGTCGACTTCAGCTACGATGGTAAGAAGCAGGTCCTCTACGATGTTTCGCTCTACGCCAAGCCCGGCCAGAAAATCGCTTTTGTCGGCGCGACCGGTGCCGGCAAGACCACGATCACGAACCTCATCAACCGCTTCTACGATATCGCCGACGGCAAGATCCGCTATGACGACATCAACATCAATAAGATCAAGAAGGCAGACCTGCGTCATTCTCTGGGTATCGTTCTGCAGGATACGAACCTCTTTACCGGATCGGTCATGGAGAATATCCGTTACGGTAACCTGAAGGCGACAGATGAGGAGTGCATCGAGGCGGCAAAACTTGCCAATGCACATGACTTCATCAGCAAACTCCCGCAGGGGTATGACACCGAGCTTACGGCAAACGGCGCCGAGCTCTCCCAGGGCCAGCGCCAGCTGATCGCGATCGCCCGTGCGGCGGTGGCTGATCCGCCGGTCATGATCCTCGACGAGGCGACCTCTTCGATCGATACCCGTACCGAGGCCATCGTGCAGCGTGGCATGGATGCCCTGATGGAGGACCGTACTGTTTTCGTCATCGCGCACCGTCTGTCGACCGTACAGAACAGTAAGGCGATCATGGTACTCGAGAACGGCCACATCATCGAGAGAGGCGACCACCAGTCCCTCATCGCAGAGAAGGGCAAGTACTATCAGCTCTATACGGGAGCGTTTGAACTAGAGTAATTTGATAATCGCGATGTCGAATAGAGCCTTCCGGCGCTGTCCTCCGCGCTTCGCTTGTGCGGAGGCGCCATCAGGGTCTATCCGGCATCGCGTTTATTCATCTATGAACGATTCTAAAACGCCTCGATGAGTAGTCCATGGATTTCTTTTGTCTCTCGGTCGGTGTAGAGTGCGATAATTCATGACGGGCTGCGACGGAGGAACGAAAGACGAGAAAAGTCGGAAAAACTGTTCCGGAGCGATTCCGCAGGCCATCGGCCGAGGACCAGCGACGGAACTTTTTTCCGACTTTTCCGGACTCTTCAGACGCTTGCGCAGGCCGTCATGAATTTTTGTCTTGATATTCTCAAATCCCGTGCTAGAATAGGTGTATATTGGGTGAAAATCCCGACAGGACAAGGACAAAGGGGTTGTTTTTAGTAGTATGCCGACTGTAATCAGAAACAAGAAAATCGAGAATCGCGGGCGAAAAGTCAAGGACATTAAGGATGAGCGTTTCGGTCATCTGGTCGCGATCGAGGAGACGCCGGAGAGATTTAATGGCAAGGTGATCTGGCTGTGCCGCTGTGATTGCGGGAACACGATCAAGATCACGTCTCACAGGCTTCTCCACACGGAGATCAGCAACTGCTTCGATGAGAAGTGTCCGTACAGAGATACCACGCGAAAAGCACTGAAAGAAGAGGACTTCTCGGGCGAGACGCGCCGCTGTTCTTCCGCGATGGAAGATATAACGGGCCAGGTCTTTGGTGAGCTGACGGTAGAGTCGATGACGGGAGTCAAGAGCGGAAAGAATCTGCAGTGGTACTGCCGTTGCAGCTGCGGTAAGCAGATCAAGGCTTTTGAAAGAGATCTGCTCCGTGGTATCAAGGTGAACTGCGGCTCGACAAATCACCGTCCGGGACTTCCCCGTATGACGCCGAAAAAAGGGAAGAACGCCTGACCCGTTTCAGTCATTTTGCCGAAACCGGCATCAAAAAATGCATAATCGTAAAGAAAAAATTTCATTGAAGTATTTTCAACATTTCTCTGGAAGTGTAAAATTGTCACAGAATACAATGTAGAGGAGTATTTCTATGGGTAAGTATTTTGGTACAGATGGTTTCCGTGGTAAGGCCGGTGTGGTGCTTACGGCGGAGCATGCATTTAAGACCGGTCGTTTCCTTGGCTGGTATTATTCTCAGAAACACGCGACAGCAGGCGATAATCAGACTGCTAAGATCGTCATCGGTAAGGACACGCGTCGTTCTTCTTATATGTTTGAAAATGCACTGGCATCCGGTATCGTCTCTTCGGGCGCGGATGCTTATTTATTGCATGTAACGACGACACCGTGTGTCAGCTACATCACCAGAACGGAAGAGTTCGATTGTGGCGTGATGGTCTCGGCCAGCCATAACCCGTACTACGATAATGGTATCAAGCTGATGAATTTCGAAGGCGAGAAGATGGACGACGATCTGCAGGATGAGATCGAGAAGTACATCGACGGCGAGATCGAAGAACTCCCGTACGCTTCGGAAGACAAGATCGGTAAGACGGTCGACTACTATTCCGGCAGAAACCGTTACATCGGATATCTGGTCGGCCTGGCGAAGCAGTCTTTCGAGAAGCATAAGGTCGGCCTGGACTGCGCGAACGGCAGCTCCTGGATGATCGGACGCGCGGTTTTCGATGCGCTCGGCGCAAAGACCTATGTCATCAATAACACCCCGGACGGCGTGAACATCAACACCAACTGCGGCTCCACACATATCGAAGGACTGCAGAAGTTCGTCGTCGGCAATAAGCTCGACGTCGGTTTTGCCTTTGACGGTGATGCGGACAGATGTCTCGCAGTAGATGAGAACGGTAACGTCGTGAACGGCGATAAGATCATGTATATCTGTGCGAAGTATATGCGTGAGAAGGGTGAACTCGACAACAACACTGTCGTTACCACGATCATGAGTAACTTCGGCCTGTATAAGGCACTCGATGAGGCGGGCATCGCTTACGAGAAGACGGCTGTCGGTGACAGATACGTCTATGAGAACATGAAGGAGAACGGCCACATGATCGGCGGCGAACAGTCCGGTCACGTTATCTTCAGAAGACATGCACACACAGGTGACGGTGTACTTACTGCCATCATGCTGATGGGCGTCCTCATCGATACGAACCTTCCGCTTTCTCTTCTTGCAAAGGGCTGCGACATGTATCCGCAGGTGCTCAAGAACGTCGTCGTTGACGATAAGGACGGAACACTTGCTGATCCGGCTGTTCAGGCTCAGGTAGATGCCTGCACCGCAGAACTCGGCGATAATGGCCGTGTGCTTCTCAGAAAGAGCGGCACGGAGCCGGTACTCCGTGTCATGTCTGAGGCGGGTTCGATCGAAGAGTGCGAGAAGCAGGTAGATGCGATTATCGCTGCTATGGAAAAGAGCGGCCATCTGGTGGAGGTAAAGAAATAATGTATACGATCAATGACCTTTATGACCTGACACAGACCTATCCGCAGGTTAAAGAATATCTCAGTAAGTTCACCTATCCATGGGAAGCCCTCGCCGGTATCACGGATCTGATCCTCGAAATCGGAAAATCTCTTCCGGAAGACGAGTTCGATCATCCGTCTGAGGACGTGTGGATCGCCAAGGATGCAAAGGTATTTGCGACCGCTTATATCGGCGGACCGTGCATCATCGGGCACAAGACTGAAGTCCGTCAGTGTGCATTTGTACGTGGATCTGCACTCGTTGGTGAAGGCTGCGTAGTCGGAAACTCTACAGAACTTAAGAACGTGATCCTTTTCAACAGCGTACAGGTTCCTCACTATAACTATGTCGGCGACTCCATCCTCGGATATAAGTCCCACATGGGTGCCGGCTCCATCACCAGTAACGTCAAGAGCGATAAGCTCCCGGTCGTCATCAAGAACGGTGACGAGCAGATCGAGACCGGACGTAAAAAGGTCGGCGCGATGCTGGGCGACTTCGTTGAGGTCGGCTGTAACAGCGTCCTGAATCCGGGTACCGTGATCGGAAGAAACAGTAACGTTTATCCGACGTCCTGCGTACGTGGTGTGATCCCGGAGAACAGCATCTACAAAGATCAGGGCAACATCGTGATCAAGAGAAAGTAAGTGATTCGAAGACGCGCGTGGAAACATGCGCGTCTTTTTGATTACTCACAATATTCTTTCAAATAGGCGTATAATAAATACATATAGTACAAGGAGGTACATTTATGAAAGTCATCATCGCAGAGAACTATCAGGAAGCCAGCAAGAAGGCAGCGGATATCATCGAGAAGATCGTCCGTGAGAAGCCGACATGCACCCTCGGTCTTGCCACAGGATCAAGCCCTGTAGGCATGTATGCAGAGTTGGGCCGTCGTTGCAAGGAAGAAGGCCTGGACTTCTCCCAGATCCATTCTGTGAACCTCGATGAGTATGTAGGCCTCGAGCCGACTCACAACCAGAGCTACCGCTATTTCATGGACACCAACCTCTTCGATCTCATCAACATCGACAAGGCCAATACCTATGTAGCTAAGGGAATCGGCGATGTAGAAGAGAACCTCAAGGAGTTCAACGAAGTGCTGGATAAGACAGATATCGAGATCCAGGTCCTCGGTGTAGGTCCTGATGGACACCTCGGCTTCAACGAGCCGGGTCCGGTGCTTTTCGATGGCGCGCATAAGGAGATCCTCGATGAGTCCACGATCGATGCGAATGCCCGTTTCTTCGCTTCCCGTGACGAAGTTCCGCGCTATGCCGTAACGATGGGCATGGGTAACATCATGCGTGCAAAGGCCCTCCTGATGATCATCAACGGCAACAAGAAAGATGCAGCTACCAAGCTCCTCATGAACGACACCATCGATCCGATGTGCCCGGCCACATTCATGAGACTGCACAGAGATGCAACAGTCGTGCTCGAGAAGAAGCTCGCGCTCGAGATCGGTTACATCAAAGAGTAATCGGCTGAAGAAAAGAAATAATAAATCCCCCGTCGCTGGTCCTCAGGCAAAGCCTTGTGGAATCGCTCCGGGGGATTTTTATTTCTTTTCTCATCTTCTTGGCGAAACAGACACCAAGAGGAGTGCGCGGCAGACCTCGCGATGAGAAAAGAAGCCGAAACGATTGCCCGATTATAAGATAAGACAACGCGCAAAAAAATACCTTCCGTGCCTCCGCAGGGCGTAGCCCGAGGACAGCACGAGAAGGTATTTATTTTGCACGTTGATTAAACAGAATCGGGCAATCGTTACTGTACTTTATAAATGAGAAGGCTGCCGTCGCTCGATGTGAATACGGGTTTGCCGAGCTGGTTGAGACACGGATAGTAGATGATGCCGAATTCGTCGAGCTCCATAGGACCGCAGATGACGTACGTGATGTCGTAGCGGTGCAGGATCTGGAAGACTTCGTTGACGTCAGTGCTGGTGTAGACGCGGGAGACGTCGGTCTGACGCGGCTGAATCAATATCTTTCCGACGTCGTTGTCCGGATCGGAGACGTATTTGCCTTCCTCATTTACGATGCCGTGGTAGTGCCACAACATCTCGTGGGTGTGCCAGCCGAAGACGGTCGGAAGACCGGTATAGGCGGAGACGATGCAGCGCTCGGTATAACTGAAACCGTATGCCTCACAGATGTTGAAAGACCCCTTGACGTTTTCGTTGAGCCAGTCGATCGCTTCCTCGTAAGGGATCAGCGCGCCTTCTACGCGCTTCTCCGAATCATAGAAAGTGTACTTGGTGGGGACGCATTTCGGAAGGAAGGCGGTACCGTCGAGTCCTTTATAATTCGAGAATTTGATCTCGCCGGTGCGCTGCTCGAGGGAACGGAGTGTGTAGTGACCGGGGATAAAGAGCACCAGGATGATCATCACGATCGAGACGGTCAGGCCCCAGTTGGAGAGATTTCCCTTTCTGGTCACATAGGCCATGAAACGGAAGATGGTGTACGCGACTACGAGGGAAAGGATGATAAATCCCGCAAAGGTGAACTTGAACATCGTGTTGGCACGCTGGTTGTCGTCGCCGTAAATGTCCCGGACGTACATGATCTCCGGTGCGAGGAGAAGCATGAATCCGACGAAGGTCATACCGACCATGAAGATGTCGATGATCGAGCGCTTCCGGAAGAAGCGGCAGAGCAGGAAATCTCCGAAACGGGCGAAGTAGTAGTCGAGTAGACGGAAGACCGTCTTGAGGGATGTGGCCGGACGGGTCAGAGCAAGCGGGGCCGGGGTGAGGGGAAGCTGGTTTCTCCGGTAGGCGTGACGCTCGGTGAAGACGACCAGAAGGATCAGCGCCAGAGGGATCAGAAGATGTATCAGCCACAGGATCATGAACTGGAACACCGAAGTGTGCCGGTCTACGAGGGCGAGCTGGTTGGAGATCATGTCGAACTCGAGGTTAAAAGACAGGGAGATCGTGCACGCCAGCGAGAAGAGCATGGCCATCGTAGCGCCGGTCCGCGAGAAGGCGGACGGGAAGCATGTGGTCAGTACAAAGGCGACCATGAAGACCAGAATCTGAAGCACCAGATGCAGAAAAACATTCTCGCCGAACTTGAGATAGACACCGAGGATGCCCAGAAGTTCGAAAACGAATACCAGGAAACTGTGAAAGGTCAGAAGATACGACGACCGCCGCGCATAGTAGACGAGAAGTCCCATCGCGCAGAAGACGAAGTAGATGAGGAAATCCCAGTAGTTGCACATCTGCGTGAGGCCGAGAAGGAAGGCGCAGACGAAGAACTCCGGCTGGAAGAGGATAGACATCTCGGAGACCAGGCTCTTCTTTAAGTCCGAAAAACCGTACATGGAGGTACGGACTTTCTCGGGATACTTGGCTCGGTAGACCGCGACGAAGATGAAGGCGATGATCAGAAGCACGATCGTCATACTGACGACGTGGGCATGGAGGTCACCGACCAGATACGAATAGAAGGGGAACTCGTGGATGGTATAGTCCGCGTGCTCTGCAAGTCCCAGATCTTTAAGATCCGGGTTGTGTCCGATGAAACGGGTGGAATTCGGGTAGAAGAAGTCTCCTGTTTTTCCGACGTTGATGCCGAGCTTGTTCCATATCTTCCAGAAGAGCATCTTATTTCCGAAACTCTGCTCGTCATAGAAGAAGGCGTGGGAGTTGCCGAAAAGGATCGCGCAGCAGGCGGATAAAAGTCCCGCAAAAGGCAGATAATACTTGGAGACCTGACAGTCTTTCTTCTGGCGGAGGGCATCGACGAAGAGCTGCCCGACAGAATAGGCGGAGAGAAACGGGAGGGCGATCGCGGTGCACATGGACAGCGTATAGGCGACCTCCGAACGGATCCCCAGCATCTTCGTGATATAGGAGAAGAGATACTGGCCGTAGTAATAGTAGTTGATCGGCTGTCCGGCCAGCCAGGGGTCTTTGGCAGGAAGACCGTCATAGCGGAGCATGGAGTTCATGAAGCCGAAGTTCATGAATTTCTCCTCACCGTCGATCGTGGGGAAGATGCCCTTGCAGAAACAGAAAGCGACCATTATGGCGATGAAGAGCGCCTCTTCCCAGAGAATGTGTGCGATATTGGAGTTGTCGGAAAGAGAGACGAAAGCGGCATTTCTCAGTGTGGGAAGTCCCCAGCAGACGATGGCCAGCAGGAAGAACATGACCCAGGTCATCGGGCGGTTGAAGGACTCCCAGATCCCTAAGTAGGAGATCAGCCAGACCACGCAGGTCGTGATCAAGATCCCCATACTCTTCGACAGGCCGTACCCGGTCGATACAAATCCGCGGAAGAAGTGCGCCATCAGCGGGAAGGCCGCCCAGCCATAGAGGTAGAGGATCCCCCACCAGCAGAAGAAATCGGCCAGATCGTTCTTGAGAAGAGCCCCGAGCGAGAGCGCCAGAAGCGCCGGAGTCAGAAGGATCAGGAATCTCGGAAGGATCGCCTTAACATCGATGTTTTCGAGCGTGCGGGCTGTAAAGCGGTCCTTCGGCGGTTCGCTGGCATGTGCCTGGCGGACGGTGTTTTCTTCCGTTTCGCTATGCGTCGTTTTCGAGTTCTTTTTCACGGGAAAAATCCTCCTTGATCTTCGCAACTGTAGCGTTCGCCTGCGCGACGCAGGCATCCATTCTGTATTTCGAGTCCTCGGCAGAAGTGGGCGTCATGGCCAGACTGCATACGTAAAGCCCTTCCACCGGCTGGATAAACTCGTCGAGGGGGTGGTTCAGCGGTTTGGCATAGCGCGTACGGCACAGCCGCCACGTCTTTACGGTACTTCGGGTCATAGACGGATTCATATACTGGAGCCGCTTGAAAAACACTTTAAAGATCTCTGCATCGGTCGCAGTCCACAGCGGCGCCGAGGTCAGATAATTCCCGGAAAGATACAGGACATGTCCGCCGTAGCGGCGCGGTCCGACCATGCTGGTGTGCTGGATGATACGCTGGAACGGCTCATCGTCCGGGATCTGCCGGGAATAGCACTCGGTGAAGGGCGTCTTCGTAAGAAGAAGGATGCAGATGTTCGCCTGATATGTCACGTCCATCAGGGAATCGCGGAAATCCGTAGGCATATCGAGGGCGTGGGTGATGTGCACGAGATTGCGGCAGGATCCGGTATAGAGGATCGTATCGCACTCGATGACCGTCGAGCGCGAGTCGGCGAGTACGCAGGTGACGCGGTACTTGGGCCGCGAAGCATCCTCGCTCCTGGCGATCTCGGAAACCGTGTAGCCGTACTGGATGATGCCGCCCCGGTCCGTGATCTCCTGGACGAGGGCAGACAGCACGGAGTGGAATCCGTTATCGAGGTAGCCCAGCTTCTTTCTGCTGGCCTTACCGTACCAGAGGGAATCGTACCATTGCAGTTCGTCGGAAAGACCGAGATCCTTAAGAAGCGCGATCAGGGCGCGGTCGGATTTTCTAATGTGATGCGGGAGAAGCTCGATATACTCGGAACCGAGACGGGAACAGGCGAGCATGCCGCCCGGCGTGGCCTGCTGCTCGACGACCTGCACGTGGAAACCGGCCTGCGCCAGTTTATACGCGCAGACCAGACCGGAAAGTCCGGCGCCGATAACACAGATCGAAGTTCTTCCTTCCATTTTCTTCCTCCGCTAATCGCTCAGATCTTCTTCGCTTCGAGATAGTAGCGCTTCTCGACCGCCTCGCCCATGGAGAAGGTCTTTCTGGGGAAGACGCCTTCCTTGCTGATGGTCTCGAAGAACGAATCTTTTGACACATCGGGGAGCAGGAAACCGAGCTTGTCGGGCGCGGCCAGGGCTCGTACGGAATCCTCGCCGTGGATATAGTCGGTATGGATCGAGTCGGACTCGAGCGAGTCGAGGAACCCCTGGAGGGAGCCGACCGCGAGTGTATGGGAGGGCTTGCCGATCAGGAGAGTGAAGTCTTCTTTCCCGTCAGTGACGAGGATCGTCTGCGATCCGTCTGCGCATCCTTCCTTGGCAAAAGCACTGCTCCGCCCGATGGAGAGCTCGTTGGCTGCGAAGTACTCTCTGGCAGAAGACAGCAGTGTCTCCTTCGTCAGGCCGAAAGTCACGCGGTGGATCGGCTCGAACTGAAGTCCCGCGTCATGGATGTTGACAACCTCGACGAGACAGTAGCGTGCAGGATGTGTCTGCTTCTCTTCTTCGGAGAGTCCGTCACGGATGTTCTCCCAGTGCTTCTTCGCTGTGGCGAGCGAATGGTTGCCGTCGCCGACGGCGAAGAGGAAGCCGTCCTCGGACTTAGAGAGAAGCGCACGAAGCGCAGAGATGACCTGCTCGGAGACCGGGGAGCCGGCCGGCGTGAAGAAGCCGCGGATATGACCGCCCTCGCACATGAGGTCGGTATCATAGACGAGCTGTCCGGGCGATCCGTCAGAAACAGCGGCATTGCCGGAAAGCGCGGCCAGAGCCGGCTCGATGACGGTCTTTCCGGGATCGTTGATAAGCACCATGATGTGCGGCATCTCGATCGGAGCGCGCTCGCGGATCCGCACACGGGGCGGGATACGGGACAGTACCGTTCCTTCAGTCGCGCGGATGCGGCTCTTGTTGCCGGGAGTAAAGTCGTACTGCTCGAGGTCGAGGGCGAGCATCAGGCCCTTGCGCGAAGCATTAAACTTCGTCTGGCGGTCGAGAAGGATGAATCCGGGCTCAAGTTCTTCGAGGATCCCTTCATCGATATATTTCGTAATAGAAGAGGTGATGGCGGAAAGCCGGGCATCGATCTGCTCGGGTGTCTCGCTTTCGAGATAGACCTCCGGAAGAAACATGCGAAGTGTCGAGGGTGCGTCACCGACCTCGTTTTCTACCGCTTCCCAGTACTTCGGCTCAGAAGTGAACTGGTCACAGGCGATCACGGCCCACTTTCTAAGATCAAGGCCGCTCTTCGGAAGCAGGATCTTCGGCGCCGCCACGGCAATATCGGAAAAGATGGAATTCATGGAAAACCCTCCCGTTTTCGGAAATTAGCCATAACATTATAGCACGGCAGGAGGTAAATGTCTTGATTCCGCTCTTTCAAAAACGGGCGTTGTTCTCTATAATGAAAAGAGATTTTCGAAGAAGAAACGGGAGACATAAAGCTCCGGGGGGGAGGCAAAAGTATGGCCAATGTAGAAAATGCGCGCGACAGGCTGCTGTGCGTCCTGAATATTCTCATGCAGGAGACCGATGCGGAGAACGGTCTGACGATCGGAGAGATCACCCAGAAACTTCGGGACTATGGGTATGAGCCGGATCGTAAAACACTGTACGCCGACTTTCGGTCCATCTCTGATCGTTTCGCTTATGTGGAGAAATCGTCAGGAAATGTTCCGAGATACTACATCGCCGAGCGCAGCTTCGAAGTCGAGGAGATCATGGTCCTGACGGATGCCGTGGAGTCAGCGGGCTTCATGACGCAGAAGAAAAAGGAAGAACTGATCAAAAAACTCAAGGGCCTGACGTCTTTGAAACAGGCCAATGAGCTCAACGCCCAGATTCACTACATCGGGCGTCATCACTCCACCAATAACGACTATATCTACACGGTTTCCGCGATCCGAAAAGCCCTCTCGGAAGGCCATCCGGTGACGTTTAAGTACCTCGATATGGACTTTGAAAAGGGTCCGGTATATAAGCACGATAGTTTGGACTATATCCTCCATCCGATTGCGATGGCATGGAATAACGGTTTCTACTACTGCATCGGCACACGTCCGGAGCAGAGCCCCGAAGGTGAGAAAGACAAGCCCCGCCAGTTCCGTATCGACCGTATGAAATTCGTGGAAGTCAAGGAAGAAATCAAACTGGCCCCGCCGCCGAAGGATTTCGACGTAGCCAAATATCTGGAGGCTACTTTCAGCATGTACGGCGCGAAACCGGAAAAGATCCTGCTCCGTTTTGAGAAGAGACTGCTGCAGCAGTTCTACGATCACTTTGACCAGAATATCAAGACTTTTCAGGATCCGGAGAAAAAAGACTGCGTGCGCGCGAACGTGGAAGTGGGCGTCGGTCCGACGTTCTATGCGTGGATCTCGACGTATGCCGGAGGTTTTACGATCTTAGAGCCCAAACGCGTGAGAGATGCGTATCACGAGCATCTCCGTTCTGCGCTGGAGTCCTGACCGGCAGGAGGACCTTCCGTTTCAATAACAGAAAGGATCGAAGAAGAAATTACCGATATGTCCCATGACATCATGAAAAAACTGCAAGGGAAGACCGTCCGCCGTGTGGCGCTGATCCTGTCGCTGATCGCCTTTACGGGCGGCGTGCTGCTCCTGGCCGACCTGCTCCTGCGTCCGAAGTATATGGGTGAGGTGACCGAAGGGGCGCTGACGGCCGAGTACTATGAGGCATATGGCGACCATGATGTGCTCTTCGTGGGGGACTGCGAGGTATATGAGAATTTCTCGACAGTGCAGCTGTGGAAGGAATACGGCATCAACAGTTTCATCCGCGGCGGCGCGCAGCAGCTCGTATGGCAGTCCTACTATCTTCTCGAGGATGCGCTCCGCTACGAGACCCCGGACGTCGTGGTCTTTAACGTACTGGCCCTGATGTACGATGAACCCCAGAATGAGGCCTATAACCGCATGGCGCTCGACGGGATGCGGTGGAGTCCGACGAAGTGGAAGGCTGTCTCGGCATCCATGTGCGAGGGCGAGAACATGCTGGAGTACATCTTTCCCATTCTCCGGTACCACAGCCGCTGGAACGAGCTCACATCCGAGGACTTCAAGTACTGGTTTCATAAGGATCTCGTCTCCTTTAACGGTTACTACTTAAGAAGAGAGATCATGCCGGCCGGGGAGATGCCGCCGGCGCGCCCGCTCGCGGATCCGAACTTCGGGGCGCGGGCGATGGAGTATCTCGATAAGATGACCGAGCTGTGCAAGGAGAAGGGCATCCATCTGGTGCTCATCAAGTCTCCGTCTCTTTATCCGCACTGGTATGACGAGTGGGACGCGCAGATGGAAAAGTATGCACAGGAGCATGATCTCCTCTATATCAACATGCTCAAGATCGCGGAAGACGAAGTGGGCATCGACTACAGCCTCGACACCTATGATGCGGGTCTTCACATGAACGTGACCGGCGCAGAGAAGTGTGCCTCGTATCTGGGGAAGATCCTCGTCGAGAAATACGGACTCGCCGATCACCGCGGCGATCCGGATATGGCGGCGTACTGGGAGAAGGTCATCGCGCGATATGACGCGGCATAAACCGTTTTCGGGCGTTGTACCGGGACGGGATTCCGGACAGATAGTCCTGTGCCGCGAAAACCCGTGTGGCGTCGGCTTTTCCGGCGGATCTGAGGCGAATGCTAATATTCCATGAATAATATGAACATTTGGTGAAAGCCTTTGCGTGCTTTTTGCCAAAGTGATAAAGTTAATTTATGAAATGGCATCGTCTGACAACACGCATCCTGAGCTTCGGCCTTGCGCTTCTTTTCGGTATGACAGGGCTGCTGTTTGTGTCGTCTGTGAAAGAACTGGCGTGGACGGACGAAGAGGAAGAGACGGTCGAGGAGCGTGAAGAAGAAGCGGCGCACCTGGTCGACGCTTCGAGAGGATATTCAACCAAGCTTTATAACAACACATCAGGTCTTCCGACTTCGGAGGCGAATGCCATCGTGCAGACGCAGGAGGGATTCCTGTGGATCGGCAGTTACAGCGGGCTTGTACGTTACGACGGCAATACTTTCGAGCGTATTGATTCCGCCGAGACCGGCATCACCAGCGTGGTCAGTCTTTTTGTCGACTCGAAAGAGAGATTGTGGGTCGGCACGAATGACAGCGGCGCCGGTGTGCTTGAGCGCGGGCAGTGGCATCTGTTCAACAAAGAGAACGGCCTGAAGTCCCTGTCCGTGCGTGGTATCGCAGAGGACGAGGACGGCCTGATCTATCTGGCGACGACGGAAGGAGTGGCGCTCGTAGATGCGGATCTGAATGTCCGGCTCGCAGATGCACCGCAGATCAGGGAAGAATATGTCCGTTCGATCATGCTCGGACCCGATAATACGATCTACGCACTGACGATCGTTGGCGCGGTCTTCACGATGAAAAACGGCGAGGTGACGCGATTCTGCTCACCTTCGGATCTCGGTGTTTCCGATATTCACTCGATTCTCCCGGATCCGGATAACCCGGGTAATATCTACTGCGCGACGAAAGGCTCGGCGATCTATTATGGTGAATTTGGCCGTACGCTTCTGCCCCTGATCAGTATCGCACCACTCAGCTATGTTAATTCCATCAGCAAACTCGGCGACGAGATCTGGGTCTGTACGGATAACGGCGTTGGCCGTGTCGTGGATGGCAAGCTCATCGTGCTCGAGAATCTCCCGATGACGACATCAATCGAGGGAATGATGGCCGACTATCAGAGCAATCTGTGGTTCGTTTCTTCTCAGCAGGGCGTTATGAAGATCGTCCCGAACCGTTTCAGCGCGCTCTATGAACAGTATCTGCTCCCGGAGGATGTCGTCTATACGACATGTCTTCTTTCGGGGAAACTCTTTATCGGCACGAAGACATCCGGCCTTCTGATCATGGAGAACAGAAAGATCCTGGAGTCGTTCCCGGTCGACCGCATCGTCTCGGTTTCCGGGAAGGAGTACGAGTCGCGGGACCTGATCGGGTTCCTCTCCGATGCGAAGATCCGTTCGATCATCCAAGACAGCAAGGGACAGCTGTGGATCTCGTCCTTCAGTAAGACTCCGCTTATCCGTTATGATGGAAAAACGGCGACGGTTTTCACGCTGAACGACGGTCTTCCGTCAGAGCGGGCCCGCACCGTGGTCGAGTGCGCAGACGGATCTATGGCTGTGGCGTTCACGGGCGGTGTAGCCATTATTAAGGGAGACCGTATCGAACGCGTCTACGGGGAAACTGACGGCATCAATAACACAGAGATCCTGACGATCGTGCAGGCCGGAAACGGGGACATCCTCGCCGGAACGGACGGGGACGGGATCTATATCATCAGTAACGGGCTGATCCGGCATATCAACACCGATAACGGACTGAAGTCCGATGTCGTGATGCGTATCAAGAAGGATCATAGCCGGGAACTTTACTGGATCGTGACGAGTAACTCCATCTCGTATATGACCGCGGACTACCAGGTCACGACAGTGAAGAAATTCCCGTATTCTAATAATTTCGATCTGTACCAGAATGAACGCGATGAGATGTGGGTCCTGAGCAGTAACGGGATCTATGTGGTGGATACACAGGAGATGATCGCCAACAGTGACATCACGGCTTTCTTCTATGGGCGGGACAATGGCCTGTCGTGCTATGCGACCTCGAACTCCTATAGTGAACTGTCACCGGACGGCGATCTGTATATGTGCGGATCGACGGGTGTGGTGCTCACGAATATCAACGAAGAGAATGTGATCGACTCGGATGTGCACATCACGGTGCCGTATATCGAAGCGGACGGGAAGATCATCTATCCCGGAAATGACGGTGTTTTCGTGGTTCCGGCGAACGTGCGGAAGATGACCGTTTATGCTTACTGTTTTAACTACTCGCTGGTTAATCCCGAGATCAGATACAGACTCGAGGGCTTCGACCGTGTGACGACGACAGTGAGAAGGAGCGAACTCGTCCCGCTTACCTATACGAACCTGAACGGAGGCCGCTATACCTTCCGTATGGAGCTTCTCGATGCCAGAGGCCAGGTCCAGAAGACGGTCGCGGTCCAGATCGTGAAGAAGGAAGCCTTGACGGAGAGCTCGTGGTTCCGGGCACTGATAATCATCGCGATCATCGTGGCCGTCGTCGTGATCACTTACTATATCGGAAAGAAGCGCACAGATGCCCTGGTAAAGAAAGAGCAGGAGCAGCGCATGCTGGTCCGCGAGATCGTCGAGGCCTTCGCAAAAGTCATCGATATGAAGGACAAGTATACGAACGGCCACTTTACGCGCGTTGCGGAGTACACGGCGATGCTGGCTGAAGAACTCGGCTACGATGAGGAGACGGTCGAAAAATACAGAAACATCGCACTTCTGCACGATATCGGTAAGATCGGCATCTCATCAGAGACGCTGAACAAGGCCGGAAGACTGTCAGATGACGAGTTTAAAGAGATCAAGTCCCACTCCGGTAAGGGCTTCAATGTCCTTAAGGATATCAGCATCATGCCGGAACTGGCGATCGGCGCGCGTGACCATCACGAGAGACCGGACGGACACGGATATCCACGTGGACTTACGGGCGAGGAGATCCCGCGCGTGGCGCAGATCATCGCCGTGGCGGATACTTTCGACGCGATGTACTCCGACCGTCCTTACAGAAAACGCATGAACTTCGATAAGGCCATCTCCATTATCAAGGAGGTCTCGGGCACGCAGCTGACGGCCGACGTGGTCGATGCGTTCCTGCGGCTCGTGGAGAAGGGCGCATTCCGCGCGGAGGATGACACGGGCGGAGGCACCTACGAGGATATCACCAATATCCATAAGGCCCAGGACAAGGCAAAGATCGAGGAAGATCAAAAGGCGGAGACGGATAAGAAGACCGAGGAAGATGCGGCCACGGCGAAGACAGCAGAGGATAAGCCTGCGGAGACGCCGGATGAGGAGAAGTCTTCCGAAGATGCGCCGAAGACCGATTCCGAAAAGAAGGATCCGGAAAAGAATGATCCGCCGAAGACCGATCCGGAAAAGTGACGGATTGCTGATTGAAAGTAAGTGCTTTTCGTGCGACAATGTGTGAAGATGAAAAAGGAAACCGGAACGCCCGGAAGAAGCGGTAAGCGAAGACCGACGGATCCGGGATGTCCGGTTTCTCAGGATAGGAGAAAGAAGCGATGAAGAAGATTGGTTCACTGGTGCTCGTGCTGGTGATGGCTGCATCTATGGCGGCATGCTCCGATGCAAATACGATAGAATCAAAGGCTACAGGAGAGAATTCTCAGGTGGCGACCACCGTGGATGGCGGCGGAGAGGCGAAGAATCAGCAGAGTGAAGAGGCGGGCTCCGTCGAGGTCACGCTGGATACTACGGGAAACTTCGTTTTCAAATCTGACGATGTGGAGATCCTGCTCGGCGGGGATCCGGACGCGGTCATCGGGAAACTCGGGGATGCCAAGTCGGTGCTCGATGTGCCTTCGTGCGCCCATGACGGCACCGACCGTGTCTATACGTACAACAACTTTACTCTTTCCGTCTATACCGCGACCGGAAGTGACAAGGGCTACATCTCCGACGTACTGCTGATCTCGGATCTGATCGGAACTCCGGAAGGACTCGAGATCGGCATGGATGTCGAGAAGGCCAGAGAGCTCTATGGCGATGCCGACAAGGAAACGGATACGACATGGATCTATAAGCGCGGCACGTCTCAGCTGATGCTGACGCTTAACGGAACGAAGATCATCTCAATCGAGTACATGATCCCGTAAAACCGATACAAGATTCCGTAAGAATCGATTCCGGAATCCATAAGAGTCGATACCTGAATCCACAAGACCCAAGGAGGAAAGTGCTTTTGGCGCATTATTATGACGAAAACCCACAGGGCGAGTCCGACCGCCGCGTGATCCAGACGCGCATGCACGGGATGGACTTCTTCTTTAGTACCGATGCGGATGTGTTCTCGAAGAAGTTTCTGGATTTCGGGTCGAGGACGCTTCTGGAGACGGCGATCGGGGATCTGTCCGGGGCGAACCGGAAGAAGGGGCGGCTCCTGGATCTCGGGTGTGGGTACGGCCCGATCGGGATCATCATGAAGCGCGTCTTCCCGGCGATGGAAGTGACGATGGTCGATATCAATAACCGCGCGCTCGAGCTCGCGCGTGAGAACGCCGGAAATAACGGCGTGAAGTGTGTGGATGTGCATCAGTCGGATGCGTGCTCGGCGGTGGAGGGCCTCTACGATGTGGTGCTGACGAATCCCCCGGTGCGCGCGGGGAAAAAGACCGTGTTCGCCTTCTATGACGGGGCTTTCGAACATATGGCGGAGGGCGCTTTTCTCTATGTGGTCCTTCAGAAGAAGCAGGGCGCGCCGTCGTCGGAGAAGTATCTGCTCGAGAAGTTCGGCAACTGCGAGGTCATCGCCAAGGAGTCCGGGTACTGGATCATGAAGGCCGTGAAGACCTGAGGGGGATCCGACGCGCGGGCGGATCGTCCCGAAGAAGCAGCGAGGCGACGCAGCCACTGAGAGTTCCTTGCTTTTCTTAATTACCTAGCGTACAATAGGGTTTCAGAATTTGAATTTGAGGTGAAAACTATGGGTTCCTGTGATTCATGTGGTTCGAAAGATTCCTGTCCGTCTGCTTCGGCCGGCGGTTCCTGCGGTTCTTCTACGCCGGAATCTCTCATCGCTCCTCTGCATGAGAAATCAAGTGTTAAGAAAGTCATCGGCGTCTGCAGCGGTAAGGGCGGCGTCGGTAAGTCCTTCGTGACATCGGTCATGGCGGCGAGACTGGCCCGTGACGGGTATCGCGTCGCGATCCTCGATGCGGACGTGACCGGTCCTTCGATCCCGAAGGCCTTCGGTCTGAAGGGTCAGCTCAAGGGCGACGAGAGCGGCATCCTGCCGATGATCTCGCACTCCGGTATCCAGATCGTTTCGGTCAATCTGGTCATGGAGAACGAAGAGGCGCCGGTCGTATGGCGTGGCCCTGTGATCTCCGGTGTTGTTAAGCAGTTCTGGTCGGATGTCATCTGGGAGAATATCGATATCATGCTCATCGATATGCCGCCGGGAACGGGCGATGTGCCGCTTACGGTCTTCCAGTCGATCCCGCTCGATGGCATCCTGCTCGTATCCACACCGCAGGACCTCGTTTCCATGATCGTCAACAAAGCGAGAAATATGGCGCTTCTCATGCAGGTCAAGGTCCTCGGCTTCGTCGAGAATATGAGCTACACGGTCTGCAAATGCTGTGGGCAGAAGACGCCGCTATTCGGTGAAGAGGGCAAGGTCGGTAAGGCTGCCAATGAACTGGGCGTGCCGCTTCTGGATAAGCTCCCGCTCGATCCGGATATTACGGCGCTCGTGGACGAGGGTCATATCGAGAAAGTTCCGGGAGATATCCTTTCCGGCGCCGTCGAGTATGTCGAGAAGATGCTCGATGCCGAAGAAAAGAAGTAAGATGTACGAGTGCTTCAGGTAAGAAGGCAGACGATGGAGAAGTGCATCTCGCGAAGAAAACTCGTGATGAAACAGTGCTTGAGGCGCAATAACAGATGGATCAGAGTCCTGGCGTGCATGGCGGTCGTGCTGTGCATGCCGGGGCTTTTCTGTGCGTGCGGGAAGAAGGCCGGAAATAGCGATCTGGGAGACTACCACAAGTATCTGGGGGACTATTACTACGATTGCTCGATCAGCGCGATGGTTTTCGAGACGCCGGAGGGCGAGGAGGAACCGGGGATATTGTATCGGCAGGTGACCGATCTCGACGCACTGTCGAAGTCGTGCCCGATCCCGATCTGTTTCTTCTTCTATTCGGGGATGCATGCAGATGTGTACGGGCTTTTCGCGTGCATGGAGCAGGTCGCGGAGCAGTACCACGACAAGGTCCTGATCGTGACGATCGATGCGCTCGCGGAGAAGGATCTCTCGGCGGCGTATAAGATCGAGGCGCTGCCGGAGGCAATCGTCATCAGGGATAACCGGCAGAAAGCGCGCTTCGAGGGGCAGAATCGCGGGGAGTGGACGGCGCAGGAACTGGCGGACTGGATCGTTACGGAGGTCACGAACTGATCGTGCCGGACAGCGCTTCTCACGCGGATTGATCAGGCCGGGAACAGTGCTTTTCGCGCAGACTGATCGAGCCGGGAACAGTGCTTTTCGCGCAGACTGATCGAGCCGGGAGCAGTGCTTCCTGCGCGGACGTGATATAATGAGATAGATTTTGGAAGATCTGGAAAAGGCGGAAAGAGATATGCAGTACGAATACGCAAACGGAATCGGTCAGGACAGTCATCGTTTTATGCAGCCTTGTGAGGCGCAGCTCCGGACGGCGGACAAGTGGCCGAAGAAACTGATTCTGGCGGGCGTGGAGTTTCCGGATGAGACGCCGCTCGTGGCAAACAGTGACGGCGATGTGGTGCTGCATGCGCTGACGAATGCCATCTCCGGGGTGACGGGGATCAATATCCTCGGCGCGATCGCCGACCAGATGTGTCAGCAGGGGATCACCGACAGTTCCGCTTATCTGGCAAAAGCGCTTTCTTTCGCGACGGAGAAGGGCTGGGAGCTCCGGCATATCTCTATAAGCATCGAGGCGAAGCGCCCGAAGTTTACGCCCATGATCGGTACCATGAAGATGCGCCTCGGTGAGCTTACCGGTCTTGATCCGCAGCGTATCGGGATCACCGCCACTTCCGGCGAGCAGCTCACGCGCTTCGGCGAGGGTGAGGGCATCATGGTGTTCTGTAGCGTGACGATGCGCCGCGAGGAAGTGTAAGACCGGGGCCGGAGCGGGGACGCGCGGAAAACGGCGCGCTGAATCCCCTTGAAAAAGTGCTCCTGAAGCGGGGAAACCGGCTCATGCGCGGGCATTGCGCGTCAGACTATATGACTGGGCCGCGACGAGCCCCAGGAGTTTCCCGAAGACAGAATCCAGATTGAAAAATCCTTCTCCGAACTCGACCGTGTAAATGATGTCGATCCCGTTGCGGATGCCTGCTTTCTCGTACGCTTCCATCTTGGCGAGATTATCCGCCCTGTAATTCGCCTCATCCATCCGACCCAGATGTTCGATAAAGAAATACCTGTTGATCTCCGGGCAGTAAACCGCGAAGTCAGGCCATCTGGTCTTCCCGTTGATCTTGATCACAGGCTCGTACTTGTATTCCAGGCCCAACTCCTCGAGCAGTTCCGCTATGAGAAGCTCAGATTTGGAACGGAACAGATGCCGCCCGTGTTCATAGCCATTGGCGATGTTCCGGTTCTGTGCCTCTTGGAGCTTATTCCAGGCGTCGTAAGAGTATTCCTCGCGGGATGTCTTGTTCGGGGCCGCGGCAGGTGCAGTGGTCGGACTACTGCCGACACTTCTTCCGAGCAGCATATCCCGAAGGGCCTTTTTCTCCTTCTTCAAAGATTCCAGAGTCTCCTCCAGCCGGGCCCGTCTCTGCGCCAGAGGGAGTAGATCGTTCCAGCGGGGAGAGGCGCGGGATACTTCCACTTTTTTGCGGTTACCGTTCGAGTTTGTGTAGTATCGAAGGACTTCTTCCTGATGTCCTTTTCGATGATGCCTGCCAAAAGTGATGGATGGCATATTCTGCAACTGGTTCTCAATTGAAGCAATCGAGCGGTCACACATCCGGATACCTGTTTGAATGATTCTTGTAGAAAACATAGAAGCCTCCTTCTAACCCACAACAAAAACATCTCATATCAAATCATATCAACAGGGTTTTTCTTATTAGTTTACCCGCACATTACGAGTGCGGCTATATGATATATCCGAACTTTTGTAACTGATTTGTGAATCATTGTCTTTTTGGTCTCCAAGTTGTCTCTTTTTAAATCAAAAGGAGACCCAAAAGAGACTGAGTCTCCAAGCTGTCTCTTTTCGAAGCAAAAGGAGACCCAAAGGAGACTGAGTCTCCAAGTTGTCTCTTTTCGAAGCAAAAGGAGACCCAAAGGAGACTGAGATGCTAACGGGAGATGAGAACTACTTGTTCAAGCGAGGGGGAACCTCTTCAGATCATTTTCCGGATCCGCGCTGGAGCATAAACTCCGCGAGTGCCGCGTCCTCGGGCGTCGTGATCTTGATATTGCTGTATGAACAGGGGATCAGGTGCACCGCGATCCCGAGTGCCTCAGCGAGCGCGGTATCATCGGTCGCGGTGATTCCCGCCTCCTTGGCCCGCGCAGCAACATCCACGAGGACGCTGTACTTGAAGACCTGAGGGGTTTGCACTTCGTAGAGCCGCGAGCGGTCGGGTGTTTCCTGAACGAGAGGATGCTCCTCCTCGAGAGAATCGCTCCCCACGAAGTTTTGAGTCTCCACGGGATTTTGAGCCTCCAAGAGGTCTTGCTCCTCCTCGAAATGCACTGTTCCCTCGTCTTTCTGCGCGGCGAACTTGATCGTGTTCTTGCAGGGCGTGGCGGCGACACAGACATCGTAGGCCTTGCCGCCGGAATAGCAGGCCTGCAAGGTGGCAAAGTCCACCATACACCGCGCGCCATCATGGATGAAGATAATATCCGACGCCTCGGGCGCGCGGGGAAGAGACTGAAGCGCTTCGACGCCGGCGGCCACGGAGTCCTGCCGCGTGGCGCCGCCCGGAACGATGGCCTCCACGAAAGAAATACCATACTTGTCAGAAAGCTCGCGCACGCGACCGATGTTCTCGACGCCGGTGACGATCACGACGTGAAGCGGAAGATCCAGGCGCTTCCTGAAATCCTCGAAAGCAAGGAGCGTGCGCGCCAGAACGGGGATGCTGCAGATCTCGAGAAACTGCTTGCTGTCAGACATATGCATGCGGCTGCCGATGCCGGCGGCCGGGATGATCACATACAGGTCACGAGGTTCAGGCCTCGGGGAATGAATCTTCTCTGTCAGCATATTAGTTGACCTCCTTTACGAGAACAGAACATCGATGGCCTCGGAGAGCTTGTCCACGAAGATGTACTCGAGCTTCAGCGGAAGCCGCGAAACGGCAGGCTTGCTTGCCCCGGGGAGAACGCAGGTCGTAAAACCCAGGCGGGAAGCATCACTCAGGCGTTTCTCAAGATCGCTGACCGGGCGGAGCTCGCCCGTGAGGCCGACCTCACCGAGCACGAGCGAATCCTCGCGAAGTGCCTTGGCAGAGAAAGAAGAGAAGACGGCGCAGAGGACAGCGAGATCGCAGGCGGTCTCATCGATCCGCATCCCGCCGACTACATTGATATACGCATCCATATTGGAGATGCCGACTCTGCATTTGCTCTCGAGAACAGCCAGGAGCATGGAGACACGGCCACGGTCGAGCCCCTGGGTCATGCGCTGGGGATTGGCATAAGAAGAGGGTACCATGAGCGCCTGGATCTCGAGAAGAACGGCGCGCGAGCCCTCGACAACAGAGGTGATCACGGAGCCGGGCGCCATATGCGGACGGCCCGAAAGCAGGAAAGCCGAGGCGTTCTCCACGCCGATCAGCCCATGCTGCGTCATCTCGAAGAACGCCAGCTCCCCCGTGGAGCCGAAGCGGTTCTTGGTCGCGCGCAGCATGCGGAGCGCAGAAGAACCGTCGCCCTCGAAATAAAGAACGGTGTCGACCATGTGCTCGATGATGCGCGGCCCTGCGATGGCGCCATCCTTGGTGACATGCCCGACCAGCACGATCGCGACATTCAGTGATTTTGCCAGACGGAGAAGACCGGCCGTGACCTCACGGGTCTGGGATACCGAGCCCGGAGCGGAGTCGATCGATTCGCTGTAGAGCGTCTGGATCGAGTCGATCACGCAGAGCACGGGATGGCGCTCAGAGATGAGCTCGGAAATATGTTCGAAAGAAGTCTGTGAGCAGAGCGCGATGCTGTCCCTCTTGATGCCGAGCCGGTCGGCGCGCATCTTGATCTGGGACTTGCTTTCCTCGCCGGAGACATAGAGGATCTCCCCGTCGAGCCCCAGCGCGCCGCTGACCTGCATAAGAAGCGTGGATTTGCCGATGCCGGGATCACCGCCGACCAAGGTCATGGATCCTTCGACAAAGCCGCCACCGAGGATGCGGTCGAGCTCCGGGATGCCGGAAGAAAAACGGGGCTCTGTCTCCTGTGAGACCTCGGCGAGCTTAGAGACGCCGCGCTCGGCGATCCATCCGGCGCGAAGAGCGGGCTTCGCATCAGCGGGCGCAGAAGAGGCCTCTTTTACTTCGTCAAAAGTATTCCACTCCTGGCATGACGGACAGCGGCCCATCCAGCCGGAGGTCTCGTAACCGCAGTTACGGCAGACATATTGAGTCTTCTTCTTCGCCATAAGATCTCCTTTGTATCAAGCTTTCTCTTACCGGGGCTCCTTCTCGGGCGCCCGCGCGTTGTAGAGCGCTTCGCACCCGATCGCCCGCGCGCCGCAGAGCACTTCGTACCACGCCCGATATGCTTAATCATACCACGTACTATTTCTTTTTTATGCGAAATTGAGTAAAATACTTAAGATTGTTTAGTAAATGAGGATGCTTGGTGACATGGACCGAAGTTGGACAGCCCACTACGATGATGAGATGAGCGGATGGACGGAAAAACCGGACCTGACGCTCTATGAGATGCTCCTGCGGACGGCCGGCGTCTTCCCGAAAAGACCGGCAGTCACGTTCGAAGGAACGAGAATCACATACGAAGAACTCGTCTACGAGGTCGATGCTTTTGCCACGGCGCTACGGGACTGCAACATCGGAGTCGGCACGGTCGTGACCGTGTGCCTGCCGAATATTCCCCAGGCCGTGGTCGCCATCTACGCGCTCAATAAGCTCGGCGGCATCGCGAATATGGTGCACCCGAAGACTCCCGCATCCGAACTCCGGGAGTGTATGGAGCAGACAGGGAGTGAGTGTCTCCTGATCCTCGACGCCTTCCTCCCGAAGTGTAAGGACATGCTCGACGAACTCCAGCCGGGCCTCGTGATTGTCTGCCGGATCACGGATTATCTTTCCTTGGCAAAATCACTGGCCTTCAAGTTCGCGACACGTAAGAAGATCCCGAAGGCCTCACAGGACGATTTCTATATCCTTTATGCCAATCTCATCGAGCATGGAGAACTGCTCCGACAGGGCAAGCTCAACGGTGAATACGACTGGCCCGGACCTTTCGAAGAAGAAAACAAGACCGAAGAGAAGTCCTATGTGCGGCGCATCGGCCCCGATGATCCGGCGCTGTATCTGCATAGCGGCGGGACCACGGGATCTCCGAAGATCGCCGTGATCTCCTCGACGAATATGAACATCCCGGCCATGCTGGGTCCGCAGATCATACGCGTGCCGGATCCCTTTGCGGACCCGGAAAGATACCCGCAGCTCACGATGGTCGCGATACTGCCGCTGTTCCACGGATTTGGCATCTGCATGTGCATGCACTGCATGATCTCCTGCGGCATCAACATGCTCCTCGTGCCGGTCTTTAAGCCCGATGAACTCAGTAAGATCATACGAAAAGAGAAACCGCAGCTTCTGGCCGCGGTGCCGACGCTCTACGAGGGGATGCTCAAGAGCGACAAACTCCAGAAGATGAAACTCGATTTCCTGATCGCCTGCTTCAGTGGCGGCGATACGCTCCCGATGGACCTCAAGCGCCGTTTCGAGGAGTACATCCACGCGCGTGGAGCGAAGATCTCACTGCGCGAAGGGTACGGCCTCACGGAGACGCTCACGGTCTGCGCCGTCAATCCCGAGAAAGAATGTAAGAACGGCTCGGTCGGCCTGCCGCTTCCGGGGATCGACATGCAGATCGTAAAGCCCGGCACAGACGAAGAAGTCCCGGTCGGCGAGAAGGGCGAGATCTGTATCAGCGGTCCGACCGTGATGCTTGGGTATCTCAATGACCCGGAGGCCACGGACCTCGCGATCCACACCCATGCAGACGGGAAGAAGTGGATCCACAGCGGCGACCTCGGGCACCGCGACGAGGAGGGATTCTTCTACTTCGACCAGCGTATCAAGCGGATCATCAAGGTCAGTGGCGTGCCGGTCTTCCCGACGCAGATCGAGAAAGTGCTTCTGTCGCACCCGGATGTGGAATCGGCCTGCGCAGTCGCGATTCCGCACCCCTACCGCCTCCATGTCGTGAAGGCCTATATCGTCTTAAAAAGCACTGGAAACGCGGCTTCCGGTTCTTCTGATCCCGGTTCGCCAAGCGCTGAAACAGGAACCAAGAGCGAGACTTTGCCAAGCGCTGTGAAAGCACGGCAGGAGCGCGTGCAGATGGAACTGATGGATCTATGTAAGAAGACGCTGATCCCATATGCCTGCCCGATGGAGTATGCGTTCCGGGACGAACTTCCGGAGACGAAGATTGGAAAGATCGATTACCGCGCGCTCGAGCAGGAGGCGCTGAGATCGGCCGGCGCAGCGCCGGAAGAAAAAGAAACCGACAATGCCGCAGATGCGCCGGAAGTGCCTGCAAAGGAGGCGCCGGAAGGAGACGATCCGGATGCGTAGGAGACATGTCCCCCATGTGATGGCGAGCGAATGGAAGAAGACCAGAAAGACTCCGGTCCAGCTGGTCATGATGCTTCTGGTGCCGCTTCTCAGCGCGCTTTTCCTCGTGTGGGCCATGAGCTATGTAAAAGATTTCACGACCAGTTATCAGGCGGCCGTGCTGCTCGAGACGCCGGCCCAGTGCGAGGAAACAGAGGAACTCCTAAGTAGCGTGTATCCCGACTTTTCTTTCCGGACGGGGACGAAGGAGGACGTCGAGAAGATCCTCTACAGCGGATACACAGACTGTGTGATCGTGGTGGAGGAGGAGACCATCCGCATCGTCTATGACTCGTCCGTGCTCTCGTCTTCGCAGGCCTTGAAGGACGCGGCAGACTGCGCCGCGGACTTAAGTGTCCTTCTCGAGGGCCGGGAAATGTACGAGGAACTCCAGTCCTTCTATCCCGAGAAAGAGGTCGTCGATCTCAGTACTGATTTTGAGAAACTCAACACCTATCTCGACCAGCTCTCCGGAGTCGTGGGCATGATCGTCTTCCTGATGATGGCCAGTAACGCCATGACGATCGCCGTGCGCTCCATCACGGGAGAGAAAGAGCGGCAGACATTTGACACACTCGTCCTATGCCCGGTCCCGCTCAGAAAGATCCTGCTGGGGAAGTCTCTGGTACTCCTCCAGGAAGTCTTTGCGTCCGGGATCGTCGGCATCGGCGCCGCCATCGCCGGCATGGCCATCTGGAACCGCCGGGATTTTACCACGGTATGCCGCATCGCGGGAAGAGATATCGCGTGGCTTCCGGCTCTGCTGATCATCATCCTGACCGCGACATGTCTGATCACGGCGATTTTTATCGTTATTGGTTCGGCCTTTGCCGAAGCCAAGAAAGCATCACTGTTTTCCTCGGCCGGCATGGTGCTCGTCTCGGTATCCGCCATGCTTCCGACCTTTATAGAAAGCGACGGGGTCAGGTATATCCCCATCGCCAATTTCACTCCGACTATCAAAGCCATCTGCAGAAACGATGTCCGGTTCGACACGCTGCTTCCCGCGCTGGGGGCTGCGGTCGTCGTATTCGGGATCGCTATCATCCTGGCCTCGCGCCTGTGGGAAAGGAACTGTGAATGATTGAGATCAAGAACCTGAAGAAAACATTCCGCAAGAACAAGGTCGAGGCGGTCAGAGACGTCTCGCTCACGATCAATGACGGCGAGATCTTCGCGCTACTCGGACCGAACGGAGCAGGCAAGACCACGACGATGCGCATGCTCTCGACGCTTCTTTCGCCCACTTCGGGCACCATCTGTTTCGATGGCCGGGAACTGGATATGGAAGATGTCGCCGTCAGAAGACGCATCGCTTTCCTGACGAATGAGATCCGGCTCGACGGACAGTTCACGCCGGATGAACTCGCGGCATACTACGGCGGGCTTTATGAGATGACGCCGGAGGCGATCAAGGAGAACCGGGACAAGCTCTTCGACTACTTCGGGATCACGGAGTTCCGCGGGAGAAGATATGACACCTTCTCCACCGGCATGAAGCAGAAAACATCGCTTGCGATCTGCCTGCTTCACGATCCGGACACGATTATCTTCGATGAACCGACGAATGGCCTCGATATCCTGACACAGCATCTGATCGAGTCGTATCTTCTAAAACTGAAAGAAGAAGGCAAGTGCATCATTTTGTCGACGCACATTCTCGATCTGGTGAGCCGTATGGCCGACCGCGTGGGGATCATCGTGGACGGTAGAAGCGTCTTCTGCGGGACGGTCCCGGAACTTCCTGAAAGTCAGGGCGTCGCTACGGTGGAGGAGGCATTTATCAAGCTATATAAAGAGAACCACGAGGAAAAAGCGATCCTCGACAAAAAAGAACGAAGATGAATACACGCCGCGACGCTGCGAAAGCGCGCCGCGCCGGTACGAAAGCATGCCGCGACGCTGCGAAAGCGTGCCGCGCCGGAACTTATTGAAAGGACAGACGGTCGATGAAGGGAATGGGTAAGATATTTCTTCACGAGATGAAGAAGATCGGGAAAGAGAAGAGCCTCTTGTTCGGGTTCCTCGTTCTGCCTGTCATCACGCTGCTTTTCACGGTCGGTGTGACACTCCTTCAGCCGAATACTACGAAAAACGATGAGGCCGAGGCGTATGTGATGTATTTCTACGGGATGGACGTAGAGACCCTCAATGTCGGAATGATGGATGAAAAGGAAATCTGGATCGTCTCCTGTGAGGAGGAACCCGAGGAATTCATCGATTCTTCCGATTTTCATCACTGCGATGTACTGGTCGACTATTCCGACATCTTTAACGTGAAGATCTACTACTACGAGAGCGATGCGGTCTCCTCGTATCTCCGGATGAGCGCCGAGTCCTTCGTGAGACAGTCCTACGAATCCATCTACAAAGACATGAAGAAAAATGTCTCTTTCCGCGAGGTGGAGATGGAAGATATCAAGAAGAAAGATACGAGCAACCTCATGATCGCCATGCTCCTGCCGTATATGCTGATATTGCCGCTGACGGCCAATATCTCGAACTTCGCGGCAGATACGGTCGCGGGCGATAAAGCAAGAGGGACGTTCTATCAGGTCATGCTTTCGCCGGTCCCGCCCCTGAGCCTCATCATGGGCAAGATCCTCTCCGTGAGCGTGATCAGTCTCCTGAGCAGCGCCGTGTACATCACTCTCGATGTGCTCGGGAGCCGGATATGCGAGGCCCTCCACATCAAGGATGCTTTCGGCTTTTCCGGCGTGACGGTAACGGTGCCGCAGGTCCTGCTGATCCTGCTGTATGCGGTGCTCCTGTGTTATCTTTTCTCGAATCTCGGCGTGCTGATCTCGCTGTTCTGTAAAGACCAGAACCAGGCGCAGGTCGCGCAGCTCCCGGTCACGCTCATGTGCACGCTGGCCTCGATGCTGTCGATGTTCCGCCTCGGGATATCGCCGTCTTCGCACTACCTGATCCCGGTCTATAATATCTGTCTCATTTTCCAGGACCTTCTCAATGCGCGCGCGAAGATGGATAATATGCTGCTGGTCGCGCTTTCGCTCGTCATTCTGGCGGCGGCGGTCCTGGTGACGACGCTTCTTTCGTACAGAAATGAGCGCGTCCGGGCGTAGATCCGGGCGGGGAGGCAGAAAAAGCGCGGATCCGAAGGCCGATGCCCGGGAGCGCGGATCCGAAGGCCGATGCCCGGGAGTGCGGATCTGAGGGGCTCGGGCAGGAATAAATGAGAAATCGGTTATTTTCCTTGCCCCTCGAATGTGGTTAAATATCTTTAGGTAAAAAGGAGGCGTGTGCTCTAATGAAAAAGTCTATCCGCAAGTATCTCCGCGTAGCGGGCGCCGTCGTGCTCTCGCTGGCGATCGTACTGACATCCTGCCGTTCCGAGGAAACGACAAAGAAGAAAAAGACAAAAAAGACAACCGATGACGAGACGGAAACGACGGTCGATCCGTCGGACGATCCCACGGATCCGACAGACGATCCCACGGATCCGACAGATCCGACGACGCCCTCCGTGAAAACATACACGGGCGCCGAAGCGGGGATCCGCCTCCACGAACTCGACGAAGAAGTATTCATGTATGGGATGGACGATACGGATATCATGTCCCTCTACTTTGATATCGAGAACCCGGAGACGTTTGGCGTGAGTTGGCCGGAGAAGGGCATCGAGCCGTGGACGCCGGAGGATGACGGAACAGACAAAGAATTCATTCAGCATGTGCTGGACACACTCGATGAGATCGAATTCAACGATCTGGAGCTCGAGGATCAAGTGCTTTTTGCGACGATGAAGAGGGACTTTGAGTTGTCTCTCGAAATGTATGACATGAACTACTATACCAGTTCTATCAACAGCTTGACCGGTATCAATGTCGATCTGCCGATCCTTTTTGCGACACTGATCTTCGATGACGTGGCGGATGCGGAGCGTTATCTGACGATGCTTGCGGACGTGGAGGAATACCTCGGATCGCTCCTGCTGTACGAGCAGATGAGGGCGGAAAAAGGCTGGTCACTTCCGGACGAGATCCTCGAGGGTGACGAAGGCGTGCTCCACTCGATCGAGGTGGTCTTTAAGGATCACGAAGGCAACTACATGTACACGACCTTTGAAGAACGAGTCAATGCCCTGAATACCGATGATGCGACGAAGCAGGATCTGATCAAGAGAAACAAGGAGATCCTGGACAATTCCTTCTTCCCGGGATACGAGGCGCTCTACGAGGGCATGAAGGAACTCGTCGGTACGGCGAAAACATCCGGCAAGATCTGCGAGATGGAAGGCGGCAAGGAATTCTACGAGAAGTTTTTCCAGTACCGTTCCGGTACGAATCTGACGATCCCCGAGGCTAAGGCCGTGCTCGAGCAGGCGATGTACGATGATATCATGGAACTGCAGACACTCTATGCGGGAATGACGGATGAGCAGATCAAGCAGCTGGATCTGGATCACGAGTACTCGAAGGGCACTTTCGAGGAGAATGTCGAATACTGCAAGGAGATCATCAAGACGGATTTCCCGGATATCGGAGACGTGAAATATATCGCGTACCATATTCCGGAGGAAATGAAGGACAATGCTGCGCCGGCGGCGTATGTATGTACGCCGATCGATGATATCAACAAGAATGTTCTTCTGATCAATGACTATTCTGACGGCGTGGGCGGTCTGCTTCCGACTGTCGCGCACGAATCCTTCCCGGGACACCTCTTCCAGACGGTCTACCAGCTGCAGAATCTGAACAATTACTACCAGAAGGGAATGTCGATCGCGTATATGGAAGGCTGGTCGACCTACTGTGAAGATTACATCATAAAGCTTACGGATTATGACTACGATGTCTATCATGCCAACTATATTTATATGGATCTGATCCTGAACTATATCATCTCGGCCTATGTCGATATCTGCGTGCACTACGACGGATGGGGCAAAGATGAGATCGCAGACTACTATGAGCAGTTCTTCGGTAAGGCAATGGCCAAAAGGATCGCGGATGCATACTATGACATGACCATCGAGATCCCGTTCTATGCGGCGCCGTACACTTTCGGCAACATCTACTGCAACAAGATCATCGATGACGCCGTGGAGCAGTTTGGCGGATCGTACAGCATGAAGGAGATCCACACAGCCTACCTGGACATGGGACAGAGCTATTTCGAGCTCCTGCAGGAATACATGCCAGCCTACGTGGAGAGGCAGCACTGATCCTGAAGAGAAACAGAAAGGAGCCGGAAGATGGGCCGGATCTCTGATAATCTGGGAACGATCGTGATCTCGCTCATACTGGCAGCGGTCGTGGCGCTTGTCATCGTAAAGATGGTCCGCGATAAGATGAAAGGAAAATCTTCCTGTGGCTGCGGCTGCAGTAACTGCGCGATGCGCGGGAGCTGCCATGCAGAGACCGGGAGAAGTAAAAAAGGGGAAAAATGACAAATACACGTCGTAATATAAAGGATTCGACGCCTGCTCTTTGCAGACTGGCCGCGCTCCTTTCGGTGGGCGCGCTGCTTCTTATGCCGCTTTCCGGATGCTCGAGCACGATGGATCCGAATAATATCCCGAAGCCGCCGGTGGCCACGACCAACGCGCAGGGCGAGACGGAACAGGGCCTGATGAACTGGGGGAATGTGGATAACCCGGATGAAGACCTGACCGAGGCGGCGCGTAAACTTCGCGATTACGATATGGGCGTTTTTGCCGGAGCCTCCGATATCTTAAATGCCTTCTATTCCTTTGATGTCCCGGAGAATTACTATACCGCATGGCCGACGCAGGGCCTGTATTTCCCGGAGGAGGATGCCTATCAGAACGCATCGCAGGCCTATGCGGAATACGGAAAGATCATCGCGGATCTGGACCGCTCGGAACTGACGGAAGAGCAGATCCGGGTCGTGGAGTATATGTGCTACGACTTTAAGTACATGTCCGAGATGTACCGCTACCCGCTTTATGTCCCGCAGCTGTACCCGATGGGCGGCAAGCAGATCGTCTATCCGCTCCTGACCTCGCTGATCCCTTTCCGCTCGAAGGAAGATGTCGAGAGATATCTGCTGATCCTCGGTGACTACTATACTTTCTTCGAGAAGGCCGTCGACGCGGAGAAGAAGAGAAGTGAGGCGGGAGTAGGCTGGAATGACGAGAATCTCGACCGCATCATCGAAGACTGCGCGAAGATGCAGGACAACCGGGACAGCCATTTCATGAAGACGACATTTGAGACCCGGCTCGAGTCGCTTGACCTGTCTGAGCAGGAGAAAGAAGACTATAAAAAGAGGAATCAGGAACTCCTGGATACAGTGTATTTCCCGACGATGGAGATGCTGATCGAGAGGCTCACGGAGCTGAAAGGCATGTGTAATGACGGTCCGTATCTGGCTGAGACAGCGGACGGGAAAGCCTACTATGAAGCGCTTTTCCATCAAAAAACGGGAGTTGAGATGTCGGTTTCTGAGTGCACGGAGCTCCTCGAACAGGAGATCGCGGCGCTCTATGACGAATACCTCCCGCGCTGGAAGCAAAACGGCAGTTATTTCTCTTTCGGCGATCTGAGCATCGATGATGCGATCGAGTGGTGCAAACGCTTCTCTGCGCAGCATTTCCCGGAGATCCGCGACAACGAAGTGACGATCTACGATGTGCCGGTGGAGTTTGCGGAGTCGATGCAGCCGGCGAGCTACTATCTGTCTCCGATCGATAACTATACGAAGCATACGGTGTGGGTGAACCGCGGAATGGTCGACGCGCCGAACTACGATATGTTCACGCTCGTGTCGCACGAGATGTATCCGGGACACCTGTATCAGCACCAGTATCAGGCAGAGCACCTGTGGAGCAAGTATCAGGTGTTCGCGACCTCGGAGCCCTACGCGGAGGGCTGGGCCCAGTATGCCGAGTGGACGATGATCCACTATGCGCCTTTTGACCAGGAGCAGGCGGAGAACGCGTGGAAAGCATCGCTGCTGTTTTCCTCCTTCATCCCGGCCAGACTGAGTATCGGCGTGGAGTATGAGGGCTGGACGCGGGAGGACTGCGACACATACCTTGCCCACTTCGGACAGGATTCGGCGGACGTGCAGGAAGAATACTGGAAACGCGTCACGGGAGAGCAGTGCTATGGCCTGGAATATGCCTTTGGCTATATCTTCACGGCGCAGATCCTCGACAAGGCCGTCTCCGAACTCGATGGGATCTGCACGAAGGACGATGTCATGAAGGCCTATCTCGATCTGGGATGCGCCCCGTTTGCTGTGCTTTCTGAGGATATGGACAAGTATGTCGCGCAGATGAAGGGCTGACCCATCCGATCCGGCGATCGATCTTCCTGAAAACGCCTTGGCCGGAAGCTGTCAAAGATCCCGTATAACTTCGGCGCACGTAACGAATGTGAAACAGAGCTCCTGCAAGTGGAAGCACGAAAAAGACCACATGTCGGGATGCGCGGAATGACTGCAATCACGATGTCTCGAAATTGTCATCAAATTGTATTAAAAAGTTGTCACCTAATACTTGTTTGAAAAAACATTATGATATAATCAAATAGAAGAAGTGGGGGAAAACCCCTAATTTGGAGGCGCTATTTTATGGCAAAGCAGACTCGTCTCGCGACGACACTTACCGCTAGATATTATCCGACAGCAGAACTGACAGATGCCTTTTATATGGACGGGCGCATCACCAGTAAGACGGTGGCCCGTTCCGCAGACCTGACGAATGACAAAGAAGAACGCGGTTTCTTCTTCTCCGTTTTCTCGACGCCGTCTTTCCCGGACACGGATCCGAATGCCCTGCCTCCCTATGAGCCGATCCTCCGCCGTCTCGGAACAGAATTGAAGACCGGACGCCGTTCACTCGATGATTCCATCGGCGAGATGGTAAATACGGCGGTCTCGATCACCGGCAAGATGAAGATCCAGCAGGACAATTCCCGCGCGCCTTTTTTCGCGGGAGTGATGGTTAAGGACGGCGAGGCTTTTGCTTCCACTATCGGAAAAGGACTGGCATTCCTCTATCGTGACGATACTCTCTATCCGATGACGGCGACGGACATCCGCATCGATGCGATCAATACCGCCCGTCAGAAGGTGGACAATTTCTATAATTTCTGCGCGACGAAGACCGCGCCGGCCCTGTGCTCCAACATCGCACAGCTCAAGCTCGATGACTGCATCATCCTCTGCAACCGCGAGGTCTACGAGGCGCTCGGTCAGCAGGAGCTCCTGCGCATCCTTTACGACGCGGAAGACCAGAGCGATGCCGCCAGTGTCGTGATCACTGAGGCCGCAGCGAAGCTTCCGGGCGTGCCGCTGCAGTTTATGATCTCTTTCGTCGAGGACATCACCTCGAGCGACCGCGGCGGATTCTTCGGATTCGGAAGAAAGAAGAAGAAAGTCGTGGAAGAAGACGAGGACGATGCCTATAACGTCGCGCCGCCGATACCGATGGACTCCCCGAAGAAGGAAGAAGCGCCGGTTCCGCAGGATGCGATGCTGTTTGGCGATGAAGCTCCGAAGGCCGAGCCGAGACCGTCGCTCGATGCGACGATGATCCAGCCGCCAGTCGGCTCTGCAGCAGAAGCGATCGCTTCTTTCGGCGCGGAGACAGCCGCGGCCGCATCGGCCGCATCGGCACAGAATGCCGCGACGGCTTCTACTGTGGAAGCGGCGATCAAGGCTGAGGTTCCGGAGCCGCCGCTCTCTTTCGGCGACATCTCCGAACTGATGAATACGGATGCTAAAGAGAATAATGCTGTAAGTGCTGCGCCGGCTGCAGTCCCGGCAGTACCGGTGACACCGGCAGTGCCCTCGGTACCGGAGGCTGCTGCGGCCGCGGAAGAAGACCTCGGGCAGACGAAGGTCCTCCCATATGTGAGCAGTTTTGATAAGGCGGCAGCCGAACTCGATGCGAAGATCGCGGGAGCGGAGGCGTCGCAGGAGGTATCACCCGTGGCCGCGGAAGCGCCACAGAGTCCTTTCGTTGCGCCATCGCAGGAAGCGGTTCCGGCTGCGCCGAAGAAGGATGAGCCCTTCGTTGCCGTGAAGAATGCAGATAATCCGTTTGCCAAGGCCGCCCAGCTTGCGCAGAGTCAGGCGGAGCAGAGCGGTAGCGCCCCGGCGGTCCCGGAAGCGCGAGAGATCGTGCCGAAGTCCGCAGCTCCTGCGGCAGATGGTACGGATGACGGTTCTTTTGTAGTGGGCGGAGCAGACGCCGTAAATGAAGGCGCGCCGCTCTTTATAGGAGATGAGGTTTTCGGTGGGGCTGCGTCTGCAGTTTCTGCCGCAAATAAGATTGTGGAAGGAGCAGAACAGACTTCGGAGCAGGCGCCGTCCGGCGTGACTTCGGGATCTGTTGCGGAAACAGACGAGGATGCCCCGATTGTTTTCGAAGCGGAGAAAGAGGTGGACAAGCCTATGAACGATGATCCTGAGTATTCCAACGATCCAAAAGAATTTGATGAAACACCGCTTTTCTTCGGAGATGCGGAATCGTCCGAAGAGAAGGATGATTCACAGGGCGCCTATGCCGGAGTTGACTCCGCAGACCCAAGCGGAGCCGCACAGGATGCGCCGTCCGGCGATGAGTTTGTGATCCCGTTCGCTTCAGCGGAAGCGCCGAATACTTCTGTAGCCTCCGCGAACGATGTTCCGGATATGCCGCTATATGAGGCTCCTTCCTATGTGCCGCCGACGTATCCGACGAACAGCGATACACCGGTCGGTTATGAGGACACGGGCGTTTATGCACGTGGATCCTATTCCGTAGATGAGGACGAAGTGACGCCGGATGCATCCCGTTTCGTAGCGCCGGCGGCAGAACCGGTTTCCCCGTTCGTCACACCGGGTGCCTATGAAGAACCGGCAGCAGAAGTCCCGCAAGTACCGGGAACAGACGCAGGAAGCTACGGCGACAGTCCTTTTGTCGCGGGAGCATATCAGGAAACCGGCGCATACGAAGCTCCGGCTCAGGCAGGCGACTACGCCACACCGGACTACGCCGCGCCAGCTGATGTCTCGGGCGCGCAGGATGCCTACGATCCGTATGCGGGAGCAGAGCCGTCGCAGGCTGCTCCACAGTATGACATGAACAATCCGCCGCCGTCCGTGGCAGATCTCTTCGATCTCGGCGGAACGGCTTCGGCCGGCGCAGAGGTTGCTGCAAGTAGCGGCGTACAGGAAGTCCAGCCGGCTCCTTCTTATGCTCCGCCGACAGGTGTCCGTCCGGGTTCCGTACCCGGCGTGCCGAAGCGTCCGCAGCAGGGAGGCCGTCCGGGTGCCCGTCCGAATACCAATCCTTCCAGAAGAAGACCCGACACGATCGACGATGGCTTTGATAACGAGGGTGAGGGCATGAGCTATCTGCCGTATGTTCTTGCGGTGGTATCTGTGATCTGCCTGATCATCATCATCGTGCTGATCGTGAAGTCCTGCTCGGCCGGCGATGACGATGCTTCGGATACGAAGGCCACAGGCGATGTCTCCATCACGGATATCTCCGGACTGATCCCGGGCAGCTCCGATCCGACTACGGAATCGACGACTGAACCGGAAGTGACCGAGCCGGATGTCGATGCGCCGATCGGTGTGTACACCTTCTCAGATAAGAGCGGTTGCCGCACATGGTGGGATCTCTTCTACCACGTTTACGGCGTGAAGATCGACGGAGAGAAGGATCCTTACGTTACGACGATCCTCACATACAACGATCTCGATTCTTCCTATAAGCCGAAGTCCGGTGACCAGATCAAGCTCCCGCCGATGACGATGTTCCCGCCGAAGGGTGGCTAAAGGAAGGTAAGTCCGGTTTTCCCGGATCCCTGAGAGAAATGAGCGAGGGACCGTCTCGGAATGAGGCGGTCCCTTTCTGTTTTCGTTGGATTATTCAGCGTGAAGTAGTGTCCGAAGAATCAGATACCAGGGGAGTCGAAGGAACGGCGGCAATGGGTGTCGGAGAAACAGGCGCTCCGGGGAGGCCGGGTCCGCCGGAAGTTCCGGCAACCGGGACAGGCGAGATCTTCTTTCGCGGAATCACGGCGAAAAGCACTGTGAACGCGAGATTCAGTAGACATAGGAAGAGGAAGCAGCCGGCCATGGTCAGGATCGGGCCGATGCCGCGGCTGATTAGGAGCCGGACTGGGAAACTGGTGATCTCGTAATAGAAGATGAGCGCCATCGTGCAGCCGGCGGCGCCGATCAGGGCCAGCAGCAGCTCGATGACGAAGTAGGCGCGCGGATGCTTCGAGATCACGAGAAAATCGACGATCCCGAAGATCAGGGACAATAGCGCGTAGGCGACGAAGAAGATAGCGATCATCAGGGCGCCGGCGGTGTTCGGTACATCGAGAAACGGCAGGAACACGACGAGGACCGAGCCGATCAGCGCGGCCCCGGAGGGCGCGACCGCCAGAAACAGGGCGGCGAGAACCATGAGCATGTGGATGATCAGATTCGAGATAGTGAAACCTTTCATGGACGGTCCTCCTTTACGTAGTTGCTACCACCAATGTACATGATTTTTCCCTCTTTGGCAAAAGCACTGTCGCCGTGGCCTGAGTGATCGCGGGCGGCCATCGCATCTTACGCGGAACTGCGGGATTGCTTCTTGCGGGGCAGACGGATTTCTATACCGCGCCGGCAGGGTACATCGTCCGCCCTCCGGCACCGTCAGCTTCAGAGCGAAAATCATTTGCCGATTCCGTCTGTCACTTTGCTGTCTCAAATGTACGAAAAGACGCCCGAAAACGGGCGCTTGTTGTAAAAATGCCGAAAATCAAAATGACAGTGCTTTTTGACTAGAAAAATCGGTGAATTGCGACTACAATAGTACGGTATGTAATTATAGGTTTACATGGAGGAGTTTAACATGAGTACGCACAAGAAGCTTTTCATTCCCGGACCGACAGAAGTCCGCAGTGAAGTTCTGGAAAAGATGGCTACGCCGATGATCGGCCACCGTACCAAAGATGCGTCCGCTCTGCAGCAGGGGATCTCCGAGAAACTGCAGAAGGTCATGGGTACGAAGAATACGATCATTCTGTCCACTTCATCAGGCAGCGGTCTGATGGAAGGTGCCGTACGATGTTTCACTGCGAAAAAGGCAGCGATCTTCTCCATCGGAGCATTTGGTGAGCGCTGGTATAAGATGGCGACCGCTAATGGTGTTCCGGCAGATATTTTCCGTTCCGAACTGGGACAAATCACGACACCTGAGATGGTGGACGAGGCACTCTCCACAGGCGAGTACGACATGATCACCATCACACACAACGAGACCTCCACAGGTATCCACAATCCTGTCGGAAAGATCCATGAGGTCCTGAAGGCGAAGTATCCGGATGTCATCCTCTGCGTGGATACGGTAAGTTCCATGGGCGGTGACTTTATCCCGGTTGACGAGTGGGGCATCGACGTATGCATCACTTCCACACAGAAGTGTCTCGGTCTTCCTCCGGGAATGAGTATCGCTTCGGTTTCCGACCGTGCGCTCGAAAAGGCGAAGACGATACCGAACCGCGGCCTCTACTTCGACTATGTCGAGCTTGCGAAGTTCGTGCACGAGAAGCCGTTCCAGTATCCGTCGACTCCGTCCGAGTCCCACATGTTCGCGCTGGACTACCAGCTCGACTGCATCCTCGCCGAGGGCGTCGAGAACCGTTATAAGAGACACTGCGAGATGGCTGAGCTCGTTCGTGACTGGGCGAGAAAGAACGCAGAGCTATACTCCGATCCGGATAACCTGTCCGTCACGGTAACCTGTATCAAGAATACGCTGGGCATCCCGTTTTCTGAAATCAACAAGAAGATGGGCGAGAGAGGATATCTCCTCTCCGGCGGCTACGGCGCACTGAAGGAGACTACATTCCGCATCGCTCATATGGCGGACATCACCGTCGATGAGATCAAAGAGATGCTGGAAAATCTCGACGAAGTCGTCGCAGAGTTAAAAGCGCAGAACGCATAAGATCCGGAATCCGGGAAAACGGTTCCGATCAGAAAATCAGATTCGATCCGAAAAAATTGAGCGCGTGGATGCAAAGAGGTACTCCACGTGAAAGTAAATAGGGAGGAACACAAACATGAAGATTTTAGTTGCAGAAAAGATCGCGGCAGATGCCATCCAGTATCTCAGAGATGAGGGTTTCGAAGTAGATGAGCGTCTGGGCTGCTCCCAGGACGAGATCAAGGGCTTCATCGGTGATTACGATGCGCTCATCGTCCGTTCCGTCACACAGGTCAACCGTGACCTCCTTGCCAATGCGAAGAACCTGAAGGTCGTCGGCCGTGCCGGTAACGGTATCGACAACATCGACGTGGCCGCCTGCACCGAGAAGGGCATCATCGCGGTCAATACTCCGGAAGCCAACATCATGGCCGCCGGTGAACTCGCTGTCGCGCATGCATTCTCCATCTTCAGAAATCTCTGCCACGCCAACGAGGCAGCGCATAACGACGATTTCCGCCGTGCCCAGATGATCGGTAATGAGCTCGAGGGCAAGACCGCCGGTGTCATCGGTCTCGGCCGCATCGGTTCCATCGTATCCAGAAAGCTCAAGGGCATCGGTATGACTGTCGTCGCATATGATCCGTATGTTCCGCAGGAGAAGTTCGACACCGTTGGCGTCAAGCGCTGCGCGAAGCTCGAGGATCTCCTCGCTGTTGCGGATCTCATCACATTCCATACACCGAAGAATAAGGAAACTGTCGGCATGGTCGGCGCAGAAGAACTGGCCAAGTGCAAGAAGGGCGTCCGTATCGTCAACGCCGCCCGTGGTGGTCTCGTCAATGAGGCCGCGCTCTATGAGGCACTGAAGTCCGGTCAGGTCGCGGCCGCTGCGATCGACGTCTTCGACAAGGAGCCTTCTTACGATAAGGCGCCGGGCGAGCAGCACTATGAGAACCCGCTTCTGACACTGCCGAACTGCGTCGTGACACCTCACCTCGGCGCTTCGACTCAGGAAGCGAACCACAACGTCGGTTCTGCCGTTACTTCTCTCGTGGCAAAAGCACTGCGCGGGGAACTGGTCGCGGCGATCAACATGCCTGCTTTCGGCGGAGATATGGCGGCCATCCGTCCGTATGCGGATCTCGCTGAGAAGCTCGGCGGGATCTACTACCAGGCCGAGACTGTTCCGGTCAAGAAGATCGAGGTCGAATTCCGAGGCGCACTTGCCGAGCAGGAGACAGGCATCTTGACACTCTCTGTTCTGAAGGGCTTCCTCTCTGCACATTCCGACGGACGAGTAAGCTTCGTGAACGTACGCCAGGGTGTCGAGGCCCACGGTATCGAGGTCGTCGAGAGTAAGAGTGCGGCATGCGAGCGCTACAGCAGCATGATCGTCGTGAACTTTGTAACCGAGGAAGGCCGTGAGCTCTCTGTTTCCGGTACGATCGTCGGTGAAGATACAGAAGTGCTCGTCAGCTTCTTCGGCTATCAGGCAGACTTCGCGCTGGCCCCGATCGTTGTAGCGATGCAGAACGAAGACAAGCCGGGCATCATCGGTAAGATCGCAACCAAGATCGGCGATCACAACATCAACATCAACGCGATGCACTGGGGCGTAAAACCAGGCTCCACAAAGGCCCAGTCCTTCCTGGCGGTAAGCGAAGCGCTGAGCGAGGAAGTACTCGGTGAGCTTCGTGCGATCGATGGTGTGCTTCGAGTCACACAGCTGTCGTTCTGATTCGCGACATCTTTTCAGAGTAAAAAAGAATATCCCTTCTCGAGCTGACCTTCGGAGGCTCGGAAGGGATATTCTTTTTCCTCTTGAAATCGATGATCCGCGGCTTCTCAGAAGAAATCTTAGTCTCCAAGCTGTCTCTTTTCAAAGCAAAAGGAGACAAAAAGGAGACCCAGTCTCCCAATGGTCTACTTTTCGAGCAAAAGGAGACAAAAAGGAGACCCAGTCTCCAAATGGTCTACTTTTTATGCAAAAGGAGACAAAAAGGAGACTGAACTATTCTCTGGATTAAGTATTTTATTGCTTGAACCAGTCGCGGTACTTGTGGTCCTCTTCTTCGTCGAATATCGTCGCATCCTGCTCGAAAGCGATCTTGAAATAGACGCGTGCCTTCTCGGTATCGCCGTTTTCGTAGTACGCTTCGCCGAGGCGGAGGTTCACAAAAGGATTGCCGGGACCGGCATCGCACCGGATCGCGAGAAGAAATTCCGGGAGCATCTTTTTAAAGTCCTGCATGAAGAAGTACGCATCCCCTCTGGCGACAACGATCCAGAAGTACGCATCCCAGTGGGTCTTCGGCTCCGGAAGAAGGTCCATCGCTTCGTTGTATTTCACGAGGGCCTCCTCATATTTCCCTGCATCCGCGAACGTGTCACCCTCGGCGCACAGTGCTTTTACCTGGTTGTAGGTCTCGTCCGTGAGCGTAAGCGGAACCTGGATGTCCTTATCGCCGAGACGGACTTTGGACGTATCTTTCAGGGATTCGTAGAGCGCCGCCATGTCCGCACCCGGCTCACCGGAAAGATTTCTGACGATCCTCCCGTATACGAAAGCGTTGATGCCCTTGACATTTACACCGTAGCCGATATTCGAGCTGATAAATCCGCCGCCGAGGTTTTTCCAGACGACCACGCTGAAGAATCCGGTCGCTTTCTTGGCGATATCCTGCGCCGCCTCACGGTTGATCTTCTTTTCTACGATGGCTCCCCGCAAAGTGCCGAGCACCTTATCGAGATACGGGATCACCGCTTCATCGAAATCAAAAGTGACGTTGAAGATCCGCTTCACGAAGTCGATAAAATCGAGGGCGTATCCGAGCTGCATGAACTCGCCAGTCAGATACTCTTTTGCCCCTTCCTTGATCTTCTTGTTCTGCTCGTCGTAGAAAGAGAAGAGCTCCTCCATCGATCTGTTGTAGTCGATCCTGCACATCTCGACCGGGCTTACCTTCAGTTCAAATCTGCCGTCGTTTTCCATACAATTGTCCTCTCTAATTATGTATCCTGCTCTCTAATTATGTATCCCGGTTCAGCGCAAACGATGGGCGCCAGTGCTTCTTACGAAGAATACGGCGCTCACGAAAATGTCCGAATCACCCGGATCGTCCCGATGATGTGCTGATTAAACTCCGGAAGTTCTTCGGCCGGGATCCAGAGCTCGGCGTGGTGCGAGGCGCCGACGATATGCACGTCGTAACGGCGGATCCACTCGTCATCGACTTCAAACTCGGTCACGTATCCCTTGTGATCCTCGTTGTACTTCACGTTCCAGTTCTGCGCGATCTCGGTCGCGTACTCGACATTCATCACCGGATAGAAGATCGGCTGATCCGGAAGCCTCGGCGGGAAGGCCTTGTATCCGCTCTTTTCAATCAGCTCCAGCTCTTTTGTGCCTATGGGTCTATACAGTTTCATATTCTTTATGCTCCTTGTTTACTATGCTCGACCGGGGCGCCGGGAATGCCGCGAAACATGATTCGCGCAGGCTCACATCTCACCGATCTCGCCGATCAGACCATCGATGCGGTCGTAGCTTTCTTTCGTCTTCGCCGAGTAAGTCCCGCTTGGCGAGTCGCCCTTCATGATGAACAGCAGTTCTTCGCCCGTTACCGTATAGAGGTCGATCCGCTCGGAATACCAGTTCGCCACGCTGTACGGGTATTTCTTAAGCAGAGTTTCGATTTTCCCGATGTCCTCCGGCTCGTACCAGATGATGTCTTCGCGCGGATACCCGAAGTGTCCGAGACACGCCTCGTAGAGCATCATGCCCATGACAAAAGCACTGACGCCCGGGGCGGCCTGCCCGACCTCGTTTACCGCTCCGTCACGGCCACTCTCGACCACATAGACCGGCGGGTCATCCTTGGCCATATCTTCTCTTCGTATCGCGACCTGGTACACGCCCTGATTCTCGTTAAGAAGATAGAAGTAATCGCGGGGTTCTTTCTTCATCCAGGACCACTTTCTCCGATACTCGAGGGTGAGCCAGGGATCGTTACTCTCTCTGAAAAGTCCGCTTGTGTTTCCACAGGTCTTCCAGAACTCGGAAAGCGCGGCCGGTACGGAATCAAAACCCTCCGCCATCTCGGCGATCTCTTCATCTGCGTATCCGACGAAATCCTCGATGTCATAGATTTCCTTCAGAAGTTCGTAGTCCATGATCGGATTTTTCCTTCCCGCTTCTATGTGGATATCTTTCCCAACTGATCTCTTTCATATGTTAACACGTTTTGGGTGCAGATGGGAGCCGTATGAGATTCCTCTTGCGACCCTCGGAACCGTAATTTGTCTTCACTTGAGGTGAGCGGATATGGTACTTTTGTGTGATTGAAATCTAAAATTATCGTGATATGATTTCGACGTCAGTTTAGTTGAGGAGGTAGAAACACATGAAAAAACTGATTGCGACGCTGCTTGCCATGACGATGCTCTTCGGAGTCGCCGGCTGCAGTAAGAAAGAAGAGGAAACAGAAAAGACGAAGAAGACGAAGTCTGAAGAGACAGAGGATACTGAGGATCCGGACGAGACGAAGGATACGAAGGACACCGAGGATACGAAGGATACATCCGCCGAGAATACCGATACTTCCGAATCGGATACCCCGACGGAGACGACGGCGGCGCAGAGCGGTAACATTCTGGCTTTCACCGAGACAGAGAAGCACACTCTTCGCCATGAACCGTATGACATCACGATGGAGTATGAGATCCCGGTTCTGAACGGTTTCACGATCCGTCAGAATGATGCAGAGAATTATTTCTCGACATACTCGGAAGATTCCTTCACCTATAAGTCCGATGACGAAGCGATCAAGAACGTAGAGATCTATCACATCCAACTCTATACATTTGCTGAGGCAGACATCGGCTTCTCTTATACTGAGAGCGATACCTATGAGCATGTGACAGCAGATAACGGATAGCAGGACTTCGTGGATTTCTGTATGTCGATCATGAATTCCGTCAATTACACGCAGTACGATCCGGACGCTCTTTATACCGATGATGAGAGATTCGAGCTCTATACACATAATATCCTCATCCCGCAGAGAGGCACAGTTGCCGGTGGGGATTTTGATTTCGACCTGGGTACATCGCAGGGCTATCCGGTCGCCCGCGTCAACTTCAACGATGATGATCTCGCCTACACGATGAAGACCGACATCCTGAGCTCGGGCAGTATGATGTGGGAGAACCGCGTGGGCAATACGGATAAGTATACGCCTTGCACGATCGCCGGTTACGACGCACTTGTCAATGCCGGTGTCGGATCGAGCATCAAGTATGAGTTCACCATCAAGCTCACTGATGACCACGTCGAGGTCGTGACCCTGAGCGCAAGTACATTCTCCGATGGAACGAAGTCCAGAGACGGTGTATCTTTCTCGGATTACCAGAAAGAGATGATGGATGAGTCCCATGCAGCGGATACCATCAAGCTGTTCGGCGACTATGTCAGCCAGTTCGTCAGCACATGGGAAGTCATGGACGCGTAAGTTCATCGAAAAAACGGATCCGGTAACGGATCGGTACGTATCATAAGGGGGCTGTGATCCTCGCGATCCACAGCCCCTTCTTTTTGCCTTGGATGATGGAATAATGCCTGCTGTTGACGATTCCTGTGACGATTCCGATGACAGATGCGCGCTCGATTCGTCACCCGATTCGTTACCCGATCCGTTACCCGATCCGTCACAGGCCATCAATCGTAGTAGTGCTGGCCGACGAACAGGTGGTATCCGCCGTCGCCGTCATAGTAGACATCGTAGTCATCGTAATCCAGTTTATATACGATCATCTGGAATTCCTGGTTCTTCGATTCATCCTTATTGAGCGTCGTGAAGTATGCCAGATTCTTTTCGGTATCGACACCGAGCATCCGGACGACCGTACCCTCGGTGAGAGTGACCGTCTTGTCTGTCGGAGTGCCGTTTTCGTCGAAGACACCCAGCGTCATCTCCTTTGCCGCCGCGACGACAGCGCTTTTGGCGTAGAAGGAAGAGGTAGGCTCAGGGACACCATTTGTGCCGATCAACGTGCACTCGACGGAGTAACTGCCGGTACCGATGAGGTCGGAGCGCTTCAAGATGCGCATATTTACCGGGTTGTAGGGGGTCCAGGCGATCTCGTTGGTGTAGTCGACGTATTCGAACACACCATTTTCGAGGTGGTAGATGAGAGTGGGGTTGACCGGATCTTCCACCATCAGCTCGACGTATAGATAATAGCCGGAATCGGTGTGGACCATGGTCGTCCAGCAGACTCCGTACGCTTCTTCGAAATCGAAGTTGAAATCGCCACTGGGAGAGATATTTCCATTATAGGAGATCTCGAGATCGAAATCATAGCCGTCCATCAACCCGGTGACGGTGACGATGTCGAGGGAGCCGTCCTCATCGAAATCCCAGTAGATCTCATCGTTGTCATCCGCGGTCAGGCAGTAATATGCCGGGGTGGAGGTAAAGTAGGAAAGGTCGACGCATCCGCCGAGGTGCAGGACCGGGATTGAGAAGGAGTAGGTCATGACCTCGCCGGCAGAAGGCCCTTCCTGGAACAGGATGATCGTGTTCTGCGTCATGAGAAACGATATGTCGCTTCCGCTTTTCACCATCTCGATCAGGGACGTGAGCGTGGAATTCCGTTCCTCGATTCTTTCGCTGTAATCATCAGGGTCAGAGGGAAGGATGTATTCGTTGAGTACTTCGGCAAAAGCACTTCTGTCGAATACGACGTCGTCAAAGGTGATCACTTCTGCGGTCTTGGAATCCAAGTTGTGATAGACGATACTGCCTTCGGCGTCGGAAGAAGAGGCGTAGTCCACCGTATAGAAGGAGCTGACCTTGCTGTCTGTACGGTAGATCTTATAAAGCGAATAGTTGTACAGGGTCTCGCCCCAGTATGCATCCGGATCCGCATCCGCGACAAGATCGCTCAGCGTATCGAGAGAGCTTTCATAAAGACCGGCCAGACGGGATTCATAGCCGGAATTGACCTGATCCAGATAATCGTTCAGTGCGGTAAAGCCTGCATCCTCGACGGAATAGACATCAAGGGAATACATGGCCTGGTAGATCTCGTCATTAGCGCCGAGCTCGCCATAGTAATGTTCGACCGGATCGTTTTTAAATGTCAGAAGCTGCAGGTCGTGCGTGAGCGCCGGAAGATCCATGTTGAAGGGATCACCGGAAGAGGTGGTGCCGGACGTCGAGGAGTCGGCCGTTTCAGAGGTATCGGTGGGATCGGTATCGTCTGTCGGATCCGTCTCGTCTGTGCTCTCGGACGGATCGGTATCGTCAGGATCCTCAGTGTCCTCGGTCTTCGTCGTTTTCTTCGATTTCTTCTTCTTGGTTGTCTCTTCCTCTTTAGAGCATCCTGCCAGTGCGAGGACCATGGTCATGGAAAGGAGTACTGCGATCGCGCGTTTCATAAGCACCTCCGGTATCGATGTATTCTCAAAAAAAAGAGTACCATTTTCAGGTGCAAAAGTAAAATAATCGTGACAGTGAGCAGTGCGTGGAAAATGAGAAAGTGCATTTCGCGAAAGATTGTTATACTAATCGGAACGATTCTGGTTTGTATAACATGCGAAATGGGAATATAGTGTTAGCGATAGGTAAATAACGAGCGTGGATTGGATCAGAATTTCCGTCATCGGAAATCGCTCATAACGCGAGGGCTGGTTTATGTGTTTCCCAGCCCTCGCTCTTTTTATACGGGACAAGAGGTTCTGCCCAGTTGATATTAGTCCCAGTCTCCTTTGGGTCTCCTTTTGCTTCGAAAAGAGACAGCTTGGAGACTCAGTCTCCTTTGGGTCTCCTTTTGCTTCGAAAAGAGACAACTTGGAGACCCAGTCTCCTTTGGGTCTCCTTTTGCTTCGAAAAGAGACAGCTTGGAGACTCAGTCTCCTTTTGGTCTCCTTTTTCTTCGAAAAGAGACCGTTTGGAGACTGAGCAGTGTGGTGATGAATCAGGGCGTAACCAGAAAATTGCATATATGTCACTTTATTGTCACGCCTTTCGTATATACTTGAAAATGTGGGATCAGGTATGTGTAAGAGGGAACAAGAATGAAGAAACACAAGAATATAGCAGCGCGCTTCGCCATGCGGCTGTCCGGCATGATTCTGACCGCGGCGGTCCTTCTTACTTCGTGTGTGATCCCGTCGCGGGTGCGGGCGAAGACGGACCCGACCGCGGACTTCATCGACAGGACTTACGAGCTGCTGGCCCACACGAAGGCCGATGACGAGATCTTCGCCTTCTGGTACAGGAATCTCTCCTCCGGAAATATATCGGCGACGAGCATGATCGACATGCTGATCGGATCCCCGCAGCTGTTTATCGGCGAGGATGGAAGCCTTCAAGAAGGAGAGGCGCTCCTCGATTCCCTCAGTCTTCTCATGACGGAAAAAGCACTGGACCCGCAGCAGAAGAGCCAATATCTCGACTACATGGCGCACGGCGTGAGTATCCGCCGCGTGCTCTTTGACCTGTCCGTGACACCGGAATATTTCGGGATCTGCGGGCGTTACGTCGTCAAGCCCGAGGGGCTGACGGAGCTCTCGCCCCGCGATCAGGAACCGGAGCTGACGAAATATGTCTACGACATGCTGAGCGGTTTTACCTATGGAAGACCGGCCACGAACGAGGAGTGCGATGAGTGGTGCCGGCGCTTCATGGACGGACAGGAGGTCGCGCAGGCGATCGACGATGTCGCAAAGACCGGGACGATCGGCGGAAGAACGATGTCAGACGAAGAGAAAGTCTCCCTGATCTACCGCACCATGGTCGGACAGGAGATCACCGCAGAGGACGAAGCACTCTATCAGGAAGCCCTCGAAAACGGCATGTCGATGAGCTATGTCGTAAAAAAGATCAGCGAAACAGCGCTTTTCCAGAGGAAATGCTCGGATCTTCAGATCCTCGCAGGAACAGTGGAACTGACCGAGCCGCGTGACAACAACTACGAACTGACGAGTTTCCTCACACGTATGTATACGAGATTTGCCGGGCAGAAACCGACGGCGGAAGACCTGAACGCCGGTGTGAAGGAGACTCTCGAAGATCCGGGACGGGTGAGAGAGGTCATCACGCAGATGCTCTCGACACCTGAGAGCCAGGCGCTGCTCGAATCCGACGAAGACTTCCTCAACACTGTATTTGAAGTGTTCTACGGATACACACCGGAAGAAAGCAGGATCAAGGCCTACCTCATCGGCATGAGTAACGGCATCACGAGGACGCGCGTCCTCAGCGAGATCCTGAAGGATCCCGCCTTTGACGAGAAGATGGCGGAATACGGGATCGACACGCGCGTCGAGAAGATCGTCCCCGAGAAGATCGTGGCGCTGACCTTTGACGACGGTCCGTACACGCCGGTCACGATGCGTATCCTCGATGCGCTCGAGCCCTACGGCGCGCACGCGACATTCTTCGTGGTCGGCAACCGTATCGCCAACTACTCGGAGTGCCTCATCCGCGCGACGAACCTCGGCTGCGAGATCGCAGACCACACGTGGAACCACACGACACTAACCAGGATCTCCGGCGATGCCGTTTCCCGGCAGATCTGGGACTGCGCCGACGCCGTCTATAACCTGACGGGCGTCTGCCCCCGCGTCATGCGTCCGGTCGGCGGCTCGTACAACTCCACTGTCTCGGCGAATGTGGGCATGCCCATGATCATCTGGTCGGTGGACACGAATGACTGGAAATACAGAGACAGCAACCACGTCATCAACGAGATCCTCAATAACGTCAGAGACGGGGACATCATCCTGATGCATGACCTCTATGAGACGACGGCGGATGCGGTCGAGTATGTCGTCCCGGCGCTCATCGAGGCGGGGTACACGCTCGTTACGGTAAGCGAACTCGCGGAGTATAAGGGCATCGATATGGAAAACGGCAAGGCGTACTTCTCGATGCGCGGATAGGAAAAAGACCGGGAGCGGTTCCGGGAAACGAAGAAGATAAGTCCGGGAGCGGTTCCGGGAAACGATAACGAGAAAACGAGAAAAATAGAAGAGAATAGAAGTAAGTAGAGGAACAAAACATGAGTGAGAAAACCAATGCGATCATTTCGGAAGTCAAGAAGGTCATCTGCGGTAAGGATTACGTGATCCTGCAGGCGCTGGCCGGGATCCTCTCCGGAGGCCATGTCCTGATCGAGGACGTCCCCGGCGTCGGCAAAACCACTATGGCCCTGGCCTTCTCGAGGACACTGGGCCTCGACTACGGCCGTGTGCAGTTTACGCCGGACGTACTGCCGTCGGATATCACGGGCTTTTCCGTCTTCGACAAGCAATCGCAGACCATGAAATACCAGCCCGGTTCGATCTTCCATAACCTCTTTCTGGCCGACGAGCTGAACCGCGCTTCCTCGAGAACACAGTCCGCGCTCCTCGAGGCGATGGAGGAAGGACAGGTCACCGTGGACGGCAACACCTATCCGCTGCCGAAGCCTTTTACCGTATTTGCGACACAGAACCCGTCCGGCGCGTCGGGTACGTCGCTTCTTCCGGACTCGCAGATGGACCGTTTCGTGATCCGTATCTCCATGGGGTATCCGTCGAATTCCGATGAGAAAGCGATGCTCGAGCAGAGAAAGAACGGACAGAACCCGATGAATGCCGTCTGCTGTCTCAGCAGCGCGCAGGAACTAAACATCATGCAGGCGGAAGTCAGCCGCGTATTCGTAAGCGAACCGCTCCTGGACTACATCATCGCGCTGGTCGCCAAGACCCGTGTCCACAAGGACCTCGAGCGCGGAGCGAGCCCGCGCGCCACATTGGCGCTGGCCTCGATGAGCCGCGCGTATGCGTATCTTTTCCATAGAGACTATGTGATCCCGGCCGACGTGCAGGCGGTCTTCCCGGCCGTCATGTGCCACAGACTTCTCCTGACACCGGAAGCAGAAGTCAACGAGAAACGCGCTTCAGATGTCGTACGCGAGATCGTCAAGTCCGTCCCGGCGCCGAAGATCTGAGAAGAGGTCAAGATGGCGAAGAACTGGCTCCTCTACATCCTTGCGCTGATCGGTACGGTCGTCTTCTTTCTGTTCTATCAGATGTGGCTGGCCTGGTACTGCCTGGTGATCCTTCTGCTGATCCCGCCCATCGCGCTTTTCGTCGCGCTGGTTTCGCGGAGCGGGAGCCGCTTTGCCATGGTGAGCCCGAAGAATATAAAGATCGGCGATGAAGCGATCCTGAAGATCAGCGTAATGACGAGGAAAATCGCGACGTTCTCACTCGTACGGATGGATCTTCAGATCACGGAGAAAATGACCGGCGTAAAAACGAAGAAAAGAGCTTTTGTACAGGGGAGCGCGGTCATGGAGATCCCGATCGGGACGAATCACTGCGGAAGCTACCACTACGAGATCGACAAGATCCGCGTGTACGATCCTTTCGGATTGTTCGGTTTCCCCTCGAAGAATAAGGCAGCCTGTGAGGTCGTGATCCATCCGGTCCCGCAGATCCCGGAGGCCATACCGCAGTTGAACGGCTTTAAGGCGAAGACCCTGCGCCGCTCTACCTCGCCGTACTCGGAGATCTACGATGTGAGAGATTACGTATCCGGCGACCCGATCAAGAATATCCACTGGAAAGCCTCGGCGAAGAAGGACGCACTCATGGTCAAGGAACCCCAGGAAGAGTGCTATGGTCATGCGCGCGTATTCCTGACACTCGCCGAGGACCGCGACACCTTTGACAGGAAGATGGGAGAAGTGCTCTTCACTTCGAACTATTTCCTGTCGAGAGATATCCCCCATAAGATCCGTGTACTGCCCCCCATGAAGCGGGAGATCGGCTTCGACATCCAGTCCCAGCGCGATCTGGACACGGCGATACTGCGTATCCTCAGCATGAGGATCCCGAAGGAGACGGCCGATGCGAAGAAGGATTGAGACGATCCGGGCCGTGAAGACTTCTCCGGGCCCGATGACATATCTGCTTTCGACACTTCTGTCCACATTTCTGAGTGTGGGCTTTACCTGCATGCTGACCAGCACCTATGAACTCGAGATCGAGACGTCGTTCTTCATCGTCGTGATCGCGCTTCTCTCGCTACTGGCTACCTTTATCCATATCAAGACCGAAAAGATAAGATGGCTCTCTCCGGTTCTGATCCTGGCAACACCGCTTCTGATCGCGCTGCTGGTCTATATGGACATGATGGACACCGCATCCGGCTTTGAACACGTGATGTATAACCTCAAGCGTTACTCCTTCCGGAATCTGGATATGGACTTCGAGCGGCAGAAGAATGTGGAATTTGCGCTCACGATGCTCATGGTCATGATGAACCTTTTCCCGGTCATGGTCACGACTTGGGTGATCACGAGAAGAAAGAATGTGATTTTCTCGCTGCTTACCTATGTGCCGTTCTTCATCTGTTCGGTCGCGCTCAACTACATGTTCCCGGGACAGGTCTGGTGTGAGATGGCGCTCTTCGGAGTGATCCTGCTGTGCCTGTTCCAGAACGCCAAGAGATCCGACAGAAGGACCAGTGAGAAGAGGCTCCTGTGCATGATGGTGCCGGCCCTGATCCTGGTGATGCTGGTGGGAGTTGTTTTCCCGAAGAAGACCTACGATAAGCAGGAACTCGCGGCGAAGCAGATGTCCACGATCCGGTCGATCATTACCAAGACCAGTCAGTCGAAGACTGTCCAGGATATCGCGCAGGGAGTGACCAAACTCCCGGGCTCAAATGAATTTGTCGAAAAGTCCACGAAATCCTACATGGGCAGCGTGATCATGGAATCGGTGGCCAGCGGCGTGGCGGCAGCCAATACGAGATCGGAAAATCTCCTCATGGCAGGAAACTTCGATCCGCCTAATTTCGCAGTGATGAGTGTCCGGAGAACGGAAAACCGGTATGCGCTGCCGGTATCTTCCAGCCCCTACCTATACCTCAAGAGCACATCGATGGACGAGTATGCGGGGCAGTCCTGGAATGTCTCCTACTACGAACCGGACTACGATAAGGTCTACCTTACCGGCAGTCACAAGCTCTGGGGTGCCGAAGCGGACTACATCGTCCGGATCAACTGCAGACTTACGGCGGATATCAACTACATTCCGCTTTACATGGACGGATACGGTGTCTCCTCTGATATTTCTTCACGTATCAATGTGACCGATTACTACAACGTCAAGATGCAGGTGCCGGCCACAGGGGCGTGGGAATATTCGTACGCCGTCTCGGATCTGCCGGTCGAACGGTATCCGGATCTCTGGACGCCCCAATATCTGAACTATGTGACGGACGACTGTCTGGAGCTTCCGAAAGAGACGGTCGATGCGATACTGGACAGCGGCATGCTTCCGGAATGGTTTATCAAGCAGATGAACGGAGAACTGGACATGTCGGAGTACGAGATCGTCCGCGCCGTGACCGACTACGTCAGCCGGCTCCACCCGTACGATTCACACACGGAGTTCCCCCCGGAGAATAAGGACTTCGTGGTGTGGTTCATGACGGAGGCGAAAAGCGGTTTCTGTGTGCACTATGCCTCGACGGCCGTCGTGCTTCTCCGCATGCTGGGAGTCCCTGCCCGTTACTGTACCGGCTATATGGTCGACAATATTCAGGGCGATAATCTGACAGAAGTCTACTCCACGGACGCCCATGCCTGGTTCGAGTTTTTCGATTTAAAGTACGGCTGGATCATGGGCGATGCGACGCCCGGAAATGCGACGGCTGCGGGATACTTTGATGTCAACGCCCTGATGGAAAAGCAGGGGATCGAAAAGAAGGAGATCCCGGATCATAAGAGCTCGGATCAGAACGGGACCGCAGCACTTACCACTCCGACTCCTGTGGTCACCCAAGACCCGGACGGCGCGACGTCCACACCGCGCCCGACGAAGGATGCGTCCGATACGAATAAGGAAGAAGATAAGGGAGCCGGCAGCACCGACGATGGATCCGGCGGCTTATCCGGGCTTTTCTCCTCTTTGACGGCGCGGATCATCTCTGCCGTACTGATCCTGCTGCTCCTTCTGATCGCGCTCCGTCTCATCTACACCCGGCTGTGGAGGCGCGCGATGAACGATGAGAATATCAACAAGCGCGCGCGAGCCTACTACCGGTATTTCGCCATGATGTCGGGGAAATGGAAAGGCAGGCCTTCGTCCCACGCGTCCTTTATCGCGCAGAAAGCGGCTTTCAGTGCCGGAGGGATCTCGGAGGACGAGCTGGAGCTTCTGGTCCGCAGCGGAAAGAACGGACTTCTGGGCATAAAGAATAAGCAGCCGTGGTACAGGCGTGTGCCGGTATCGCTTCTGTGGGAAGTAAAGATCTGATAGTGCGTTTCTACAGTGTTTCTGATCGCGCGGGCAGAAAGATCAGCCGCCGGCTTCTTTTTCCTTGGCCTCGAGTACGGCCTTCGCGAGCTGGTCTGCGCAGGACGTGTTCTTAAAACCGCAGGTGTTTCCGAGAAGTTTACCCGCGATGTCGTCGGCCGTCCAGCCGTCGACGAGCTTGCTGATGGCCTTGAGGTTGCCGTTACAGCCGTTCGTGAAAACGATATCGGAGACCACTCCGTCGTTGATATCGAAGTCGATCTTCGAGGCACAGGTCCCGCTGGTACGATAAGAATAATGCATAGTATTTGTTCCTCCTGATTCAAACGGGAGAAGCCTTCTCCCGCGCTGTGATCTCTGTTACGCCTTCGGCGGCAGTTGCGATCTTTTAAGTCTTCGGCGGCAGAAGCGAGATATCCCGCTCGACCGGGCAGGGCGGCAGGTATTTACTGAAGATCTCCACATATCTGGAACCGAAAGAGATGGACACCAGTTCAGAGTAAGCGATCCGCGTCGCCTTCTCATCCCAGTTTCCGTTCGTGTCGAAACCGCGTACATAGAGATAGCGATCGTCCGTCTTCTCGATACGCCCGATGACATAGTCGACGTTGCCGCTGTTGCGGTCCTCTGACTCGAAGATCGCATTTCTCTTATCATGAGACAGATACCGGAGCACGCTGTCCCACGAGGAGATATCGATGTCGGGCTTCACGAGCTGGGCCGTCACGCCTTCACTCTCCAGGATGTCGTTCGTGATATCGGTCTTCGAGTTGATCTCCACGATATCCTTGAGTCTTCTTACTACATACCCGTCCAGCCGGAAATCCTGCTCGTCCGCATAGAGGAACAGGTCTTCGTTTGCCCGTATGGGAAAAGCACTGTAACAGTTCGGGTCAGCCTTCAGGAACATGTGGCATAGGAGTGTCTGCCTGCAGGCTTCTTCCAGTACCGCCGTGATCTCGAATTTCTTCATGGTTCCGCTCCTTTCTCGATCTGCTCTTTCTTAGCTCGATGGCTATTTTCAACTTGGTAGTTGAGATTTATAAATCACCGATAAAAATAGAACCTATCAGAACTTTAATGGCACTAGCCTGATGCCTCTACCTGATCTAATTCAGGCTACTTGTAGTTTGGAGATCTGTTCTCCTTCCTTGATTGGGAGCTCTTTTATGCTGCCAAGCTTGATTATCTGGTAT
>JAFZLF010000053.1 GCA_017551625.1 Clostridiales bacterium | reverse complement strand
GATTCCTATGAAGATGGCTTTATTGTACCAGCAATTTCCTCATCTTTGAATCCCTGACAGACAAAAAAGTGACGTTTGTAACAGTAAACGCCACTTTTTGTCAGCCTGCTTCTGAAGTGGAACTTAACTTTTCACTTCAGCCGACTTTCTCCTTCACACCGTCTCTCTCCCTTCCGGATGTAGTAAAATGAATACATGAAACTTTCGGACCAGTGCTTCTCCCACGAAGGCAACCTGTCCGGGAAGGAGTTCCTATGAAGAAATACGATATCGTCATCGTCGGCGCCGGGATCGTAGGCACATCGATCGCCTACAACCTCGTTCCTTACGATGTTTCCGTCGTTCTTCTCGACAAGAACAACGACATAGCCATGGGCGCGACCCGGGCCAACAGCGCCATCATCCACGCAGGCTATGACCCGAAACCGGGAACCCTCATGGCCAAGCTCAATGTCGAGGGCAACCGTCTCTGCGAGAGACTTTGCAATAGACTTGATGTTCCTTTTCGTCGCTGCGGTTCCCTTGTCCTGGCTTTCTCTGAGGAGGAAGAAGCACTTCTCTCCGAGCTTCTGGATCGCGGCATCAAGAACGGTGTCCCTGATATACGTATTCTCAATCAGGATGAACTCCGCGCGATGGAACCCGGTGTATCCGAAGAGGCGGTCGCTGCGCTGTATGCGCCTTCTGCCGGTATCGTGAACCCTTGGGAACTGGCTCTCGCGCAGGCCGAAGTGTTCGTAAGAGACGGAGGTGATCTCTTCCTGAACACAGAGGTTACAGCCATCCGCGAAAACGAAGATCCCACCCGTTCCGGCCGCTATACGATCGAGACCACAATTGAGACCTTTGAAACCAACGTCATCATCCTCGCCTGCGGCATTCATGCCGACACGGTCCACGAGCTCATAGCCACGCCGGATTTCCGTATCGTTCCGACCCGCGGAGAATACTATCTTCTCGACAAATGTGAAGGCAACAAGGTCAGCCACGTGATCTTCCAGTGTCCGAGTGAGAAAGGAAAAGGTGTTCTGGTCTCACCTACCGTACACGGCAATCTGATCTGCGGACCGACCTCCGAGGTCCTGAACGATGACATCGAGGATACTTCGACCACTTCCGGGAAACTTTCCGAAATCAAGGAAAAAGCTGCCCGTTCCGTGGGCAATATCTCCTGGCGCGACAATGTCAGGAATTTTTCCGGTATCCGTGCCAATTCCGATGCCGATGACTTCATCATCCGGCAGATCCCAGGAAAGAAATGGATCTTCGAGGCAGCCGGGATCAAGTCCCCGGGACTGGCAAGCAGTCCGGCCATCGGCCCGTACGTCGTCAAACTCATGAAGCAAAGAGGCGTGTGTCTCTTCGAGAAGAAAGACGTAATTGAACCAAACGGAGAGCATTATCAGTCATATTGCCTCTCCAGAAGCAAAGTGCATTTCCGTGATCTGGACAACTCGCAGCGTGAGGACCTTGTCAAAAGAGACCCGGCATACGGACGTATCGTCTGCCGCTGCGAGGAAGTGACCGAGGGTGAGATAAGGGATGCACTTCGAAGTCCGATCCCACCTTATACTCTCGATGGCGTCAAGCGCCGTGTCGGCACCGGCATGGGGCGCTGTCAGGGAGGTTTCTGCGGACCGAGGATCGTGGAGATGCTGTTGTCATACCAGAAAGAAGAACTCTCGATGCTTGCTTCCATGAAGCTTCCGGATGAGGACGCAAAAATGTTCTCGGGGGCCTTATCCGAGAAGGACTTCCCACTTGATCCAGGTGAGATACACCTTCTCCTCCGCCAGGACGGAAACGGCTCGAACCTCTTCTTCCGACGCGAAGCAGAAGCAGATCCTTCTGTCATCGTTTCGCCAGAAGAAAAAACTTCTTCCGAAGCCGATGTTTCGAAAGCCTGCGCTTCTGCGGATAAGGAGGTGGACGTATGAGAAACTACGATATAGTTGTCATCGGCGGTGGTCCTGCAGGACTCGCCGCTGCCAAGAGTGCTCTGGATAACGGTTCCCGTTCGGTTCTTCTGATCGAGCGCGACACGAAGCTCGGTGGAATCCTCAATCAGTGCATCCACAACGGTTTCGGACTTGCCCACTTCGGTGAAGAGCTTACCGGTCCGGAGTACGCCCACCGTGCTTATCTGGAACTGCTGGAAACGTTAGAACGCATAAAATCACAAGATCCGGACGGCGTCTCTCCTCTCGATATCCTTCTTGACACTTTCGTCGCAGACATCGAAACAAAGAAAGAAGTGTACAATTCCGAAACGAAAGACTTCGAATGGAAGCACATCAATACCATCTACGCCATGAACAATAAAGACGGCTATTTCGAGATCACAGCAAAGGCCGTCATCCTGGCAATGGGCTGCCGCGAGAAAGCCCGGGGCGCACTGGCGATCCCCGGCACACGTCCCGCCGGTGTCATGACCGCAGGCCTTGCTCAGCACTACGTGAACATCGACGGCTATATGGTCGGAAGAAAGGTCGTCATCCTTGGCTCAGGCGATATCGGACTCATTATGGCACGCCGCATGGTGCTCGAGGGCGCCGAGGTGCTCGCCTGCATCGAGATCGCGCCCCAGCCCGGAGGACTGGCCCGAAACATCACGCAGTGTCTGCAGGACTATGGTATTCCGCTCTATCTTCGTCAGACTGTTACCGCGATCCACGGCAAAAGCCGTCTCACCGGCATCACCGTGTCTGAAGTCGATGACAAATATACGCCAATTCCCGGTACCGAACGTGAGATCGAGTGCGACACACTCCTTCTCTCCTGTGGTCTGATTCCCGAGAACGAACTGTCCAGGAAGGCCGGCATCTCCATTAACCCGAAGACCGGCGGACCATTCTCCTCGGATTGCCACGAGACTTCCATTCCCGGAATCTTCGCCTGCGGCAATGTCCTGCACGTTCACGATCTCGCCGACAACGTTACCAAAGAAGCAATCGAAGCAGGCCGTGCTGCAGCGCTTTTTGCATCGGGGCATGCGGAATCCACCGCACAGCAGGCCGTTGAAAACCCGAAGGTCTTCCCCGGCAAAGTCGTCAAACCCGTCGATCCCGCCACGGCAGAAGCACTTGCACAGAATGGCACTTCTGCTCTTGGAGATTCTCATCTCTCTTCCGGCACCGACAACGATTCTGCCACAGCTGACGCAGCCAAAGCTGTCCGTCGCATGACCTGCATCATCTGCCCGCGGGGATGTGATCTTTGTGTCACACTGGGCGAGAACCCCGTCGTGTCCGGCAACTCCTGTCCTCGCGGCGAAGAATACGCCATCAACGAGATCACCCACCCCATGCGCACCCTGACCACCACGATCCGTGTTCGCAGAGCGGACGGCACACTCGGTCGCATCAGCGTCAAGTCCAAGGGCGAGATCCCGAAGCAGGAGATATTTACACTTGCGGAGAAGATCCATCTCACGATCATCGATGCCCCGGTTTCCGTCGGCGACGAAGTTCTCCCCGGCGTCCTCGCCACCAGCGGAACCGACTAACCGCTCGATGCTCTGCTACAAAAGCTCTGTCACACTTGAGTGCGGATATTGATGATTCATCGTCACACAATCCAGTCTCCAAACGGTCTCTTTTCAAAGCAAAAGGAGACCAAAAGGAGACTGAGTCTCCAAACGGTCTCTTTTCAAAGCAAAAGGAGACCAAAAGGAGACTGAGTCTCCAAACGGTCTCTTTTCAAAGCAAAAGGAGACCAAAAAGAGACTGAGTCTCCAAACGGTCTCTTTTCAAGGCAAAAGGAGACCAAAAAGAGACTGAGTCTCCAAACGGTCTCTTTTCAAAGCAAAAGGAGACCAAAAAGAGACTGAGTCTCCAAACGGTCTCTTTTCAAAGCAAAAGGAGACCAAAAGGAGACTGGTGCGAAGATCTGAGCAACACAGAATTGGGAGAAACAAAAAGTATCTCTTAAGCGACGAGTTTTGCGTTAGCAAACTGTTTGAGTCGCAAAAGAGATACTTTTTATTTTCTATTTACTGTGTTGCTCAGATCTTCGGACGGGCGATCCTCTGATACACCTCCGGCGCCGTTTCTTCCAGAAGATGAACCAGTTCCTCATCGGAGATCACGGTCACACGGCCGCCATCGTACTGGGCATCGATCCATTCCTTCATCTTGGCGATAAAGGGATCTTTCTTACTGACAGCACTCTCACCGGCCAGACGGTAGTAGTTGTTGATCCAGCAGGCGATCCCCGCCAATCCGGATACATTACTTACCGCAACGAGCGGCGGGCGATCCAGAAGCGCCTCCGTATCGAAGATGTTATAGATCTCCGGATCCTTCAGAAGTCCATCTGCGTGGATACCGGCCTTAGTAACGTTGAAGTTCTTTCCGACGAAAGGTGTCATCGGCGGCAGCTCGTAGTGGGTCTCACGGGAGATATAGTCTGCGATCTCAGTGATCACACGGGAATCCATGCCGTCGAGGGTACCTCTGAGCTGGGCATACTCGAAGACCATCGCCTCGAGCGGTACATTACCTGTTCTCTCGCCGATACCGAGGAGCGAGCAGTTGACGGCCTGGGCACCATAGAGCCATGCAGTCGAAGCATTGACGACGCCCTTATAGAAGTCATTATGGCCATGCCACTCGAGCATCTCACACGGTACGCCAGCATAATGCTGCAGACCGTAGATGATACCCGATACGGATCTCGGAAGCGCGACGCCCGGGAACGGAACACCGTAGCCCATCGTATCGCAGGCACGGATCTTGACCGGAATGCCGCTCTCTTCGGAAAGTCTCATCAGGGCCGTGGCAAAAGGTACGACGAAGCCGTAGAAGTCAGCACGGGTGATGTCCTCGAAGTGGCAGCGCGGACGAAGTCCTGCATCGATCGCGTCGGTCACGATGCCGATGTACTTCTCGAGGGCCTGCTTACGGGTAAGCCCCATCTTATTGAAGATATGGTAGTCGGAGCAGGACACGAGGATACCTGTCTCCTTGATGCCGATGTTGCGGACGAGCGCGAAGTCGGACTTCGTCGCGCGGATCCATGTCGTGATCTCCGGGAACTTATACCCGAGAGCCATACACTGCTCAAGTGCTTTTCGATCCTTATCGGAATAGACGAAGAACTCGGTCTGGCGGATGATGCCCTTCGGGCCGCCGAGGCGGTGCAGCATCTTATAGATCTCGACCATCTGCTCGGTCGTGTACGGCGCGCGGGACTGCTGGCCGTCACGGAATGTCGTATCGGTGATATAGATATTCTCCGGCATGTTCATCGGAACTTTCCGGTAGTTGTAAGCGATCTTCGGGACTTCGGCATACGGGAACAGTTCACGGAAAAGCTCCGGCTTCTCGACATCCTGCAGCGTATACTGATACGGATCCTGTTCCAGAAGATTACTCTTGTCACTCAGCGCGATGTTTTTCATGATTTGTTCCTCCTGCTTGCAAATTTTCGTTTCGCACGTCTTTGCGCATGTATATAGTAAATAGGTTTCGAGAACGCTTGTCAACGCCTGTTTTCGAAATTCTACTTTTTCATTCGGCTTTCTTGTTTTTGCAAGATGATTTTATTCAAATTGCATGAATACCCGGTTTTCAGAAGAACAGCCTTCCGGATCCGTGGTCCTTAAGGAGTGCCTGGATACGCTTCGGCATGATAGGGTGCGTGCTCAGCATGTTCACGAGGAAGACGAAGAATCCGCGTGTCTCGTGACAATGCTTGACGTAATCCTCGATGTCGACCTTCTTATAGAGGTGCTTGCCGACGATGAGCGCGAGCATCGGCTCGACGCCGCTGACACCGACGAGATGCTGGGCCACGCGGTCGCAGCTGTACTCTCTCGCACGGGAAAGTGCTGTCGAGAGGATCGGGATGTACTCGGCAAAAAGGATACTCATGGTGTACGAGAATGTCGCATGCTTGAGCCGGATGTGGGTCATCTCGTGCCCGATGATGAACTTGATGCTCGTAAGATCGTGGTGCTCGAGATAAGCCACCTCGAAAAGGTCGGTCATCAGGACGATATACTGTCTTCTCAGGATGAAGGTCGCAAATGCATTCATGACGCCGTTTTCCTGCGTCAGGTAGACCTTCGGGACGCGCTTCATGCCGAGTCTTCTGGCATAGTCCTCCACGACCTCATAGATCTCGGGGAAGTTCTTCTCCGTAATGCGGATGGCATTGGCGCGGTACTGTGCATAGTAGAGGTACACGGCAAAGAGCAGAACGACCGGAAGTCCGACCAGGATGACCAGGATCTCGACGTGCGCCGCCGCTTCCGCCGGGATGCCCAGGATGAGCTGGTTGATCATGGCACCGGTCGTTCCCGTAAGCGGTCCGACATCAAAGAAAGCCAGGATCGCAGCGACAAAAGCAAAAACAATGACGAAGATGTTAAAGATCACCATCGCGGTGTAGATCGGCACCTCGGCCTTGTGGCGGAAGGAGCGGATCTCCTGTGCGGTGAATGGCGGAAGCGGGCCCGCGGTCTTTGCCGCCCCCTGCGGCACAAAGGCCTGTGCCTGCGGAGCGAAAGCCTGCGGCTCCAAGACAGATGGCTGCGCCTGCGGGGCAAAAGTCTGCGGATCAAGTGGTCCCGCAGGTGTCTGCGGGGCACTTTCCGGATTTATGTTCATCCCGTTTTCCGGGTTCGTATTCAGTTCGTCCATTTTCCTCAGTTCCTCATATATCTTTCTTTCAGGACGGGTATCTGACAGGATTTGTTCTGCCGACCCATACCCTAATATGATATACTGATTAAGTGCTTTTCACAAGGATAAAGAACAACAGGAACTGAGAACCCGCGAGCACATGAAGCCCCGGCTTCGCCAATCAGGGGGGGATCGGCCGGAAGGAAAAACATATGAGCCAGACATCTATCATCAAGAAAATCAACAACGCCAACAGGAGTGCGAAGATCATCGGCGGACTGGTCTGTATCGTCTTCGCCATTTTGATCGCGGTGGGGCTTCTGCCGCAGCACACGAAGTACTATCTGGCGAGCAGAAACGTCTTCGCCACGCCGACCGATTCGTATAAGAAAGACCAGTTTTACCGCGGCAAGACCTACTCCATATACGACTGGTTCGCCGAGAACTCGGACGGCAGATTCTATCTGTGCCCGGCCGTAGACGATGACGGCAACGATGCGTATCTTATCGTATATATGCCGAAGAAATTCGAGTCGAAGGCCGATAAGGTCATGGAGCAGACATGGGCCTACCTCGAGAGCGGAGATGAGTCCCTGCTTAAAGAGAGCATCAACTGCCGGGGCTATATCGATGAGATCAACCCCAAGACCATGGTCTACTTGAACGAGTATTTCGACGCGGCACAGGCTCCGGCCTCCGTAAGAAACCAGGTCGCCGATAAGATGTTCGTCATGGTCCCGATGCAGAAAGTCATCCTGAGCGAGGCGAGTCTGTATATCTTCCTCGAGCTCGTACTGCTCGTCTGCGGTCTCTGGCTCATCCTGACGTCATTTATCAGTAAGAAGCACCTCAAGAAGATCGACAACCGTCTGTCCAGAGAATCGATGACGGCTTCGGACCTCGACGCTGAGTTCCGGACACCGGTCCTGCAGTTCGGCACGATCTATGTAAGTGACAAGCACGTCGTCACCGCGACGATCGCACCGCAGATCCTGACGATCGCGGATGTAGTGTGGATGTACCCGAACAAGGTCAATCAGGTCAACAGTAAGCCGATCTATCAGGCGGTATTCTTCACGAAGCATCACGAGTGTCTCCGTTTCGTGGTGAAGGACGAGAACCAGGCCGAGGTGCTCTGTAAGGCCGTGCACGAGAAGCAGCCACGTGCACTCTATGGCTACGTGATCGAGAATTCGCAGATGTACTACAGTAATTTCGACGCCCTCCTGGCGCAGGTATATAAGCAGGACGATGGACAGACCGCTTCTTCAGTAGAAGCAATCACCGCAGAAACAGCATCCGGAACAGCAGCGGAAACTGCAACGGAGGCTACAGCGGAAACAAATGAGGAGGAACAGGTATGAGAGACGGTTTTTTACGAGTAGGCGCAGTGACCCCGAAGATGCGGGTCGCCAATATCGACTACAATGCGGACGAGATCATCGCCTGCGTCAACAGCGCAGACAAGGACTGTGCGCTTCTGGTCTTCCCGGAGCTCTGTGTCACCGGCGCGACATGCGGTGACCTGTTCCTGCAGGAGTCCTTTATCGATAAGGCCTGGGACGCCCTCTACCGCATCGCCGAGGAGACCTCCGAGGCTCCGCAGACCTTCATCATCGGCCTTCCCGCCTCCATTGAGGGGAAACTCCTGAATCTGGCCGTGGTCCTGCATCAGGGAATCGTGCTGGGCTGTAACGTCAAGCTCACCTTAAGCGCGGAAGAATCCCGCTACTTCTCCCCTTACGAAGTAAGCGGCACTTTCTATGACGAATACTTCAGCGACGAGATCACCTTCGGCCAGCCGCTCTACTTCTGTGAGGACGATCTCTTCTCCTTCGGCGTTTTCTTCGACGAAGACCTGCGCGCCCCGATCTCAGACGATGTCGACGCCGCGCTCGCGGGATGCCACATCATGGCCGTCCTCTCCGCCCGTTCCTATACGGTCGGCGCCGCCAAAAAGACGGAAGAGCTTCTTACCGCGCAGAGCAGAAAACTTCATGCCGCCTACATCTACGCGAATGCCGGCGTCGGCGAGTCGACCACCGACCTGATCTTCGCGGGAACAGACTATATCTACGAAAACGGAAGAGAACTCAGAAGGAACAGTGCTTTTGCATCGGGAGCGATCTACACCGACATCGATCTCAAGCTCCTCTCGGGCGAGCGCATGCGCGACACCGCCTGGAGGACCGACTTTGCCAATAGCAGCGCGGACTCGGACTTCGACTTCATCAGTTTTGAGCAGGAACTGAACCCGGAGCTCTCTCTCATCCGTCCCGTTCCGACGAACCCCTTCGTTCCGGAAAACAAGGATGAGATCACAGGGCGCTGCGAGCAGATCCTCACCATGCAGGCGATGGGTCTCGTTACCCGCATGACGCACATCAACTGCAAGAAGGTCATCCTGGGTCTCTCGGGCGGACTCGACTCCACCCTCGCCTTCCTCGTCTGTGCCCGAGCTTTCGACATCATGGGCCTTCCGAAGAAAGACATCCACGCCATCACGATGCCCTGCTTCGGCACGACATCCAGGACGAAGAACAATTCCATCGAGCTCGCCAAGGCTTACGGCGCGAAGATCGACGAGATCTCCATCAAGGACAGCGTCACCCAGCACTTCAAGGATATCGGGCACGATATGGATAACCACAATGTCGCCTTTGAAAACGCGCAGGCCAGAGAGCGCACCCAACTTCTCATGGACCTCGGCAACGACGAGGGTTCCCTCGTCGTCGGTACCGGCGATCTCAGCGAGCTTGCCCTCGGCTGGGCGACCTATAACGGCGACCACATGTCGATGTATGCCGTAAACGGTTCCGTGCCAAAAACACTGATCCGATACATCGTTGCATACGAGGCGGACCGTGTGAGCGCCTCGCAGCCGGAGCTCGCTTCTGTTCTGCGTGACATCCTCGACACCCCGGTTTCTCCGGAACTCCTGCCCCCGTCCGAGGACGGCACGATCGCGCAGAAGACCGAGGATCTCGTCGGGCCATACGAGCTCCACGATTTCTTCCTCTACTACTTCGTACGCCTCGGCTTCGCTCCGTCGAAGATCTACCGTCTTGCCAAGATCGCTTTTGCCGGCGCCTACGATGACGAGACGATCTACAAGTGGGAGGAGAACTTCCTGCGCCGCTTCATCAGCCAGCAGTTCAAGCGCTCCTGCCTGCCGGACGGCCCGAAGGTCGGCTCCGTGGATCTGTCTCCGCGTGGGGATCTGAGGCTCCCTTCCGATGCGACATCGAAGGTCTTCCTCGAGGAACTCCGGACGGTGCTCGACACATGAAACAGGAAAGAGCTTTTGCGAGAGCGGTCGTGACCGAAAAAGCGGAGGGCGCCATCAAGCGCGGCCATCCGTGGGTATACGATACCGAGATCCTCGAGTATAACGGCACCGCCGCAAAGGACGGCGCATTTCCCGAGGACGCCGGGATAGAAAACGGCGCACTTGTCGATGTATTCTCGCAGAAGAGCCGTTACCTCGGCACCGGTTTTCTCAGTAAAAGCAGTAAGATCCGCATCCGGATCCTGAGTAATAATGCCAACGAGGCTTTTGGCGATGCTTTCTGGCAGCGCCGCGTCCGCTATGCGCTCGACATGCGAAGGACCGTGATGCAGGATGACTATGCCTGCTGCCGCCTGATTTTCGGCGAAGCGGACGGCATCCCCGGGCTCACCGTCGACCGATATGAGGATATCCTCAGTACCGAGGTCCTCTCCTACGGCACCGAACAGGTCAAGGACATCATTTACCGTGCGCTTGTTGACGAGCTTCAAAAAGACGGCGTCACCGTCCGCGGCATCTTCGAGCGAAACGAAGCGAAGATCCGGGAACTCGAAGGGCTCCCGCTCGAGAAGGGCTGGTATCAGGGAGATTTCGTCGGTACCCCCGACTCCCCGCGTGTCGGGATCTGCGAGAACGGCATCCGCTACACCGTCGATGTCGAGAACGGCCAGAAGACCGGCTTCTTCCTCGATCAGAAGTACAACCGTCTCGCGGTCAGCAAACTCGCCCGTGGCATGAAGGTCCTCGACTGCTTTACGCATACCGGTTCCTTCGCGCTGAATGCTGCCAGGGGCGGCGCCGAGCACGTGACCGCTGTCGATGTCTCGCAGTTCGCCGTGGATACCGCCGAGGAGAACGCTCGAATTAACGGCCTTTCCGACCGTATGGATTTCGTATGTGCAGATGTCTTCGATCTTCTTCCGAAGCTTGCGGAAGAGCACGCAGACTATAACTTCATCATCCTGGATCCGCCGGCCTTTACCAAGAGCCGCAAGACCACGGATAACGCCAAGCGCGGATATAAGGAGATCAATTACCGTGCCATGAAGATGCTGCCCCGGGGCGGCTACCTGGCCACCTGCTCCTGCTCGCATTTCATGCCGAATGAGTTATTCCGGAAGATGCTTCTCGAGGCCGCGCACGATGCCGGCGTCACGCTCCGGCTCATCGAAGAACGAAGAGCCGCGCCGGACCACCCGGTCGCGATGACGATTCCCGAGACTGACTATCTGAAGTTCTATCTGCTGCAGATCGTGTAAACGCAAGTGCTTCTCACGACAGTCTCACTCGTCAAAACGGATGCCCTCGACCCCGCACTTATATGAGAACTTCAAGCTCTTGAGACGAAGGCCCCTCTTCCCGAAATGCAGTCTGTATACGGAGTGTTTGTTGATGATCGCCGCCTGCGTCATCTTAGATACATCAGCGCCATCCGTACCGGTAAAGGTAACAACGCCGACCGGGATACTCGTATAGAATACCGTCATCGGGATCTGCGCCAGCGGTGACAGTTCGGACGAAGCCACCAGCTCGCAGTCATACACACCGGGGCGGTCGGACGTAATGCCGAAGACGAAGTCCTTCCCCTCGGAAGTATCCACATCCACCAGGATCACCGGATCCTCATCGATATTGTAATAGAGGTCCACCTTCGCCTCGATGGTGTCATCGGCAAAAGGACAATCGACGTGTTCGACTTCGGGCTTGTCGCCCATGACCGCATCCATCGCAGGTGTATCCATCGCAAAACGCAGGATATTTCCGGCGTTTCTTTGAAGCTCGGCGCGCGTGATCAGAGCGGTCTTCCCGGATTTCAGATTCCCGTAGGTATCTGTCGCGTCGAGATCTCCTCTCTCGACCGAGGAACAGACCATATAGACATCGCACTGTGATCTCGCCATAGCCGAGTGTCCGGTGAGGGCGTGATCGAAGAGTTTCTCGGAGATGTGGTCGATAAAAGCCCACCAGTCCGTCATGAGAAGGCCCGTGTAGCCCCACTGCTCACGAAGGATCGTGGTATTGAGCTCGTAGTTCGATGTGCCGAAAGTTCCGTTGATCATGTTGTATACGGACATGATGCTCCTTGCCTTTCCTTCTTTGACGGCGATCTCGAAACCCCGGAGATAGATCTCGCGGAGCGCTCTCTCGGACACGATCGAGTCCATGCAGCGGCGGTTCGTCTCTCTGTTATTACAGCAGAAGTGCTTGATCGTCGCGGTCACGTGGCGCTTCTCGAGGCCCCGGATCTGCGCCGAGGCGATGCGCCCCGTAAGAAGCGGGTCCTCCGAGAAATACTCGAAATTTCTGCCATTCAGCGGATGACGGTGGATGTTGATGCCGGGCCCGAGGATCGTGTCGACCTCGTTACTGACCATCTCGATACCGAACCAGTCGAAGAGTTCTTCATTCAGTTTCTCGTTAAATGTACACGCCATGCAAGTGCCGTTCGGCAGTGAGAAAGCCTTCTTCCCGCTGTCGATACGCATGCCGGACGGGCCGTCATCGGCGCAGAGCGCCGGGATGCCCATCGCACGCAGTTCTTTAGATACACCGGCAAAAGCGGCGGCCGTGCCGGTCGTGACTTTCGGACTGCCCATGCCTTCGCCGCGGATGATGAGCGTGAGATCCTCGTCCGGGATCTGTGCGATGAATTCCTCCATCGTATTCTTCCCGAGCTTGACGTCCGCGAGTCTGATTCCCTTATCCCCTGTAAAAGCAATCTCCTCCGGAACCCTTTCCGATCTGCTATCGATGTGCTCCACTACACGAAGCGGCACCGGCTCGTAAGCTCCTCCGATCGTGAGTCTCTCGAAAGGCACAATTGGTTTTGCCGCCGACTCGAGTTGTTCAAACATCGTATCTTCTTCTATTTCAAAAGAGCCGACCTCTTCAGCCGATGCGACATTCTCGCCCATATAGAAGGTATATTTCCCTTTCGGAAGCACCCACCCGGTCTTCCCCATGAGACGCCCGTCATCGTCGAAAGAAGCCAGGCGGTCCATGCCCGCAGAAAGTGTGATCTCCTCTTCCTGTCCGGGCTTAAGTTCTGAGGTCTTTCCGAAGTCGGCCAGCACACGGGACGGTGTCGCGATCCGGTCAGACGGCGTCTGCGCGAAAAGCATCACGGTCTTTTTTCCTCTGTAATCTCCGGTATTCTTTACAGAGAGTCTCAGTGTGACTTCCGTCTTGATCTCCTCCGGCGCCTCTTTTCCTGCTACGACGACCTTACCGTAAGGATCAGTCATCCCGCTTACCGAGAAGATCTGCGGCGTGATCTCAAAAGTCGTATAAGAAAGGCCAAAACCGAAGGGGTATAGTACTTTTTCCGGAGCGAAGGTCGAGAAATAACGATACCCGACGAAGATATCCTCGGCGTAGTAGTCCTTCGAGAGATCCTCGCCGCCGAAATGACTCGAGGACGGATAGTCGGACAGATCGCGTGCGATGGTGTCCGTGAGCGCGCCCGAAGGTGTAGCCTTACCGGCCAGAAGATTCGCTACTGCGATACCGCCGATCATTCCGGCCTGCCAGACATAGAGCACCGCCGCCGGATCGTACTTTTCGACGAAAGACATATCAATGATGTTCCCGACATTCAGAAGAACGATCGTCTTTTCAAAAGCCGCGCAGACCTTCTGAAGCATCTCCTCTTCCTCGTCACTTAGGAAGAAGGATCCCTTCTGCGCGGTATTGTCGCGGTCCTCACCCGCGGTTCTCGCAATCACGATGACGGCTGCATCATTCTTCTTCGCCGCCTCAGATACGACCTCATCGGCAAGAGGCATCTCCGGCTGTGACCAGTTCTCCTTGCCCCAGCCGACACCCGGATCGACCGGATTCTTCTCTTCCCAATCCTCGTAGATCTTGATGAGCTCCTCATCGAGATCGATTTCTCCTGCATTTTGAAGTCCCTCGAGGATCGATACGACGTGCTTGACATTGACCATGCCGCCTGAGCCCGTGCCGCTTTTATAGTAGTTCTTCTGCATTCTTCCGAAAACAGCGACCTTCGTTCCTTCCCGAAGCGGAAGCGCATCGCGGTCGTTCTTCAGAAGGACAGACCCTTCCTCCGCCACACGGATCGCAGCATCTGTATATTTGTTCCAGTCAAGAATGTATCTCGTCATAAGTAACCTCCAGTAAGGGGGATCCGCACACACGGGAAGAAACCGATGTACACGCGCATGTTATAATGATTCTATCATAGTTCGCACTTTTGTTGTGACGAAATCATCCGGATGTTGATTAGTAGGGTGAAGGGAGTGTGAGAGATATGATGAACACAGCGAAAAAACAAGTGACCCTGCCCATGCACAGCAGCAAGAAGTGTTTCCCCCTCTTTAGGTTATTGGTGCTGCTGACCTGTCTCGTTATGGGACTGACTGTAGCATGCAAAAAGAATGACGACGAACCTACTGCGTTCACTTCATCTCCGGCAACACGTGATCAGATCATATACTTCGACGAAATTACTGGAGACCAGCTCGATGCGATCCGATCCCGTGTCGAGAACAAGATCAAAGATCTCCTCTACAAGGATCCGGTCACATGTGATGGCAAACTCGAAGAGATCGAGTATGTCGGCTGTTTCTTTGTCCATTTCTCGTATACTGAGCACACGCTGTATCCTGTGTACCGGATCCGCGAACATAATAGTGACAGCGACGCTTCGAGCACCGAGGAATTCTATCTTACGATCGGGCTGAACAACATCAAGTTCGGAAGCAGCGATTCATTCACTCTCGACAAATATCCGATCCTCCCTTCAAGCACAAAAAGAGGTGCCGAATCCATCGAAGAGATCCGATCGATCCTTGGACTGGGAGATCAATTTTCCGAGGAAAACCCGGACGGCTCGTACGAAGAAATCTTCATTTAGGACTCGTTTACTAATTTTCCTGTCATATAAACAGGAATCAGTTCCAGGCACTGTGCGCGCGGAAGAGCGTGGGTGATCTCATGTTCGAGATATGCCTCGTCATCGGTAAATTTCCTGACAAGCGCGGTACCGATCTTCTTTGCCTTTTCCGGATCGTCGACAAGCACGATACGGCCGCGGACGACGACACTTCGGATGTTCAAGGCCCACTCTCCTTCTCTGCGGAATCCTTCGTCCATGACGCAGAAGCTCACCTTATCACAGGCAAGGATCGAGTCGATCTTATGCCCGTCTTTTGCGCCGTGAAAATAGATGTGTCCGTCCTCTTCACAGTACCAGTGGTTCATCGGAATTCCGTATGGATATCCAAGTTCGCCCAGGATCGAGAGCACGCCGCGCTTACTGTTCTTCAGAACCTCGATACACTCTTCTTCCGTCAGTTGCTGTTTGATTCTCCGCATCGGACGAAATGTCGAGATCCAGTACCTCTTCATCGTGGTTCCGTCCACTTCGATGGTCTTTTCGAAGACTCCGCCATTCGCCAGGATCGTCTTCTCACTTCCGGGATTGTTCTCATCGCAGGTTACGAGCATCCGCTCGATACCGAGTTCCTTCGCCTTCTGAATATTCAGACGTAGCATCTCCTTGGCATAGCCTTTGCCACGTTCCGAAGGACGCACGGAATACCCGCAGTGGCCGCCCCATGACCCGAGGATCGGATGGTCGATATGGTGGCGAAGGTCGATGATGCCCACCAGCCGGTTATCCCTCTTACGGATCGCCAGAAACATGCTCGATGGCACAGTCGTCCCGGCCTCGCTACAGGTTTCAGTGCTTTTCCGCAGGAGACAGATACGCATCCATTCCTCCGCAGAAGAAGCAGAATCCAGCGACAGACACCCGGCAAACCGGTCTTCACTATCCGCATCCGCCTCGAGGATCTCCGCGCGGAAATCCCAGATCTGATCCGCATATTCGATTGTCGGTTCGATCAAAACGATGTCATCTGCCATGTTCCATGTCTCCGTTCTGCTTCGTGCGAAGCCTCATTCCTACTGATTATATCATGTTCTGTCTTCACCACCTCTTTTCTCCGCTTCTTTCTCCCGCGACGTTCTCAAAGAAAGATGATTTTTGCGGCTGTTTGTGATATGCTTTTTACTGTGGCAGAAGCGTGATTACGCCCTTCTCGCCGAGTGAATGTCAAAACTCGGATGACGATCAAGCAGACATTCGAGGAAGAAAAGGAAGGTAAAAGTATGAAGAAGATAGTATCTGTCCTGCTCAGCGCCGCGATCGTGATGTCGCTCGCCGGCTGCACCAGCAAAGAAGAAGAGACCACCAAGAAGAAAAAGAAGAAAACCACAAAAGAAACGACCGAAGACACGGAGGATCCGACTGAGGACCCCACCGAAGATCCCACCGAAGATCCGACCTCAGACACCACGGATGAGACATCCGGTACCACCACCGAAGACACATCGGCTTCCTCCGATACATCTGCCACAGCGAACCCCAACCTCGCCCCTTCCCACACGCTCGTTTTCGACGACACTCTGGAAGATCTCGGGCTCTATTATCCTGACGAATACTGGGATTGGACCGTTTATCACCAAAAAGGCGAAGATGAGGCAAACTTCAATTTCTCTCAGATCGATGACCTGTACGTGACCGACCCCGACAAATACGGCTACCTGCAGAGCGCCATCGACGATTATCAGTCGAATCATCAGGAAGCCACCTTCAACCAGTTTACAGAAGACAGTGAAACTTTCCGAAATGATGCCAAGAGCGGCAAAAGCGTCGAGAACTCCTATTATGAATTCAGTGAAGCGCTTTTCCGGGCGGACACACAGGTATTCTCCTATGCCATCACGGCTTCTGAGCTCCTTGAAGACGGGCATTTCCTGACCTTTAACATCAACCCCGCGACCGGCGAATACATCACGCAGAACGACGTGGTCACCGACAAGGATGCTCTGGCCGACTATGTCAAAAAAATCATCTCCGCAGATGGCGCTTCTGACGAGTACAACAACTGGGTATCTGACGTGCTGAGCAGCATCTCCAGCGAGAATCTCTCGTTCGTGATGACCTACGACGCCATCGTGCTTCTTACATCGAGCTGGAGCACGATCGGATACGACACCATCAAGATCCCGGTCATCGGACACGAAGAGATATTCAACATGAATTACTTCGGCAAAACTCCTCAGGAGTATACCCTCTACGGCGATGACAACGGCGACCTTACCTGGGACTTCGACGGAGACGGTAATCTCGACACCCTCCATGTCGAAGGCGCATACAAGGACGGAACCGGTCTGGTTGTGACTATCGATTACAACGGAAAATCAATAACGAGATCCGACGCCGAGAGTTCCTACTTCTCCATGCAGTACTACATGGTCATGAAGACCTATAGTGGCTGTTTCCTCTATGTCCACGAGTCAGGAGAGGACGGATACGAGGGCACAGATGTGTACATGCTGGATGGCGATAACTTCTCCTACTATGTGGGATGTTTCTGGGGAAACTTCCGAACCCTCGGACTCATCAGCCCGATCGCATTTGAACTCGAGCGTGACTATGACGCACTGGGTTCCTGCTGGTTCGTCAACGAATTCTACATCGACTACGACGGCATGCCGGTCCCGAGCTTCGATTTGTGGAACGGCTACGGCAATCCCGTGACCACCAAGGTCGACATTCCCGGCAAACTCGCCGACGAGTATACACTTGAACCTACGGACGACTACACGATCCCCGCTGACACCAACATCCGCGTCGCATTCTACGACAGAGAAACATACGAGATGATCGTCCAGACACTGCCCGAAGACTCTTCTGAAGCCGTCTACGTTACACTCGACTTCAACATCGACGACGACTGGAACATCACCGTCAACGGCGAAAGCATCTACGACCTGTTCTACGGCATCCGGTTCTGGGGCTAAACACAAAACGCAAGAAAGAAAAAGGAAAACAAAAGAGCCGTACATTCGTTTCGCGGCGCTAACCGAAAAACGAAACAAAAGAGCTCCATACAGTTCCTCTGAGCCACAAGAAGTTCACGAACGCGATGTGAGTAAGAAAAAGGAAAACAAAAGAGCCGTACATTCGTTTCGCGGCGCGAGTTTTTTGCCAGCGGCAAAAACTGTCTGAAGCGCCAAGGACCGAATGTACGGCTCTTGATTACTGTTTCTTACTTACTCGCGTACGCCCCGCTCACCAGCCTCAGATACGTCCTTCTCGTCATGAGATATGCGACGGTATAGACGACCGCGAAAACGAGGATACAGCAACCGAGGATCAGCAGGAAAGCTTTCGGCTCGCATCCGCCGAACAGCTGCAGGATACGGTTGACCATCGGATAGGATGCCATCGTATGGATCACGGCAACGAGCAGCGGCAGCAGGAACACCACGACTATCTGGGAATTGACCGAGCGCTTGATCTCTTTTCTCGAAAGACCCACCTTCCTCATGATCGCGAAGCGCTTGCTGTCCTCGTAGCCCTGCAGGAGCTGGCTGAAGTACATGTTGAGGATCGTGATCGTCAGGAATGCGATGCTCAAGAAAATACCGAGGAAGAAGAGTCCTCCGTAAAGACCTGTGATCTCATCGATGTTGGCGATACGGCTTTCCACCGCCATACAATCATACTCAACCTGATGGGCCTGAAGTTCATCGTAGAAACGAAGCTGCGTCTGCCGATCCGAAGTTGTGTTGATGAGAACAAAATCTCTGGCATCGTCGTATTCACGGATCGTCTGACCGATGTAGTTGCTGACCTCGGTCAGGGCTTCGTCACTCGGCAAGATGAAGAAGTAAACACCCTCTACCAGGGAGATACTGCCACCATAGCTGATCTTCGGCACATGCGGGAATTCGACGATCTTGTACGGATCAGACTGTCCTTCCTGCGGACGATACTCCGCATCTACGGTCCGGAAACGGATCTCTCCGCTCTGCATCTTCCCGCCATTGGTCACCAGACCGACTTCGTTTTCTTCAAGTGTAAGGTCTGTCCCGTTCGCAGCATTATATGTGTCGAGCGTCATCAGGAACACTTCACACGTTTCGATTGCAGAATAGTTCGGATAGGTCGTGCAGTAGCCGTTTCCGACGCCTGCAAAACTGTTATAGTAGTCATACTCCAGGAAGTTTTCGATCTCAATTCCAGCTGCTTCTGCTCCGGCTCGAAGTTTCTCGATACGAGTCTTCTTCACGTCTTCTTCAGAAGTGGAATCGTAAACCACATTAAAGTCCACCGGATACCATTCTTCTGCCAGTGTACGTACCGTGCTGTAGAGCGTCAGAACCGAAGAAAGCGTAACCAGCACCATCGTTGCGAAGATGCAGATCGTCGCGAGTGTCGCCGCATTCTTACGCATGCGGTAGAGCATACCGGACACGGAGATAAAGTGGGATGTCTTATAGTAATAGTCCTTGTTCTTCTTCAGTGTATTTAGAAGCGTGATGCTTCCCGCCACAAAGAGCGCCAAAGTCCCGAGGATGACCAGGATCACCGCGTAGAAAAAGAGGGAAAATGCTTTTACCGCGGACTGGGAACGGAAAGACATCCAGTATCCTCCGGCAAGAAGGATCACACCCGTGATGGCCAGGAGCCAGTTCGACTTCGGCTTCTTCTCACCTTTACTCTCTTCTTTCATGTACTCGAGCGTATTGGAACGAAGGATGCCCACTGCATTGATGAGGAAGAATACGAAGAAGAAAAGGCCGAATGCGAAGAGATTGACGAGCGCCGGCAGTACCTGGATATCCCAGCCGAAGTCCGCCTCGGCGTGATAGATCTTCAGCACCCCAAGCTGGACGACCTTCGACAGCACGGCGCCGATGATGGTGCCGCAGACGCCGGAGATGAGGAACACCGCGAGATTCTCGAGAAACTGCACGCGGATGATGTGCTTCTTCTGCATGCCGAGGACGCTGTATAGACCGAGCTCCTTTTTCCTCTGCTTGATGACGAAACGGCTGACGCCGATCAGGAAGAAGAATGACACGTTATACATGACGAGGATGCCGAACCGCATGATCATCTGAAGCGAGTATCCGCCCTCGATGGCCGCGATGACCGGATCCTGCGAGATCGCGAAAATCACGTAGGTGATGGTGATCATCATGATCGACGAGATGATGTACGGGACATAGATTATCTTATTCTTGGCAAGTGAATTGACCGCCAGACTTCTGTATATATTTCTCATCGTGCCCGCCTCCGTCTTAATCATTCACGGCGCGAAAACCATCGCCCATCAGTGCGGTCAGCGAGTCGGAGATCCGTCTGTAAAATTCACTGTTGCTCTCGTTTCCACGGTAGATCTGGTGATACACGATGCCATCCTTTATGAAAAGCACTCTCCCCGCGGTGGAAGCGGCTTTCACGGAGTGGGTGACCATCAGGATGGTCTGCCCTTCTTTATTGATGTTCGCGAACTGCTCGAGAAGTTCGTCCGTCGAGCGGGAATCCAGCGCGCCGGTCGGCTCATCGGCGAGCACGATCTCCGGCTGCGTGATGATCGCTCTGGCGACCGCGACGCGTTGCTTCTGTCCACCGGAAATCTCGTATGGGAACTTCTCGAGAAGATCCGTGATGCCGAGCTTTGCGGCGATGGGCTTGATCCTGGACTCCATCTCGGTGTGATGCACGTCCGCGAGGACCAGCGGCAGATAGATGTTATCTCTTACCGAAAAATTATCCAGAAGGTTAAACTCCTGGAACACGAAGCCCAGTTGCTCCCGGCGAAACTTCGCCAGTTCTTTTTCCTTGATGCTGTTCATCTTCTTTCCGTCGAGCAGGACTTCGCCCTCTGTGGGCTTATCGAGTGTCGCCAGGATATTCAGAAGGGTCGTCTTACCGGAACCGGACTCGCCCATGATGGCGACATACTCGCCGCGCTCGACCGTCAGGTTCACGTTCTGCAGCGCCACGACCTTATTTCCCCCGAAACGCGTGGTGTAGACTTTCTTCAGATTTTTTACCTCTAACATAGACATAGAAGTGTACTCCTCTCTTGTTGCCATTTTACGGGTTCATCTTACCGTTTCGGGGATATCGCTGCCATCGATGTGTCTTACATTTTTTCCGCGAATCTTACATTTTCGTAAGATACGCGATCGGAAACGGCGGATCTTATGCGTCCTGCTTCTTGCCGAAAAGCACGGACACCTTTGTCCCTTTTCCGACTTCGGACGCATAAACGACATCTGCCGAGATCATGTCGGCAGCCTTTTTCACGAGGTACAGGCCGAGTCCGGTGGACTTCTTCTCGTTATGCCCGTTATAACCGGTATAACCCTTTTCGAAGATCCTGGGGAGGTCTTCCGGCGCGATGCCGATCCCCTCGTCCTCGATGACGAAGCCGTTCTCGGTGCCGTAGAAATGCACACTGCCGGTCTTCTGATACTTGATCGCATTGGATATCAACTGGCCCACGATGAAGCCCAGCCACTTCTTGTCCGTCGTGACTTCCAGTTCAAAAGGCCGAAAGTCCACCGTCAGGCCCTTCGCCAGAAACATCGTCATTGCCCGCTTGATCTCGCTTCGGACGACGTCCTCCGCCTTCACCTTGGTAAAGGCGAGGTCGTTGCTCTCGGATCCGAGGCGCAGATAGTTAAGCGCCATATCCGCATAGTTCTCGACCTGGATGAGCTGCGAGCGCAGGCGGCTCCCCGTCTCGGCATCTTCCATATTCTGGATGATGAGAGACAGCGCGGAGATCGGTGTCTTGATCTGGTGGACCCACATCGTATAGTAATCGAGCATGGCGTTATAGCTCGCCGAGTGCTCCTCCTGTTCTTTGGAAAGCGTGTCGGACAGTTTTATGAGAAGTGTGCGATAATCGGCTTCGATCAGGTCGATCTTCTCCTCGAGATCCGGAATATCCTCATTCTCCCGCAGGGCCTCTTTCGCCGAGAAAGATTCTGCGAGTGACTGCGGGAATTCGCGTCCCCTCTTGAGCATCTGGTGTTTCGCGTCAAAAGCTCTGTAGCCGATGATGCCGAGGATCGCTCCGAGAAGGAGCAAGATCACGGCCGAAAGAAGCGCCGGCATCAGTGATTCTCCATAGATCCAGCATACGAAAGCCGTAACGGCCACACATACCGCGCCGCAGATGATCGCACTCACGCGGCTCTTGAGATAGGCCAGCAGTACTCTCTTATTCAATGATGTACCCCTGTCCTTTCTTCGTTGTGATAAAGTCCGGAAGGCCCGCCGTCTCGAGTTTCTTTCTTAAGCGGTTGATGTTTACGGAGAGCGTATTCTCGTCTACGAAGCAGTCATCATCCCATAGCTGCTGCATCAGTGTATTTCGCGACACGATCGTACCCTTCGCCGTAAGAAGCGCAGAGAGGATACGGTTCTCGTTTTTAGTAAGATCGATCTTCAGGCCATTGACGGTAATCGTGGAATCCGAGGCGTTATAGGATGCGCCGCGATGCTCGATCACATCGCTCTTTTCCTCGGTAAAAGCATAGGCACGGCGTAGCACCGCCATGATTTTCGCCGTCAGGACATTAAAGTCGAAAGGCTTGGCGACGAAGTCATCCGCGCCCATATTGATCGCAGTAACGAGGTTGATGTTATCCGATGCCGACGACAGGAAAATGACCGGCACCTTCGACACTTCACGGATCTTTGCGCATCGGACGAATCCGTTGGCGAAAGGAAGTCCGATATCCATCAGGATCAGGTGCGGCGCGAAGGCCTGAAACTCTCCGAGGATGTCCTCGAAATTCTCCGTAAGCTTGACCTCGTAGCCCCAGCCGGTCATCATGGTCTTCAGTTCGGAAGCAATGGTGAAGTCATCCTCCACCACCAGAATCTTATACTTCATAGGTCGTACTCTCTTCTTGTTGTTTAGTGTTTCCGTATAGATAGAAGTGTATCACTTGATATAAATATCGACAACAAGCATGCACGATGCATTTGTTCTGCTACCTCATTCATGTCAATTCTTTTTACACGGAAACATTCTGTGCACTTCTTCTCTTTTTTGATATAATGTTACATAGGAAGCTGCAAGAAAGATAACGGGTCCAAAAAGAAGTAAACCGTCCAAGCTGCCACTCGACGGTTTACATTTCGTGTAAATCATAGGGAAAGCAGAACTGGCTGCTTCCTATTTCATTATAGACTTTTTCTCACAGAACGCAAGGCGTTCTATACCCGTGGCAAAGAGCCAACGAGACTTCCGCTCTCATGCCCACGGATTCGCCTGATCCGGCACACGGATACCCACGAGGATGAACTGCTCCCACAGGAACCACTCTCCCGTCGAAGGCTTCGTGCGAAGCTGGATCTGACGCGGGCTGTCCGCTCCACCGGAATTGAGATTCAGGGTAATATATCCCTGGCTGTAATTATCGCGGCTGTGCGCCAGTTCGTAGATCTCCACCGAATACGGACGCTGCGGCACGTAGTTGTTCTGCGGGGTCGCACCCTTCAGATAGGAACGCGGTACATAGTCCGCATCACGGAAACGGTCAGTAATAAACGAGATCTGCATCGGAGACAGCGGCTGTGGCCCTTTAAGGAAGTTCAGCATCTTGATGCTCTCCTCTTTATTGGACGGCCATACGCAGAGCGCCGCCACAGTCAGTGCCGCCACATCAAACGGATCCTTCATCTTCGCTTCCGGAAGCGCGAGCATCTGCTCAAGTGTCTCCGGCATCTCCTGGAAAACCACTGTCTTACGCTGGAGCTGTCCGCCGCCGTTTCCGCCGCCAAATGCACTGGCCGCACTTGCTGCTGCATTCTGAATGCTATCAAATAAACCCATATTCCAATCTCCTTATTGTTGTATTTCTTCTTGAGAAGCGCGGCTCCCGTTCTTCCGTTCGACTCGCTTCTCTTCGCGCGTTTTTTTGTGCGCGACTGTCTTCTCAGTTCTTCGGGCCCTGGTTTACGATACCGCCGTTACTGAGTTTCTCGTCCTTCCACGAGGATCTCTGCTTCGTGAAGAGCGCATCTGCTGCAGACTGCGCTGCACTCGGCGCCGGAGCAGGAGCGGCTTCACCCGCACCACCAAACTGACCCGGAGCAAGTACCGGAGCAGACGCCACACCTTCTGCAGGCTGTGCCGGCTGGAACGGCGGCGGTTCCGGAAGCGGCTGATCCACAACAGGAGCAGCTGCCGGTTCAACTGCCGGAGCACTTGGCTCAAACGGCGGCGGTTCCGGAAGTCTGTCTTCTACCGCACCCACTGCTGCAGCAACAGGAGCAGCCGCGGCCGCAGCCATCGGCGCTGCCGAACCATCAAAAGCCGGAGCAGCAGGTGTCTCAGCTACAGGTGCCTCGAATGCCGGGGCTTCAACCGGCGCTTCGAAGACAGGAGCTGCTGGTGCTTCTGCAACCGGCTCTGCGGGAGCTTCGAAAGCAGGTGTTACTGGTGCTTCTTCTACAGGTGCCGCAACCGGAGTCTCAAATGCCGGTGCTTCAGCCACAGGAGCATCTATCGGAGCTACCGGGGCTTCGACAGGAGCCTCAAATGCCGGGGTTTCCACTGGTGCAACCGGAGCCTCAAATGTCGGAGTTTCAGCGACCGGCGCCGGCTCGATCGAATCAGGAGTCTCCGCGCATACATCGCCCATGATCTGGTACTGCTCTTCGACCGGTTCAGGCATAGCGCTTTCCCCGTTACCGAGCATGCCCGTAAAGCCCTGCGCTTCCGGAGCCGGAGCCGGAACCGGGTCCATAGCCTGCATATCAGGAGCAACAGGAGCCTCAAAAGCAGGTGCTGCCGGAGCCTCCGCAGGCGCCTCAAATGCTGGTGCATCAACAGGTGCAGCCGGTGCCTCAAAATCAGGAGCTGCAGGCGCTTCGACCGGAGCTTCAAATGCTGGTGCCTCAACAGGTGCATCCACAATCGGCGCAACCTCTTCCACAACCGGAGCTGCCGCTGCATCAGCAAGCTTAAATCCGCAGCTCATGCAGAAAAGATCGCCTTCACGTACCGGATTACCACAATTCGAACAATTCATAAGATTCCTCCTTCTCCATACGGATGTTTTGAATTCAGAAATGCGCGTCCTGCAAGGTCACACAGTGATTTATGAGTTACTCATCCCCAAGAACGAGACGTTACTCGTGAACAATTGCAAAACCATTCTCTAATAAATTTTATCTTTTTGCGGGTGAAATTACAAGCAAAAAACACGTCAAACATCGTTACGTCACTGACGCTATTTCTGGAAAAAACAAGGTTTCACTTTAGTCCTTGCACAGTTTCTCACAAACTGATTCACTTCTCCCGCTACTGAAACAATCCGCTTATCATGGTGCGCATCTCCTTCATGTTCAGCGTCGTCCCATCTCCCTCGAAGGTCAGTATCAGATTCTTTCCCGTATAGATCCCGTTTCGCCGATAGATATCGATCTTCTCCATAAATCTCTTCCGATAACCGGGGTCGTCCATCTTGCCGCAATGCTCGTGATAGATCTCCCGTCTGTTCTTCTTGTCCCACAGCGTGAAGTCCGGATCCAGCACAGCTCCGTCCGGAAATCTCAGTTCCTGTTCATAACGGTACGGGATCCCCATATCCAGATAAGTATCCGCAAAGAGCACTTCTGATTTGGAACGGACCAGATCGCCTTTCTTTGTTGGATATATCTTCATTTCCGGATAGCTCGAGCCATGGATATATGGAGCCTGTTCCCACATCCTGGCACAGACCTCATCCGAGACCAGAAGCGGCCGGATCAGTGCTTTTCGCGCATCACACATATTTGAATATAGTTCTTCCGGAGATTTCTCAGTCACTCGACGGATATACACTTCCAATGCAGCCAGTTCATCCTTTGCCCTCCGCAAGAACCGCTCGATATAGCTCCTCGTCGCCAGTGCTTTTGCAAGATCAATATTCTTCTTTGGGATATATTGTCTCCGACCTTCAGTCTGTTCGGAGACAATATACATACTCGTTTTTGACTTGCTGTTTCCTATCTCCAGATGAGCATCGGGATAATTGCCCAAATCGTGCAAACTGCGCAAATCAGTTTCCGCCTTGGCAATCGTTCTTTCCAACAGGCTTTTTCTCTTCAATAGTGATTCTATAAACGTACGCATATGAGCCTCCCTTTCGGGACGCGCCTGGTCGCTTCAAACTCATATCAGACTCAGATCGGTCATCCGACCCTATGCTACATGTGGCAGCAAAACAAAAAACATATCATACGCGTGCGGCAGATCTTCCGCCGCCCCTAGCACGCCACTTTTGCGTTTATAGTATACCCGTTCTCGGAGTAATTCAAGAGTTTTTTGAATTAGGAGAAATAGCTCATGACTCTGTACTGGGCGATAATCACGAGGTTTTTCGTTTCAGTCACTTTCTCATGACTCTGCCTGAAAAACACTTCATGAGTTTTTCCTTTCTTTGCTACTTCCTCATGACTGTTATCAACATAACACGTCACGAGGTTTCACGTCTTTGGCACTTCCTCATGACTTTGCTCAAAAAACATGTCACGAGTTTTCACTGCCTCCGCCGTTTTCTCATGACTCTACCTGTAAAACACGTCATGAGTTTTTCCAATCTCCGTCACATCCTCATGACTTGGCTCAAAAAACACTTCACGAGCATCCCCGCCTCCGCCATTTCCTCACGACTCTGTTTCTATGACTTCGCCGCGCGTTGGTGTAGAATAGAACCAGTAACGAAGGAGGCGCACACATGTTCTCGATTTTCAAGAAAAACAAGCCCGACGATGAGCTGACCCGGATCTTCAGGGAGAAAGGCTTCTACTGCGACGAATACATCCAGGCATTCATCAACAGCCGCAAGCACCTCACCTCCGACGACCACTTCACCCTCTGCGAGCTCTACATCGAGATGGAGCGCTACGACGCCGCGCAGAAAGAACTGCTCTCGGTCAAGCCAGGCTCTCTCCTAGATATCATCACCACCGGCCAGCTCGCATTCTGCCGGATCGCCCTCCACATGGGCACCGGCGAATATGACGAAGCGAAGGCCGTCTACGCAGAGAAGGTCAAGTTCCTCGACACCTTCATGAAGAACCCCGTCCGCTGCCGGATCGCCGGCGACTACTATTCCTACGCCGCCACGATCTGCGCCATGACCGGCGACGAGAAGAAAAAAGAGACCTACTTCGCCCGCATGCGCGAATGGTGCGACATCTACCCGAAGCACCGTCTCCTTCTCGACATCACCGATATCGCCACACTCTACGCGAAAAATCAGAACGAAGAAGCCGAGGAGGCGGCGGACAAATGCCGCCATACCATCCTCGACTTCCCGGATTTCAATTATGAATGGGAGCGCGGTTACTACTTAAGAAAGCTTGACCGCACCGCCCGGATCGCCGGCGCCTGAGCGCCGTCCTCTTTTCGCAACGAAGTTCAGCTTATCGACCCACTTCGCACCAACATCAAGCACGAAGCGTGATGCCGTACTTCGCCTGCAGGTTTCCGAGGATCGCCGAAACGAATCCATCGATGACCTCCGGCTTGAACTCTTCATCCTTCGGCGTGAAAACCACTGAAAACGCGAGGCTCTTCTTGTTCTCGCCGAGCTGCGCGCCCTCATAGATATCGAAGAGCTCGATCTTCGTGATGTACTCGCAGGAAGCCGCGATCTCCTTTTCGACCTGTGCACAGGTGATGCTCTTATCCATTACGAAGCAGAAGTCACGCTTCTCTTCGAGGAACTTCGGCAGAGGGATGAACTTTCTCTCCTTGCCGTAGTACTGCGAAAGCACACGCAGATCGATCTCTGCCACGTACGCCGGGACACGCATGTCGAGCTCGTCGCAGATCTCGTAGAGCACCTGGCCGAGGTAACCGACGGTCTCGCCGTTGCAGACGACCTTCGCGGTTCTTCCCGGATGCAGGAATGTCTTCTCATCCTTCTCGTAATCAAACTTCACATCGAGCGCATCCTCGATCACGGAAACGAGTCCCTTCAGCGAATAGAAATCTTCGTCCTCGCCAAAAACACCGATGCAGATCGTCTCGCGCTCATCCGGATACTCGGTAAGCGGGAGAGACTTCGGCAGGAAACGATTGCCCATCTCGTAGATACGCCCGGAGAGGATGCCCCTCTTCTGGTTTCTCGCCATGGCCGTGATCATCTGCGGCGCGAGCGTCGTTCTCATCAGGGACAGATCAATATTGATCGGATTTAAGATCTTGATCGCGAATCTCTCCGGCGCATCCTCAGGAAGTCTCAGAAGATCGAAGTCAGATGGAGAGAAGAACGAATAGTGTACGCCTTCATTCGCGCCTGCAGCACAGAGCGCCTGCTTGATCTTCAGCTCGGATCTCTGCTTGAGGTTGTTGCCGCCGGAAGTGACCTGTGCGGTCGGGATGAAGGTTGGTGTGATGTGCTCATAGCCATACATACGGATCACTTCTTCCGCCACATCCTGATAGGACTCCATATCGACACGATAACCCGGGATCGCGATCGTCAGCTCATCACCATTGAGCTTCGGAGCGAAGTTAAGGTTACTGAGAATACGAACGATATCCTCATCCGGAACCGTGATTCCGAGAACGCCGTTGACCTGCTTGACGCTGACTGTCAGTTCTCTCGGCTCGACGGAATTTCCGGTGTTGATGTCAAACTTCGTGGCACTCACCTTACCGCAGTTCAGTTCTTCCATAAGATGCAGAGCACGCTTCATGGCCATTACGGTCGTGTACTCATCGACACCCTTCGAGAAGCGCATGCTCGAGTCAGAAACCTGACCAAGAGCCTTAGAACTCTTACGGATGTTATCGTGTGCGAACTTCGCCGCCTCGAACATGACCGCGGAGGTCGTATCGAGGATCTCGGAATTGAGGCCACCCATGATGCCCGCCAGCGCGACCGGCTTCTTGCCGTCGCAGATGACAAGGTTTTCGGATGTCAGCGCGAACTCTTTCTCATCGAGCGTGACGATCTTCTCGCCCTCTTCCGCCCGGCGGACATGGATCTCACCGCCCTCGAGGTAGGAGAAATCGAAAGCGTGCATCGGCTGGCCGAGCTCCTTCAGGACGTAGTTCGTGATATCCACGACATTACTGATCGTAGAGCAGCCTACGAGCGCGAGACGGCGCTTCATCCAGGCCGGAGACTCCTCGATCTTGACATCGGAAACATAGTGGCCGATATATCTCGGGCACAGATCCGGCGCAGACACCCGAATATCGAAAGGCACTGTCACCTCGGTCTCGGTGTAATCAAGCGCCGGCTCTTTGACGGGCTTACCGAGCACAGCAGCGACCTCACGGGCAATACCGAAGATACTCTGGCAGTCCGGACGGTTTGCCGTAATAGAAATATCGAAGATATAATCATCGAGGCCCAGGATCGGTTTCACATCCGCACCCGGAACACTATCTTCCGGCAGGACCAGAAGTCCGTTATAACCGGCACCCGGGAACATATCCTCGGTCACGCCGATCTCGACACCCGAGCACAGCATACCATAGGAATCGTAACCTCTGAGCTTGCCCTGACCGATCGTCATCAGACCCTCGACAGTAACATGGTCTTTCGCCGTCGCATACACCTGCGCGCCGATCAGCGCCAGCGGATACTTCCCACCGGCCGCCACATTATCCGCGCCGCAGCAGATCTGCAGCACACCGTGCTCGCCTGCATCCACGGAACACAGGTGCAGATGCGTGCCCTCGATCCCCTCACAGGTCTTCACTTCACCGACCACGACACCTGAGATGTCATGACCGACCTCATACTTCTCCTCGACCTCGAAACCACACGAGAAGAGCTTCTCCTCGAGTTCGTCCGGAGTCACATCAATATCTACATAATCCTTAAGCCAGCTAAGTGGTACTAACATAATTCTTTCCTCCTATCTCAATCGTCGATCTGATCGAGGACACGAAGGTCCGATTCGAAAAGCATCTTGATGTTGTTGATGCCGTACTTGAGCATCGCGATACGGTCGATACCGATGCCGAAAGCCAGACCCGAGTAGACATTACTGTCAATGCCGCAGCCCTCGAGCACATTCTTATTGACGACACCGGCGCCGAGGACCTCGATCCAGCCGGTACCCTTACAGAGCTTGCAGCCCTTGCCGCCGCACTGGAAACAGCTGACGTCCACCTCGACCGAGGGCTCGGTGAACGTGAAGTACGAAGGACGCAGTCTCGTTCTCGTCTCATCGCCGAAGATCTTCTTCACGAAGACATCGAGCATACCCTGGAGATCGCAGAGCGTGATGCCCTTATCCACGACGAGTCCCTCCATCTGAGAGAACATCGGCGAGTGCGTCGCATCATCATCGGAGCGGAAAACCTTACCGGGAGAGATGATCTTGATCGGCGGCTTCTGCGCCTCCATGACGTGGATCTGGCCGGCGGAGGTCTGCGTCCGCAGCAAGAACTCCGGGCTTAAGTAGAACGTATCCTGCATATCGCGGGCCGGATGGTCCTGCGGGATATTGAGCGCCGTGAAGTTATAATAATCGGTCTCGATCTCATTTCCCTCATAGATCGAAAAACCCATGGACCCGAAGATCTCCACGATCTGGTTTCTGACCTGTGTATTCGGATGGAGTTTGCCCCTCTTCTGCTTCTTCTCCGGGAGCGTCACATCGATGGCCTCTGCCTCGTAGCGGGCCTTCTGCTCCTGCGCCTTGAACTCGGCATCGAGCGCGTCGAACTTCTCCTGTGCCCAGTTCTTGATCTCGTTGACCATCTTGCCGTAGTCGGCCTTCTGCTCCTTCGGGATCTTGCCCATCTCCTTCATGAGGGATCCGATCTTGCCTTCCTTTGCATCCATGACACTCTTTCTGTACTCATAGACGCTCTTCGAGCTTGTAAGCCCTTCAAGGTCGCTCTCGATCTGGCTTCTGATCCCGGCCAGTTTCTCACTTAGTTCACTCAGTTCAGCCATGTTTTCCTCCTATGTTTTGCTTTCGCAGTTTCTAACACTTCATCAACCGTGCGCCTTCGCCGGTTTCTCGCCACAGAAATACAAAAATCCCATGACAACGTTTCCATTGTCATGGGACGAATTCGCTTTACTTCGCACCTTCGCGGTACCACCCATGTTCAGATCACTTCGGCAAAAGCACTGTCGTCGAATTTTCAGTTCATTTTCCGAACCCTTCGCGTCACTTTTACCTTGTCGATCCGCACTCTCATCGCGCCTCTAATGCTGCGCCTGCATCTGCTTATCTATTCCCTGACCGATCCATTTGACCTACCGTCACTCATTCTCCATCAGGCAACCTTCGCCAGAAGCTCCGGTGTTGAAATTCATCTCTCTCCTCTGCGATCGTGCTCTCAGCCGGTGACACGACTCTCTTCTTCACAGGTACAGACAGAAACTACTTACGCACCTTCATTGCATGGAAGAATTGTACCTTTGCCGCCCGGAAAAGTCAATATTTTCTCACTCGATCACGGAGACGACGTTTCCGTTGCAGTCGCGGATCTCGGTCTTATGGACCCGGATCACGATTGGCATGGTCTTCATGACATACTGTCCCACATGTGGCGGCACCTGCGAGAGTTCTTCCTGCGTACGAGCCGGAAGATAAAGGATCGCGAAGTCTTCCTGCTTCCCGAGTCCCGGTTTTTCTCTCGCTTCAAAAGCAATCCGGATGTCGGGGCATTGTAGAAGAAGTTTTCTTTCTTTCGAGAGGCGCGCCTTCAGCATGCGCATGATCTTCGTGACATACCCGGCCCCCATAGAGATCACGGCGACCGGAATACCCTTATGATCGAGCACATCGAACGATACATCATCCACGTAAAGGAACCCGGTAGAAGAACCATCCCGCTCGATGCCCGCATCAAGTGCAGACTTGAATCCCGGCTTGTTCAAGAAACTCTCACGCTCGAGCACGGCGATTCCCAGCGGATCGATCGTGCGGTACAGATCGAGAAAACTCTTCCCGTTCCAGAGCATCATGGCATCCAGTTCGTCCATCGTCAGCGCGATGATCTCGATAAAGTCGACGTGTCCGTTCGGCGTCTCCATACAGCCCAGCTGTGGATCGGTATCGAAACCGAGCGCCACGAGCTTCGTTTCTTTCTCGAGCGCGATCGGGCCATTACAATCCATATGCTCGCCGGCCGCAAACACATTCCCGCTTTTAAACACATAGCGGGCCAGATTCTGAAGAAGATTGATCGGCCAGATCGGCGGCTTCTCATCCCCTTCTCTCTTCAAGCGGAACGTCAGTTCGAAGCCCCAGCCGCTCAGTTCCTTATTCTCACTTTCTTTCTCATAGAGCTCGGAGAAACCGCACGTGACATAGTGCCAATGCGGGATCTGCTCGTCACTTTTAAACACCACGACACGGTCCAGCGGATCTTTGCCGCCCAGCCGATACGGGACCACGGTCCCGAATGTTTCACAGTCCATCTGCGGGTAGACTTTCCGGCACTGGTCCAGGATCGCCTGATACCCTTGGTCATTCACCATCTCATTGTCACTCATCGCGCGCCTCCTGTCGCTTCAGATACCGAGCACATGCTTCTCCATACTCTCGAGAAGCACGTGTGAATCGTCCTGTATATCGCACAGATACGAGACCATGATTCCCTCATCCGGAAGGATGTAGCACTTCTGCTTCCACTTGCCGTTGAAGCTGAATCCGCTTCTATACTTCCAGATAAAGAGGCCGTATCCGCCTTCCCGGTTCATCTGCCGGACACTCGTCGCCATCTTCACATACTCTTCCGAGAGGATCCGCGTGACCAGCTCATTTCCGGCCGCATCGTGATACCTGCCTATCTCATTTCCGGCCACATCTTTACTTCTCACGACGCCGCCGTTATAGAAAAGAAGGCCGAGTTTACTAAGTTCCGAGACCGTAAGCTTCATCCCCGAAGCCCCGTAGAAGTACCCTTCCGGCGATCTCGTATATTCGAACTTATCGATCCCGAGCGGCGCGAATAACCGCTTTTCGATAAAAGCACCGAGGTCCTGCCCGATTGCTTCTGTCAGGGCCACACCCACGAGAAAAGCACTGACGTTGCTGTAGTTGAAGTTCCTCTCGTCCGGATTGTCGATCTTACACGCCAGCGAGAAGTCGAGCCAGTTCTCCCCTTCCGGCCGGAACGGCAGTCCCTCCACCGACATCGTCATGAGCCTTTCGACCGATATCTTTTCAAAGTCCGCCCGGTTCTCATCCGTCATCTTCTTTACGTTTTCTTTCGGAAGATAATCGAGGATGCAGCGCGAAAGATCGATCAGACCCTCGTCATAGGCGATCCCTACCGCGGCCGACAGCACCGACTTCGTGATCGAATACAGATCGTAGACGCCTTCCGTCGTGTCGCCGAAACTGTGCACGAGCGACCCGTCTTTATAGACCTCGACGCCGTGCACGTTCCAGCCGTTGTCGACGATATCCTTGGTAAAAGCATCAAAATCCATGTTTACTCCATTTTCTGTATAAAAGCCGTCTTGTCACCGCTGTTATACCCGGCATTCGCATAAAACCTCAGCGTGGATTCTCTCTTCGACCCGGTCATCAGCATGATCTTATAGCAGTTCATCGAGACCGCGATCTCTTTTGCATGATCGAGGCACGCCGTCGCATAGCCCTTGCCCCGATAGTCCTCGTGTGTCACGACATTTTCGACCAGCGCATAGGGACGCACATTATGAGTCAGATTCGGAACGATGAGGCACACACAGGACGAGACGATCTTGCCGTCGATCTCACAGACCACGATGTGGTAGTTCTCATCGGACATGATCTTCTCCCACGTCTCCTTAAGATGCGCATCGTGCTCCGGGATGCTCTCCTCATGAAGATGAAGATACAGTTCTAAAAGGCCATCCAGATCTTGGGCATTCGCTTCACGTATCATAGTTCTCCCCCGTCTGATTTGAGCGACTCGATAAAACCGCCAAGCCGCGATTCGTTCTCGCCCGCCATCTTCTTATTGTTCCGGTCGGCAAGTCCCACCGTATACCTGATGGACGGCAGTTTTTCCTTGAGTAGTTTGAGACATTTGTCGCAGTTTCCGGGACCGCCCGCGGCAAAAGCAAAAGCACCGATGGCTTTCTCGGGGGTCTTTAGATCGAAGAGAAACTGATTCATCGCCATGCTCGGCTTCCCGGCCCACACCGGCGTACCCAGAACGATCGCATCGTACTCCGACGCGTCGCAGGAATAGGGCTGAAGCTCCGTTCCCTTGCCCTTTGTCGCACCGGATCCGCCATGCAGGAACTTAAGAAGTCCCTTCTTCGGGATATCCTTGACAGGAACAAGCGCCATCACATCCGCGCCCAGCGCCGATGCGATCTTCTCCGCCGCCTCTTTCGTATTTCCTTCGAGTGAATAATAAACAACCAGAGTCTTCATGACACATCCCTCCTGCTTTTTCCATTATAGCAGACGCATGCCACGGCTCCTACTTCGATTTCTTCTCCTGGGGGAAGATCCCTTTGGCCTTTCGGAGCGAGAATCCCAGCATCCCGCCGAGCACTCCGCACGAGAGGATCTCGCCGCCGAGGATCGACAGGAAGATCAGCGGGAACGCCATATCGTCCACCCCGTACGCATACTTCAGGACAAACGGCACGATCAGCGTATTGGCCAGGATCGGCGGGATCGTGCCGAAGATCGGATTTCTCTTTCTCAGGATATACGTACCGATCGCGCCCAGAAGTGTCGCGATACTTCCGAAGATCACGTCCCAGATGACGCCCCCGCCCAGGACATTTCCGAGGAGGCATCCGACGAAGAGCCCCGGGACCGCAGCGGGCGTAAAGATCGGCAGGATCGTCAGCGCCTCCGCGATACGCACCTGTACCGCGCCGAAAGAAATCGGCGCAAAGACAAACGTCAGCGCCACGTACATCGCTGCGATGATGCCCGCCTGCGCCGTCAGTTTCAGCTGATCCTGCGCCTTCTTCCGGCTATCCTTCAGATTATTCATGCCGCTCATTGATTTATTCCTTGCGTCCTCTCACAGTGAATCACAGATTCAGCCCCATTGTTCTCAAAATTACAGATTCAGTCCCTTGGCTTCGTCACATCCGAGGCGGATGTTCATACACTGGATCGCCGCGCCGGAAGCCCCCTTGCCTAGATTATCAAACTGCGACGAAACGACGATGCGCTCGTCATTTCCGGTCACGTAGATCTTAAATCCGTCCCATCCGGAGAGAGAATTTCCCGCGAGAAAACCACTCTCCGCCGTTTCATCGTCTGCTTCCGCGACCTTTATGAACTTCTTTCCGGCATAGTATTCACGGAAGAACTCGAGAAGCTCCGCCGGGGTCATCTTCTTACTGAGCATATCCGCATAGAGCGGTACCGATACGACCATGCCGCTGTAGTAGTCGTCGATGATGGGCGAGAACAGCGGCGTCCTCACAAGCCCCGTGATGGCCTTCATTTCCTTGAGGTGCTTATGCTGCTGCGCAAGCGCGTACTCACGTCCGGAAGAAAACTCCTCCGGACGGTCTTCACTCTCGTAGACTGCGATCGTCTTCTTCCCCGCGCCGCTATATCCCGACAGGGCAAAAGCACTGACGGGATAGTCCGCATCCATGATCTCTGTTGCAACCATCGGCGCACAAAGCGAGATAAATCCCGTTGCATAGCAGCCGGGGACTGCG
>JAFZLF010000052.1 GCA_017551625.1 Clostridiales bacterium | reverse complement strand
ATGGGCACTGACGACTCGATCATGTATACCAAATATGATCTGACCTCACAAACTTCAGAGGCGTTCGCAGATCTTGTCGGCGAGGTTACCACGGTCACGAGAACAGATCCGAGCGTCATGATGATCGTCAATGAGGAGGCCCCCGGGTATTTCGAGGGGCAGAGATCAATAGAGGATGTGTGCAAAAATATCCAGAATCGAGCGACTACTGTTGTGAATGAGAGGTAATAAATATTGAGTTGTTACCCTTGTCTTTAGAGGAATTCTACGGCTATGTCGGGGGATCAGCACACGAAGCAATCTATGATTATATGCAATTCGGTGGCATGCCGTTAGCAGTGTTGAAGAATGACGATGACAAAAAGAAATATTTGAAAGATCTTTTCGAGACTACATATCTTAAGGATATTATTGAGCATATGTGTGTAACATTCACAGTTGATTTGTCGATTATTATAGTAGAAGGCAGTTTTCGAGGAGGACTATCAGATGGACGACAGTATGATCGTAGATCTGTTTCTGAAACGTGATGAGGATGCACTTCGCCAAGTAACGGAGAAGTACGGAACCAGGATGCTTCGAATTGCTCAGAGAATCACGGAAGATGAAGAAACGGCCAAAGAATGCGTGAATGATGCGTATTTGGAGGCTTGGAAACGGATTCCGCCGAGCGAGCCGCGAGAGTATCTTATGGCTTTTCTTGCCAAAATTGTTCGTGCGAGGGCATTGGATCGCTGCGCACGTGACCAGCGACTGAAGAGAAAAGCGTATGTTGAGGAGCTTACTACAGAACTCGAACAATGCATCCCCTCCGGTACAAGTATAGAGGAGGAAATGGACGGCGTCGCTTTTGCCGAAGCCATAGGACGTTTTCTCAAGACCCAACCACTTGAGAAGTGCCGTGTATTTGTACGACGTTACTATTATCTCGAAAAAACATCTTCTATTGCGCAAAGACTCGGATACAGCGACAACAAAGTCCGGACAATGCTGTGTAGAATGCGCCGAGAACTAAAGGATTTTCTTATAAAGGAGGAGTTACTATGAACGGAAAAATGATGCTAGATATGATGGCAGATCTGGATCCGTGTATCGTGCTTGATGCGGAACCGGATATAGTGAATAGAAAAAAGCCTGTTAATTGGAGAATTGTGGGTGCGGTGGCAGCAGGTGTGCTGGTGTTTTCGTGTGTCGGAATTGGAATCCGACAAATAGCGAAGGCGAAGAAAACCGCATATACGGTCTATCCCGGAAACAGTGAATGGAATGCTCTGGGTGATGTGGAATCCAAAGTAGCTGCTTGCCGCATTCCGGAGGAGGAACTTCAAGAAATGACGGATGAAGATCTTGTTGAGGCTGTGTTGGAGTATCCATTCTTGCTCGATCTGTTTACTGTAGATGATGTGAGGGCATGCGTAAAATGGCAAGAGGAAAACTGTGATGCTCTTCGTGAATTGATCCGCCGAGGAACTGCAACGGAGTTGCTTCTTGCCAAAGTAAAAGAGCTGTATATAGATGTTCATGTTGAAGGATCTTATGACTTTATGAAGGAACAGCGGCATGACGCACTCTGTTTGATACTTTTCTATGCTCCAGAGTGCAGAAAGGATCTTACGGAGGAAGATATCGATCTGCTCAAGAGATCTTCTATGGTTAAGGAAACAATTGAAATGTGTGGTGATGAAACAGCCTGAAAATGTGAATAGGGAGGTTGTGTTATGAAAAGGATTGTGCTGTCGCTTTTTTCTGTATTTCTGATACTGATATCTGCGTGCTATAAATCTAAAACAGGCATTTCTCCGATTCAACCCAATATAGATCCTGAGCCTAACCAGAATCAGGAGTGTTTTCTTGATGTTTGTTTAGAATCGGATTATAACCACATATTTCTCCGAACAATGGAGACCACATACCAACTAGATACAGAAAAGATTACATGTGAGCTTATAAATCAGAATCCAGGAAGAGGCTTTTATTTCTACTATATTCCTTTCATAGAGTTTTACGATGGAGATAGATGGGTAAGGTTATCTTATTATCCTGAAGAAACTCAATGGGATGAACAATGGTATTTGTGTGCAATCGAAAATAGTGATGCTCCTTTTTCAACTAGAATCGTTTTGCAGACAAAGAGTATTAAAGAAAACTTGGTACCAGGTCGTTATAGAATAGTGCAATTTGTTGGACCTACAAAATGCTATGCAGAATTTGAGATGAGGTGATTATATATGAGAATAATCTACTTTTTCGGAGTATAATGAGTACAAAGGAGAATGAGATTCCTGCATATGGAACGACCATCTGACGACAGTTTTGACGACAATTAGCATGAATTCAAATGGGAAAAGTGGGCTGACCAATTCAATTTTCACTTCATCCATAGTCTGAAGCGCCTATTTTCAATATATTGTGCGAATTAGGAATAGGAAGATTTAATCATACAACTCATTTATTCGACAGTTTCTTCCGTGTAGCACATGTTCATCTTAAGAAGAAGGAGAAAAGCACATGAAAGGACTCTTCATCTGGTGTTTGATTGTTTGCATTTTTCTAACAGCGAGTTGTGCTAAGAAGAAGCGAGTAGGTGAACGAACTGATTCATCGAGTGAAATATCTCAATCAACAGCGTTAGTCGATAATCTCCTTGGAACCTCAGAGACTACCTGTAAAGAATCGGATTCGTATTCAGGCACCAGCCTTAAAAGCAATGCTGATGATGTCCCAGGACAGGTATCCCCGCATGATATTTGTATGAACGTGATTAAATTGGCTGATCAAAGATTGAGCCTTGCCTATAAAGGTGAATATGATTTAAGCAGTTTGGTGAATTCAGACCAGTTTTCAACGCTCATAAAGGATTACGAAGCATATGCATTAGAAGACGGATCAGTCATAGGATACTTCAGGTATAGTAGTTCGCAAAATGTAGAATCGTCGGACCAAGGAGATATTGTAACTGGGGATGGAATATCATTTGTTGAATCATTTGTGAAAACGGAATCAATAAATATGAATACGGAATGGTATATGGAAAACATGAAGAACTGGTCATTCTTTATTATATCGAACAGTAAACAGGACTTGATCGCCTGTTATATGGAGAGCTTTATGGGATCTGTGGAATAATCGGCATTCAGATACGAATAAAAACAATTAGGCCTCGGCTAACCAAATCATACTTATCATAAGCAAATTCGTTCCCGTTCCAATATTGAACTGGTAAAGAGAGGGAAGGACTTTTGTGTATGTTGACAGTTGTCGACAAGGAGTGTATATTCGGAAGCAAAGAAGTCTACTTTTGTCGACAAAGGAGTGTACTATGATCAGATTTGCAGATACGGAATGGAAGGTCATGGAAGTGCTATGGGAGAGAGGGCCTCTTTCAACAATGGAACTCGTTAATATACTTGAGGAATCGAACGGATGGGCACGTTCCACTGTGATTACGCTTCTTAATAGGATGACGGCCAAAGGCGGTGTGTATTTCAAAACGGTCGATAGAAGTAAGATATACCATCCGACTGTAGCCAGGGACCAGGCTGAGCTTGAAGAGACAAAGTCATTTATCAAAAAAGTATACGGTGGGAACATCGGCCTGATGATCAGCAATCTTATGAAGAACGAATCACTGTCACAAGAGGAGATCGAGGAAATCAGAAGGATCATAAATGAGGGTTAACGATGCTGCTCTTTATTGAATTCAATCTGCTCATAGTCGGTATCATTATCGTCAGGTTTCTCTCCAAGGGAAAGGTATCTCATAAATTGAGATACTCTTTGTGGATACTCCTGCCTCTTTTCCTACTGCTGTTTTCTCTCATAAGCATTCCAGTCAAAGTGCAAGTACCAGAGAGATTTCAGAGATTCACATCAGACAATCAGCAAAAGTACGAAGAACCGAAAGCTCCCATGTCGTACGAAGAATTGCCTGAGGATAAGCCGATTCTCTACCCGCTCAATAAGGAAACTTTGAAAGCGCACGCTTCCAAACAAAATTCAGAATCACAAAAAGCGGTATCATCTGAACTCACACAATCTCATATCGAAAAATTCACTAAACAAAACCCGATGAGCATAGATATTATAGGTCTTGCTCGAATAGTTTACTTGATCGGAGTGGGGATCGTTCTTTCTATCGTCGCTATCAACAACGCTCTTTTTGCCAGACGGGTACTGAGAAACCGGAAGTACTATTCGACTTCATCTTATGGAAAACTGAAAGTATATCGGCTCGAGAAGCTTAAGTCTCCGTTTCTTTTCATTCACTCTATTTATATCGGTGATGATCTGGATGAGGAGACTTCCTTATACAAATATGCGATTCTTCATGAGTATTGTCATTACAAGCAGAAAGACAATATCTGGATCTGCTTGAAATACGTGATTCTGATCCTTTTCTGGTTTGATCCTCTCGTATGGGTTTCCTATCGTCTTTCCCAGCGGGACAGTGAACTGTCTGCGGATGAAGCGGTAATACGCATCACGGGAAAAGCGAATACAAAATCTTATGCCAGATCACTTCTGAATCTTGTCACGCAAGAGTACCGGGACAAGGGAATGCTAACGGCTTCTACCGCAATGAGCGGCAAGAACAGTTCTTTTACAAAAGAAAGGGTTGTATCCATCGTAAACGGAACCAGAAGAAGTATCGCTGCCACACTATGCGTCGCTGTCTTCATGACTTCGATTGTCGGTTGCTCTGTATTCAAAGTGAAGAACAAGTACACTCTGAGTGAGAAGAGATATGTCCCGGATGATGCACCGTGGTACACCTCTTCAGAAATCACTTTTGACACGACGAAATACGGATCCGGATTTGTGAACCATAAAGTTCTGATTTCAACAGAGGAATACTTTGTTTCGTTGGGAGTAGGATTCTGGCAGAATGAGAGCTGCGATCCCCGATGCTATGTTACCAAAATGGATTTTGACGGGAATGTCATCGAGGAATGTGATATCACGGAGTGTCTCGATCTTAACGAGAACAACGTGCCCTTCGGGTATTCCATAAATGGTACAGACAGCATCATCATATCGTCGCGAGATCCGGCTACCAATCTTCTTCAATATCGCGTATATGATGTGGATTATTCGTCGTCGACTCTTGTGAATGAACAGCTGATTCCTGTAAATGATGCTTTTGCTGACCAGACAAACATCCTTTCGGTGCGCAGATGCGGCCAGTATCTGGTTTATCTGCTCGAAAACTGCTTTAATGGAGAATATGCTTTTTTGTCCTATGATCTGAATCATCAAGAATATGAAATCACGCAGATTCGTCCGGGAAGAGACATAGTTCTGAATTTTGAAAGTGAGACAAATCTGAATCTGAATCGTACAGCCAAGAGTCAATTGTATTATGTTGCACGTGCTTCGTCGGAACAAACAATATATTCATTTCAGCCATCCTCACAAGAGTTTGTAAAAGTGAGATCCTCCGCCGATTTGAACTTGAAAGTGTACTGGCTGGAAGACGGCTCGTACGTAAGAATCGAAGATGGGAAACTGATAAGAATCGATGCCCGTACCGGAGCGGTGCTGGAGACGATTATTGATTTTTCATACTCAAATCTCGGCAAAGATACGTATAGCCAGCCTATCTCCGCGTATTCGGAAGGGCGCATCGTTTTCCGCATTGATGATGATAATGTGATTTTCGGCAATCATAATGAGAAATACATAGTGGTGAAAAAAGCAGATGTGAATCCTCATGCGGGAAAAGCACTCTTCACGGTCGCGTGCTTCCAGGATTCGACTGTCTGCGGAATCGACCGGTTCGTGGAAGAATATAACGGTCAGGACAATCCGTGTTTCCTTGAGGTCACAGATCGGTATTCCTATTACGCGCTGGTGAGTGACGGTATGTCGATCGTTGAGAGCCGTGCGTATGCAAACGATCTTCTGGCCTCTGATATCCGATCTGGTCAGGGACCGGATATCGTGATCGGAAGTCCCATGTTCTCCTCAGCAGCTCCGGATCAGTTATTCACAGACCTGTCAAAGTACATGGCCGAGTCACTGGAACCCGACAGGGGATCCTATGTTCCGATCGTATTTAATTACACAGACGACAGAAAAGCATATTCCATACCGTTCAGACTGGTGATCCGGGGCATCTCCGTCGAAGAAGGATATGTGGACAGCATCGGTTGCACATATGAGGAATATATCGATCTGATTAACCACACTGGAAGCGGAAAAGATGTACTCGACGAGATGTTACGAAACAGCGGATATGCCGAGGATCCGTCAGATACGGATTACTTTACTTATCTGTATGAGATCTCGCCCGAATCCTTTATCGAAAACGGGAAACTGAATATTACCAAGGGCGAGAATGCAGACAAATTCCGGGCACTTGCGGAATTCGTCCGTGACCGGAAGCAGAATTTCGAGACGAAGAGTGACAGTAGGAATGCTTCAATAACAACAGTGTGGATCAATGATTTCTATGGTTATCTTTCCTCATCATCCGGGAAGATGAATACGATTATGGGATTCCCGTCATATGAGCAGACCGGTCCTTTTTCAATGGAGAACTATACCTTCTCCATCACAAACTGTTGTCCGGATAAAGACGCGGCGTGGGAGATCTGTTCACATCTGCTCGGATATGATTTCCAGAGCCATCTTACGTGGACGATCCCGGTAAGGCTGGACGCTCTGGAAGCAGATGCAGATGAAGTAATACAGGGGATCAAAAATGGAGTAGCCGGAAATTACAGCTGGGATGTAAGCCATGCAGATCTGGAAAACTGGAAGAAGACGTATATCGATTGCGTTTCAAGCATCAGCTATATCGCTTCCTATGATCCGTCGATCGTCGTCATCCTAAACGAAGAAATGCCTGCCTATTTCAACGGAGACAAGTCGTTGGAGAATGTCTGTGCAGTAATCGAGAGTCGTGTGAATAATATGCTCGAAGAGCGGAAATGAAAGTATATGTAAAAACTTCGCAAATACCCACAAAAAACTGGATGGAGTATTATTCTGTTGATATGGATCTTGCAGTTGTTGACAGAAAGGGGGTGCGGCATTGAGATCTTGGAGTACTAAAACATGGCTTGGGATAGTGACTCTATTAGTTGTCTCATGCATTATCTTTGGATGTGGCAGAACAAGAAAGAGCGAAACTACAGCTGACAATTCTGAGGTGGAATCGTTTGCAATTGAACATTCAGACAAAGATGTAGAGAGTGAAAGTGAGGAAACAAAATCTGCAAGCAGAGCATTTGGCATGCCACCAAACGCGGTTGAATCGGGCAGTAGCCCGAACCCACTTTTCTGCAATTTATCAAAACAATAACAAGTTCGGATACATAAGCGGACACATAGGAGAACGCGATCCCTTCCTAAAAAAAAGTGTTACACTACGAGTAACAGATTAGGATATCCTTTTCAAGAATATCCTAACACTTCCTGTCGACAAATCTTTGATGAAATCAAGGAGGCTGTATCATATGAAAAAGTCAACATTGCGTATATTATCCGGTTGCGTATGCATGACGATGCTCCTGCCACTTGCATCCTGCAAAAAGAAAGAACAGTCGATTCCCCTTATTGAAAGCATACAGTATAAGTCCGGACAGGAAATAAAGGAAACGGACCCCTATTTTATTGCGGAAGTCAATCTTATAAGCCTGCCGCCCATAGATGAAGGCCGGGAGGCGGAAAGTACGGCCTTTTATCCACTGGGTTTTTATGGCGAAAATGCGATCGCTGAATATCACATTACATTTAAAACTCAGGAAGATATGGATATGTCGGAATTCTCTTCTTATGAAGAGTTTGTCGAAAAGTCGAAAGATTATTATCATAACGGATACGCGATCTACGATGAAAAGGGGAACTATCTGAAAGATGTTCCTGAAGACATTACATTAATATACGATATCACTTCTGATTCGGACGGGCATACCTGTATTCTGGGGTATGGAGCGAAATCGGAAAAAACGCCTTGGGAGAAAGCTCTGATGTGTGCCGTTTTAAATCGTGACGGAAGCATATCGGAAAGAATCACCTTCACCGGTGCGCAATTTGAGGCCGGAGCCATGGGCGCACCGAATTTTAGGGTTCTTTCAGATGGACGGTATTCGATACGGGAATTTGGAACCCTATATGTTTTTGATAAAAAGGGGAAACTGGAATATACGGTATCGGAACCGGATAGGACCATCGGCACAGGGATTATTTCCCAAAACGGAAAAGATTATGTGCTGTCCTTTGGCTATGATCCGCAATCGGATGAGGAGAGTATTCTGATCAAGGAGATCAATGTCAAGACGGGAGAACTGGGAAAGAGCTATGATGCCAGTGGTCTATCTGCATATGGAGAACTACGCCCGACCTCGCAGGGCTTGTTTGTGAATTCAGATACCGGCTGCTATGAATACGATATTGAAACAGGAAAAATCACCAAATTCTTCGATTGGAGTGACACGGATGTCGATCGTTCACTCATTAATTATATGCCTTGTGCACCTGTGCCGAAGACTACGGATGAGATTTGTTCAGTAGGTTTGAAAAGAACTGTGGATCCGTTTGAGTATTACCTGATCCATCTGACGCGTGCTGAGAAGAATCCGCATGCCGGGAAAAAGATGATCGTTATCGGCGGAATAGAAATTAATAACAATAAAGCGCTAATGTCTTTCATTTCCGAATACAACAGTGATCTGGAAAAGCCCTGTCGTGCTGTACTTGTGGATTATACGGAAGATCTTGAAAACGGAACGAGTCGTGCGGGTGTCGAGAATAAAGTTCTGCTTTCCATTCTTTCCGGAGAAGGACCGGATATACTGGTCAATTTCTCGGAGTCATATGCTTTTCAGAATGTAAATGTCATGGAGGATTTAAACCCTTATCTGGACGGAGAAGATGGCATTTCCCGCCAAGAGTATTTCGATAATGTTCTTCGTGCACAGGAATGGAACGGGAAACTTTTTCATATTCCGATCCGCTTTGCACTTGAGGGATTTTTGGCGAACCGGGATTATATTACCAATACCATCGGCTGGACATTTGATGAATTCGAAGAGGCTGCTTCCATGATGCCGGATAATGTAGGTTTAATGGAGGGCTTTCTGTACAGAGATTTCCTAAAGATGCTTCTTACCCCGACAATGAGTTCTTTTGTTGACTATCAGAACAAGACAGTGGATTTCCAAAATGAGAAAATGAAAAAATATCTCCAGATGGCAAAAAAGTTTGGCGTAGCCAAATTAGCGGAAGATGAGGGAACCACGAAGTGGTATGATGGCGATGAACTCAAAGAGGATGTGGATTTTTCCAAAATCAAATTTGATAATGGTCTGATTGCGCTTCGGAAAGAAAGAATGGAATCTCTGAGTGATTTTGGTGTATGTACTCCGGGGCAGCATTACACCTTCCTAGGCTATCCGTCGATGGATGGGGCAGGCCCGGCCATTAAGCCTTACCTGTCTATGGGTATTGTCGCTTCCGGCAAGTATAAGGATCTGGCATGGGATTTTCTCCGTTCATTCCTTGCTTTTACAGGGGATTTGGATTATTCGGAAATAGCATTCCCGATCAACAGACAGGTTTTTGAAAAAGAGTGCGCAGTCACTGTGGCTTACCGAAATGCTTTTTACGATGAGGCCCATAGCGAAGAGGAAAAGGATAATTGGTCTGAGGAATACCTGAACTCGCTTGTGAGATACACGGAGCAGGATGTGGATGACCTTAGAAAGATGATCGAAAGCTCAAATACCACACTTTGTTATGATGCGGCTATGCTCGATGTCATCACGGAGGAAGCCGCTGCGTACTTTGCCGGTGACCGAAGTGAGGACGATGTGCTGAAGAATATACAGAACCGCTGTGATCTTATTGTTAAGGAACGTGGATGAGAACTAGACAGCAAAAAGAATGACTGATTGTATTATCGAAAAGTACTGTCAAAACAGAAGGATGGTTAGTTTCCCTGCGTGCTATTATTCCGAGGGAATGACGACATTTTTGACGACAGTTAGAATAAAAACGAATGGAAAAAATGGGCTGACCGATAAAAAATTCACTTCTTCCGTAGCCTGAAAACGCCTATTTTCAACGTATTGTGCTGATTAGGAGTTTCTGTCTCTAATTCGACTCCCTCCTTCTCCGCCAAAAGAGGACCCCATGTATATTGAATTGTAATGATACAATATACAGGGGTGCTTTTGTATTACTAATAATCTTTTGAAGGGAGTGTTTGTGCAGTGACGACTTTTAAACTGGATAATGGGAAAACGGTTAAAGTAATCTCTTCTGAGGAAGAAGCGTATGTGCCTACCCCGGAAGATGAGGATATGGATGCTAGAGCGAGACAGGCAGTGAAGGTTGCTATAGAGAAAGCTAAATTCTTAAAGAAACCGATAGCCAGATATGATGAAGAGAAAAAGCAGGCATATCTGGAGTATCCTGATGGAAGAAGAGAATATGTCGGATAAGAAGCCTATGAAACTCGGATTCAGAAGTTGATAGACGGGAAATAAATAAGTAGAAAACCATGATCATTCAGTTTGTGCAAATTTTGCACAAGTTGACGACAATGGCACTCCGCATGTTCAATCAATATCATAATGATGTATACTTCAAGAAGTGGGCGATGAGTTCGTCGATAATCAATTGATCTGATTCGATCAGGCTTTTTGTTCTGATGACAGGGGGGAGGTTTATATGGAGCTGCCGATACCTACACATTTGAAGTCATATCTGACATTGATTGGTGAAGATAACTGTGAGTATGAAATCACAGGGGCTGTACACTGCTCTTGCGGTTGCGAAGAGTTTGAAATCTGGGAAAGTAATGAGCGTCAGATCGTTAAACTGAGATGCAAACAGTGCGGTGAAGAAATCGTTGTCTTTGATAGCGGCAAGCATGGATGGAACGGATTTGTCTGCAAGGATGATTTTCTTGACCGGACTTTGCCATTTGATAAGTATGTCTGCCCTGACTGCGAACAGGATGCATTTAAGGTTACTGTGTATATTTCCTCGCAAGGGAAAGATGATTTTGTTGATGAATGCGTGTCAAATGATGATTCATTCTCAGAGGAAGATTGGGTCGACGGTTTTGAAAGTATAAGAATCGCTCTTAACTGTACTGTTTGCTCCTATTCCGAAGAAGACTGGGTAGACATGGAAACAATGTGAGCTTCGATAAATACGGACGGGATATTTACGTTCACTGGGCGGACGCTTCCGCCGGGGTGGGTCAAATACATCCGGGTCACGTCTTCGACGGATATGGGGTCGCGGCGGGAGCGTGGCCGTAGTAGACTTTCTTAGGAGGCAGGGATAAGAGGTGATTCCAGGTGGACTCGATCTCGGTTCCCTTGTGAAGTTCAAGTTCGTAGAGAGGATTTAAATCTCCGACGAAGAGTTCGCCGGAATCGAGTAGGAGACTGATGCTGTCATCGGAGTGACCGGGCGTGGCCAATATTTCTCCGTCTATGCCGATCTCTCTGAGAAATGCACGGCTCTCGTCCGGTGCGAAGAATCTGATCTTCTCATCTTTGATCGGGGTGAACTTTGCACGCTTATCCCGCATTAGGATCCTGTCCGAAGAATGGATGTAGTCTCTCTGCAGATCGGCGGCACAGATCACGGGCCCCATGTCGGCGATCTCCTGGGCGATCCCCATGTGGTCCGGGTGGTAGTGCGAGATCAGGATATAACTGATGTCCTGTACTTTCTCGCCTAAATCTCCCATCGCGTGACAAAACGCCGGAAGCGTCCCGGCCCAGTCGGTGTCGAAGAGCAGGGTGCCTCTTTCTCCGCGGATGAGATATGTATTTGTTGTTCCGTATTTGATAAGTCTGATCATATTCTCGATGATATAATAAGTTGTGTAAATCAACAATGGTTTGTCGTGTGCACACACAGCATTTCTATCGCAAAAACGGATATAGCGAGTGAGAAAAAAGAGTCATGAAGAAGTATAGTGTTTGGGTAGTATTGATACTGATAATATCTATGTTGGTGGGGTGCTCTGAACCTTCCGGATTTCAAGATGTGGAGAATATAACCAGCATCGATTACTATTTCGATAATGGGAACAACCGGTACAACTACTCATTTGATCTGGAAAAAGGGGTCTTCTATTTCTGTTTCGATTTTGAGAAGCTGGAAGATTCGCCGGAATATAAGCTCGAGAAGTCTGAGATCGAGGCGATTCGGGAAACGCTCGGGCCGGCGGGGAAGTGGATCGGTGATTATAGATATACATCTGCCGGACGCAATTATCCGCAGAGTTATAATATCGTGATCAATTTTGCCGATGGCACAAATTGTGTGTTCAAAGGAACTTCCGCTAACGGGAAGAAATGGCCGAAGGGCTTTGAGGAACTGAAGTCTACTCTTGATGGTATTGTTCAGAAGAGAGTGGAGGAATCGGAGTATAATAAAGTTGATTAACGATGGTTTGTCGTGTGGATCAAGGCAGGGATAAGATCGTGAAAGAATACTTTATGCCAAGTAAAGAAGATATCGCGAACAGGCGTCTGGACCGGCGGCTGTTTACGGATAACTATCCCTACCCGCTGGAGTTCGTCAAGGATGACAGCAAGCTTACGATCAGTAACGATGCGGGGGAGTCATGGGAGTTTCCGTATGAGACGAACAGGATCTTCGAGCTCGACAATGACAAAAGGTATGTGATGCTGATCGAGGAGCGTGGATATGCCAGGCTCCTGGCCAGTGCTTTTCTCGCGGTAAAGGAATCGCCGAGAATGGTGTATCCCGGCCTGACACACGTGTTCTTCGAGTTTATAGGGCTTTTCGAGCCGGAATGTATCATGGAGGACAAAAACGGAACGGTGTATACGGCCGAGGTCGCGAGGTATAAGGGCGAGTATATCTTTGAAGACGATGAGTTCCACAGGAAGGTCGTCGACATGTGCGGAAAGGCGCAGAAGATCTTAGACGAAATTCCCTCTGATCCGGAATGGTTCCGGGTCAGAAACCGCCTGAATATGTGTGTGATCTCTACGCTGGAGCAGCTGGATCGAAGGGGAGATCCGACGCGGTTCATGCCGCCGTATATTTTCCAGGATCTGTATCAGCATAGAGATGTTCTGACGGGCGATCTGGGCGAAGGCCTGGCGGAGGAATTCTTCGCTCTGCTGGAGGAGTATAAGAAGCTGAAAAGAATCTGAGCGGATGAGATCCGCCTGAAGTTTGATGACTGTGTGATGGTTATATGATGTTGTGATGGTTGTGTGAAGGTCATCTTGGGTTGCCTGAGAATTATCTGATAGTGGTCAAATGCCAGAGGAGGTGCAATATGTCGGATACAAAGACGAATAAAAGAGGAAAAAAGTTCTTTATCGTTGTGGGTGTTCTCGCGTTGATCGTGATCGTATTTGTCGTGCCATTCAAGCATAAGAAGAAGTCCGGCGAAACCGTGACCTCTCCCATCGTTCCGTGGTATGAGATCCGGAAACTCGAGATTCCGTACTGGATGGAGGAGCCTGGAAATGCGCCGTTTATCGGTGAATGGGACTGGCCGCAAGAGTATAGGAAAGAAGAGGTGCGGGTGTTTGGCAAAACGGTGTCGGAACACAAGTACATGATTCTTTCGGAAGGCCGCGAGTCAGAGGTCGATTTTGATGTCCCGGATTTTGTTATGGAGTCTCTCGAAGCATAGGGAAGGTCTTGGTCAGTCTCCAAACTGTCTCTTTTCGAGGCAAAAGGAGACCAAAAGGAGACTGAGTCTCCAAGCTGTCTCTTTTCGAGGCAAAAGGAGACCAAAAGGAGACTGAGTCTCCAAGCTGTCTCTTTTCGAGCAAAAAGGAGACCAAAAGGAGACTGAGTCTCCAAGTTGTCTCTTTTCGAGCAAAAAGGAGACCAAAAGGAGACTGAGCCTGAGTTGTTAGTTCTCTTCGAGATTCAGGACGTCTTTCTTCTTTTCGACGACGGATTTGCCGACCCATTTCTTCTTGTACCAGTAGAACATGACGAGCAGGCCGCGGATGCACTCGTCAGTGGCGGTGCCGATGAAGATCCCGGCGACGCCGACGCCGAGAGCAACACCTACGATATAGCCGGTCGTCAGGCCGAGGCCCCAGTTACAGAGGAGACCCATGAGAAGCGGGAAGACGTAGGCGCCGGCGGCCTTCAGGCTGCAGACGAAGGTCATGTTCAGGCAGCGGCCGATCTCGACGAAGATGTCGACGATCATGATCATCTGACCGAGCATGATGATGTTCTGGTTATCCGTGAAAAGCTGCAAGGTAAATCTGCAGAGAAGGGCATTGACCGAGACGAGTCCGATTGTGATCGGCATCGAGGTGCGAAGAGTCCTGAAAACACGCTTATATGCTTCTTCTGTTTTGCCCGCGCCGACGAGATGACCCGTGATGATCTGCGTCGCCATCGCGCAGGCGTTGGAGAAGATGATGGCAAAGGCGATAAGCGTATTACAGTAGGCGCGTGCATTTACCGAATCATTACCCATGCCGTTGACGAAGGAGAGAAGGACCGTCTGATAGAGGTTGTAGGTGAGGTTCTCGCCTGCGGTCGGAAGGCCGATCTTGATCATCTTGAAGAGGAGTTTCTTCGGGAAGGGGCGCAGGTAACGAAGGGAGATCTTACCGGTCTTCGTCGCGTAGAAGAAGATAAGAAGCGCGATCACTGCGAGGAATCTCGCGGCGACGGTAGATATGGCGACGCCCTCGACGCCCATATTCAGGTAGGAAAGAGGCCCGTAGAGGAAGAGATAGTTTCCGATGATGTTGATGATGTTGATCGAGAGGGTGACCCACATGCCGACCTTGGTGTGGCCGTTACACCGGAGGATCTGGACCATGACGCCCGACACGGCCATGAGGAAGCCGCCGCCTCCGACGATGTAAAGGTAGATCATGGAGTAGGGGCGCATCTCGGGGGAGACCTTAAGGAAGGTCATGATAAAGGGATTGGCGAGGCAGAAGGCCGCGCTTAAGATCACGCCGAGTACGAAGTTGACTGCGACGGAGAGGGTGTAGATCATGTTCATCTTGTCGAAGCGCTTCGCGCCGAGGTACTGCGCGACGACGACGGTCGTGGCGGCAGCGATGACGTTAAAGAAGATGTTCATCATGAACAGGATGATGTTGGCATTTCCGACTGCGCCGACCGCGAACTCATTGTAGTGGCTCAGCATGAGCGTGTCCACGTTGTTGAGCATCGTGTTCAGGAACAGCTCGAGGAACATCGGCCCCGCCAGCATAAGAAGCGGGGTCTTCTCGTTTATGATGACTGTTTTAGAATTACTCATACCTAACCTTCAAGTGCTTTTCGAGCGGTATATGTGATGGCGGAGCGCGGAGGATCCTTTCACTCACGGTTACTTATGTTACTACTCGGACCGAACATATTATATAAGAAATCCGTTCATAAGTTACATTCTTTTTCCCTGTTGGAAAAGCACTTTGCCCCATGACGAAGGATGCGCGATTAGTCGAAGGCAAATTCCTTGGCGTAGCTGTCGTAGTACTTCTGGTAATCCGGGTTCTCTTTTTCCTTGATCTTGCCGAGATACTCGTGTGCGCCGAAGGTGTCGGACTCGAGCTCGATGATCGCGACTGCGATGTTTGAGCAGTGCGCGGAGACACGCTCGAAGTTCGTGGAAAGATCGTTGAAAACGAAACCCTGGGAGATCGTGCACTGGCCTTTCTGCAGACGCTCGACGTGGTGGAGCTTCATCTGGTCGCACAGTTCGTCGATGACCTCTTCGAGCGGTTCGACGCGCTGGGCCATCTTCGGATCGGCCTTGACGAATGCCTCGGTCGTAAGACGCAGGATCTCCTTTATGGCCTTCGTCATGACGGTCAGCTCGGCGATCGCCTCGTCGGAGAAATGGATCTGCTTCTGGTGGATCTCCTGATAGTTCTGCGCGATGTTTCTCGCGTGGTCGGAGATTCGCTCGAAGTCCGAGAGCGTATGCAGGAAGAGAGATGCGGTGCGGCCCTGTGTCTCGGTCAGCTCCTGACCGGTGAGACGCATGAGGTAAGAACCGAGGGCGTCTTCGTAGTGGTCGCCGACCGTCTCGAGTTCGCAGACCTGGTAGAAAGTCGATTCGTTATAGTGATTGAAAAGCCCTAAGGCGGTAAGGATGGATTCTTCGCTCTTCGTGGCCATGTCGCAGATGGTCAGACGGGTCTGCTCGATCGCCAGCGCCGGATGCGCGAGGAAGCGTTCCTCAAGACGTACGGCTTCTTTGTTCTCGGAGGGCTTGGCCTTCACGAATACGGAAGCGACCGCCTCGAGTACATCGGTGAATGGGGCCAGTACGCAGAGGATCGTGAGACGGAGGATCGTGTTGACGAGAGCCAGGGACATCGGGTTGACGATCATGTCCAGGAACGAGTAGTGGAACATCTCATCGCCGATATAAAAGAGGGATGCGCATACCATGACGCCCATGAAAGACGCAACCAGGTAACTCACGGCAGTTCTTTTGCCGTCCGTGCTGGCGCCGAGCGCGGAAAGAAGGACCGGAACGGAGGCGCCGATCGCGATACCCATGAGGAGTGGAAGCGAAGAACCGAGCGTCATGACGCCGGTGAAGGAGAGGGCCTGGACGATACCGACGGCGGCCGAGGCGGACTGCAGGACCGCGGAGAATACGAGACCGACGAGGATACCGAGAAGCGGGAAAGTCATCGAGGTGAGCATGTCCGTGAACCAGGGCTGATCGCCGAGGCGGGAGACGGAGCCGCTCATGGTGCTCATGCCGACCATGAGGACGGCGAAACCGAGAAGGATGTCACCGACGTAGCGGCGCTGCTGGTTCTTGCTGAACATTCGAAAGAAGATGCCGGTCACGGCGATGATGCCCGTGAGGGTCGTGGTCGAGAAGATGCTGCTGATGCCCTTGGCGCCGCTGACGTAACTTAAGCAGACGACCCAGCCGGTGATGCTGGTGCCGAGGATCGCGCCGAGGATCACGGGGATGGCCTGGCGGACTTTCATCATCTTCGAGTTTACGAAGCCGACGACCATGACGGAGGTGGCGGAGGAGGACTGGATCACGGCGGTCACGCCGGCGCCGAGGAGCATCCCTCGGATCGGGGTCCCGGTAAGACGGAACAGGAATGGTTCGAGTTTATTGCCGGATACACGCTTCAGGCCGTCGCCCATCAGGGACATGCCGAAAAGGAAAAGGGCGACTCCGGTAAAAAGACTTGCGATTTCGGATACAGACATCTGCTCACCTCGCTACTTCGTTTCTCAGTTTTCTGAGACAAGACGATATTTCGTTTATCAGTTTTCTGAGAGTACATGCTACTTCATTTTACAATTCTTAGATACTACGTCATTACTATATGGCACGCATGTTAAATCCACGACCCGACTGATGTTAAATCTAAGTTAAATCGAGCGTTCTTCTCGTACGCAGCGGGCGCCTGCTGTGTTATGATGGAAAATGAACTAAGGTCGGTGAGGTGTGTGCGGTGATCTATCTTCTGGAAGATGATGAAAGTATCCGAAAACTGGTGGTCTACGCGCTGAAGAGCCAGGACTACGAGACGGAGGGCTTCGAGCACCCGGAGCAGTTCTGGGCGGCGATGGCGAAGAAACTCCCGGATCTCGTGCTGCTCGACATCATGCTCCCGGATGTGGACGGGATCACGATCCTGAAGCGTATCCGTGCGGGGGCACAGACCGCAGATATTCCCGTGATCATGTTAACGGCAAAGAATACTGAATTTGACCGTGTTGAGGGCCTCGATGCGGGCGCGGATGACTATATCTCCAAGCCTTTCGGCATCATGGAACTCGCGGCGCGCGTCCGTGCGGTGCTGCGCCGGAGAGCGAAAGAACCGACGCTCTCGGAGTATAATATCGGACCGCTCTATATCTGTCCCGAAAGGCATGAGACACGTGTGAACGGCGAGGATATCGCGCTTACATATAAGGAGTTCATGCTTCTGCAGATCCTCGTGGAGAATCTCGGGATCGTCATGGCCCGTGAGGTCCTGCTCGAGCGGGTCTGGGGTCTGGGCTCGGAAAGAGAAAACCGCACACTCGATGTGCATATAAGGACGCTTCGTGCGAAACTCGGACCTGCGGGATCGCTGATCCATACGGTCCGTGGAATCGGATACCGGCTGGTGGAGGACTGATATATGACGAAGACTATCTTTCGAAATACATTTCTCGTAGGTGTTTCCGTACTGCTTCTTTGTGCCGTGCTCTTTTTCGGGATGCAGTATACCCGAACCAAAGATGAGACGTATCAGGCGCTGAAACAGGAGGCGGTATATGTCGAGCAGGGCTTGCTCGATGGCGGCTCGACCTATCTGCAAAAACTCGGGAACGGCAACCGTATCACGTGGATCGACGAAAGCGGCGAAGTCCTCTATGACAGTGATTTTCCATTGCCGCTTGCCAATGAAAAGGATTATCCGGAGGTTGCGGCGGCGCTCGAAAAAGGAGAAGGAAAAGGTATCCGTACTTCGGAGAGCAGCGGTGAGTCGACGATGTACTACGCCAGAAGATGCAAGGACGGAACGGTGATCCGTCTGAGCCGGCCGATCAGCGCGGTGCGCGAAGCATTTCTCGCGGTAAGACCTTTCGTATGGGTCCTCGTGCTGGTACTGGTGATCTCGGGCGTACTGTCCTTCCGCATCGCGAAGCAGATCGTAAATCCGATTAACGATATCGACCTCGATCACCCGGAGACAAACAAGTATCCGGAGCTGAAGCCTCTTATCGAGAAGATCGAGGAGCAGAAGATCACGATCCAGGAGGAGGTCGCGGCGCGCGAGCAGATGCGACGGGAATTCTCTGCAAATGTCTCGCATGAACTGAAGACGCCGCTGACGTCGATCTCCGGTTTTGCGGAGCTGATGTCCGAGGGCGTGGTCACGGGCGATAAGGTGCAGGAATTCTCGCGCGATATCTACAAGGAATCCCAGCGGCTCATCGCGCTCGTGGATGACATCATCAAGCTGTCGCGCCTCGATGAGGATGCGGTGCAGCCGGAGTGGGAGAACGTCGACCTTTATGCGCTCTCGGCCGATGTGCTCGATTCGCTTCGTCCGGTGGCGGAGAAGCAGGGGATCAAGCTGAAACTGACCGGAAGTCCGAATACGGTGTCCGGCGTGTACCAGCTTATCAACGAGATGGTCTATAATCTCTGCGATAACGCAGTCAAGTACAATACTCCGGGAGGTAAGGTCACGGTCGATGTTTCCTCGAAGGGCGATGAGGTGTTTCTGAGTGTCGCGGATACGGGAATCGGTATTCCGCCGGAGCACCAGAAGCGCGTATTTGAGCGTTTCTACCGCGTGGACAAGAGCCACTCGAAAGAGATCGGCGGCACAGGACTCGGGCTTTCGATCGTCAAGCACGGGGCGCAGCATCACGGGGCGAAGGTCACGATGGAAAGCGAGCCCGGACTGGGAACAAAGATCACAGTGATTTTCAAGAAGAAATAAGAAGGCCACAGTGATTTTGAAGAAGATATAATTCATGCTATAATCTAAAGGAAGTTTGAGAAATTTTGGGAGGAATTATATGGCTTCAAAGAAAATCATGGGGATCCTTCTGTCCCTGGCGCTGGTGCTCTCGATGACCGCGTGCAGCAAGTCGGAGGAGACCACGAAGAAATCGAAAAAAGAAAAAGACGAACAGGAAGAAGTAGAAGACGAGGATGAGGACGAAGATGACGAAGATGACGACGAAGACGTAACTTCGGACGAAGATCCCGATGATACTGAGGATACTGAAGCGAGCGATGAGTCTTCGAGTGATGGATGGGACGGCATCGTCGATCCGGATGCGAGTATCGCGCAGAGTAATATGATCCCGGGCATCATGTGGGTGATCGGAGGGTCGAACGATACGTTCGTGGATGGCGTGTGCCTGCTGAGTCCGACCTCGGGAACACCTGCGATGCAGGCGAAGAGTTTCCGACAGGTATTCATCCGCTGCATGTTCGAGAATACGGATCACATCGAGATTTATCTGGCCCCTAGTGTGCCGGATACGCTTACGGCATATCTCGTACCGCATCACAATTACGCGGATTATTACACGGAAGAGTATGTAGAGGCTCTGCCGGATGAGGTCGTAAGGACCGAACTTACGGATCCGAATGATCCGGACTGGTACTGGGGAGATATCAGCATCAACCCTGATGTCTATGTGTCCGGTTACTACGATCTGCTGTTCGTAGAGGACGGCGCGCCGGTGTCCTTTATCACGCTCAAGATCAAGGATAACGGATTCATCGACAATTACTCGGATGATCAGTACTATGCGATGCTTAAGGAAGAGTGCGACAACTACGGCATGTCTGATGCTTACAAGGTCGACTTCGGTAGGTTCTACGGATGCCTCGAGCAGGGGATCTGGCCGGATGAGTATACATGGTCCGGAAGCGGACTTCCGACTCTCCCGAGTGACAGTGAAGAAGCGGATATCACTCTGAATAAGGAAGAGACCTATGTCAAGATCGTATCGAAGCTCGTGAGCTCGGATGAGGAATCGGCCTGCCAGGCGATCGATGATGTCCTCCGTGAGAATGGTTATGATATCACGTATCCGGATGGTGATTCCGATGCGAACTACCGGTATGTCTATGTGGATATCGACGGCGTGCCGTGCGAGATCAGCTACTGGGGCTATAACGGCGAGCTGAATCTGTCGATCACGAACCTGATCGCGAACGCGTAAGCGGAGAAGGTTGACAGTTAGCGTCTTCTGCAGAGGAGAAAGAATGAAGTACGAGACAGTTATCACGCCCAAACACGGGACACAGCTGAATCTGCGGGATCTGGTCAGATACCGGGATCTGATCTTCCTGTTCGTCAAGCGTGATTTCGTCGTCGCATATAAGCAGACGATCCTCGGGCCGCTGTGGGCGATCATCCAGCCGCTTCTGACGACGATCGTCTTTAATGTGATCTTCGGGAATCTGGCGAAACTGACGACGTCTGACTCGGCCGCAGCTCAGCAGATCCTGATCCCGGGTTTTCTCTTCTATCTGGCCGGTACGATCTGCTGGTCACTGTTCTCGCAGACCGTGACAAAAACGGCGAATACTTTCCTTGCCAATTCCCGTATCTTCGGCAAAGTGTATTTCCCGAGGCTGATCATGCCTGTTTCTACGGCGCTTTCTAACCTGATCCCCTTTGTTATCCGCTTCGTCATGTTTCTGGGATTCTATCTGTATTTTGCGCTGAGCGGCGGCTACGGGATACACGTGAGCGGCTATCTGTTATTGCTTCCGCTTCTTCTTCTCCAGCTGATCCTGATGGGGATGGCTTTTGGTCTGATCGTGGCCTCGGTGACGACGAAGTACCGCGATCTCATCCATCTTATGGAGTTCGGTATGCAGCTGTGGCTCTACGGAACACCGGTCGCTTATGGCCTTTCCATGATCCCGGAGCGATTCTATCCACTGTATATGTTCAATCCGGTGACGATGGTGATCGTCATCTTCCGATATGCGTTCTTCGGCGTGGGGTATTTCCATATCGGTTATTACTGTCTGAGCTGGCTGATCACACTGCTGGCGCTGCTGCTCGGATTGAAACTGTTCCGGAAAGTAGAAAGATCCTTTATGGATACGATCTAAAGGGGGGACTATGGGAGAATCGATCATCAGATTTGAAAATGTTTCGAAGCAGTACCGGCTGGGCATGATCGGCAGTACGACGCTGCGGGAGGATCTGCAGCGCCTCGGAGCCCGGATGAGGCATCAGGAGGATCCGACGAAGAAGATCGGACGGAGCCAGCTGAACCAGTCTCTGAAGATCGGCGATACCTTCTGGGCGCTTCAGGATATCAATCTGGACATCGAGAAGGGGGAGACGCTCGGCATCATCGGAAGAAACGGAGCCGGGAAGTCGACTCTTCTGAAACTGCTCTGCAGGATCACGGCGCCGACGGCCGGCACGATCTCCTATAACGGACGGATCGCGTCCATGCTCGAAGTCGGCACGGGCTTCCACGGTGAGCTGACCGGACGCGAGAATATCTACCTTAATGGCGCGATCCTCGGGATGAGCCGCCGTGAGGTCGCCTCGAAGATCGACGACATCATCGAGTTCTCCGAGTGCGGACAGTTTATCGATACGCCGGTCAAGAGGTATTCTTCCGGCATGTATGTCAAGCTCGCTTTCTCGGTTGCCGCTTTCCTGGATGCGGAGATCATGATCATGGACGAGGTCCTGGCCGTGGGCGATGTGGCCTTCCATAAGAAGTGTATCTCCCGCATGAAAGAACTCGCGAAGCAGGAACACCGGACGGTCCTGTATGTCAGTCATCTGCTCCCGACGGTCTCGGAGCTCTGTAACCGGTGCATCGTGATGGACCACGGGCATATCGTGTACGACGGCGCAACTCCCGATGCGATCAGCCACTATCTGGAGAACGATGTCGAGACGGCGACGAGCATTGACTATACGGATACAGTCATGAAGAGAAAGCCGTGGAGACATGCGGTCCAGCTGCTCCGTGCGTCATTTCCGGGGAAGAATAATGCGATTTTTCACGATGAAGAGCCGATCCGGATCCGCCTGGATTTCAAGTATCTCGAGGACAGTGAGGGGATCTCTTTCCGACTGGATCTGCGCGCGCCGGACGGACGCCCGATCGCGACCTCCCTCAAGGAGCGTTTCCTGTCCGGTAAATCGGGGCAGGAAGCAAGCATCGTGCTGGAGTATGATCTCCCGGAACTCACACAGGGACGATATCAGACTGTCTTTACTTTCCTCTACAGCGTAGAGGGGAATGCGGGCATCGGTCTCGAGTCCAGGGAGGGGCTTTCTTTCGAGAAGAAATACTCTTCTCTGATCGATCCCAGATGGGATTCATCTAAGCTCGGCAACATCCGGCTGGCGCCGCCGAAGGTGGTATAAGGAGAATCTGTAGGCACGTTTTTTAGCCGCGCAGTATAATCCAGGTCCTCTTTTACGGAAGTAGTGGTAAGATGGACATACATTTTTCCGTGGGGGATGCGGCCGATATGAGCGCAAAGAAAAAAGAAAGCACGTGGAAACAGCTCCGATATGCGCTCCGGCAGGTCTGGGACGCGGACCGGCTGCTGCTTCCGTTTACGCTCTTTAAGAACTCGATCGAACAGATCTTCTACGTGTTCTTCTTCGTGTACCTGACGAAGTACATCTTTAACTGCATCGAGCACAATATCGCGTATAGTAAACTTGTGACTTTCCTCGCTGTGGCGTGCTTCGGGCACGTATGCATCCACTTTATCTGCGGCTGGTACGAGACGTATAGGAAGATCAAGATGCCGGAGGTCTACCGGCATATCTTCCACCGTGTGATGGATATCTCGGACAGCCTGACGCTCTCGGACTATGAGTCGCCGGAGTTCTATGACCGCTATGTGCGTGCGCTCGACCGCTGCGCCGAGCAGGCGATCGACCTGTCGATCCGGACGGGTGTCTATATCGGTAACGTCGGGGCGACGATCATGTCGCTCGTGATCGTGGTGATGGTCGATCCGGTGCTGCTGGTCTTTATGATCATCCCGATGGCGGTGAGCCTGTATTTCGGCAAGAAGAACGGCCAGTGCAATTATGACCGGGAAAAAGCGATCACCCGCGACAAACGCACGGCCGACTATGTCAAGCGTGTCTACTACGAGAAGAAGTACGCGTCGGAGATCCGTCTCTTCGATATTAATTCGATCATGCTCGATAAGCAGGAGCAGGCCGTCGAGAAGATGGGTGAGGTCTCGCTTTCCTACCGGATGCGCTCGGCTTTTTACTCTTTCCTCATGAAGGGCAGTTACTCCGTGCTTGCCGGGATCGCGGCCTACTTCTATGTGGCGGCCCGCGTCAAGAGCGGTGATGTGACGGATCTTTCGAGCTATGTGGCCATGATTTCGGCGATGGCGTTCTCGACGGACCAGCTCAAGCACGCGGTCGAGAACCGGATCTATCTGACGAACGAGTCGCGGCTTTTTAAGAACCTCAAAGATTTTCTGGAGACGGACCGTGTGAAGGACGAGGGTAAGAGAGATATCGGCGAGATCAGAAGTATCGAGCTGAAGGATGTTTCATTTACCTATCCCGGTGCGAAAACAAGTACGATCCGGGGAGTGAGTTTCCTGTGGCATAAGGGCGAGAAGCTCGCGATCGTCGGGTATAACGGCGCGGGGAAGACGACGCTCATCAAGCTCCTCATGGGACTGTATCCGGTGACCTCGGGGAAGATCCTCGTAAATGGCGTGGATATCGGTGAGATCGACGACGATGCGTACCGGAAACGCTTCGGAACGGTGTTTCAGGATCTGCAGGTCTTCGCGATGCCGCTCGTGGAGAACGTCCTGATGCGGCGTCCCTCGGATGAGGCGGACTATGAGATGGCGCGCCGGGCGCTTGCCGATGCGCAGTTTGATGTATCGCATCCGGGGCTCGTGAAGGGCCTCGACACGATCGTCAGCCGGGAATTTGATGAGGAGGGTTTTATCCCTTCGGGCGGCCAGGCGCAGAAGATCGCGATCGCGCGCGTCTTCGCGCAGCAACCGGATATGGTCATCCTCGATGAGCCGTCGTCGGCGCTCGACCCGCTCGCGGAATATAACATGTACAACAACATGATGCGTCTGTCGGAAGGCCGTGGTGTGGTGTTCATCTCGCACCGCCTGTCGTCGGCGCGTATGGCGGATAAGATCTTCATGATGAAGGACGGCTCGGTCGTCGAGCAGGGCTCGCACGAAGAACTGATGGCGCAGGGCGGGCACTATTACGAGATGTTTATGCTGCAGGCGGAGAACTATCAGGAGAGTCTGCCGGAGGAGATGCTCCGGGGAGCGGAGGCTTTCTATGAGTAAGAAAATGGAAGAGAAGATCTCGATCCGGACCATGATCCGCAACGTCACGTATCTGATCCGTTATGCGGCGCGGTATGACCGCCCCCTGATCGCGAGGATCATGATACTCAATATCCTTCTGCTTTCCGGCATGGCGGCGAACGATACCTTTATCCTCAAGCTCATCATCAACGGACTTACCGGGGATATGACGTTTAACCGGATCATGGCGCTTCTTCTGATCTCGCTTCTGATCGTCGTCTCGATGGAGTGGATCCACCAACTTCTGAACGAGTGGGCGAAGGCGAAGCTGATCCCGCTCTCGGGGAGGATCCAGCGTGACCTCGCGGAGAAGAACAGTAAGAAGGATCTCATCTTCTATGATGATCCGGAGAACTACGATACCTATGCGATCGTCTCGCAGCGGGCCGACGAGCTGATCGCGGACGCGGTGACGGTCGTCAGTAAAATCATCGGCGGTTCGGTGGCGCTCTTCGTGGCGTCCGCCATGATCCTCACCATCGACCCGGTGCTGGCGCTTTTCCCGATCGCGGGATTTGTCGTCAATCTGCTTACGAGGTTTAAGATCGAGAAGATCAACTATACATGGTGGGTCGAGTACAGAAAGAAACTCCGTAAGGCCGAGTACAGTAAGCGTGTCTTCTATCAGCCGGAGTTTGCCAAGGAGTGTAAACTCACGGATGTCCGTGGTCCTCTGCGTCTGCAGTTCGACGAGGCGCTCGATGAGGCGGCGGACGAGGGCAGAAAGTACGGACCGCCCCTGACGTGGGTGTCGCTTCTGAACTGGATCTCGGTGTTTACGCTTTTCTCGTTTTTCTGCATCCCGGCGTACCTCGGTTATCTCGCGCTGGTCGTCAAGTCGATCGCGCTTGGGGAAGTGGCATCGGCGAACAATGCGGCGAACTACGTGAGAAGAAACCTCAACGAGATCAACTACTGCCTGGTGGATTTTCAGGTGATCGGGCAGTACGGGGATAAGCTGATCAAGCTCCTCGAGTATGAGCCGAATATCGAGGTGGCGGACGGCCTCACGCCGGAGAAGGGCTCGGAACCGCTGGCGCTCTCGCGTGTTTCGTTCCGCTATCCGAATACGGAGGAGGATACGCTTAAGGATATCTCGATCGAGATCCGTCCGGGTGAGAAGATCGCGATCGTCGGCGAGAACGGCGCGGGAAAGACCACGTTTGTGAAGCTCCTGATGCGTCTCTACGATGTGTCGTCCGGGAGCATCTCGTACGGCGGGCACGATATCCGGCAGTATAATACCCGTGAGTATCGAAAGAAGATCTCTGCGGTCTTCCAGGACTACAACATCTACGCGGCGACGATCGCGGAAAATGTGCTGCTTCGTAAAGTGAGAGACGGGGACGAAGAGGACGTTATTCAGGCTCTGAAGAAGGCTGATTTTTCGAGAAAACTGGAGTCGCTGCCTAATGGGATCCATACCCCTCTGACGCGGGAATTTGACGATGACGGCGTGAACCTCTCCGGCGGCGAAGGGCAGAAGATCGCGATCTCGCGTGTGTTCCTCCGTAATGACGACCGCGCGGTGTCGATCCTCGACGAGCCGTCTTCGGCGCTCGACCCGGTCTCGGAGTATAAGCTCAATAAGAACCTCATCGAGAACGCTGGCGACAATACGGTCATCTTCATCTCGCACCGTCTGTCGACGACGCGCATGGCCGACCGGATCTATCTCTTCGAACACGGGCGGATCATCGAGCAGGGGACGCACGATGAGCTCATGGCGCGAAACGGCCGCTACCGCGAGATGTTCGACAGGCAAGCGCATAACTATTTGGTGTGAGAGAATCTGCAACATCGTGCTGTTATGCGCGGGGCAAGGCGCATAACTATCTTGTCTAAAAAGCGCGTGGCAGCGCCCCGGCGCACGCCACGCGGTACTATCTTGTCTAATCGTGAAGGGAAGCATTATAATCATTTTTGAGAATGGTTCTTGAAACGGGAGGATATGAATATGTGGAGTAGCGGCGGTTTTCCGGGATCGATCAGAAATGCGCTGAACTGGAATTATGGCAATACGTATGTGACGGAAGGGATCGTCGATCCGCACCGGGCGCCGGGCGTCGATGAGAAGTGCCTCAAGAGAACGGCGGGCAAGCCGATCCATGACGAGGCGTATATTGATCTGGTCCGCATAGCGCTTTGCTATTACATCGCGAAGATTGACGGGGTGTCGGATGACGAGATGGCGATCATCGACGGTATGTGCGAGGATCTTCTCAATAACCCGAACTCCGGGTCGCAGTATCGCGCGGAGCTTCAAATGATCCTGCGGGATAAGGGAACGTATTTTACAAACATCAAGCGGTATCTCAACCGCATCGAGCCGGAGGTGCTCGACAGTTTCGTGGAGGATATGGTCCGTATCGCAGAGACCACGGACGGCATCACTGAGAACGAGAAGAAGGCGATCAACGACTTCCGCGAATTCGTCGACGAAAGAAAGAAGATCCCCGACGAGGATCTCAAGTGACGATATGGCCGCGGGGCAAGTGCTTTTGACGCATGAATAGCGCTTCTTGCGCGGAGACCGACGCGAGTAGGGGTATTTATCGATTGTTCACATTCGTTACGAATAATTCATTGGCACAATTGCCCCTTCATAGTTTATAATATTAAGAGGCTGTTTGTGGCCGCGACTCGTTTACGAACTTCAGGGGAGGCATGAAATGACACTAGACGCGCTTTACGAAGGATTAAATCTCCAGGACTACTATCTCGGCAAAGTCACTCAGGTTTACAGGAGCAGCTGCATCGCGCAGATCGAGAACATCGATGCGATGAATGACCGTAGTAAGTTCAACAGTACATACCTTCCGAATACGATCAACTATTTCGTCCTGGTCGACTCGACCGTGGGCGTTTTCCTCGGTGAAGTCTTCGAGAATAAGTCCTCGAGAAAGAATGTCTCCGAGCAGGCCGACGGCAAGGCGCAGGGCTATCATGAGATCTGCATCGATACGCTGGCGGTCATGACTCCGGATTCCAATCGCTTCGCGCTTGCGGGCTTTAAGACGCTCGGTATTACCGATAAGGTCTATATCGCTCCGGATATTGTGTACTCGCTCTTTATCCAGTCCCTCGAGTTCTCTCAGGATGATGAGCCGGCGCTGCCGTCATTTGCGACATATCTTAACCGTTCTGCGCAGGCGTCGGTGTCGCTCAAGCCGAGTACGCTCTTTAACCGTCACCTGATGTGCATCGGCGCGACGAACAGTGGTAAGTCCACCACGGCGCTGGCGATCCTTGATAAGCTGATCCGTACCAAAAAGAAGGCGCTGATCATCGATCCGACGGGTGAGTACCGGCATGCTTTTACGAGCGATGAGTGTGTGAAACTGACGCTGGGTATCGATACGACGATCTCTCCGAGTAAGATCACGATGGAACAGTGGGAGAAGCTCTTCGAGGCGGAGAACAGCGGGCAGGGCGCCGTGCTGGCAGAGGCGATCACGTCGCTTCGTTTCATGAAGAAGATCGGCGATGATTCCTACTACTATAAGGTCGGTGCGAATATCGACGAAGTCCAGGAGAATCTCGCGTCTGTTTCCAACGAAGATACTGACTTTAATATCGAACTCCTGCCGGAGCAGATCCAGGCGGAGGCGGTCTGTGAGCCGGATCGTGACAATGATTATAACTTCCGTTTCCGTTACGATGCGCTGAAGGCGAACGCCAATGCTTCTTTCGTGAAGAAGATCCAGTATCAGATGACGAATACGCGTTTCCTGACGTTCTTCTCGAATGACCCGAATATGAACAATCTCCTCGATGTGGTGGATGACTTCGTGCATCGTCCGGAGGAGAGCCTCTACATCGATACTTCCGCGCTCGGCGCGGCGGAAGGTGTCGGCGGCATGGTCATCGACCTTCTGAGTAATTTCGTTATGGCGCAGCAGGATACCTACCCATTCGTATTCTTTATCGATGAGGTGCACAGATATGCGAAGTCCAGATATTCTGAGAGAGAGTTCCACGGAGGACTGACGCTGATCGCCAGAGAGGGCCGTCGTAAGGGTGTGTTCCTCTACCTGACGACACAGAATCCGAAAGACGTGTCTCCAGTGCTTTTCGGGCAGGTCGGTACGATGCTGATCCACCGTCTCATGCTGAACGACGAGATCCACGCCGTCGAGAATCACCTTGACGATTACGCGATGAAGCATGTCCGGAAGCTCAATCAGGGCGAAGTGATCCTGACGAGCGTCAACCTCCTGCACAACGTCTTCATCCACGTTAATAAGTGCGACAGAACGCAGTACAACGACACGCCGAGGCTGTAAGCTGTGAGAGCCGGAGGGGACCGGAACAACGGCTGGGACCGAAATCCTGTTTTTGGGACATATTCATATTTGATCATCGGACGCTCCTGAGATTCAGGGGCGTCTTTTTTGCCATTCCGTCTGATATGGCGGTTTGTCGGAAAAGGGACGGAAAATATTAGCGGTGTTCATAGGGTGTTCCGTCTGTTTTGTGGATTCCTTCGAAAAGGGACGGAATCCGGATATCCGAGAATCATAGAATTCCGTCCATAATCGCGATATTTGCTAAAAGGGACGGAAAGGGGAAAGAAATCTCGTTTGTGTTTCCGTCCGATTTTACACTTTCTGGAAAAAGAGACGGAAATGACATAGCCAGATGACAAAGTTTTCCGTCCCATGTTGAGAAATCTGCGAAAAGGGACGGAATTGGCAAGCAACGTTGATGAGCCACTACTTCGAGCCGAAGAAGATGCCTCCGTTTTCGAAGGTGTACTTGTAGATCGTCTGGCCGGGCTTCATGTGGTCGGAATCGGCACAGTCGAAGTTCGGATGCGCGCGATACTGATTGACTACCATGTTGCCGTTGATGTCGGCCTCCGAGATGACGAAATCACGGGTATGGGGGACGATCATGTTGACGTCTGTCCGCATGAGCAGGACGGGCTTTACGGCCTTGATCTCTCCATATTTCTTATAGAGGCTCTTCTTGAAAACTCTTATGCACACCCAGATGCAGACAGGGGTCAATAAGAAAATGAGCGGGACGGCTACGGGGAAGTAGCGGTCTTCGTAGATGGTGCCCTCGATGAAGAGTCCGTAGAAGGAGAAGAAAATGATGACGAGGAAGCAGAAACCGAAGAAGCCGGCGCCGAGGATGGCCAGGGACCGGCGGAAACGGGAGGTGTTCGGGTAGTGATTGTAGAAGGTCTCGATCTGACGCTTCTCATAGGCCGAGGCCGCAATCTTGTACGCTTCGTTCTGCGACTGGTAAAGAGGTGTCGGTGCCGGCGCGCTGGGAATTTGCGACTGTGCATGGGAAGGTGCGGCGACCACCTGCGACTGTGCATGGGAAGGTGCGGCGACCGCAGCCTGTGCCTGGGTTGCAGGGGTCACTGCTGCCTGCGCCTGATTTGAAACCTGCGGGGCCCCATTGGCCTGCGCTGAGGATGTTGCCTGAGAAACGGCGGAAGTTTTCTTTAGAAGCTCGTTCTGATGGGCGATGACGATGGAATCCGGATGCACTTCCTGTGGCGCTTTCTCCGGGATGAGACTCGCAAGTTCTTCGTTTTCGGCTTTCATGAGGAAGGTCACATCACCGTTTACGAGGACGATAAACCGGTCGCCCTTCTTCGGTCTGCTATAGAGTTCCGTAAACAGGATCTTATAAGGATGCCCGTTTTCGTCGAGAAGATCGTCCTCGGTATAGGTGAACTCCTCGTCATCGAAATTGTTTACGCACGTCGCGCCATTTAACAGTGTTACGCCCACACGGAAGAGCTTATTCCGCTTTCTTCTGGTGCCGATCTTCATGGTGAGAAAAACAGCCAGGGCACCGCCGATAAGAAAAGAGAACAGGAAGATGTAAAGGGAAAGCGGATGATGCTCGCCGAGTATCCCGAATGCCAGGATCGCGCCGATGATGCCGCCAACGGCGGTGCCGATAGAAAGCGCGAGAAAACTGAACCCAGCCGTACCGGACATCATGAGTGTCTGGATCCGATTGCTGTACTTATCGAGTATCTTCTTATCTTCTTTTGTGATCGGCCTTCTCATATCTGTGATTATACACCATATCAGAGTTCTTCTGCGGATCCGGTTGTGAAGAGGATGTGATGACACAGAGTGAGAAAAGTGAGGAAGTGTACAGGCCAGATAATCTCCTGTTGACATTAATGGTAAAAAGTACCATAATAAAAATGGTCGGAGATACCAGACACGGATGGCTTCATCTGCCACACGGCATGAGTGGTCCGAGCCGCGAACTATAGTCCGTTCGAATAAGAAATCCGGGCGAAGAAGACGGGCGAAGAAGACGAGGAGGAACCATTATGAAAGAAAAGAAGCGTGTATCCGACGCAGAGATCGATTTCCTTAAGAAATACGATGCTTCCGAATATGAGCGTCCGTCGGTCACTACCGATATCGTGATCCTCACGCTGGATGCCTCCGATGCTCTAAACATCCTGCTCATCAAAAGAGGCGGGCATCCGTACAAAGACTGCTGGGCGATTCCGGGCGGATTCCTGAAGGCAGGGCAGGAGTCGCTCGATGAGGCGGCCGCGAGGGAACTGAAGTCGGAAACGAATATCGATAACGTTTATCTTAAGCAGCTCTACACATTCGGCCGACCGGACAGAGACCCGCGAACGACGGTGATCTCCGTCGCCTACATGGCGCTGGTGCCGAAGCATAAACTCGATATCCATGCCGGATCCGATGCGAAAGACGCGCAGCTCTTCCGGATCCGCTACGATGTGAATGGCATCATCTTCTCAAACGAGAACACGACGATCACGGAGAATGACCTGGCTTTTGACCACAGTGAGATCATCAAGATGGCGATCACGAGATTAAGAAACCGCATCGACTACGAAGACGATGCATTTAACCTTCTCCGCGACAGTAGTGAATTCACGATCTCGGAACTGAAGAGGATCTACGAGACCATTAAAAACCGGTCACTGGATCTGCCGAACTTTCGAAAGACATTCCTTCGGGATTACGTCTCATCAGGGAAGGTAGTCGATCTTGAAAAGACCGTGATCTCGAAAGGAAAACCGGCAAGACTTTATAAGCTTCTGGATAGATAAGACCGGAAAAGAAAGCGGGATGAAAATGGAAAAGAGAATCGGATTTTACGGCGGGAAATTCCTGCCGATGCATAAGGGACATCTCTACTGTATCGATACGGCGGCGAGACAGTGTGATCACGTGGTGGTCATCATGTTCGTAAACGGCGACGATGAGCTTCGCGTCCTGAAAACGAATACGGACGAGATGCTCGGCATCAAGGCCCGGACCGAGCAGCTCCGGAGAGTCTGCGCCCTCTATCCGAACATCGAATTTCATGTCGTCGATGTGATCGACCTGAAGCTTCCGGACGGCACAGAGGACTGGGATGCGGAGACGCCGCTGGTGAGAGAATTTGTACCGCATATGGATTATGTTTATTCCAGCGAACCCTCATACGGAGAATATTTCTCCCGGGCCTATCCCGAGGCGACCCACGTCATCGTGGACGCGGAGCGGAAAACGTACCCGATCAGCAGCACGATGATCCGTGCGATGAAGATTTTGGAGGAGAAAGAAAAATGGATGGTTTAGAAAAAGATAGAAAAGAAATAGAACAGAATATGAACGAGAAAGATGCAGCTCGAAAAGCACCGGACGCCGAGGCGAAGAAGAACCAGAATATGACTGCGCTTCAGAAGATCGGCAAAGCATTCCGGAGCCTGACCTGGTACGAGATCCTGATGTGCCTCATCATGCTGGGGATCTCCATCTACTACGCGGTCCTGCCGCAGGAGGGGACGCCCCGCTGGCTCGCCATCATCAACTTCATATCGGGACTGTGCGGTATCATCTGCGTCTTCTTCACGGCAAAAGCGAACCGCATGAATTTCCCGTTCGCGGTCATCAACACCACGGTCTTCATGATCTACCTGGGCTATTTCGGCATCTGGGCGACCTTCTGGCTCGAAGCGCTGGTGTACTTCCCGATGAACATCATCTCCTGGGTCAACTGGTATAAGCACAAGGACGAGGAGGACAAACTTCTGGCGAAATCGAAGGTCCTCACATGGTGGCAGAATCTCCTCGTGACCGGCATCATCATCGGACTGACGGTTTTCGTACACTTCGTGCTTTCTTTCCTCGCAGGGAATACCTGGATGAAGTTCGCGACGCAGTTCGGATGGAACATCACCGTGATGAAGTGGCTCGACTCCGCGATCTTCGCGATCGGCATCGTGGCGATCATGCTCGAAGCGCTGCGCTATAAGGAGCAGTACGCCTGGTGGCTGATCACGGACGTCATCGCCGTCGTGCAATATGCACTGAAGAAGGACCCCGTATACGTCACGAAGAAGGGGATCTATCTGGTCGAGGCGATCGTCGGCATCAAGAACTGGAGCCGCCTCGCGAAGAAGAATGTCAGGAACGAGTAGAGGCTATGCGATAACTCTTATCCGATGGCCTGCTCCCACGAAGTCTCAGCAGGCCATTGGTCTGTTTCGAAGTAGAAGCGGATCATCGACAGGAGCGTGTCCATCTTCGCCTGGCACTCGGGCGTGAACTCCAGAGGATTCTCGCCGGTCAAGGTCGCGAGCATCAGGTACTCGTAGAGAAGCATGCGGTCGTTTTTCGAAGTGCGGAGGGAGCCCGGATAGAGGAAATACTGCATGTCGACCTCAGCCGAGTACGTGTCGAGCTCGTCCCAGTAATCGGTCTCGAGATACTCGAAGCCCGACGGGTTCAGAGCCTGCCATGCCTCCTCGCTGAAGGTCACCTCGTCGAAATGCTCGTCCCGCTGGCTCATGATCTCTTCCGTCATCATCCAGATATCGCAGATCAGTTCGGCTGCGATCGGATGGACATTCCGGAAGTTCTGGGTGCTGAGATCATCCGCGCCGGGATGGCCCGCTACGGTTTCCAGACTCACATCGACATAGAGTGTCAGGTAGTTTGTGTTCTTGATCAATTTGTGGTAGGGATAGGCAAACTCGTAGTTTCCGTCATAAAGACAGATAGCGATGCCCGTATAATACTCGAAAAGGAAGCGGTCGAAATAGTCCTCCGGATAGAGCGCGAGCACGGCCTCGATCTGGTCAAGTGCCCGGTCGATGAGATCGGGATCCCAGGCCTTCACATCGTCGAAGAAGAGCACGCCGTCCGGGGTCAGATCGCCGAACCAGAAACGGATGCCGTACTTGTTTCCGATCTCCTCGGCCCGGGCATACTGATCCGTAAGATCGTTCTGCTTGCCTTTTATCTTCTTGCTATGTGCCTCTGAATTGTCGGCGGTCAGGCTGTCGATCAGTTCCTGCGCCTCCGGCGTATCATCGGAAGGAAGCGTGACATAAAGACTCTTCGGATTCCAGTCATCGTAGATCTCGAAGTCTATGATCTCGTTCTCTTCGAAATCGTAGTCTATGATGACCGCTCTGGCGACGGCATCATCATCGAACCCCTCGAAAAACATAGCGACCAGCTTCAGTTCTCCGTCCACGAAGAGCGGTGCCGGAGGTATAGCGAAATAATTACTGTTGCTGCTGATCTTCTGGATCATGCGCGACTCCTCTTTCTCAGTAAAGAGGTGGAGCGTATTTGTGAAATCCCGATACGGCGAGGGGATTGACTTTAAGACCTCATCTTCCATCGAGGCCAGGATGCGACAGAAGGCCGCATCGCTTTCGTAGTCCGGTCCGACGTTATTGATGTAAAGCCGGATCAGGGTCTCCTGCGGATCGAGGAGTTCGTCATTACTGAAGCCGGATTCCTCGCGCGCGAGCATCAGCTGCATCACGTTATACAGATGAACGATCTCTTCGTTCGTGAAACCGTTGTCCTGAAGAAGATGTACGAATCGCAGATCTGTGTCGTGGGCGAAGAACATCTCGTCGACGAGTTCGCTTCCGAAGATATACTCGAGTCCGACGAGGAACTGCTCGCCGACGCGGTAGGCACCCGTTTCCGGTGCATAGGTAAAATACTGGGCGTAGTACTTTTCGGAGCCGCCCTCGGCCCAGTACGGAGATTCGATGATCGTCATATTCTCCCATTCTTCTTCGGGATAATCGAGGGTGTTGGCGAAAGTTCCGTCATCGAGTAAACAGATAGATGTATACGGTCCGTCGATACAGCCGTCAATGAAGTGCATGAGTTCGTGATATATGCCCGTGGCCTGCTGTCCCGGGGTGCAGGAATTAAACTGGTCGATGCCGATGAATATCCCGTTTACGGAAGGAGCGAAGCCGCCCCAGAAATCTTCGGTCTCGACGTTCATGAAAAAGAGCGAGTTGATCTGTTCGAGGAAGTATTCTTCGTTCTCGCGCTTAAGGTGATCGGCGACAAGCGGGAAGAGGCTGTAGATATATCCTCTGTATTCGTGAAGTTCGGGGTTATTTGCGACGGCTGTAGCGTACTTCAGGAAAAGTGCATATTCTCCGCGCAGGTCTTCCTCACTGAGTCCGACCTCAGCGGCGATCTCAAGCGCGCGGGGCTCCGGATCTTCTTCCGGTTCCTCCTCTTCCTCCTCTTCAGGCTCGGTCTCGTCCGTGCTCTGTCCGCCATCGGAGGTGTCCTCGGATCCACCGTCCGATACGTTACCATTCTGATCTTCGCCGTCTTCGTTTTCCGGATCTTCGTCCGCGTCTTCCGACTTCGAGATCTTTTCTTTCTTCGTCGTTTCTTTCTTTCCTATGGTGCAACCGCTAAATGCGAGCGAACTGAATAGTAGTGCCGCGATGAAAATGACGCACTCGAGCCGAACAACTATATCCCTGAATCTTCTCATAGCCAAAACCCTGTCCTATCTGATCCATCCTCGAAGATCTTCCCCAAACCTATACGATCCTGCGGTGGTAAGAACAACCGACACGCTTCTGATTATATCATCCGGGACAGCGCCTGTGGAAAAAGAAAAGTGATACAATGTTTTTTAGTCGGAGCGCGAAAAGCACTGAAAAATACGCATCGCAACCTCAGGTTGACAAAGTTCAAGCCGCAGGTGGTGGAGATGTTACGGCGGGAAAAGGTATAGTGAGGCTACCAAAACGACAGGAGGTCAAACAACATGACTATTGCAGACAGAATCTTATCACTTCGTAAATCCAAGGGTATGTCTCAGGAACAGCTGGCTGACGCGATCGGCGTATCCCGTCAGGCCGTTTCGAAATGGGAGAGCGAGCAGGCGACGCCGGATATCGATAAGGTGGTCATCATGAGCGAGCTTTTCGGCGTGACGACGGACTATATCTTAAAGGGGATCGAACCGATCCCGGACAACGACCACAAGACCATCGGCGACGTGATCGACCAGAAGGTCCTCACCGAGAAGAACAGTTCGCGCGTCAAGGGCATCCTGAAGTGGGTCCTCATCGGGCTCGCGGGGATCCTCGCGATCGACATCATCTCATTTATTATCTACATCATCGTCAACGGTTTCCCGGGCTAAATACTTGCTATGATGTCCCTTTTTTTGATACTATAAATTAGGTATCGTGAGCGATACGGAAAGTGTGTCGGATGAAGCACGGAGATGGGTGCTTCGGAGGAAGAAGAGGGGGCACTTCGTGGGGGCGAAGAACAAACTATCCACCAAGATCATCCTGATGGTAGAGGGGATCCTGCTGATCTCCAGTATGATTTTCTGCGCCGTTTCTGTGCAGCGGGCGAGGAATGGTATCCGCAAGGCGATCCAGCAGCGTATGCTCGATATCGCGAACTGCGCCTCGGGCTCTGTGAAGGGCGATGTGCTCGGGAGCCTGACGAAGGATAATGTCGGGAGTGCCGAGTATAACGAAGTTTACAACACTCTCGCGGTTTTCCGTGATAATGTCGAACTCGAATATGTGTACTGCATCAAGGAAGAGAGCGAGGGCAACTTCATCTTTACGATGGACCTCGACCTTCTGACGCCGGCGAGCTACGGCGACAGCGTGGAGTACACGGAGGCGCTGGCTACGGCGGGGCGCGGCACGGCGGCGGTGGACAAAGTCCCGTATACCGACCAGTGGGGAGAATTTTACAGTGCATATAGCCCGGTCAAAGATTCGACCGGCAAAGTCGTGGGCATCGTGGCAGTCGATTTCTCCGTCGATTGGTTCGAGGAACAACTGTCGTCGCAGACGCGCTCCACGGTCATCAGTTACCTCGTCATCCTTGTCATTACACTGCTGGTGGCGGCGCTGCTGGCGCTCTTTACGGTGAGACCTTTTGTGAAGATGCAGGGCGAACTCATGGAGGAGAAGATCCGGGCCGAGAGCGCCAACCACGCCAAAAGTGATTTTCTCGCGAATATGTCACACGAGATCAGGACGCCGATCAATGCCGTGCTCGGCATGAATGAGATGATCATGCGCGAAGGGCGCAAGGCGCAGGATCTCACGCGCGGCAGTACGCAGGATATCCGGCAGACGCTGCGCAACATCGTCGTGTATGCGGGCGATGTCGAGAATGCGGGACACAATCTCCTCGCGATCGTGAACGACATCCTCGATTTTTCCAAGATCGAGGAGGGCCGGATGGATCTGGTGGAGGCGCCGTATAAGCTCGGTTCGCTCCTGAATAATCTGAGTAATATGGTCCTTTTTAAGGCGCAGGATAAGAAACTCGATTTCGTTATCGATGTGGACGAGAATCTCCCGGATGAACTCCGCGGCGATGAGGTGCGTGTGCGTCAGATCCTGACGAATATTCTGAACAATGCGGTCAAGTATACGGAGAAGGGCTCGGTGAAACTGACGGTGCGCGGCGAGAAGATGACAGATGATTATCTGATCCTGCGCGCGACCGTGGAGGATACGGGTATCGGTATCCGGGAGGAAGACAGAGAGAAGCTCTTCGAGAAGTTCCAGCGTCTGGAGATGGATAAGAACAGTACGGTCGAGGGAACAGGACTCGGTCTTGTCATCACGCAGCGTCTGCTCGAGATGATGCACGGCACGATCGATGTGGAGAGTGAATACGGGAAGGGCTCGGTCTTTACCGTGACGATCCCGCAGAAGATCCTGTCGACGGTACCGGTCGGCAATTTCCAGGAGCGTTTCGAGGTCAATCTTCTCGAGGCCCGCGCGTACAGGGAGTCTTTCCGTGCGCCGGAGGCCCGGATCCTGCTGGTCGATGATACGAGGATCAACCTGAATGTGGTGGTCAATCTTCTCAAGGATACGAAGATGCAGATCGATACGGCGACCAGCGGCGCAAGTGCCGTGGCGATGGCGGAGAAGACCAGATACGATGTGATCCTGATGGATCAGCGTATGCCGGAGATGGACGGGACCGAGGCGCTCCACAGGATCCGCGCGACGGAGGGCGGAGCGAGCCGGGATGTGCCGGTCGTGTGTCTCACGGCCGATGCGGTGGTCGGCGCGAAAGAGCGTTATCTGGCAGAGGGTTTCTCGGATTACCTGACCAAGCCGATCGACAGTTTCGCGCTCGAGAAGCTCCTGATCCGGCATCTGCCGGAGGAGAAGGTCGAGAGTACCCGCGAGGACGGATCCGGAAGTTCGTCGGGCTCGGGCCCGGCCGAAGGAGAAAACGGCGGGTTTGCCAAGCTGCGCGCGGCGGGCATCGACCCGGATGTCGGGCTTCTCTACTGCCAGAAAGATGAGAATTTCTACCGCTCGCTCCTTGCTGAGTATGCGCGCGAGAATGCGGAGAAGGCGGAGAGCATCAAGTCGAGTTTTGCCGGGGAGAACTGGCATGATTATGCGATCTATGTCCACGCCCTGAAGAGCACTTCCAAGATGATCGGCGCGTCTTCCTTAAGTGAGATGGCGGCCAGGCTCGAGGCGGCGGCCAATGACGGAGACAGCGCGACGATCAAGAGTGAGCACGATGACATGATGGCGGAGTACGAGACGGTGACCTCGGCGATCCGCGCTGTGGTTCCCGAACGCGCTGAGACGGAAGAGGAAGAGGATATCCTGGAGTTTACCCCGGGAGACGATGACGTCATCGAGTTCCTGCCACACGAGTAGGGTCACCTGACGGGAATAGCCCTTCGTAAATCGCGATATCTTCGGAAGTGCGGTACTGACGAAAAAGTAAAATTATGCTAATATATTTCTTGGTGTTCGAGGGTGGCCCGAGGGGATGGACCTGAAGGTGGCGCTCTCACGCCGGAGGACAGTTTTTCTCGATAGGAGTAAGGAATGCCAGAGGAAGCGAAGACATTTTCGTTGAAGTGCAAGGTCTGCGGCGGTGACATCCGGAATGATTATCTTTCCGGTGTCTGTGTGTGCGCGCACTGCGGGAACAAGTGGTCGATGGAGGAGATGCTTCCGAATTACCAGGCGCATACGCATGCGATCGAGGTCATCGCCAAGGCGAAGGAACTGCTGTCCGGGAAACCGGATGCGGCGCGCGCGGGACAGGCGAAGCTGGCCTTTAAGACGGCGGCGGTGGACTGTACGCAGCATCCCGATGCGATCTCCTCAGAGCTGCTGAAGATCTGCGAGGAGGGCGTGATCGAGAGTGATCAGGTCGCGACCTATGCGAAAGGCAAGAATTTCTTTGACAAGGGCAATTTCAGACAGGCGATGGCGGAGTTTAAGAAGATCCCGGGCGTGCGGGATGTCGATGAGATGATCCCTGCCTGCGAGAAGGGGATCATCGCCGCGAGGAAGAAGAATATCCCGCTGGCCATCGCGATCGGTGTGGTGCTGCCGGCGATCATCGCGATCGTTCTTTCGGAGAAACTGGGGCTGTCTCTGGCTATCTGCATCCCGGTGTTCGTGGTTTTCTGGGCGGCGACGACCTATGCCCTGTACCTCGAGGGGACGCTGGCGACGGTCATCATGGTGCTCTCTTTTCTGTGCGCGGTGCCGCTCATCATATTCATGGTGCTGGCGTACGGTTTCAATATGGACGCAGGTCCTGCGGCGGCTCTGGCCGTGGGCATCCCAATAGCAGTGATAATCGCAGTGGCAGTGTTGCCGGAAAGGAGTTAATCGATGGAAGTTATTAGTGTAATCAAGTACGAAGGCAGTAATGAGGTTTTCGCGTACAAGCATCCGAAAGAGGATATTACGATCGGATCTCAGCTGATCGTTCATGAGTCGCAGGAGGCGCTCTTTTTCCGCGATGGAAAAGCACTTGACCTTTTCCAGGCGGGCCGTCATACCTTAACGACGTATAACATCCCGCTGCTGCGTGATCTGATGAAGCTCGGCACCGGCGGGGAGAATGTCTTCCACGCGGAGGTCTACTTCATTAACATGACCACCCAGATGGGCATCCGCTGGGGCACGGACAGCAAGGTACGTCTCTTTGACCCGGCTTCGGGGCTGCATATCGAGGTGGGCGCGAGCGGTACCTTTAACCTGAAGGTCGTCGATTCCAGAAAGCTCGTCGTGAAGATCGTCGGTACGACGGACGGTCTGCTCAGAAGCGAGATCGCGGATCCGAGCGAAGGACTCGAATACGGCACAAGTAAGTTTAGAGCGCTCATCATCAACCGCGTGAAGACGAATCTGGCTCGCGTGATCAAGGAACAGAATATCAATATCCTCGAGGTCGATGCCTATCTCGATGTCCTCTCTGCGCAGATGCAGGCGGTCATCAATGAGTCGCTCGTTGAGTACGGCCTCTTTATGCCGGAGTTCTATATCACGACTGTGATGACGCCGGATGATGATCCAAATTACCAGAAACTGAAACAGCAGTTCGCGGATCGTACTCTGAAGGTCCGTGAGGAGGAAGTGAAGCGCGCAGAGGCCGAGGCGGCGCAGGGCAGAAAGATGGTCGAGGCGCAGACGGCGGCACAGCTGAAGATGGTCAGCGCGCAGGGAGATGCCGAGGCTCTTCGTATCAAGGCGCAGGCGGAAGCGGATGCTTACCGTATGCAGGCTGAGGCTGAGGCGCAGGAGATGAGAATGAAGGGCTATTCCTATCAGGACGAGACGGCGAGAAAGGTCGGCATGGAAGCGATGCAGAACGGTATCACCGGTGGTGGTTCCGGTGCGGGCGGAGCGGCCGGCGGGATCGGCGAGGTCGCAGGTCTTGGTGTGGCGCTCGGCGCGATGGGCGGCGTGATCAATATGACGAAGGATGCGCTGAATCCGATCATGGGTACTTCGGCGCAGCTGGGTCAGGGTTTTGGCGGCGTGGTCTCGGGGAATGCCGGGGCGCCGGCGGGGGCGCCTGGCGCTGGTGTTCCAGGGGCGCCAGATGCTTCGGCTTCGGGTGCAGCGGTTCCGGGTGCTCCTGTTGCAACACCTGCGGCTCCTGTTGCGTGGGCAGCTCCGGTTGCAGGGGCGCCTGTTGATGCGGCTACGGCCGGTGCCGTTGCCGGCGCGACAGCCGGTGTAGTTGCGGGTGCAGTCTCTGCTCCTGTTGCAGCGCCTGTAGCACCTCTTGATGCTGCACCTGATGCTTCGGCTCCTGTTGCAGCTCCGGATGCTGTTGAGCATACCTCTCCGGTTGTGGCATCCTGGAATTGCCCGAACTGCGGCAAGAACGGAATCGTGTCGAGATTCTGCCCGGATTGCGGCAGTCCGTGTGTGGCGCCGAAAAACTGAGAGTAGAGGCAGGTAGCCTAGGCTACAGTGCATTTCGCGAAGAAAAACATTTCGTGATGCTAAGAAAAAACAATGAAAGCCGTCCCGGAAGTGAGAAAACTTCTGGGGCGGTTCTCTTTTTGGGTGCCAGTCTCCTTTTGGTCTCTTTTTAATGCAAAAGGAGACCCAAAAGAGACTGAGTCTCCAAGTGGTCTCTTTTCGAGGCAAAAGGAGACCCAAAAGAGACTGAGAAGAGAACTGAGTCAGAGTGGGAGAAGATGATCTCTTACGTTGAAGTGAACGATCATTCATCCGCAAAAGAAGCGTACGAGGATATCTTCCGGGGCGCGGAGACGCTGGGCCTGGAGATTACCGTGGACGCCGCACTTCCGGAGGAGTACGATGTCCGGAATATCCTCATCCAGGCGATGACCGTGAGCCTCAGTAATATGGTCAAGCATGCAGGCGGTAAGAGACTGCATGTAGTGATCGAGCGGAGTTCTGCGGGCGAGAAAGAAAGCATCACGATCTCTCTGAGTAACGACGGCACTGCGCCGGAAGGAGAAGTGCAGGAGAAGGGCGGCCTTCTGAACCTTCGTAAAAAAGTGGAAGCGATGGGCGGGAAAATGTCCATCACGAGCCACCCGAAGTTCGTGCTTCGGATCGAACTGGAAACAAGATCGGAGAGTTAATCTGGCAGAGTGGATAGGAAACGGATAGGAAGCAGAATAGGAAGTGGAAAATCGGATAAGAAACCGATGAAGAAAATGAAGAGAAACCGAACCGGAGGAAAGTAGAAATGGCATACAATATTCTCATCGTGGATGATCAGAAGATGCAGCGGATCGCGCTTCAGAGCAGTCTTTCGGAGAACCCGGATTATCATGTCGTGGATGCGATCGGAAATGCGGAGCTCGCGATCAGTTTCGCCGACAGCAGGAAGATCGACCTGATCGTTATGGATATCGTGATGACCGCCGGCTTAAATGGCATCGAGCGTGTCCTCAGCGGCGAGAAAATCATCCCGGAATCGACGCCTGTGCTTACGATCGGAAATGCTTCGAGTACGGACTTTACGGCTCGCGAACTTGATGTGCTTCGCAAGGTCGTGTACGGATATACCGACCAGGAGATTGCGGATGCTCTTAACATGAGCCGCTGGACGGTGCGCTCACATGTCAACAGTCTCATGCAGAAAACCGGTTTTAAGAATCGCGTGGAGCTGGCGGTAAATGTGCGTTCGTCCGGACTCGTGATCGATGAGTGATTCTCCACTGCGGCCGGACCGTGATGTCCACGTTATCGGTGAGTGACGCTTATGTGATCGATGAATGATTCTCCATGATATAATGTTGAAGAAACGAAGCTGAGTTCCGGAATCCGAGTTCAGTTTTAGTACACAGTTTTAGTACGCAATTGTAGCACGCAATTGTAGCACGCAATTGTAGTACGCAATTGTAGCACGCAGATATAGAAAGTAGATGACATATGTTAGCAGATCAGCCGGGTAGAAACAGGAAAACTTTTGTAGAGGATTATGTGGTGTTCGACCTCGAGACGACGGGGCTTTCGAGCAATTACGACCAGGTGGTCGAGATCTCGGGCGTGAAGGTCCGAAATCACGAAGTGGTGGAGGAGTTCTCTTCTCTTGTGAATCCCGGAAGGCATATCCCGGAGGTCGCGACCGATGTGAACGGGATCACGGACGATATGGTCCGGGAAGCGCCGGAATTCCGGCAGGTACTACAGGACTTCAGTGCTTTTGCCGGAGAATTGGTGCTGGTGGGGCATAACATCCACCGCTTCGATCTGCCGTTCCTGTATCGCGATGCGCAGAACTACTGGGGGCGGACGATCGGCAATGATTATGTCGACACGCTTCAGATGGCGAAGATCTGTCTGCCGGGGCGCAAGGGCTACGGGCTCGGGAGCCTGGCACAGAACTACGGCATCAGCACGGTGGGCGCGCACCGCGCGCTGGCGGACTGCCACATGACGCAGAAGGTGTACGAGAAGCTGCGCGGGGAACTGGAGAACCGTGTGCGCGAGGGATGCATGCGGATCTGCCCACAGTGCGGAAGTCCGATGGTCGTGCGGCAGGGGCCGATGGGCGGTTTCTGGGGGTGCCTGGGTTTCCCGTTCTGCCGGTGCACGGTGAATATTCCAAGATGAAATGATCTGACATAATGAGAATGATCTGAGCGGAAAGGTCAGTTCATGGTCTTCGCATCCGGTTGCTCGGCGGAGTTCTTGAAGTGATATTTGACGGAGCGGAAGCACAGGCTCATCGCGATGCCCATCGAAATGCCGACACACATGCTCGTGACGTAGCCGCCAAATGCCGATCTCAGGCAGATGCCGTAAAGGAAGGCAAAAGCGACGCCCATGATCCAGTTCGGGGAACCGACCTCGCGTACGAGTTCGGGGAGTGGCTCGCCGAGGAAAGTGTTGTCGTGGCAGTTGGCGGACAGGGCGAGCCGCGCGACCTCGAGGCGCACGTGCTTACGGATATTGTTGCGTGAGGCCTCCGAGATGCCGTCGGAGAAGAGGATCCTGTCGCAGTTGTAGCTGTTCTCGGAGATGCGGAGGGTGAAGACGACCTCGATGGGACCGTCTTTAAAGAAGCCGGTCTTGCGAAGGCCGAAGACTCTGCCGCCGCCGGCCAGTATATCCTGTAGAAGCTGGAAGTCCGCGTGAAAAGCAAACTTCGCCCGAAACTTCTCTCTGCTGAGTTTCTTCGTCGTGATCTCGACCATGCCGTATCCGTCTGCACAGATACCGGTGTCTTCGCCCTCGACTACGATCTCTTCACATGTTGCTTCGATATCGCTGATTTCTGCTGTTGTCATTTCTGTCATGTTCTCTGCATCCTTTCCTTCCATTCTGTTATTCTCGTCTGCCATTTATCTTTCTCCTTTACTTCCCGCCCTTGATGGTTCTGTCTCACATCGGTGTTTCACCCTTGATGATTCCATCTTACATCGGTACCATTTAGGAAACGCTAATGAAATATAAAGATGTTCTACGGAAAAGGATAAGAAAGTTTTAAGCGCGTAAGAGAAACACGAAAATGTCAGGTTTATTTCGGTGTTTGTGGCGTGGAAGGAAAGGGTAATCTGACATATAATTACAATAGATTTGCTATTGCCGTAGAAGCCTCGGGCCCGAAAATGCCCGTAAACAGGGCGACGGCAGCGTTTGGGAGGACATACGATATGGGAACGAGAAGATGGTTCGTCATGGTGCTGATTATTCTGATCTTCGTTGCGGCGACGATCACTGTATTTGTGCGTGTCTTCGATCCCAGTGTGGACCCGGAGAAGGATCAGGAAAAAGCAGAAGAGTATGTCGCGAAATATGTTGAGGACTTTAATGCGAAGAAACTCGATGTGATGTTCTATCGCGTGGATCCGTCCACGGTCGCGCCGGAGAACCTCAAGGCCAGAAGAATCGACAACATGGTAGAGGCCGAATCGGCTAAGATGGGCAGCGCCGGAAGAATGATCGTCATCTGTGATCTGGGAAACGGAACATTCATGGAGGACGATGAATTTACGGTGGTCAAGAAACTGCTCGAACAGAAAAATGTCTACTTCATTTATCTCGGCAATTATAAGTACGGCGTTTTGAAGGAAGCAGGGGTCATCGACAATAGCCCGAGTGAAGATACCATGAGCTATCTCGTGTATCATTCTTCTACAAAAAGAGGGGAGCAGAAGAATATCGCCAAAGAGAGCCTCCTTCTTCCGATCAATCTCCGCAACAGTCTTTCTGAGACGCAGAACGCCGTGTATTCCTTCATCCTCGAGATGGGTTCGAGAGAACTGTACTGGAACTGACAAGCTGATAATACGGGAAAAGCACTGTGAAGGACGGCTTTTCGGGCTTTCATCGGTCTGGTGAGAGATGCCCCGGCCGGCGCGCGCCAAGGTCCCGCGGTCAAGTGCTTTTGTGATATACTTGCTGTAAGAAATCAAGGAAAGTTGGGATTTGACCGATGAGTAAGAAGATCCGTGTGATAGCGGCGGCGCTGGCGCTCTTTATCTTAGCCGGAGCGTCAGGATGTACGAGCAAGGAAACGACGAAGAACCCCACGAAGAAACCGAAGAAGACCACTACGGAAGAGACGGAAGTGGAACCGCCGACGGAAGATCCGGATGAGACCACTTCCGGCGAGGAAACGGATGAGACTTCGGATCCTTCCACTACTTCTGATTCTTCAAGCAATACGGATCTCGCGCCCACAGATACATCCGATACGGACACCACTTCCGGATCTTCCGGCAATAACGGCATCGATCCGGGGAAAGATGATCCGGACCTTCCCGGCGCGCCTTGCCGGGATTCCTCGCAGGGCAAGATCTCCCGCGATCTCTACGAACAGTTCCTCCTCGGAAACGAGAAGATCGATGCGGGTTTTTTCGGCGAATATAAAGACTACTCATACATGCTCGCGATCCCGAATGCGGAGGTTCCGACTGAGAAAATCTCCATCGATGAACTGATCCACTTCGTGACCATGCATCTGGAAACCATGCGCGACGATATCAATCCCGTGGGCGGCTATGCTTTTATCGATTGCGGGCTCGACGGCGATCCGGAGCTGGTCTTCGAGATCATGGGACTCGGTGATTTTACGATGGACATGATCATCAAGAACATCGATGGAGAGCTATATCTGACAGCGGTTTTTGACTCGTGGTCGCGAAACAGCGTGTATATCTACCGCAGCGGTCTGGTCGAGACCGATGGTTCTTCCGGATATAACATGTCACTTCAGGACAGAGGTCTCATCGATGGAAACGGCAGATATTCGCTCATCGCCAGACAGTATTTCTGTAACGACGACTACCGGGAGCTCGACGAAGATCTTCAGCCGCTGTGTGACTACGTGGATGCGCACCCGGATGAGCAGGGGAACATCATCGTGGTAAAAGCGGAGATCGTGGATCTGGAGCCGATCTATACGGCGACGACTTTCGAGTATATCCTCGGGCAGACCAAGGATCCGGAAATCAGCGCAGACGCGCGGGCGATCCTCGATAATATCGATACGCTCTCAGTCGTCAAGTTCCATGAATATGAGGAGATCCTGAGAGAGAACTTCCCGGAGGGCGCGCTGGATGCGCAGATGGCCGACTTTGCATACATGTGATGACAGGCATCGGAGGGGACCATGAAAGAGAGAGTTTGTCATAATTCGGATATAAAAGCACTGAAGCAGCGGCTCCTGCGGGCGAGGGATATCGGCAATGCCGGTGTGCGCCTGATGTCGGAGTCGGTCGCTGACATCGAGTCGGCTATCGATGCGGTGTCGCAGCCGGAGGGACTCCAGAAATTGAAGACGATCCCGGTCGAAGAACTCAATGCGCGGAAAGCCGGAATCCGTATCAATCTCCTGAGGGATGCGGGCTACACGGATATGTACTCGATCTGTATGGCGACGCAAGATACGCTGTCGCGGATCTACGGCATCGGCGACCAGATGGCGGCGAAGGCGAAGGAGATCGCGAGGTCCGTTTCTATCGAGGTTTGTAACAGTGTTAAGCTCAAGATCAGCACCGACCATAAGACGGAAGAATACTCGCGTCTGGTGACGGCGGTGGCCGAGCATATGCGCGCGAAGGAGATCCTCCCGAAGTGTGAGCAAGTGCTCGCGATGCTTCCTTCTGATATCGATGGTGAACTCGAGAAACTGACTCCGGCGAAGAGCGGGATGAAGTGGTTCTTTACCGGCGGTGCGAAGAAAGACGCCGCGACGGATGCTTTTAATAGATTGAAGGCCGCGGCTGATGCGATCGATGCGAGCGGTCTTCTCATGCAGATCAACGGCACCGGCCTCGTGGGCGGAAGAGTCGACGGGGGCAGCGCAGGCTCGGGGGCGACGGGCACGGTGCCCTCTGCGAAGGCGGTGCTCGGACTTCCTCCGATCACGATTGCCGATGCCTGGGCGGACTTTGCCAACCGTCCGGTCGAGTATTACAACATCCTCGAGGGTATCGCACCCGACCGTTTCGACAGTTCCGAAGATGGCTACGGCCTGAGTGATGAGATCCGCGAGAGCGTCGAGAATACGCCGGTAGACCTGACCGGTCTGAAGTGTACGCTCCGTGGTTATCAGATCTGGGGCGTGAAGTATATCCTCCGCCAGAAGCGCGTGCTTCTCGGCGATGAGATGGGTCTCGGTAAGACGATCCAGGCCCTCGCCGCGATGGTGTCACTTAGAAACGGCGTGCCGGCTGCCTCTGAAGTTCAGGCTGAGACGCCAGTCCAAGAAAGCGCGCCGGCAGTAACAGTAGAAAGTGCGCCGGCGGCCTCTGAAGTTCCGGCGGTGACGCCGGTCCAAGAAAGCGCGCCGGCGGCGGAGGAGGCGCGCCCGAAGCGGTTCCTCGTCATCTGCCCGGCGAGCGTCATCGTCAACTGGTGCCGTGAGGTCGAAGCCAAAAGTGACCTGAAAGCATACAACATGCACGACGCCAACCGGGACAGTGCTTTTGGCGCTTGGGAAAAAGACGGCGGCGTCGCGGTGACAAACTACGAGAGCCTCGAGAGCCGGTTCCGCGTGGACGATGATTTTGACATCGACATGGTCATCGTCGACGAAGCTCACTATATCAAGAATATCGCGGCCAAGCGCAGCCAGAACGTCCTGAGGCTGTGCGATCACACCGACCGCATACTGTTCATGACCGGAACTCCGCTGGAGAACCGCGTCGACGAGATGGTCGGCCTGATGGGGCATCTGCAGAAGGAGGTCGCTCAGGAGGCGAAGACGTTCAGTGTGACGACATACGCCGATGATTTTAAGCGGAAGATCTCGCCGGTCTATTACCGCCGGCGCAGGAATGACGTGCTCTCCGAACTGCCGGAGCTCACGGATATCAAGGAATGGTGCGACATGACCAAGGAGGACGAGCAGGCCTACGAGAACGACGTGCTCGAGGGTTCTTTCATGGATGTGCGGCGCGTGTCGTGGCGGAATGCGGACTACCTCAATACGTCGGCGAAGGTGACGAGGCTGCGCGAGATCGTGCAGGATGCGGCTGATGACGCGCGAAAAGTACTGGTGTTCTCGTTTTTCCTCGATACGCTCGAGAAGGTCAAGACGGTCTTCGGCGAGCAGTGCATCGGCGTGATCAACGGCGCCGTGCCGGTGGAGGAAAGACAAAATATCGTGGATGCTTTTGAAGCGGCGGCGCCGGGCTCGGTGCTCGCGGCGCAGATCCAGTCGGGCGGTACGGGCCTCAACATCCAGTCGGCCAGCGTGGTCGTCCTGTGCGAGCCGCAGTACAAGCCTTCGACGGAGAATCAGGCGATCGGGCGCGCGCACCGCATGGGGCAGACGCGTGATGTTATGGTGCACCGTTTGCTGTGCCCGGATACGGTGGATGAGCGGATGCTTGAACTGGTCGAGGCGAAGCAGGCGGAGTTTGATACGTTTGCGGATGAGTCGTCTGCGGCGGAGCGCGATGCGGATCTCGAGAAGAGCGGCGTGGATGTGAATCAGGGTGTCGTCGTGGGCGAGTCTGTCGGCGAGACAGTGGCGGCAGGGGTTGCCGGGGCGGAGGCCGCGGTGGCTAGTGCTTCTGGTGCGCAGACCGGTGCTGCTCAGGCAGCAGAGCCAGTGGCGACGAAAGTTTCGGCGAGTCTTGATAGTAGTGATAAGGGCGAGCTGGATCAGGCGAGCCTCAATAAGATCTTCGCGGATGAGAAAGCGAGGATCCTTGCCAAGCGCGAGCGCGAGGCGCAGATGAATGCTGCGCCGGTGGCGGCTACGTCGGAGACATCGGCGACAGAGGTTGCGATGCCGGCCCAGATTGAAGCCGCAGTTACGGCACCGTCGGTGGCACAAGTAGAGGAAGTAGTTGCTGCGCCTATGGCAGCGGATGAGCAGGTCGCAGCTGCAGAAGCGGCGCCTCAGGCGGCGCCGCAGCAGACAAGTGAGAAACCGGTGCAGGCTGCGCCTATGGCGGCGGTTGAGCAGGTCGTAGCTGTAGAAACTCCTCCTCAAGCGGAGCCTGTGACGCCAGTAGAGACAACTCCAGTGTCAGAAGTGGAGACAATCCCGACGCCGGAAGTAGCGCAGGAAGTCGCGAGAACAGTGCTTTTCTGCAGGTATTGCGGATCAAAGATCCCCGTGGACTCGATTTTCTGCAACCAATGCGGGAAAGACATAAGATGAGAACGACAAGAAAGAAGGAATGAAGATGAAAGCTCTGGTGATAAATTGCAGTCCGGTGAGAAATGGGGCGACGGCGGAGATCGTCGGGATCATCGCGGGGGAACTCGGGAAGCGGTATGAGACAAAGAGTGTCTGTATCGATGACTACAAGTTCAGTTTCTGCCGCGGGTGCCGGAGCTGCCATAAGACGGCGCGATGTGTGCAGCACGATGACGTCGATCTTCTGATGGCGGAGTTCGAGGCGGCCGACGTGATCGTGTGTGTGGCGCCGTCGTACTGGGCGGATATCCCGGGGCAGTTCAAGGCTTTTATCGACCGCGTGACGCCGTGGTGCAACACCCATGAGCCACATGCCTCGATTTCTTCGGGAAAGCGTGGTTTTGCGGTGGCGCTGCGGACGGGCCCGAACATGAAAGAGTGCGAGCGGCTCATCGGGAGCATCGAGCATTTCTACGGACACCTCGAGATCGAGTGCGCGGGGAGCCTCGGGATGGTGTCGGTCGAGTGTCGTGAGGATGTGGCGGCACATCGGGAGGAGATCCTCGCGCTGTGTGAGAAGATGTAACCACAGGGGAAACTGCTTCTCGCAAGGAAAGGACATTTGCCGTAAGAGTGATTCTCGCCGGGAAAGCGATGCAGCGTGGTGATATTCGCAAGGAAAGGACGGTGCGCGATGTTCGGGTTATTCGGTAAGAAAGACGCCGCGAAAGAGGCGCTCAAGTGGGATCCTGCGCGCGAGGAGCCTGTGGTCAAGAAGAGTATCTGCACGGGCGAGGCGACCGTGGGGTTTGTCGACCGGGCGACGGGGAAGTACCGCGATGTGCGGAAAGTTTCGAGTGCTGCGGAGATAGCGCTTTTTGAAAAGGAGACGGGGCTGGAGCCGGGGAAGATCCGGACGGTTTATTAGTCCGATAATGGAAAGCGCGGCCGCCAGTCTCCAAATGGTCTCTTTTTGAAGGGAAAGGAGACCCAAAGTAGACTGGGTCTCCAAGTGGTCTCTTTTTGAGAGAAAAGGAGACCCAAAAGAGACTGGGTCTCCAAGTGGTCTCTTTTTGAGAGAAAAGGAGACCCAAAAGAGACTGGGTCTCCAAGTGGTCTCTTTTTGAGAGAAAAGGAGACCCAAAGGAGACCAGAAGGGGCGCTAGTCAGAAACTTGTCAGAAATTGAAGTGGTAACCTTTTTTTGGACACAGGAAGTCAGTTTTTCTCGATCACGATCAGCGGGATCTCGAGTTCTTCTCTTGTGAGGCCTGCGTGGCCGCCGGGCATGAGCGCGGCTTCCTTGTGCGTATTGAAGAGCGAGACCTCGGCGGTCGCGATCGCGAGAAAATCGCCGAGCATGTCACGGAAGAGCGGGTGCTCCGTGCCGGGGCCGAAGAGCTTTCTGTCGATCACTTCTTCCTTTGAGATCACCCAGAATTTATCGCCGAATGTCTGCTCGAAAAGCACTGGAAAATCGGCCTTGTATTCTTCCTTGATGAACAGGTTCAGCGCGCGCGGCTCGATCGAGGGCATGCGCACGAGGCAACGCATGATCTCGGGATAATCGAGTATGCAGAGGTTCCTGCTATCCATGTGTCCGTGGTCGGCCGTGATAAGTACAAGCGTATCGGAGAGCCCGTCGACCAAGGAGGCGACGCGCTTCTCGAGTTCGGTGATGACGGCGTGCGTGTCTGCGCTCGTGGTTCCGGTTAAGTGCATCGTGTGGTCCGGCTCGGGCCAGTAGGAGTAGATGAAATTCCGCCCCGGGAAGGAGCAGATCTCCGTGATGCGCGCGAAGATCTCGTCGAGCGTCTGGGGGCAGGGCGGCACGAAGGGCGTGACGAAGTGCGCTTGGCCACCGGCTTCCTTGATCTTGTCGTAGAGACTCGCGTACGGGATGTATCTAAATGCGACATTATAGTCAGCGGCAGGGCTCGTCTCTTCAAGCTCCGGAATGCCGTCTCCGTCTAGTGTTTTCTCGGCCGTGCGGCTGAACGGCGACCCCTTCTCCTGGAGCTGGTCGGCATTCTGATATACCGTGACGTTTTTCCTAAGTTGTGGGAAGTAGCAGTCCCAGCCGAGCCATCCGGTCTCGCAGGGATAGTTTCCGGTGGTCACCGCAGTCGTCGCAGCCACGGTCGTCGGCGGGAAGACCGAGCTGTAAGTGCCGGCGAGATGCGAACGGAAAAGACCGTCCGGAGCGAGGTGCTTCTCGATGATGGAAGTACCCATCGCGTCGAGAAGAAGGATCACCACGTTCTTATAGTTTTTCGAGAGATACTTATCCGCCAGCGGCAGCGTCTCCGCACTTGGCGTGGCGCCGAAGTTAGCAAGAACGGAGCTCGCGAGGTTGACAAGACAATCGTCGTAATTCGGAAGTGGCGGGATCTTCTGCATATGAGTTCTCCTTCTGCGCCGCGAGATGCACTGTTTCCAGGGGGGATTCGTCGCGAAATGCACTGGTTTCGTGGCATGTTCGTGCGACGCGAACACGCGGTTTCACTAAAGCTTTTGCTCATTATATCACAGGCGCGCAGAGCGACGTTCAACCGCTAGTTTAACCGCACTCCGGCGGGCTGCGCGGGGAGACGATTACCGCAGGTGCCCGGTGATGGGGCGGGAAGAAAAGATCCCCAGCGGCCTGAGCGGGGGAATTGGCTTGATTTTTCGAAAGGCTCGTGATGAAATGGGAGGGGGATATCGCGCCTGAAAAGGACCGGAGCGCGACCGTAAGAAGCGCGCAAACGAAGGACCGGAGCGTGACCGTAAGAAGGAGGAATCGGGGAGATCTATGTTGAGTATTCTCAAACAACACAAGACCTCATCACTTTTCATCGCATTTCTGCTTCTGGCCGGGATATGCAGCCTGATCAGCCGCGATACCGATCCATTCCTGAGCAGCCTGATGTTCTGCATCAACAACATGATCTTCGTCGGGCTGATCCTGTTCTGGATGCAGACGATCCGGACGAGGCTTCTGCCGACGAGGATGCGGGCGTATATCATCACGGCGGCGGTCCTCATGATCGGATACATCCTGCTGCGTGCTTTCAAGTACCGCGCGGTCATCGAATCTCCGTGGGCGAACCGATATTGTAATTACGGGTATTTCATACCGCTTCTGATTATTCCTACGATGCTTCTCGTCACGGCGATGAGTATGGTTTTCGGAGGAGAACACGGGCGCAAAAGAGAGCGGCTCATCATCTTCCTGGCCTTCATGATCTCCATGCTCGCGATGACAAATGATCTTCACCATCTTGTCTATGTGCCCAAAGATCCGACACAGCCTTTTGCTGTCGCCAGCGGCACGTACCGGTGGGGACCGTGCTTCTATTTCCTATATGCATGGCTCATCCTGATGCTGGTGAGCGCACTGGTGATCCTCTTTTTCCTGGCGGGAAAGAGAAAGAAAAACGTGTTCATCTCGCTGCTTGTCATCATCGCCCTGTGGCTGGCGCTCGATGTCGGGCTCACGTACATCTTCGCGAGATATGATATCGCCCGCATGTATAACACTCCTGAGATCAACTGCTTCATGATGCTCCTGATCTTCGAGTGCTGTATCCGCAGCCGCATGATCCCCTATAATCAGGATCACATCCGCATGTTCCCGAATCTTCGGATGCCGGTGCTCATCACGGACTCGGATCTGCGCGTCTTTTATAAGACGGCTTCTCCGATCGAGGCCTCTCCCGAGCAGCTCTCCCGGGCCACTGAGTCCCCCTGTTATCTGGATGAGGAGACGTGTCTGTGCTGCACGAAGATCCGCGCGGGATATGCCTTCTGGACGGAAAATGAACATGAACTTCTCGAGAAGAGAAGAAGTCTGGCCGCGGCAAATGAACTTCTCAATGAGGAGAATGACCTGATCGCGGTGGAGAATAAACTGAAAGAACAGAAAGCCCGTCTCAATGCGCAGGATCAGGTCTATGCGCGAATCGCGGCGGCGATCCGCCCGAAGCAGAAAAAGATTGACGAGATCCTTGGGAGCGTCGATCCCGAGGACAGTGCTTTTGCCGAGGAGCTGGGAAAGACCTGCGTCTATAACGCCTACTCCAAGCGCAAGACGAATCTGCTCCTGCTGTCGGAAGAGCACCTCCCGGCAAGCAACCGCGAGCTGTTCCTCGCGCTGTCGGAATCGTGCCGGTTCCTCAACTGCTGCGGGATCGACGCGGCGGCCGTGGGCGAGGAATACTCGGATTTCCCGCTTTCGGTCCTTCATGACCTGTACGATACATTTGAGACCGTGATCGAGACATATATGCCGATCCTTATCCGCATGACGGTCTCGATCAACGACAGGGGCATCCGTATCGCGGCCGAAGCGAAGGGCGAGGCGGCGCTCCCGGAGACGATCCTCCCTGTCGAGATGAAAGAAAGCGACGGGGTCCTCTTCTTCACGATCCGGTCAGGAAATGTGGCACGGCCCGCTACGGCAAAAGCACTTGATCACGGGTCTTCTGCCCCTTCACAAAAGAAGGACGAGAAGGGAGGTGAGGCGCATGCTTGAACTTTCCTCTATCGGCGATACAGCGATGTGGTACGCGATCTGCGCCCTCTCCTGCTTCCTCATCGCCGGAGCATTTGCCGTCCTCCTTCGCACACTCTACGATGCCAGAGGCAAAAAGCAACTCGGCATCGCGTGGCTCAACATGGTGCTGGCATTTGTCGAGTTTACGATCCTCATGGACTGCGCCTTCTACATCAGGCCGGGCCGGTGGCGTCCGTATTTCGTTTTCCAGGAGGTGCTCTTCTCTCTGCCGTATATCCTCTACGCGGGCGTCGAGATCCTCTCGTGCGTGCTGCTTCTCATCTGTATCCGCGACGGCATGCTCTACCGCGAGAAATCCCTGACGCAGGATGCGGTCCGGCAGGCGATCGATATCCTCCCGGAGGGTATCGCCATCTGCGACAGAGACGGCACGGTGCGGCTTTCGAACCTGCGCATCAACAGGCTGTGCAAGGCCCTGACCGGCGAGCGTTTCATCGATGCGTCCCGGCTGTGGTCGTTTATCGAGGAGACGGGGTCCGGAAAGAACGGCCAGTATATCGTTCTCACTAGATCTAAAGAGGCCTGGCTGTTCGAGAAAACGAGCCTCCCCGTGGCGGGCAGGGAATATGAACAGATCACGGCTACGGAAGTGACGGAGCGGTACAGCATCATCGAGATCCTGAAGGAAAAGAACGAACGTCTGCTGGACATCCAGCGCCGTATGAAGGCGGTCTCGGAATTGTCCGGTGATATGTTCGTCGCGCAGGAGGAAGCGGATGCGCGCGCGGCGCTCCATAACCAGCTCGGTCAGGTCCTGTTGATGGGCCGGCACTATCTCCTGCATCGGGATGTCACGGATCCGAAGGTGGTCTACGCCGCGACGCGCCAGATGAACCAGTTCCTCCTCGGCGAGTCGGAGGAGCCCTATCAGGGCGAAGAAGATGCCGTGGCCTCGGCGGTCTCGATGGCGAACAGTATCGGCGTGCACGTGCATATCAACGGCACGATCCCCACTGATTCCGTGAGCAGAGCACTGTTGTCTCAGGCGATCACGGAGTGTGCGGCCAACACGGTCAAACACGCGGAGGGCGATACGATCACGATCGCGATCACGGAAGAGGCGGCGCATGCGGCGCGCGAAGATGCGAGCGGAGATACGGCCGAAGAAGCATCGCAGCCGGCGCGCGAAAATCCGTCCGAAGATGCTGCCGGAGAGAGGTCGCAGCCGGCGCGCGAGAAAGGGCCGTCCGTCCGCATCGAGATCCGCAATAACGGCAAACCACCGAAGGGGACCATCGCCGAGAGCGGCGGACTTCTGACACTCCATCGGCGCGTCGCTGAAGCGGGCGGCGCGATGAAGGTGGAGAGTGATCCGGAGTTCCTGCTGACAGTGCTTTTGTAGAGACGATATTTTTTTTCAAAAGGCGCTGTCACCTTTGAGTGTTGATCTTAGCTCCAGTCTCCTTTTGGTCTCTTTTTGCTTCGAAAAGAGACAGTTTGGAGACTCAGTCTCTTTTGGGTCTCCTTTTGCTTCGAAAAGAGACAGTTTGGAGACTCAGTCTCTTTTGGGTCTCCTTTTGCTTCGAAAAGAGACAGTTTGGAGACTCAGTCTCCTTTGGGTCTCCTTTTGCTTCGAAAAGAGACAGTTTGGAGACTGGGTCGTGCGATGATCGATCATCGATATCAACACTAAAGTGTGACATACTCTTTCAAAATGGTACAAAAAGGTGATACTCAAGACTTCTTTAGTATTGTAAGATATTTTTGTGGGTTTGTATGGCCTCAGTTTATGCAGCCTCAGGAAACGAAAAAGGAAAATGAGTATGTCAGAAGGATTGTCCAAGGTAAGAGTGGTCGTGGTGGATGACCAGAATATTTCTCGAGGGTTCTTCGAGATGTATGTCCGCGCCGCCGCGAATTATGAGCTGCTGGCGGGACTTCGGACGGCGAGGAGCGCTCTCGACTATGTCGGAGAGCACGATGTTGATCTTCTGATCATGGACGTCATGATGCAGGATGGCATCGACGGATTATCCGCGGCCGAGATCATCAAGAAAGATCACCCGCAGATCAAGATCATCCTGACGACGTCGACCTCGGAAACGAGCTGGGAAGAGAAAGCAAAGGCCGCAGGGATCGAGAGCTTCTGGTACAAGGAGTACGATGAGCACGGCCTTCTCGAGATCATGGACAGAACGATGAGCGGCGAGTCGGTGTATCCGGAAGAATCGCCGAAAGTGCCTTTTGGCAGAGTCACCCGGGCCGATCTTACGGAGAGGGAACTGGAGATCCTCCGCGAACTGACGGCGAGCATGACGAATGAAGAGATCGCCGAGAAACTGTCGATCTCTGTCAACACGGTCAAGAGACATATCCAGAACATCATGGAAAAGACGGGATTTGAGAGCCGGCTCGAGATTGCTTCACATGCGAAACTTCTCGGGCTCGTGGTCAGTGATGAAGAGCGTTTGCATGAAGAGTGAAAACGCGAAGAGATATATAAGAAAAGTCGAAGTGCAGAACAAGTAAGGGTGAAATAAGGAGGAAAACGAAAAATGAAAAGAACACATCGGAGATTTCTGGGAATGCTGGTCGCCGGAGCCATGATGCTCGGCGTACTTCCGGCCACATCGTTCGTCCGTGCAGACCCGGAGAAGTATAATATCTGGGTCCAGGGGATACAGGTCGATGATGACAACAAAACCGACGTCCTCGGTGACGGCACAGGTTCGGTCAAGTATGACCCGGAGTTGAATACGCTGACTCTCGAAAACGCGGAAATCAAAGGAGCAAGTCTTGAAGCATTCAGCGACAAAAGAATGGCAGGTATATACTTCGATGGAATTGACGGCCTCAAGATCGCTCTGGTGGGAGAAAATAAGATCTCCGAAAGAACCGGCAGTGATGACGAAAATAAATTTTGGTACGGTATAAAAAATGGTTCTCCCGATTATCAATGTACTATCGGAGGTGTCGGTTCTCTCGATATTGATATGCCAGAGAGTTCGAACAAAAACGAAGAATTAAATGGTTTAGCTATACCGAAGTTGACCATCAACGGCGGAGTGATCAGTATTACTCCGAATTTGGATAAACCTGTCGGAGAAAGTATCGGTATTATGGGAGATTCTATCACCATTTCCGGAGGAACGGTAACGGCAGAGGGATATACGTACGGTATTTTTACAGAGACACTCAATATTTCAGGCGGTGTTGTCACGGCGAAATCTGCGGATGCGGATAGTAGTTGCGACGGTGTTCTTGCCAAACAGGGTCTGGAGATTTCCGGTGGTGGGTTAAACGCTTCGGGAAAAGAATACGGAATCGAAACGAATGATGCTAATGGTGATCTGGTCGTGAAGAATGGGGTGCTGAGCGTCGGAACAGGTGGAATCTCGGTCAAAGGAAATGTTAAGTTTTCAGGTGGATCGATCGATGTCAAAAATGAAGCGGGAAATGCCATTTCTACCGAGGGTAATATCAAATTCGGAAGCGGGATAAAATACGTATCCCTTCAATCGGGAGGCACCTATGCTTTGATCGGCATAGATTCGGATATCGCAAAGATCGATCTTAGTGATGAACTGATGATCAAGGATCCGGAGGATGGAAAACTTGATGCCAACAAGAAAAAGATCGTCACAAAGGATGGCGCAGACGTGAACTATGCGTATATCGTCCCGAAAAAAGTTACCGTGACATGGAAGGCCGGAGACGGTACGGGCGACGATATCGTAGAGAAGGTAGACTACGGTTCGGAGGTATACTATACGGTCATGCCTTCCGGATGGACAGAGCCGGAAGGAAAGCATTTCGATGGTTGGACATGGGTCGAGATGGGTACCTACGAGTATTGCTCCGGCGGATGGACGCCGGGCTACGCCAAGTTTACTGCAACAGCAGATGCGACGCTTATTGCCGGTTATAAGTACTGGATCGTCGGCTGGGAAGATACAGGTGATAACGGATGTAAGGGGTGCTGTGCTCAGGAACGTGGTATCAAAAAGGACGATGGAGATGTCCACTTTGACGCCGGGGAGAATCTCTTTTTAGAGGTCTCTATCCTGGATGGATACGACCTGACCGATATGAAAGTAGAGATCATCAGTGCCAAGGATGGAACAGTACTCGGCTCTATTAACAATATGACACTGGCACACACCTACACGGGATATGTTGATTATTCGGGCACGTACTACGGCACGAGCAATGAGGGCATGCCTGCTGAAGATGTCAAGCTCCGCTTTGCGACGAAAGACCAGAATCCGGGTGAATACACGGTCGTTTCTGGAGCAGACGGTTCCTGGACACAGGGAAGCGGCAAGGACTTTGAACTCACGGTAAAGAGAAGCGAGGACGATGCTGAGAAATGCTTCAACAGATTTAAGAGCGTCTCGGTCGATGGCGTGGAACTGACTTCCGGCACGGATTACGATGCCAAGGCCGGAAGTACGATCGTCACGATCAAGGCCGCGACGCTGGAAGCGCTCTCCGTGGGATCTCACGAGATCGAGGTCACTTTCTCCGATGGAAAAGCACTGACGTCGATTACGACTGTGGAGAAGAGTAAGGATACGACAGAAGGTGATACTACCACCACGGATGGCGGCACGACAACAACAGACGGCGGTACGACAACGACGGACGGCGGAACTACCACGACGGATGGTGGCACGACAACGACTGATGGCAGCACGGCCACAACAGACGGCGGCACAACAACGACTGACGGCGGAACTACCACCACAGATGGCGGAAGTTCCACGACCGATAGTGGCAGCACCACGACCACTGACGGCAACACTTCCGGTAATACAAACGGAAACACAGTCGGAGCGAACACGACAACAACGACCGGAAATCAGACGACCACTACAAATGGAAACGATAATACGACCACTGCCGGAAATACAAACGGGAATACGACCACAAACACAAATGCGAACGGGAACACAAACAACAAGAATAATTCCGGAAGCAAGAAGGGCGCGAAGACCGGTGATGTCGGAGCAACAATGATCATTCCGGGAGTCATGTTCATCGTGATCGGAATCGCTGCTGCGGTTGTGCTTCTTGCAGGAAAGAAGAGAAGAACGACCACGGAATACGACGATCTCAAGTATCTCGTAAGACGTGTATAAACGGGAAAACGAATCTGCGAAAAGAAAACAGGCGATCACACTTTAAGAGTCCATCGCTGAGAATAGGAAAAAGAACTGAAGAGCGGTGATGAGCGAGATGCCCATCACCGCATTTTCAATCTTCCGATTGGATTAGAATCTTACTTGATGTCCAGATCGAGCGGCTTGTCCAGCTCGTCGGACACGTATTTGCCGTTTTTCTTCCGCTGTCTGACACACTCGGTCAGCAGGTATTCGATCTGTCCGTTGACGGAACGGAAGTCGTCCTCGGCCCACGCGGCGATGGCGTCGTAGAGCTTCGCGGAGAGCCGCAGCGGGACTTGTTTCTTTTCAGCCATTTTCGCGGCTCCTTTCTGGCAGGATCAGTAGAGGCTGCCGGAGTTTACGACCGGCTGCGCTTCCTTATTGCCGCACAGTACGACCAGGAGATTGGAAACCATTGCCGCCTTGCGCTCCTCATCCAGCTCGACAGTGTTCTTCTCGGACAATCTCTCGAGAGCCATCTCGACCATGCCGACCGCGCCGTCCACGATGAGCTTTCTCGCGTCTACGATCGCGGAAGCCTGCTGGCGCTGCAGCATCGCCGCGGCGATCTCCGGCGCATAGGCCAGGTAGGTGATACGTGCATCGACGATCTCAAGGCCGGCATCGGAGACCTTGCTCTGGATCTCTTCTTTGATACGGTTCGCGACGACCTCGGTGGAACCTCTGAGGGAACCGTCATCAGCCTCGCCGTCGCCTGTGGTGTCGACGTTATCGGTCACATCGTAAGGATAGATCTTCACGACATTTCGCACAGCGGTGTCGCACTGCAGAGACAGGTACTCCTTGAAGTTATCTACGTTGAAAACAGCCTTCGCGGTGTCGGAGACCTTCCACATGACGGCGACTGCGATCTCGACCGGATTACCGAGGACATCGTTGACTTTCTGCTTGCTGTTCGAAAGCGTCATGACCTTCAGGGAGATCTTTCTGGAGACCATATCTGCGGTCGCAGCCGTGGCGGTTCCGGCGCTTGCCGCGGCGGCCGCAGCCAGGATGGAAGTACCCTTCTGGGATACGTCGCCGCTCTGTCCGAGGTGGGTGTTTGCAGCCGGGTTAAATGCAGTGCAGAAGGGGTTTACCCAGAAGAATCCGTCGCCCTTCAGGGTGCCGATATATTTGCCAAAAAGAGTCAGCACGAGGGCTTCGTTCGGCTTCAGGACTTTAAGACCGCAGAGCGGGAACCAGCCGACGCAGAGGAATACGATGCAGAGGATGAAGAGCCAGAGCGGATCCGGGTTATCCTCGACGGCATTCACAGCTGTGTAGATGATGCCTGCGATCGACGCGCAGGTCAGAACGATGTACAGGAAGAGGACCAGGCCTCCGATCTTACGTCCTTTCAGGACTTTCTCCGTGATGTTTGTGTCTTTCATAAGATTCACCTTTTCTTTCTTGTCATGGGCAACTGCCCTCATGTGATGTTGATGTGATATCGAAATGATATCATCATGAATCATAATAGCATGCGAACAGCTCCCTGTCAAGATATCCGGAACGGGGAGTGACAAAAGCGAGTGTTGTGATGTGACAGAATTATCTGAAGAAATCGAGGAGACGTTTCTGGTAATCGGGCGCGGTGTCAAAGGCCGCGTGGCCGCAGCCATCATACATATAGAGTTTGCAATCAGAAGATGAGGTGAGACCTTCTTTCAGCTCGAAAGAGCATGCCGGAGGGATTACCTCATCGTCATTTGAACCGAGAATCAAAACGGGACAAGTGATTTTGACGAGGGAGGCGGAGACGTCGAAGCCGTCCGTGCCTTCGGCGATCGTGATGAAACGATCCAGGTCTTCTTTCGTCACGAAATTTCCGAGCCCTTCGAGGACGTCTTTATACTGCTCGAAAAGCGCTTGCGGGTAGATGCGTTTTCCGAATTCGCGGTAGAGCGCCCGCGCGTCACCGGAGCGGGCCAGATCGACCCAGCTACTTATGCTGCCGGCTGCATCGGAAGTCTCGTCGCTGTTCTCGGGAACATCGAAGTATCCTATAGTGTCCGTGTTATCCGCGGGAAGGCTTCCGGGAGTCTCGTCGTGGTTTTCTGAAGTAGGGGCTGATGTGACGCGGGCGGTGGTGGAACCGAGTGCGAGCTTTCCGACAAGATCCGGGTTATCGATCGTGAGCGCGAGGGCGATCATGCCGCCCTGTGAAGCACCGAAAAGGCAGACGTTGGAAAGTCCGAGTTCCCGCATGGCGGCGGCGGTATCGCGCGCCATGTCGGCGATGGTGTAGTGATCGGGAAGGTCCTTTCTGCGGTCGAAAAGATAGGTCGTGAATTCTTCCTCCCAGATGGCATACTGCTTGACCACGGCATCGGCCGAATCCATCACGGACTTGACGCTGATCCCGGGAAGGATGACCGCGGTTCTCGGGCCGTTTCCAAAATGGAAATAGTCCATCTCAAATTCGGATGTTTTCACTGTCTTGATTGTCGTGTGCATGTTTGCTCCTTATTCCACGTGAATGTGTTACTATTTTAGCATAGAAAAACGGACAGCCGTGTGAAGAAACGAAGACCGAAGCGAGAAGAATAGTATTGGAAAACAGTGCATTTCGAGCAGATAAGAATCAGGCACGCGGGAACAGTGATCCTGGTGCATGAAGAGGTAGTTGAATGGAACAGTTATCTAATCAGAAGAAACTCCGTCCGTGGATGGGATTTATCGTGCAGGCGGGTTTTCTGGCGCTCTTTCTGACGGCGGGGGCGTGGATGCAGAGAACGTACGGCATCCCGGGGCTCATCGCGTCGGAGCTGATGTTTCTCGTCGTCGCGGTGCTATACTGCCTCATCCGCGGTGTGAAACTTCGCGAGATGTTTCCTGTTAAGAAAATCACGGTCAGCGATTTCTTCGGCGTCGTGATCCTCGCGGCGGCTGCGTTTCTCTTCGCCATGGTGGGCGTCGGGATCTCGCTTTCGATCCTCCCGAAGTCGTATCGTGCCGAGGTGGTGGGACTGTCGGATTTCCTCTTCGGCAAGATGAATTTCATTGAGATGGTGCTCGTTGTAGCGCTGCTGCCGGCAGTCTGCGAGGAGGCGATGGAACGCGGCTGCGTGCTGTCGCATTTCCGGTCCATCAAGAAAGACTGGGTCATCGTTCTCATCATGGGCGTCTTTTTCGGGATCATGCACTGGTCGCCGCTCCGCTTCCTGAGTACGGCTGTCGGGGGCGCGGTCATGACGTATCTGGTCGTCAAGAAAAACAACATTCTTCTGTCGATGCTGCTGCATTTCATCAACAATTTCTCTTCGGTCGCGCTGAGTTATCTGGCTTCACTTTTTTCGAGAACCAGTACGGCGGAGGCCTCGTCGCAGCTTATGGAAATCAACGGGCTTTCGATGCTCGGGGCGTATATGTTTCTCGCGTTTGCCGCGCCTGTTCTTCTCGTGACCGGCATGATGCTCATCGACCGTGAGCATCACAAGGCCTACCGTTTCGCCATCGCGGGCGGGGTCTCGGCGATCATGTTCTTCGGGGGATTCGGGATCATGACGGTATCGGTGATGAACGGGGCGTTCGCGAGCGTCACGACTAGTGCGGAGAGTAAAGAAAAGAAACCGGAGGTGAGTATCATGGCCTATGAATATGAAGTGGGAAAAGATATCCCACGGGAAGAATTCTCTGATTTTTATTTCACGCGCGCATCGTCGACGAACCCGCCGGAGTTCCAGCGCTACCGGATCTTCGTCGAGGACGGGAAAGGTTTTCTCTATCACGAGACAAGAGAGGGCGATCACTGGCCGCTGGAGGAAGCGGACATCACGGTCTCCGGCACGGTCGAGCTGACGCCTGCGGAATACGACGAGGTGTGGGCTTTTATTGCGGGCGGCAAGGTCATGCGGAGAAGCGAGAGCGCGGATGCCGGAGATGACGGTCCGTTCCTGTATTTTTACAGCACCGGTGACAAATCGGAGTTCCAGGAATTCTACTTCGAGAGCTATGGTAAACAACAGGATTTCGAGGCGTGGTGTGCCGCGCATGTGCCTGAAGTCTGATATAATATTTCTATGTGAATCTAAGGAAAACGAGGTGACAAAAATGGGCTTTTGGGATGCAGGAAATGGGAATAATCCGCAGGGACAAGCAGGGTATCAGGGAATGCCGCAGCAGGCTCCTCAGGGTGCGCCGATGCAGCAGCCGATGTCACAGCCGCAGGGCACGCCGATCACGCCCGGCAAGACGATCTCGATCCAGATAAAGACAGAAGTCGGTGTGGAACTCGAGTCAATGATGGGAAAGGAGACGATCGTCCCGAACGGCGTCATCAACGTTATCCCCGTCGAGGGCGCTCCCTTTCGCACGGAGCAGGAAGTGATGGGAAAGATCTACCAGACCGTGGTTCCGGAGGCGAAGGCCTTCATCCTGAAGATCAAGGAAGAGGAGCAGGCGAAGGGCACGATGCTCGGCGCGACCTCGATCATGATGCGCGACAAGGAATTCGCTCCAGTGCTTTTCCCGAAGCTCGAGGCGCTGGGACTGCAGGTCAGAACAGACATCTCGCGCATTTCTTTTAGAGAAAGCGATGCTTCTAAGGCCGCGAAGCAGCAGGCGAGAGCAGAGCGGGAGAAGGCCGAAGAAGCAAAAATGGCGAGCCAGCTCGGCGGTGCCGAGCAGTATGACAAGCCCTTTGTTATCTTTGAAAAAGCACTTGCCCCGGTGGGTCCTCTTCCGACGACGAAGGTCGACCGGATCACCGCCGCTTTTTCTTCGGTAGGTGGAACCGCGACACTGGCGATGCGTGACGCGAAGACAAAAATGACCTGTAAGATCGATATGAGCGGTACCTACACGGTCGATATGACCAAGTTCGAGCCGGATTACTATGAGAAGAAACTTCTGATGATGGCGGACATGGTCGTGATGAATATCAATATGCAGCTGATGAATCTGCGCGATGTTCCGGTGCTCGATCTCGGAAGCAAGGCCGATGAGATCGCGCAGAAGGCGGCTGAGGCACTTCGCGATTCCGGCGATAATGTACTCGAGATCACGATCGGTAGTATCACGATGGACGGCAAGGAAAAGATGAAGCTAGATAGCAAATCGAAGCAGATGGAACTGGCCAGTGATCCTGCGAAGATGGCGGCGCAGATGCAGGCGGCGATGGAAGCGGCCCGTCAGCAGCAGCTCGCGAACTGGAAGGCCCAGGGTCTGACACCTCTTCAGGGCGCGGCCATCGAGGCAGAGAAGGCAAAAAAGATGTTCGGACCGAAATATCCGGATGGCTCTGAGGTAAATGCGGTGAACTTCCTTAAGAACACCGGCTATCCGAAGGAACTGTGGGAAGGTGCAGACGCCGGCGCGGCGAGCGCTGCTCCACAAGCCTCGGCTCCGGCAGCTCCTGCTCAGGCAGCGGCTCCGCAAATGGCGGCGCGCCCGAAGTTCTGCATGAACTGCGGAAAACCGCTCCCCCCGACAGGCGCATTCTGCCAGGAGTGCGGAACCAGGATCTGAGTGCTTAACGAAAAACGAAGAATAATCCAGATGCAAGAGGTTGAGGCGAAAAAGCGCTGACCTCTTGCATTCGCTCCCCGAAATAAGCAAGAGCTTTAGCTGAAATCGTGCCGACCTCGTATTATTAGATTTGTAGTTTTTATAGACCCTCCTCAAGGCCTTATAATGCTCACAGACGCTGTGGATTAGTCTGCCGACCTAACGCTTTGACGTTTTGCAAGAGGCAATAACCACAGTTGTTTGTTT
>JAFZLF010000051.1 GCA_017551625.1 Clostridiales bacterium | reverse complement strand
CGGAGCCAAGGCCAGCGCCATCCTTTACAGCATAACCGAGACTGCTAAGCTAAACAACCTTCGTCCGTACCAGTACGTGAAGTTCCTTCTGGAGAAGATTCCGGAGCTCATGGACAAAGGTGATCCTATACCGAAGGAAGATATCGGCAACTTGGTGCCATGGTCGAAGGTCCTGCCTGAAATTTGCTACAAAAAATAAGCGCTGCTCAACGCAGCGTTATTTTTTGCTCGGGGCGTATGGTTTGACGCTTACGCTCAAATTGTACAACACACTATGCTTATCATTTCTTCTCAATCTTCCAAGTCAATTCTCAAGTTAACAGATATCCTAAACATGTGATAGTACAAAGTTCCTATCCAACATACGATTTAATCAAAAGTATATTTCCAGATCGGTGGACGAAGGAGAGATTATACTCCTCTCTGTCAACCGTTCTTTTTCCCTCCACGATTATATGGTTTAACATGGACCGTCCTTCCATTCTGCTGGCGATTATAGCCTGATACATTATGTGATCTTGGAGAAGACCGTTCATCGGGATATTCATTTTTTGTAGTACCACGACCTGATTCTGACGACACACTATCACTTCCAGAACCGTTTTTTCCTATATGTTTAGAAGCTATGGAAGACACACCAACTGAAGCTAGAAATCCGGCCGAGATTTGTAATCCTCGAGCCATCTTCGGATGCTTGACAGCAAAGTCTGACCAACCCGTTCGTATCTTCCTTAAGAAATCCTTCGCCCCCTTTTTCTCCACATACAAAGGAGGAGAAGTCTCTTCTGACGCTTTTCTGAAAGCCTGTTTTTTTCCTGCTGTTTGAGGAAGCGTATCCGACTGGTCATTTTTCTTTGTTTCTATATGAGAGGCCACACCACAATTGAGTACACAAACTGGTTTCCTTAAATCCACGGACTTGCAAGGAATAAGTTCATTCTCAGCAAACTCAATATATTCTCGCGATACAGGATCATAATACCAGTTTGTCGGATTCTTCCAACACCCCTTATGCGCTTCTAAATGTTCTTCTCTTGTAAGAAACTGTATATTATCGGGATTTCCCTGATACTCGGGGAATTCTTCAGCGCTTTTCATATGTTGCCCTTCCAACGCTCTGCCATTCTCGTCATAGGCTCTCCCTTTTTCTGGATCAAGAATATCTTTCTGCTGCTGTATAGTCCAATCTCTAGTTCCTTTTCCTTGAAGAACAAGATTCTGCTCTCGTTCCCACGCTAATCGTATCGCCTTACTTGCCTCAGCCGTTCTTCTTGACATAGGATCACTCTCCCATTCCAAGCATGTCATACAAATCCTTCACGAACGAATAAAAATCTTCGTAGACTTCATCGTCTTCAATCTTGGATTCTACATGATTAAATATTGATATTCTCTCTCCTCTCTTTTCACAAAGAACGGGATCACCTGAAGCCAATACCCCAATAACAATATAGTTATCGTCTGGTCTATCGTCATCCCGAATATCGATCATTGGTTTGTGAGATACACCATACATTTGAACTCCACACGGAAGAAAAAACTCTCCTCCATCGGAATAAAGAAGCCATTCTTTATATTTAGTTGGAAGTTTAATTCCCCTACTAGCTTCAAATTGAGATATCTGCTCCTCAGTGGCGCCCTCAAGAAAACCCATCTTCCCTTGTTTTTCTATCCGCTCGATTAACGTTTTTAACTCATCAGAAATCATAGAAGCTCCTCCTATCATCAATGTAACATTAAAGCACTATTTCCATCCCGATCCTCTGGGGCGTGAGTCCCATGGCTTCGTAGAAGCGGATGGCACCGGGGTTGCAGGACCAGACATTGAGTGTCATGTTGTAGAAGCCCTTTTCCCGGGCATATGCGAGCACGTGTTCGTACAGTGTTTTTCCCGCGCCGGTACCGCGGAAGGCTTCGTCTACGCAGATATCGTCGATATAAAGTGTCTTTATATCCGTCAGGACCGCGTGATCCACTTCCTGCTTGTGGATGCAGAATGCATGGCCGATGACCAGCCCGTCATCGTTCTCGCAGACAAATATCGGACGGGTATCGTCGGCGAGGATCTCCGAAAGCTCCTCTGCATCGTACTTCGTCACTGGACCTTTGAAGATATCCGGGCGGCCGTTATGGTGTACCATGTCGACCTGGACCAGAAGTTCCATGATGCGTGGGATGTCTTTACTCTCAGCTCTTCTAACGTGGTTCATTGAGTTTCTCCTTCTTGTTTCTCTTGAGTATCTTGATCTGGAGTGGACTCTTGTGGCGGATCCTGAGGCAGTTCCTGTTTCTCAGATGCTTCAGGGATTGGCTCGCCCATCTTCTCCGTCAGGTCGTGAAGGCTCTTCTCGTACTGTGCGCGGGTGATGGCGTGTTTCTCCAGGAAAGTATCGAGAAGAGCGACCTGCTTCAGATATAGCTGATGACGTTGTTCCGGGGTGGTCATGGTTATCATCTCCTATGAATTGACTCACACGAACGTATATGGTCATTATAGCATTCCTCCCCCGGCGCAAGTGCTTTTCCCATAGAAAAACCCGAGCTGTTGAGGGGGGGGCGCTCGGGTCTTCCTGTTAGAGGGTGGTATTTATGAGTTAGTGGGTCATGCGTGGTTTTCTGAAGCGATTTTGCCGGTCGGGATGCGGGTGATCCTCTTTCTCATGCCGAACAGATGCATGTAGGACATCTGGCCGAGGACCAGGAGCGCGAGGCCGGCGATCAGGAGGAACGGGACATGGGCGAAGACAGATGTGACGATGAGGCTCATCGCGATCGCCGCAAGGACCAGCGTAATGACTGTCCAGATTCTTTCTCTCGTTCTCATGTCTCTTTACCTCCTGTGCTTCCTTTTCGATGTCGTTTCCCTGCTGTCTATGGTTCCATCTTAACGGGAGAAGGTAAAGTCATCGTCAAAGGAAGGTAAAGAAAAGATAAAGATTACCGTTATTGGAACAACTGATCCAGTTCGATCACTTGCACAAAGTCGCCGAAGTATTCGCTTTTCTTGATGCCAAATGTAGTAATGAGTGTATTTTGGATCGTTGCTTTCTTGGATATCTTCTCTCTCAACAGTTGCTTTCTCCTCTCCAAAACAAAGTGGTACGATTTATCTACCAGGAATTCATCACTATAGAACTTAATCTCACATAGATTCACTACATTATCCTTGCGTTCAATGATCATATCGATCTGTGTTCCTTCATTCTCTTCATCGCCCCTCTTGGACCATAGAGATTCTGTTGTACTAACACCACTTATGCCAAGCGCAGCCTTTATCTGTTTTACGTGATTCCAGCATACATTCTCAAATGCATATCCCTTCCATATCGTAACGATCTGCGAGTCTTCCATGTTCGTCCAGTTGACTCTCTTACTGCCTTTGTTATCACTCATAAAGTGCAGATAGAAATTACAATACGGATCGATGAGTTTATAGTAATCTTCTCTCTTACTGTTACCGAACGAGCTGTATTTAATCACGAAATCGCCTGAAATCAGGGCTTTTAGCTGTTTTGACAATTCCCCACTGTCAGAAATCCCGGTCTGACTAGTCAGTTCTCTGCGAGAAAGGCCTCTGCTCTTGCTTCCCAAAGCTTTTACAATAGATCTCATCACTTCCGGATTTACAAATAATGACGAGAACAATCTGTCAAATTCGTCGCGAAGGGGTGCATCCTCTCCGAAGAAAATTGATTCGATATTCTGGGGCAGACTCAGCCTCTTGTCGAAATATTTCAAATAGTATGGAATACCGCCGACCATCATGTAGCCCTGCGCGATGTCATATCGGGAATACCCGATACCGATCGACCGGAAAAAGAATTCGCTTTCCAGTAGCGAGAACGGACGCAATTTCATCTCATATGTTACTCTACCATATAGCCCGCCATGGTTATTGATAACGTGATCCAGTATCCAGGAACTGGAACTCCCACACACAATAACCATGATATTCTTCCTATGGCATGCCCAGCCATTCCAGAAAGCTTCAAAGCCCGTCATAAATCCGGATTTGGGAGTATCAAGCCACTGGATCTCATCAATGAATATCAGAATCCTGGACTTGTCATCTTTTTCCATTAGGAGATCTTCGAGGCTGTAGAATGCATCCAGCCATGATTTGGGTTTCTTCTCTCCTTTATAACCATGTAAAACAAGTGACCGGTGAAAATGCTCTAACTGTGCGCTCATTCCATTCTTTGGCGTTCCTTTATTCTTCTCGCCAGAATCGATGGGAGATAATCCGGCATGACGGAAGTTTATCTTACCTTCAAAAGTCTCATCGACCAGGAACGTCTTTCCGACTCTTCGACGCCCGTATAATGCTACAAGCTCCGCAGCACCGCTGTTATAGAGCTCATTCAATTTCGCTATTTCTTTTTCACGACCGATGATCATACCTTGCCTCCTGCGCCTTATTTTTTTCGGTGAAAGCACCTTTTTACCCATTCACCGAAAATTATAATGCTTAAATGAACAAAATTCAATCAGTTTTTACGTTATATTTTTCGGTGAAAGCACATTTTACCACTTTCGTCGAAAAATATAATGCGTTTATCCTGCTGGCGTTTTTTTGAATTCTTGCTCGCAAACGGCTTGTTTTCAGGTTTTTACACCATCTTCCCGTCTTCGACCTTCACGGCGACCTGCCACTCGTCTTCGTAGACGATGGTGCCGACGAAGTTCGTGTAGATAATGTCGTAGGGTTTCTCATATTTGTCCATGAGGGCGATGGCCGGAGCGATCTTCTCGAGCATCTCGTCGGTGGTCCCCGTCTTAAAGAACGTGATCACGCACTCCCCGTTCTTGCACGGATCGGGCTCGGGGAGGTTGTCCTTGAACCAATCGTCGATGTCTCGGAAAAGTTTCTCGTCCTCGGGAGACATGAGGCCGTCGTTGATCAGGCGCCAGCATATCGCGAAGATTCCGCGGGGATACTTCGTGCGGTAGGCGTTGTCTCTTCCCTGGATGCGCATGTACTTACAATTCATAGTTTTTACCTCCTTACAGGTCCAGATACCAGAGGAGCTGGACTTCGTCCTGAAGGCCCGTTTCCGCGTAGTAGGCGTACAGATCGACCTTACCGAGCAGGGCGCCCTGTTTCTTATAGAAGTTCACGGCCGTCACGTTCGTATTCTGGCACTCGATGACCATCTGATGGTAGCCGTCTCTCTTCGCGCCGGCGACGGCCATTTCAAAGAGTTCCTGTCCGATTCCCTGATGCTTGTAGCCGTCCTGAACACGGATGTCCCAGAGAACGCAGAGATCTTTTCTTCCGGCAAGCATATTGAGGTTCGCGGTGGTGCCGGCTACGGTCGCGGCGCCGACGGGCTTTTCGCCGTCAAATGCCATGTAGAAGCGCCACGTCGAGATGTCGAAGAGTTTCTCATTGTCGCAAGCGCGTTCGTAGACAGCCAGGTCTTTGACATAGGGCTCGACAGGCACTTCTTCGAAGGCAAGGCCGCCCAGACCGGAATCGATCCTGCTGATCCGGTAGATGGAGTGGACCTCCACGTTCTGGGTGACCTGGTCATAGAGGGGAAAGAATGATCTGTCGACTTCTTTATAGGTGATCATGGATGTGTTCCTTTCTGTTTTGCTGTTTTGTGCTCTTTCTATGGAAGATCTTTTACTCCCAGCCGCAACGGGTGGCCAGAGCCTCTGCAGAAGTGTGGGCTTTCCGGGCGGAAGCTGCTTCTCGATAGGAATCGAATAGTCAAACGTGGTCGAGATGGATGTGCGTACCATGTATATCCTCACATCGGAAAGGAATTGAACCAGGCGCGCTCGTCGAAGGCTTTCTTTGCGGGGCCTTTCGGTGGGGCATCTTCGGGGATGCCGACCGGGAGATAGCAGACGAGTTCGTACTCCTCGGGGATGCCGAGGATCTCTGCCATCTTCTCGTTGATCTTATCTTCATCCGTGATGTGTCCCTCGTACCAGCAGCTCTGGTAGCCGAGGGAGACGATGGCCAGGAGCATATTCTCGATGGCCGCGGAATAATCCTGGATCGCGAAGCATCGGTCACGGTAGGCGTTGATGCGGCGGGTCAGGACACAGATCGCGGCCGGGGCCGTCTGCGCGACCGGCGGGTCGATCACGGTCTTCAGTTTCTGGAGGACCTCGGGATCGTCGACCGCGATGAGACTCGTGGTCTGTTTATTACAGCCCGAAGGCGCGGCCAGGCCGGCTTCGAGGATCTTTGTCAGATCCTCGCGCGGAACGGGCGTGTCCTTGAACTTGCCTCGGTAACTACGGCGGTTGAAAATGGCGTCCATAACATCCATGGGGAAATCTCCTCTACTTTCCGACAATCTGGGAGAGCCACTCGCCTTTCGTGATCTCGAGCTCGACGACACGGCACGGCTCGCCGAGGATCACTTCATCCCTGTCCTTCTCCCCGTCGGGGCCGGCTTTATGGAATCCGCAGGAGAGGTAGCAGTGATAGGCGGCGGGGTTATTGTCGAAAACGCCGATGCTGACTTTGCGGGCGTTTAGGATGAGAAATGCGTATTTCATGGCGAGGTAGATCATCTCTTTGCCGTAGCCTTGGCCTCGGCGCGAAGGATCGAGGATGACCCACCCGAGGCGGATGATGTCATGGTTGCCGTGGAGATATCTCAAGATGAGGTGTCCGGCGATGCCTTCTTCGTCCGCGGCACACACCGGGTAGAAGTTATCGGGTTCTTCGCAGCCGCCGTTTTCGGCGAGGTATTTGTTGATCATGGTCTCTGCGGGGATCGGGTACTGCCCGAAGAGCGCGCCGCCCCAGAGGAGGAATGTCTTTTCGTCCTGGCACCAGGTCACGATCTTCTCGGCGTCACTGGGCTTAAATGGTCTGAGTCTTAGCATATGGTCATCTCCCTTTCCGGTGGGGGCGCCGCGCGCGGCACCGCCCTTCCACTAACACCATCATTGTACCGCTAGAGGAACGGCGTGGGAATATACCGGTCCTATACAGCTGGACATGTATCTCCTAAAATCGAGGCATTTTTAGGAGAAACGTAAAGTATTAGGAGAAAAACAATTCCTAAATCATTATTCTGATTGCTACCTTAATGCAAGTGTAGGATTGCCCAGCAATGCTCGGATCGTCGCTCTATAATCATCGATATTCATTATTCTTGTAATAGTCGTAATTCTTTTGCCACCATCTTTGCTTGAGCCGCCACAGAGAAAAACCTTCATATCCTTGGAGCCTTCATCCAGAACGATGTACCGGTCATGAGCGCGATGCAAGGATTGGAGAAATGCTACACTTCTGCCTGGGTTCTCTGCAACGAAGTCATTATACTCTGTAAGACTGAGTCTCGGCTTGGCCGCATTGTCACTGATTATCGTAACCTTCACATTTTTCTTAGAATGAGCGATATGGTGGAGTGTCTTCGTCCCGATATAGTCATCGATGAGAATGATCTTGCTCTTGGCACTTCTGTATATCTTCTGATAAGCCTCATCTGCTTTGAACGGTTCACCATCAAGAATCAGTATTTCCTCGTTTTCAAGGTTCTGATCAAAGAGTTTCATGAAATTCGACAGTTCACCCCTTGTAACCATCGTCTCCTGCATAACCTCTATTCTCCGAGAATTCTTTTCAACTTTATCTACAAGTGCGAAGTAGTTCTTCTGAGTCAGAAGTGGTTGATTCTCAATAAGATAGTCCTTCATAGACTTGAATAGACGTACAAGAGTTATACTTTGACTTGTGGCCAAATCACCCTTAAGTACACTCATTAGCATGTATATTCCTTGCTCTGTAAATGCATATGGAAGGTATGCTCTGCCGCCTTTAATTCCGGCAGTTTGCATCGAGGTCAGAATTTTTGACCTCGATAATTCTTCTGCTTCAATTCTCGTCAGTTGAAACCTGAAATCATCTGGAAACTTAGCTATATTGTTTTTTACCTGTTGGTTAAAAGCTTTAGTCGTATAACCATAAATCTCCGCGAGATCAAAATCCAGCATTACCTGCTGACCTCGAATCGTATAGTAAGCGCTCAATAATCGGGTGTCTTTAAGGGGCACGAACAGAATGGGATACTGTTAGAGAGTACCCAACCAAGTCCAACTAGAGCAGACTAGACCAAGTTGGGTCCCCCCCCAAGGAGGTCTAAGATGGACGAGATCGCT
>JAFZLF010000050.1 GCA_017551625.1 Clostridiales bacterium | reverse complement strand
GGTGATATCATCGGTACTGTTGAGGAGACTGAGGTTGTTACTCAGAAGATCATGGTTCCATTTGGTATCGAAGGTAAGATCAAGAGTATTACAAGCGGCAGCTTTACTGTTGAAGAGACTGTTGCTGTAGTTGAGACTAAGGATGGCGATAAAGAGCTTACAATGATGCAGAAGTGGCCGGTACGTAGGGGCCGTCCATATAAGAAGAAGCTCCCACCACGTCAGCCGCTTATAACAGGACAGAGAGTAGTAGATACATTCTTCCCTATAGCTAAGGGTGGTGTTGCAGCTGTTCCGGGACCATTCGGTTCAGGTAAGACAGTTATCCAGCATCAGCTTGCTAAGTGGGCAGATGCAGAGATCGTTGTTTACATCGGATGTGGAGAGCGTGGAAACGAGATGACAGACGTTCTTAACGAATTCCCAGAACTTAAGGATCCTAAGACTGGTAAGTCATTGATGGAAAGAACAGTGCTTATTGCCAATACATCAGATATGCCTGTTGCGGCTCGTGAGGCTTCCATCTATACCGGTATCACCATTGCCGAATACTTCCGTGACATGGGCTACTCCGTAGCGCTCATGGCTGACTCCACGTCCCGTTGGGCGGAGGCGCTCCGTGAGATGTCCGGTCGTCTTGAAGAGATGCCCGGTGAAGAAGGTTACCCGGCTTACCTCGGTTCTCGTCTGGCGCAGTTCTATGAGCGTGCCGGCCGTGTTACGACACTCGGTTCCGAAGGACTCGAGGGTTCCCTCTCCGCGATCGGCGCCGTATCTCCTCCGGGTGGTGATATTTCCGAGCCGGTATCCCAGGCGACCCTTCGTATCGTTAAGGTATTCTGGGGTCTCGACGCAGGACTTGCCTATAAGCGTCACTTCCCGGCCATCAACTGGCTGACGAGTTATTCTCTCTATACCGATTCCCTCGCCGGATGGTTCGAAGAAAACGTCTCTCCGGAGTGGAACAACAACCGCGCCCGCATGATGCTCATCCTGCAGGAGGAGGCGGAACTTGAAGAGATCGTGAAGCTCGTAGGTATGGACGCCCTTTCTTCTTCCGACCGACTGAAGATGGAGGTCGCCAGATCTATCCGTGAGGACTTCCTGCATCAGCTGGCCTTCCACGAGGTCGACACGCACACCTCTTTGAAGAAACAGGACTTCATGATGAAGCTCATCCTGGATTACTACGATAAGGCATCAAGCACCCTCGAGATGGGCGCGGACATCGAAGCGCTGGTCGCTCTCCCCGTTCGTGAGAAGATCGGCCGTTTCAAGTATGTCACCGAAGATGACGCCGAGAACGAATTCGTCTCCATCGGTGCACAGCTGGCGTTCGAATTGTCCGAACTGCTGAACAAGGAGGATTAAGACATGGCAAAAGAGTACCGTACCATAAGTGAAGTCGCAGGACCGCTGATGATGGTCCGTGGTGTCACGGATGTAAGTTATAACGAGCTTGGTGAGATCGAGCTCGCTAATGGCGAGAAGCGCCGCTGCCGTGTTCTCGAGATCGACGGCACCAACGCCCTCGTACAGCTCTTCGAGAGCGGCGCGGGCATCAACCTCGCCGACAGTAAGGTAAGATTCTCAGGAAAGCAGATGGAGCTTCCGGTATCGAAGGACATGCTCGGTCGTGTATTCGACGGTCTCGGCCGTCCGATCGATGACGGCCCGGAGATCATCCCGGATAAGAGACTCGATGTTAACGGTCTCCCGATGAACCCGGCCGCCAGAAACTTCCCGAATGAGTTTATCCAGACCGGCGTTTCCGCGATCGATGGCCTCAACACCCTCGTACGTGGACAGAAACTCCCGATCTTCTCCGCATCCGGTCTTCCGCATGCGAACCTCGCTGCCCAGATCGCCCGTCAGGCGAAGGTTAGAGGTACCGATGAGAAGTTCGCCGTAGTATTCGCCGCGATCGGTATCACCTTCGAAGAAGCAAACTTCTTCATGGACAGTTTCAAGGAGACCGGCGCGATCGACAGAACAGTGCTTTTCATTAACCTGGCAAATGACCCGGCCGTCGAGCGTATCGCGACCCCGCGTATGGCGCTGACCGCTGCCGAATATCTGGCCTTCGACCTCGACATGCACGTTCTGGTCATCCTCACCGATATTACGAACTACGCCGACGCGCTCCGTGAGGTTTCCGCCGCGCGTAAAGAGGTTCCGGGCCGTCGTGGTTATCCGGGCTACATGTACACCGACCTCGCGTCCCTGTATGAGAGAGCCGGCCGTCAGAAGGGCAAGAGCGGCTCCATCACCATGATCCCGATCCTGACCATGCCTGAGGACGATAAGACCCACCCGATCCCTGACCTTACCGGTTATATCACAGAGGGACAGGTCATCCTCTCCCGTGAGCTCTATAGAAAGGGCATCATGCCGCCGATCGACGTTCTGCCGTCCCTGTCCCGTCTGAAGGATAAGGGTATCGGCGAAGGCAAGACCCGTGAGGATCACAGTAACACCATGAACCAGCTCTTCTCGGCTTACGCCCGTGGTAAAGAGGCGAAGGAACTCATGGTCATCCTCGGTGAAGCCGCGCTGACCGACATGGATAAGCTCTACGCGAAGTTCTCCGATGCATTTGAGAAAGAATATGTATCCCAGGGTTTCAATAAAGACCGTGACATCGAGGAGACACTCGACCTCGGCTGGAAGCTCCTCCGCATTCTCCCGAGATCCGAGCACAAGCGTATCAGCGACAAGCTCCTCGATAAGTACTACGACGAAAAGAAGTAAACCGGTTCTTCTCGAAAAGCACTGAAACACAGTGCTTTTCGAGCGGAATCATGACTAGGAAGCAGGACGAAAGAATACATGGCAACCGCGAATGTTAATCCTACCAGAATGGAACTGACACGCCTCAAGAAGCGTCTGGTTACTGCGCGCCGCGGACACAAGCTCCTGAAGGATAAGCGCGACGAACTCATGCGCCAGTTCCTCGAAGCCGTGCGCGAGAATAAGCGCATCCGCCGCGAAGTGGAGGCGAAGCTCGAGGTCGCGAACCAGCACATGTCCGTCGCCCGTTCCCTGATGTCGAATCAGGCGATCGCCGTCGCCATGATGTACCACAAGCAGAGCATGTCTCTCGAGGTCTCTGAGAAGAACGTCATGAGCGTCAAGGTGCCGGTATTTAAAGCCCAGTACAAGACCGCTGACGAAGGCGATATCTATTCTTACGGTTACTCCTTCACCCCGATCGACCTCGATGACGCGATCCTCGCTCTGTCGGACATCATGCCGGATCTCATCGCCCTGGCCGAGATCGAGAAGAAGTGCCAGCTCATGGCATCCGAGATCGAGAAGACACGCCGTCGTGTTAACGCCCTCGAGCACGTCATGATCCCGGACTACGAAGAAAAGATCCGCTACATCACCATGAAGCTCGACGAGAGTGAGCGTTCCGCGACCACACGTCTTATGAAGGTCAAGGACATGATGATCGAGAAGACCATCCGTGAGCGTCAGGCTCGAAATCAGGAACTGGACGCTCAAATGGATGAAGAGAACTGATTCTTCCGTCCATCTTTTAGGTAAAGCAAGCAGGTAAGCATTCTATGATCTGGTGGTGGTTCTGGTACAAACGCTATCAAATGGCCAAGAACGGCGAAACGATCGAGCCCGCCACTTTCAGTCAGTACATCACCGCCCTTTGCATACTGTCGTTTCTGGCCCTGGCCGGCGTCATCATGTTCGCCATCATCCTCTTTTTCATCTTCTTCCCGAATACAGGAAGCTACGACGAATTCTACCCATACGGCACGATCAACTGCTATATCAGCGGGGTAAGTGATACTGACGGCTATAATGTCATTCTCATTTCCGAAAACGATGGAACTGTCCTTACGGCTCCGGTCACCAAATCCCGCTTTCAGGAGATGGAATATCTCTATAAGAATGAACCTTCCGACACCATGTACTGCCTGAATACCTACCGTTCCGGCACATATGATATGTTCATCTCCACCTACGACGATCAGACCACAGAGGAAGCCTGGGAAGACTATAAACAGGCACTGCAGGACAACTCGATCCACAAGAACACCGCGGTGATCGTAGTATGCTGCCTCTTTGCTCTTCTTTTCCTGGGATGCTTCATCGGACTCCTGGACAAGATCATCAAAGAGATCGGAAATCACAAACGTGCGAAGGCCATCGAAGCCTCAGTCTCAAAAGAGCAGGATCCTCCTGACGACAAAACAGGCAATGACAAAGACGCCCCCAAATCCGGGCTTCCACTTGTCGGCAGCACCTCTTCAACACCAGGGCTTCCGCCAATGGGGACACTCTCATCCGCCCCCGAAGTGCTGACTTCCGGCAGCGAAGTCGAGACACAGTCACAGGAACTCCCCTCTCATTCCGTGAGCGCAGATTCTGCACAGGCTGTTTCAGACCTCCCCGCCTTCGAAGACGAGCTCTCCGACGAGATCGATGCCTTCGATCCCGGCAACGTTTCCTGGCATAAATAACTTTCTGTTATTCTCTTTTGTTATCTTTTGCTGGTTTCATAGTAGAAACATACTGTATAAGTCTGTTGAAATTATAACGGTGCACCGTTATAATTGTTTTAAGGCAGGTGATGTCAGATGACGATACAGGATGTGTTAAAAACCAAGAATATAAGCATTTACAGACTCTCTAAAATGTGTGAAGTTCCTTATTCCACGCTTAGTGATATCTTTAATGGCAAAGTCCTGCTGGTCAACTGTAGCGCCGAGACCGTATACCGGCTCGCCCGCGCACTTGATGTTTCAATGGAGGAACTGCTGGAACCTTATATGATCAAACGCCCGTATTTCGAAAACTTCAAGAGTACAGTCTGCCACCGTCTTAAGGAATTGGGGGACATTGACTTTGTCATAGACGTTCTGAAAAGTGACGATATCCGCGTATTCTACGAGAGACAATGGTATCCGGAAAGCCTTTATCTCCTGGCCATGCTTGACTACATCAGCAGAGAGAACAGTATTCCTCTCTGTGAAGAGTATGATGATCTTCGCCAGCGCACACTAAAGAGCAAGATCTATCCCGCCGGTATCCGTGCGCTCGCGGAAGCGTCAAAGGATAAGACCGTATTAAAGAAAGCGGAAGAAACAGCCATCCCGGAATTCATGAGATTCAACATCGTAGAAAGCGAGGTACGTGATGTCATCTGACAGAGTGTTTGAGTTCACAAAAGCAAATCTGGACCAATATCTGAAAGCCGTCGCCAAAGAGTACCGCAAACTCGTTGGAAAAGGGATGCCTGCTGAAATGGTCATCATTGGTGGTGCTTCTGTTCTTCTGAACTATGGTTTTAGAGACATGACTACCGACATAGATGCCTTGATCCTGGCAGCCTCTGGGATGCATGACGCCATCAGTCGCGTACGCGATCAGTATGACCTTCCCGATGGGTGGTTGAATTCAGATTTTACCAATACGGATTCATATACTCCCAAGCTTCTTGAGTTTTCGAAATATTATAGAACATATTCAAACATAGTGGTAATTCGTACGATTTCTGCTGAATACCTGATCGCCATGAAGCTTCGTTCAGGACGACTATACAAGAATGATCTCTCCGATGTTCTTGGCATTCTTGCTGATCACGAGAAGAGAAACTGTCCTATAACAGAAGAGAGGATCCATGCCGCAGTCTGCGACCTCTATGGCTCTCTCGATGTTCTTCCGGAATCATCCGCTATCTTTTTGGAGAACATCTTAAAAGACGGTAATTTTTCACAGTTGTATAGTCAGATAGCTAAAAGCGAGAGAGAAACCAGAACTTTACTGACACAGTATGAACACGATAATCCCGGCCATGTAAAAAAGTCAAATTTCACCAGCATAACTCAGAAGATGTTTCAGAAATCATCCCGCGCCTCCATCCTCACCTCTCTTGGAGAAAAGAAGAAAGATGATGCTCAATTGTCCCCAAGCGATACATCTCAAAACAACTCTGAAAAATGACCAGTTCGACTAATCCTACTTGATGCTATTATTCCTCACACCGGAACGCGTAATACTTATCTTCAATTTTCACATAGATCACTGTATCGTCACCTTCAGTAGCATATATGCTCTGGCCGGATGCCATGAACATGCCTCCTCCGGCTCCGCAGAAATCTCTCTCGGGGATCCGATAATCGTTGACTTCCAGTAGTTTCCCGATCTCCGAATATCCATCCGGGAGGACCCGTTCACCATCGTAGCGATAGGTATAGATTTTCCCGTTGATCATGATCTGCGGTTCAAAAACGCCTGCAGGCAGACCAGTCGGTCCACGTCCGTCCGCGTCTGTAGTCGGCTGCCAGAATACGTCCTGATACTCACCGGAAGAAGTGCCCTCCGGCCTCGTGACCACCTTCTCACGCGGGATCGTATCTTTCGAAGAGGAAACCGCCGCTTTCGCACAGCCGAAGCTGAAAACGAGAATGGTGATTATGCCGATAAATAGTAATGTGTTACGAAGTCTGATTCTTTTCATCCTGCCCACCTCCCTGAAATACGGAAGCTTCTATGTGCCTTCACACATATAAACAGAAAAACGGTACGAATCTTACATGCTGATCAGTTTTTCCCGAGAAGCGGGGCCGATACTCGCGGCAGGATCCCCTGCATATGCGCCAGGATCACGCCGTAGTTTGTGATCGGCACGCCGGCATTCTGGCAGATACGGATGCGGTGCATCATCTCTCTGGGATTGAGCATACAGCCGCCGCAGTGGATCACGAGGTCGAAATCCTTGAGGTCATCCGGGAACGAATCTCCGGAGCTCCACTCGAAGTGGAAGTCTTTTCCTGTAGTCTTCTCGATCATCTTCGGAAGCTTCACCGTGCCGATATCGTTACACTGGCGGTGATGCGTACAGCCCTCGGAGATCAGGATCCTGGCGCCGTTTTCGAGCGTATCGAGATACTTGGCGGACATGATCGCCTCACCGAGGTCGCCCTTATACCGCGCGAAAAGCATCGAGAACGATGTCAGCGGGATCTCCTCCGGCACGAGTTCATTTACTTCCTTAAAGGCCTGGCTGTCTGTCACGACGAGCTTCGGTGCTTTTGACAAAGAGACGAGGACCTGTGGGATCTGCGGGACCTGCGTCACGACACCGATGGCATCGCTGTCCAGAATATCGCGGAGCGTCTGCTGCTGTGGCAGGATCAGTCGTCCTTTCGGAGCAGCCTCATCGATCGGTGTGACGAGCACGACAATATCCCCCTCGGAGATAAGATCCGCGATGATCTTTCTCCCGTTCGTCGGATCAACCACCAGATGCGCGACCATTTCCTTTAAGTCCGTGATGTTGATCTTATCCGAGGCCGATACCCAGATGCTGTCCTGGGCGACCTCGCGTGTACGGCCCTTTCCGATGCGCTGCTGCACCAGATCGAGCTTGTTATATACCGTGACATAGGGGAGATTTCTCTCTTCGAACATCTTCTTCAGCATGCGGTCTCCGTCCGTCATGCCGATCGTTCCATCGACGACCAGGATCGCGATATCGACCTTCGCCATGACCTCTTTGCACTTCTCGACACGCAGAAGTCCGAGCTCGCCTTCGTCATCCATACCGGGCGTATCGACGATCATGACCGGACCCAGCGGGAGAAGTTCCATCGCCTTATAGACCGGGTCGGTCGTCGTTCCCTTCACGTCGGAAACGATGGCGATCTCCTGATTGGTAAATGCATTGACCACGCTGGATTTGCCGGCATTTCTCATGCCGAAGAAACCGATATAGATACGCTCGCCGCGTGGTGTAGATGAAAGATCCATAACTACGAAGCCTCCCTAGGAAAACCGGATATCCATATTTTACAGGAAAAGCACTCTTCTCCTCAACCCTTCCGGGCACGTTCCTACCTACCGGCCCCTCTCCTGCCACTCCTCAGACGGTCCACAGCTACTCTCCACTCGCACAAATCTCTGTGTCTCTCCCTCTCAAGATGTGGTACATTAGTAGTAACTCATGAGGGGTATGGGTAAGGAGGATTTCTATATGAAGATCCGTTTCGAGGGGCTGACGAAGAGATTTCCCAACAGAAATAAGAAGATCAAGGCCGAGGTCGTTGCCGTCGACCATTTTACATTCGAGATCCCGGACGGGAAACTCGTCGGACTTTTAGGGCCGTCCGGCTGTGGCAAAAGCACTGCGCTGAATCTGATCTGCGGTCTGGAGACACCTACGGAGGGACGCATCTTCTTCGATGAAGACGATGTCACCGACATCCCGGCGGAAAGCCGCGGCGTCGGCATGGTATTTCAGAGCTACGCGCTTTATCCGCACCTGAACGTCAGGAAGAATATCATGTTCCCCCTGCAGAACTTAAAGGGTGAGCAGAAGCTCACGAAAGAGCAGATGGAATCAAAGGCCATGGAGGCGGCAAGGATCGTACAGATCGAGGAGCTGATGGACCGAAAGCCGAACGAGATGAGCGGCGGTCAGCAGCAACGTGTCGCCATCGCCCGCGCACTCGTGAAGATGCCGCGTGTGCTTCTTCTCGACGAACCTCTCTCGAACCTCGATGCGAGACTTCGTATCCAGACCAGAGAAGAGATCAAGCGCATCCAGAACGAGACGAAGATCACTACGGTTTTCGTAACGCACGATCAGGAAGAAGCCATGAGTATCTCCGACCTGATCGTCGTCATGAAGGACGGCGCCATCCACCAGATCGGGAAACCCCAGGAAGTCTACGATCAGCCCGCGAATCTTTTCGTGGCAAAGTTCCTCGGAACTCCGCCGATCAATGTCTTTACCGGCAGGATCGAGGGCGGGAAACTTCTCATCGGTGACGAGGAGATCCTCGGCAAAGACTATGTCAAAGATACCCCTGACCAGGAAGTCTATATCGGTATCCGACCGGAAGGCTTCGTCCTCCGTGAAGGAAAGGACGGCGCCCTCGACGGCAAGGCCGGTGTCTTCTCCGGGAAGCTTCTGGCCATCGAAGTCATGGGCCGTGATACCAGTGTCGTCTTCTCCCACGGCTCGTCGGAGATCGAGGGCACGCGCCACCGCGCGATCGTCTCCTCCGATAACAGGATCGATCCGGACAGCGAAAAAGTCTTCTTTGATCTGAACCCGAAGAAAGTCTTCGTCTTCTCGAAGGAATCCCAGGAGCGTCTGTTATGAGTGCGAATGTCGAGAAACAGGAACCGAACCGCTCCCCGGTCATTCCATCAGGAAAGCCGTCTTCCGGCGCGCCCACATACCGGAAGTCCTCTGCCCTTACGAAGCTGAAGAGCCTGAAGGCATGGCTGTATCTTCTGCCGGCGCTCGTTTTCCTCGGGATCTTCATGGTATATCCTCTGATCGATGTACTGGTCTACTCCTTCGAAGAGGGCTATAACTCCGCATCCCAGACCTCGTTTGGCACCGGCTGGTTCAACTACGCCTACGTTCTCCACGATCCGTATTTCCTGCAGGCCGTAAAGAACACGTTCATCATCGTCATCATCACGGTCCCTCTGTCGACGCTTCTGGCGCTTCTTATCTCGCTGGGCCTCAATTCCATCAAGAAACTGAAGGAAGTCTTCCAGACGATCTTCTTCCTTCCCTATGTAACGAATACCCTGGCTGTCGGTCTGGTCTTCATGATCATGTTCAAGAAGACCCCCTACACCGACGGTCTCATCAATATGATCCTCTCGATTTTTAAGGCCGGCCCCATCGATTTTATCGACGGCCCCTACTGGGCGAAGATGTTCGTGATGTGCTTCTACACCATCTGGGTCGTGCTCCCCTTTAAGGTCCTGATCCTGACTTCGGCACTAGCCTCGGTCGACGAAGTCTACTATAAGGCCGCTCGGATCGACGGCACTTCCCGTTTCCGCCAGTTCACGCACATCACGCTCCCGATGATCTCCCCTATGATCTTCTATCTCGTAATCACGGGCTTCATCGGAGCTTTTAAGGCCTATAGCGACGAGGTCGCCATCTTCGGCACGAACCTCAATTCCGCCGGCATGAACACCATCGTCGGCTACGTCTACGACATGCTCTACGGTGACTCGGGCGGATATCCGTCCTACGCCGCAGCTGCTGCGCTGATCCTCTTTGCCATCGTGTTTACCATCACGGTGATCAATCTTCTTCTGAGCAAGAAGACATCCATACGGTAAGGGGGGGTGGCATCATGAACGATTACGACCGGATAAGTAAGAAAGCCAGGACCGCCGCCCTGATCCGCAAGATCATCACCTACACGCTTCTTTCCGTGTGGGGCATCATCGTGCTGTTCCCGTTCTACTGGATGATCCTGACCTCGATCAAGAGCTACGGAAGTTATAACGCAGAGTTCACGCCGCGCTTCGTCACGACCTCCCCGACCTTGCAGAACTACGCCGATGCTTTTACCGGCGTCTCCCTCGGGCGGTACTTCCTCAATACCTTCCTCTTCACCGTGATCACCACGGCGCTCATGATGATCGTCATCATCTTCGCCGCGTTTGCCTTCTCGAGGCTGCAGTTCCGCGGGAAGAACCTCGTGTTCACACTCTTTCTGTCACTCATGATGATCCCTTCCGAGCTGGTCATTATCACGAACTTCGTGACCATCACGAACTGGGGGCTCCGGAACACCTTCACCGGTCTCATCCTCCCCTCCGTGACCTCGGTCTTCTACATCTACCTTCTGAAAGAGAACTTCGAGCAGATCCCCGATGACCTTTACAAGGCCGCTAAGGTCGACGGCACCTCGGACCTGAAGTACCTCTTCAAGGTCATGGTCCCGATCTGTTCGCCGACCATCGTCACCGTCGTGATCCTGAAGGTCATCGAGTGCTGGAACGCCTATGTATGGCCACGCCTCATCACCGACGACCCGAAGTACTTCCTCGTTAGTAACGGCATCTCCGAGATCCGCGAGAACGGCTTCGGCCGCGAGAATATCCCCGCCATGATGGCCGCCGTCGTCGTGATCTCCGTGCCCCTTATTATCCTCTTCCTGATTTTCCACAAGAAGATCATGGAGGGCGTCAGCCGGGGAGGTACCAAGGGATGAAAAAGTTTATCACCACGATCCGCCATATGCATTTTCCTACGGCAAAAGCACTGTCGCTCATTCTTTCGGTGCTTTTCCTGCTGCCTTGCTGCCTGTCCCTCGTTTCCTGCCATGGGGCGAAGAATCTCAACGCCTTTGACGTGCCGGACGAATTTGACACCAGCCGCACCTACGAGATCACATTCTGGGCGAAGAACGATACAAATGCGACGCAGAAGAATATTTACAATAAAGCCGTTGAAGACTTCCAGGCTCTTTATCCGAACATCCACGTCAATATCCGTTTCTATACGGATTACGGTCAGATCTATAACGACGTCATCACGAATATCGCTACCGGAACAACGCCGAATATCTGCATCACCTACCCCGACCACATCGCCACCTACATGACCGGTGACAATGTCGTGGTCCCGCTCGATTCACTCATGAAGGATAAGAAGTACGGGCTTGGTGGAAGCGAAGTGCGTTTCGATTCACCGTCGTCCGATGAGCTGATCCCGCAGTACATCGAGGAGTGCCGTATCGGCAACGACCACTTCGCGCTCCCGTTCATGCGCTCGACCGAAGCCTGCTATGTAAACAAGGACTATGTCGAGAAGCTCGGCTTCACGCTCCCCGAGGTCCTGACCTGGGATTTCGTGTGGGAGGTATCCGAAGCCGCGACGAAGAAGAACGCAGACGGCACCTACGCGATCAATGGCCAGAAGACCATGATCCCCTTCATCTACAAGTCTTCCGATAACATGATGATCCAGATGCTGGCCCAGAAGAATGCCGATTACTCGACTCCGGCCGGCGATGTCCTGATCTTTAACGACACCACCCGCGAACTTCTCGACGAGATCTCCACCCACGCGGCGACCGGCGCCTTCTCAACCTTTAAGATTAGTAGCTACCCCGCCAACTTTTTAAACGCCGGGCAGTGCATCTTTGCGATCGACTCCACCGCCGGTGCCACCTGGATGGGCTCACATGCCCCGAACATCGACATCAGCGAGGATAAACTCGTGGACTTCGAGACCGTGGTTTACCCAGTGCCACAGTTCGATCCCGACGATCCGAAGATGATCTCCCAGGGGCCTTCCATCTGCCTCTTCAATAAGGAAGACAGCGGCGAGGTCTTGGCCAGCTGGCTGTTCGCTTCGTATCTTCTGTCGAACGATGTGCAGCTTTCCTACTGCCAGACCGAGGGCTACGTGCCGGTCACATCGAAAGCCCGCGAATCCGAGGCGTATCTCGACTATCTATCCCAGAAGAGCGAGACGGATGCCCTGCATTACCGCGTGAAGATCGAAGCCTGCGAGCTCTTGATCAACAACACGGAGTACACCTTCGTGACCCCTGTCTTTAACGGTTCCGCTTCACTTCGAAATGCGGCCGGCGACCTTATCGAGAACGTCACGAAATCTTCCCGAAGGAAGCAGACCATCGACGATGAGTACTACGAGAAGCTCTACAGCGATATGCGTACTCTCTATCGTCTCGACCAGATCGAAAGCAAGACGACCGGCAACATCAAGGACCTCGGTAAAATGCCGAAAACCGCTGTGATTTTGCTGGTAAGTCTCTGTGTTTCATGGGTTCTGATTGGTGCATATGTAGTTTATCGGACGATCAGGAAGAAAAAAGCGTGACACTTGCTTTTTTAGTCGTATAATGAGGGGCGGTTGAAGGATCTTATCTTTTGACCGCCTTTTGGGTAATGGAAGAAGAACGAAAAAAGTAAATGAGGAGTGATTACAATGAAAAAGTGTATTATCGCTGTACTGTCCCTCTCGATGCTTCTGGCTATGACCGGCTGCAAGAAGGACGAAACAACTAAGGCCGCTGACGAGTCGACCACCACAACTGCCGCTGAGTCTACAGAAGAAGTGACCGAGGATACTGCTGAGCAGTCTTCTGAAGAGTCTGCTGAAGCATCTTCCGAGGATACTTCCGCAAGTGAGGCTGCTGCCGTTATGTCTTATGCGGACTACGCTGCTGCTGAGCTCGATGCCGAAGTAACTATCGAGGCTTACGTTCAGGCCAAGCAGTCCTGGTGGGACAACACCGCGACCGTTTATCTGCAGGACGAAGACGGTGCATACTTCTGCTACAGCATGGCTTGCTCCGAGGAAGATTACGCGAAGCTGACAGACGGTCAGAAGATCCGTGTTCACGGATTTAAGTCCGAGTGGTCCGGTGAAGTGGAGATCGTTGATGCTACATTTGAGATCATCGACGGAACATGGACAGCGACCCCGGTTGATGTAACAGCTGAGCTCGGCACTGACGGTCTCGTTGACAAGCAGAACCAGCTTGTTTCCTTCACAGGCATGAAGGTCGAAGCATCTAAGGATGCCAACGGCAACGATGTTGCTTTCCTTTATAAGTGGGACGGTTCCGGCAAAGAAGGCGATGACCTCTACTTCAACGTTTCCGTAAACGGTCAGACCTATAGCTTCACAGTCGAGTCTTATCTCTGCGATAAGGACTCCGAAGTCTACAAGGCTGTAAAGGAACTGAAAATCGGCGATACCGTCGACATGGAAGGTTTCCTCTACTGGTACGAGGGTGCAAACCCGCACATCACAAAGGTTACTGTGAAGTAATCTCACAGGAACAGGAAAAGACAAGAAGGGCCGTCGCTTCATGGCATCATGAGGAGACGGCCCTTTCCGTTTCTATCGTTCAATCTTATCCTGCTGGATGAGGAATCGCACATTCTACCAACAAAAATACATTATACGGACTTAACGTAGTTTCCTTTGTCCGTCTTAACGACTTCAATCTGGGTTGCGATGTTTTCTTCAAGGAGTTTAACATGGCTTATTATTCCGATAACACCGCTGTTTTTCCTTACACACTCTAGGATTTCCATGGCGTCATTGATCGAAGTCTCATCGAGCGTTCCAAATCCTTCATCAATGAACAGAGAATCGATTCGCATTCCTGCTTTTTGAGCGATCGTAGACATCCCGATGGATAGGGAAAGCGAGACAAGGAATTTCTCTCCGCCGGAAAGCATCCTGACACTTCTTCCTTCTTTGTCGTCAGGGCTTCTCCGGTCGTACACTTTCAATTCCAATCCCTTCTTGTTGCCGGAACCCCTTTCGTCAGTCCTGAATAACTGATAACGTCCACTGTGGACTTTGGAAAGCATCCTGTTCGCCTCACCAATGACCTGGTCGAACATTATCGCCAGTACATAACGCTGAAGACCCATTCCGGTATCTCCACGCAGTTTCCTTGCAAAAGACAGATCATCCTCGGCCAGCTGGATATTCTCCTGGTATTCTTTCTCAAGGGAGGCTATTCCGTTTTCTTTCGTCTTCATGGCGTTGATCACTTCTTTAAATGAAGCGCTCTTCTCATGATAAGACTTCTCTCTACTATCAATTTCATTCTGGCGTTCTTCAAACTTTGAGTCATCAGGTTCGACCTTGTCCTTGAGCAATCCAGCCTTTTCTTCAAGGGATTTTTTATTATCCTTACACTGCTGATCGTAAGATGCGATCTCTTCCGTCAAAGCTGCGAGAGCCTGGGGATCCATCATCTTCTCCGTGATCTCGTCTATAGTCGAATACCCTTTTTCTTTCATCAGTGCATCAAGAGCATTTTTCTTTTCGAGAAGCTCTTTCTCTGCTTTTTTCACCTCGTTCTTTGCTGCATCGATTTTAGTCTTATGCTCCTCAAAACTACTTTGTGCTTTTTGAGCGGTGCCTTCTAATTTCTTGCAATCCTCTTCGTATTTCCTGTTGGCAAGTTCCAGCGCCTCGATTGCTTTTTTAAGAGCAGCCAGATCCTTTATATCTTCCAAAAGATTCTTCTTATTATTCTCATATGTTGTGTTGGCCTGAGAATATGCCTTATCCGCCTCGGTAAATTCATCATTCAGTTTTTTGACGTTAGCCTCAACCAATTGACGCTGTTTCTCAGCATTGCTCCATGCTTTTTTTGCATCCTCGGCAACTTCGTTCTGTGCCTCCATCTCCTCTTTGCAGATGCTGTCATCCGCTTTTTTAGCAAGATCAGGGTGATGTGTGCTGCCACATACGGGACACGACTTTCCTTCTTCGAGTTTCGAAGCTATCTCACCGTAGATTCCGCTGAAATATCTATCACGATACTCCTTGGCCTTAGCGTCTTCTTCGTCAAATATTTCTTTCTTATTTTCGGCCTCCTTCAGGGCCTTCTCATATTTCTCCGAAGATTCCTCCGCCGCTTTTTCCGCTTTTTTACGCTCAGCAAGCCGCTTATCCGCAGTCGTTTTCAATTCATCCGCCTGCTCATATGCCGGGATCTTCGCCTGAAGCTCGCCTATCCTTGTCGTGTTTTTCTGAACAGGCGAATCCTTCTTAAAGTCTTCAAAAGCTTTCTTTGCCTTTTCCGCAGCATCTTTCAAATCCGGTAACTGTTTTCCCAAGCCTTCCAGATCACTTTTGCGCTTAGCCAGTGCTTTTTCAGACGTCTCATATTCGTTGATACTAATCCTGAAAGGTTCAACATTTGTCGCCGATTTTCTTGTGCCTCGCTTATCTTTGTATGAAGATTCCTTCTCCTTGAGCTCCTTCATTTTTTCTTCAAAGGTATGAAGCTCTTTGAAGCTTGCGGACAGTTTTTTATCCTCTTCAAGCAGTTTTTTCTTCTCCTCCGAATTAAACTTTTTGAACTCTTCATCCAAAGTTTTCTTACCACTTTCAAGTGCTTTTATATACTCCACGAGATCAGAAACAGTATTCACGGCTGTGATCCTATCCTCACCGATAAGTTCAGTCTTTATCGTTACTTCAGAGAGCGAATTCTCTACTTTGGTCTTTTTGGCATTTAAATCCGTGACTCTGTCTGAAGCATTTTTGTACAGATTAATTGCATACTTTTCCCACTGATCAGCTTTGAAGAGTTTCTTAAGGATAGTCTCCTTCTCACCCGATTCAGCAACGATGAACTTTTCAAACTGTCCTTGCGGGAGCAATACGACCTGACGGAATTGATCCTTTGTAAGTCCGATTATCTCCTGAGCTTTCTTGTTCAGATCGTCCTTTCTCGGATTCTCGAAAAGTTCTTTTGCTTCTCCATTGGGATGCAAAAGTTTGGCAGACAATTCCTCAGAAAGATTGATTCTCTTTGGGATAAGCTTACGCGTAAAGTTGTACTTCTTTCCGCTTTCCTCAAAGGTAAAGGAAACCACAGTATCAGTATCAGAGCCAACCTGCCTGCATCTCCATTCGGCAAGACTGTTCCTTCCGACACCACCTTTGCTGACTTCCTCATCACCGCTGCTCCCGCCATATAATGCAAATGTCATGGCATCGAAGATCGTAGTCTTGCCGCTGCCGGTCTTACCCTTGATAAGGAAGAGTCCGTCCTTACCTAGTTCTTCAAAATTTATGGTCTGTTTCTCAACATAAGGGCCAAAAGCCTGCATCTCAAGTAGTAACGGTTTCATGAGTTCTCCTCCTCGACTTTGGCAACGGCTTCCCTGAACAGTTCGACCTTGTGCTCATCCGGCTCTTTTTGCATCTGATCAAGACAGAAGTGCCTGAAGATCTCCATCGGATCGTTCTCTATCCTCTCAAACTCTTCCATTGTTAACGAGATCGTAGTTTCTTCTCCCTCGTAATTCTTTCCCGATACTTCAAGTAGATTCGGATAGATGTTACGGAGTTCATTGATCACGGAAGAACCAACATAACAGTCGGAAATATTCAGCCTTACATATCCATTACGTTCTTCCATGGAACAAACGGGGTTCTTCATCTCTTCCAGCGTTCCTTCAAAAGTTCTTCTCGTATGAAGAAGTGGCAGTGAGACATGCTTTATCTCCATTGTATCCGTATCAACGATAGTCACTCCCTTTTCCTGTCTTTCTTCCTTACCAAAAGAATAAGGCATCGGTGTACCGCAGTATCTGATACGATCGGATACATCCTGAGGCTTATGGATGTGTCCCAAAGCCACGTAATCAAACCCGTCAAAAACGGAAGCCCCCACCTGAGTTGCAGTTCCTATCTCTGCAGCCCTGTCACTTGTGGAAGTCTCCGAATCGGCTATAAACGCATGTGACAGCACGATGTGCTTCTTACCATCCTTAAAATGTTCCTTAAGTTCGGAAGTAACTATCCTGTATGCATCTTCGAGAGTTTTTATCTCATCAGCTTTCTCTGGATAGATAGTTTTCACCTTCTCCTTGGTAAACCAGGGTAACAGGAATATCTGCACATCGTCCTGCTCATACACGGAAGGTTCTCGTTCTATCGCACCGGCAACATACAATCCTGAGTTCTCATGAAGTCTACTGAGGTTGGAGAGCCTCTCAGCACTGTCATGGTTCCCCGCAATCTCAAAGACACGGACTCCCATATCAACACAGATCTTTGATATAGCGTAATCATAGAGATTCAGAGCTTCCGCCGAAACGACCGATCTGTCGTAGATGTCCCCAGCAATAAGGATAGCGCCAATCTTCTCTGATTCGATTATTTTACAAATCTCATTGATAAAGAACTTCTGATCATCCCAAAGACTCAGATTATTGTCCGAAGCCCCGAGATGCCAGTCGGATGTATGAAGAAATTTCATGAGTATTACCTCCCACATGAATTTTATATTCGTTTCTGCCTCGTTCTGTCTCCTTTATATCACACGATCTGTCCTAAAAAATGGACAGTTCTGTTCTTGACAGTTTTTTCATTTACCGAACAATCGGGAGAAAAGACCTTTCTTTTCCTTTCCGGATAGTTCCGCCTCTGGTTCCTCTTTCTTAGAGGTCACGCGCAGTTCCGATTTCTTCTCCTCAGGGAGCGCATAGTTCCAGCCCAAACGAAGCCAAGGTTCACCAAGCAGAAGAACATGAAAACTGTCATTGGTGAAAATCACGTCATACGGGGGACGGTTCTTGGCGACATTCGGCTGAGGAGGAAGCTCTATCGGTGCTGCAAAAGCTTTTCCTTCCCCCGTCTCTTGCGGACAGATTCCGATTATTACCTGTTTGAAGTGGTATGTCGTATAGAGCAGGAAATCAGGATTCGGGAGAAAACTGACCTTGGTGATCGAATCATGCGGCTCCAGAGAAACAGGTACGCTGTAACCGGACAAGGAGTCCTCATGAATAGAAAATGCAGAAGAAACCCTTACAAGGATCCGCGAAGGTCTTTCGTTTGCCACATATACTCTGCCGTCGTATCCCGATACGACGCGGATCGTATGCTTATTCAGATCCGCTTTGACGATATACGTGATCGTCTGGTTGACTACTCCTTTCAACTTGGAAATGGCTGCATAGACTATACTGCCTTCCTCATTCAGCGCGCGGATAACGACACGTTCACCTTCCAGTTTTTGTTTCTCACCGGTGTCATCGCGGTAAGCGATCGGCATCTTTGATTTTATATATTCCTCTGCCCGTTTCACTACCGCTTCATAATCTGCCACTTCCGGCACCACCTTTACCCCATTTCGTGATGTGGTGCTTGACTGGACATCGAACCACTTTTCCTTATAGGGTGTCATGTCAAAGCCGGCCAGATCCTCCGACTTCGCGTTCGTCGCAAGAGCCATATGGTGGATCGAAGTCCGACGGCACACTTTGCTCAGTTTGAGTTCCATCTTGATCGTTTCAGATACGTCCTGTCTTTCAGGCAGTATCCGGTACTCTTCGAAACAGCGGATGGCCGTCTTATAATCCTTCCTATCCAACGCCTGATCAAACTCGTCCCGTTTTTTCCTTGCTTCTTCCGATTCTTTCTGCACCGTCCCCACATCTTTGATCCGACATAAAGTATACAGGCGCTTCCCTGCTCCGAGTTCCGGGGTCTTTCGAAGGAAAGACCTATGCTCCCGTGTCCAGCTCGATACCTCACCGGAAACTAAGAGATACTGTGTCTGATCCGGACTAAAGGCCAATATCCTTGTGAAATGACCGTCCGCGGATCGGACATATCTTCCTGTCCTTGTCTCCTGAAGCTTGGCAATACTGTTTTCGAGTACCGCTCTCCATCTGTCTCCAGGGTGTTCCATAGCACGCACCTTATAGATCGGGATCGGCAGTGTGTCATCCTTATCCGATATGGGCGTGACCGACTCCAGTACCGCTTCTTCGGGAGACTTGATCCGGAACCGCAATACATGATAAGGCGTTATTTTCCCGACACGTGGAGCAACCGGACTTGTTCTCCTGTTCGGATACTGACACCACATGGAGAACTTCTTCCAGTCATCCGGATCCTTCCACTCTCTCTGCTCGATTACACACAGCACCGTGTCATTTTCCTCGAGCCAGAGCTGCTGCCATTTTCCTGAATCTTTTTCAAAGAGATACTGCTTTCCGTTCTCAATCGTCGACTCTTTCGGATACTGACCGGCCCGATCCTTCACTTCCGGCAGAAGCCGGATCTCGGTCATCCTATTGTCGTCGAGACGGTCAAATCTCAGGATCCTGTTCGAATCTCCTGAATAGAGGAACCTCTGATCTCCCGAGAGCGCGACCAGATGCAGATACCCACCCACTTCTTTCCCGGCGATGCGCGTCACGCGTTCTCCGCTTCTTGTATCGTAGCAGTTCAGTTCATGTTCCATAGCCAGCCATATATGCTCCCGGCCTTCGTACGTCGCGTCAAAAACACAGTACGGCGTATCCAGATCCACATCATCCGGTTCGACATCTTCGCCCTTGGTCGTCTTCTCGCCTCTTTCGAGCGCAAACAGTTCATTTGCCGCCCGACGCTCCGGCGAATCCGGCAGCGTGTCCAGGATGTCCTTCACATCCCGATCCGTCATTCGCGTCGCATGCCACAGGAAAAACGCACGATTGACCTGGGACTGCACGTGATTGGGGAAGCGCCGTATCGCTTCGTTCCATGCATTCTCCGCAAGTTGTTTCTGCCCCAGGTCGAGCATACTCATCGCATAATTGTTCAGGTTATCTGCCGAGACATCCATATCGGCGTATCCCACTCGTCGATACTCGTTTCCGGTCACCTCGCGGAAAATCTCTTTCAGCGCATCCTCCACGTCTTCAAAAGCACTTATTCCCTCGGGTTTTCCGTGTTTCAGGCAGCGATTCAGAAGAATCCGCATGCTTTCCGGGACGGTGATCCTCCGGTCAGATACATCGAAATCGATCCCTTCTTCCGCCTGTGCCCCGCTTTCCCATGTCCTGCGACCGATACACATCTCCGCCACGGTCAGCGCCCACGCATACACATCCATCCATGCTTCAGCGGTCTTTCCTTCGGCCTGCTTCTTCGGACAGTATTCCGGAGTGAAACCGGAAGACTGAGCCTCGGTGCCATCCGTCAGATTGCTCTGCGCTTTGGCCAGACCGAAATCGGCCACTTTTGCCTCCCACTTATCCGTAAGGAGGATGTTACCGGGTTTCACATCCTGATGGATCAGATCTTTCTCATGCGAGTATCTGAGGCCTCTGGCGATCTGGATTGCAATATCCAGTACACGCTCAAGCACTTCGTTCTCATCGCCATCGTACAAAGATCCGTTTCGGATCACATCTTTCAGGCTTCCGCCGTTCATCCATTCAGAGAAGATCGATGGAACACCGCCGATCTCACGGACATAGTAGCAGGATACGATATTCGGATGCAGACCCAGGTTGATCCAGTTTTCGCACTCTCTGACAAAATCTTCTTTACGGGTGTCGCTCGCTTCCGCAAATAACCACGGATGCGGACGTTTCATGGCCAGATCGATGTCCCAGTCCATGTGATGGACACGCCAGACGCTTCCCATGCCTCCGGAGATGGAATCGGAAACCACCTTATATGTGTCGAGGATAAAGTTCCCCTTATCGATCTTCTCATTGGTGAGTGCCCGCGTATCCGGTCTTTCCAGCGGACGACTGCGGGCGTCCTCGGCAAAGGCTTCGTAAATACTGTTCTTACTGACGGTTAGATTGATACTTTCTGAATCGTGCATATCCGGTCCTCCTGCATCAATGGTCGACGATTTACTCTTTCTCTACGTAGAATTCTTCCCCCGTATCCAGACATATCGCGCCGAGACGGCCACCTTCGAACGTGCAGCCGCAGTCGATGGCGATATGGTTGTTGGTGCGGTAGATATACCCCGGACGAGGATTCTTCTTGATCACCTGAGTCGGCGTGTGCCCGCTGATGACATATCTGTCTTCGAAATACTTCGTATCATAGTCCGCACGGCACCAGATGATATCATGGAGCGTATAGTCCTCAAGTGCTTTTGCAGGTGCATAGTTGCCAAGTCCGGCGTGCACCAGCAGATATTCGGTCCCGTTCACCGTCACTTCCTCAAAAGCCGGGAAATCCTGAATAAAATCGATGACTGCCTGCCGCATCTCTTCATCCAATGCGTGAAATTCTTTAATGGTCGGAGCCGCGCCATTGGACAGCCAGTTATGCAGATTCGCCACTTCTCTGGCATCTAACTTTTCGATCGTATCCTCTGTGATCTCCGAAGTCAGAAAACCGAGACACTGCATCGCCATATACTCGTGATTGCCGACGATACAGATGGCATTGGGCATCTCCATCAGTTTGAGGATCGCCTTGATCGGATGCGGACCTCGATCAAGCACATCTCCGAGGACATAGAGTGTATCCGTATCCTGAAGACCGATCTTCTCGAGCATCTTCAGGAAGAGATCATATTCACCGTGAATATCTGACAGTACAAAGGTAGCGATAGTGACACCTCATTTCCACACATTACACTCGTCTGACTGTCCTTATGCGACCAGCCACTTATATTTCTCCACGCTGTACAGCGGGATAAGCGGGATCATGATCGGTGTCGTCTTAACGTATTTCTGGTATTCCGGATCATCCCCATAGTACTTGTTCTGGCGGATCTCGAGTCTTCTCGCCCCGCCGAACATGACATAGATGATCCCGAGATATCCGAGAAGCGCGATCGTCCACTGGAACACTCCGCTTAAGACCGTCGTTCCGCCGACAAAAACACCTGTCCAGAACAGCATCTCACCGAAATAATTCGGGCAACGAACGATCTTATAAAGACCAGTATCAACAAAGCGTTTCGGATTCTTCTTCTTGGCATTATTCTTCTGAATATCGGCCAGCGTTTCCAGACTCACACCCAGAAGACTGATCACCAGTCCGACGATCAGCGCCACGTCCGTACCCTTTTCATTGACCAGACGGAACGTCATCGGAGAAGTCTCGCAGGCATAAAGAGCAGCCGCGCTGATCCAGATCATGGACTTGGCAAAAAGGCTCATACCCTTGCCGGACTTGATCTCTGTCTTCATCTTGGAATTATATGTACCGCTTCGTATCTCACGATACGCCAGATACCCGCCCAGACGGCATCCGTAGAGGATAAAGAGCACACAGCCCAGGATCGTCCCGACCGTGAGATGTCCACGTTCCACGATTAGTAGACCGATGCCGATCCCGGTCACGGAAAACCCATAGCCGATGGAAATAAACCACACATACTTCTTAAAACCGATACTACTGATAGCCAGCGCGATCAGAAAAGTAATCAACAGAGTCAACATTATCCACATCCCCTTTGGTACGACTTACAAATCTATTATATCAGAGAGATTCCTGAAATCAGTCCCTCTCAAACTTTGTGATCGGAATTCTCTTTCCGTTTTCGATCCGGTAATAACGATCCTCCTTCTCATCATAGCCCAGAAGCAGCAGATCACCATGTGCATATACCGAACCATCGATGTAGTAATGACTGGCTCCGTCATAGTATATACCGTCAAAAGCTCTGTCTCTGGCGAGAGATCTCGCTCCCACATGTCCGGCAACGATCGTCATGTAGAATCGTCCGAAAGAAGCCGGGTGCTTCCACAGAAAAACATCTTCGCCGGTGCCCCACTCCCAATACTCCTCTGCTTCCTCATCCACACCGGCGTGCACGAAGATCTGTGTCTCTGTCTTATAGAAGCTTGGCATACAGCGGATCCACTTGATAAGATCCGCATGTTCTTCCATCACCATCCCGGCCGCTTCAACATTCCACGCAGCAAATGAAGACGTCATAGCCATCTTTTCTATCTTGGCAAGTTGCTCCTCCGACACCAGTGTCCGGAAAGTGTTGAATCGGTGTTCAGAATCTGTCTTTAGCCACGAATCGTAGCACAGCTGCTCCATGCCCGGAGTCAGTTTCCGATTGTACTCGCCGAGCCATTCCAGAAACATCGCTTCGTGGTTGCCCTTGAGTACCACGACCTTCTCGGCTCCGCACTTTTGCTGCAGATCATAGACATAGCGGAGTACCTGGCCGGAACAGGGACCATAATCGATATAATCTCCGAGGAGGATCAGGCGATCGCCTTCCCCAAGCGAAACCATTTCCATCTTCTTTTTCAGATCTTCCAGACATCCGTGAATGTCACTCATCGCATAGATCATTAGCTTTTACCTCTCTTCATGCAGTGCTTCCCGGCGCGCTTCCAATATAGAAATCATGTAGGAGAGAACGGCCCGGATCTCTTTTTCCGTTTGGGCCTCCAGCGGATCCTTGGGATGAACTCCTTCCATGATCGGGATGATCCGGGATGGATCGATCACCTTATCCTCGAACCCCACATCCAGTTTCTCCTCTCGGATCCAATCCCTGACCTTTTCTACATCTACGGCGTCTCTGGCATCCGTAAGAAAATAGCGTCCGAGCGCCTCTTTATCGAAGATGTAATACAATGTCGCCGGGACTTCATCAAAGAGCCTCACCGTTTGCCCGTGGATATTGCAGTTGTACCTTTCACAATTCATGTTCTTATCCGGAAGAAGAATAAAGTTGCACGGACGTTTAGCCAGATTGAGGAACCGAAGGAGGAGCTGTACCAGTTCATGTTCAGACGGCAGATACTCCTCAGTTTTCTCCATGAGAAGGCGGACACACCAGTAGGGATCCTTGGAATAATTCGTCTTCTTATTGAACGTGATTCGTTTAGGTTTATCCTTGTTCAGATAGTCGGCTACCCACTTCATCACTGTCCATGCACTCATAAGCGTATCGGCGCGGAGATCACCACCGAAGCAGATGCAATCCAGATCATTCTTGCTACGATAGGTATTCTTTTCTTCCCAACTATCGTATGGTTTGGGTTCGTTCTCACCATAGTTGATCCAATACCGGCAGAAGTCCTTGATCAGATTCCCCGTATACTCGTTTTTCAGATATTCCTTCAGAAAATCTCTCATTTAAAACTCCTCCTTCCTGTGACACACCAGTGACCAATCGTTCTCAAATTCATACCACAGCCCGAAGAACTCGAAGATGTCGTCGAACAGCTCCCGCACATAGAAACGAAGTGCCATGAAATCCTCTTCATAAGGTGCGGTCGTCGCTGCCGGGCATTCATGACGGAAGTATTCTTCCGCCTCTTTTTCCATCTCCTTCCATCTTCTCTTGGCCCTGAAGATATGCTCATATGCATACCGCTCATAGCCCTTCTCACGCGTGTCCCAATACTCCTCATAGGTATCAAACTTCTCAACGGCCGAACCGCTTACCTCTCCATCTCCACCTACCAGCTCGAGATACTCATCCCATGTATCAAACACCAGCGGATCCCAGTACGAGAGCTCGGGATTTTCAAACATCTCCTCCCACTCATGCTCGAGGATCTCTCCGGGCTCCCGGATCTCATACTTCTCGTAGATGTAGTCACAGATGAGATCCGTATTATCGAAGATGAACCGCCACGTTTCCTCCGGGATCGCGCGAAGATCCGGCTCATAGTATCCGTATTTCAGGAGCATATAGAGCGGTCCTTCGTATGTCATCCTGATCTGGTGCGCCTCGTCTTCCGTGATCGTCACATCTCTTTGCAGTCCCCAACACCTCAGAAACGCCATCATCATCTCACGAAAAGTGACTACGACGAACTTTTTTCCTTCTTCTTTAGACATTTTTTCTTTCCTCCTTAAGTATACAAGCACGTCTTTTCGATCTGTGCTTTTTTCGAAGGAAACTCCCGTGGAAGATCCCTTCACCTATACTTATGGAGGAAATCATGTTCAGATTTCTGAACACAAATGCCATTTTTCAGAATAATACTACGGAAAAATCACTCTCCTCTATCTTCATACCGCTCTTTCATCTCTTCGAGTTTCCGACGGATACGATCCCGGATCTTCTTATCCAGCACCTCGACAAAATCGCCGTACTGCATCGCCCACGGCACGATCATGGACGGGGACGTAAAGATTCTTACGATGTCCCGGTCTTCTTCACATCTGACGTCCAGTTTCTCGTAGTGATCTCCGAACCAGTCCTGAAGGATCGTGTATCCTTCGGGAATCTTGATCTTGATGAGGATCGGCTGCGGGTCATCATATCCCATATAGATGTGCTCGGACATATATTTCTCAGGGTCCCAGTTCGTGATCGATAGCGGCGCACCTGCAAAAGTACTGTTCTCGAAGGTTTTCATTCTTCCCTTCCGGTCCTTCACGATCTTCACATCCGTCATCAGGTCGATCCGGAGATGATAGATATTCCCGCCGCTTCTTTGTCCGATGCAGAAGTACTTCTCATGGTACACCACGATGTGATAGGGAGATAGCTCCCAGAAAGTTCCATCATGGACAAGTTTGTGATCCGATGTGTAGCGGTTGTAATGGAATCGGATACGACCATACTTATTGATCGCTTCCTTGATTGTATTCAGGCTTTTGAAGATCTCTTGGTTTCGGTTTGCGTCCATTCCCGACAGACGGCTGTGGATTGCTTTCGGATCAAATCGCATTTTTCCGTCCGAGAAGGGCGAACGGTATCGTATACTGGCCGTACGAAGGAGCTTTCCGATGAGATCCCGCTTCTCTTCTTCAGAGAGAAAATCGGAAAAACGGACGATCTGGATCAGTTTATCCAGCTGCTCCTCGGAGAAGAGATGCACAAGAGCAAGATCACTGATCGTCGCACTTTTCCCCTGTGCCGTTCCTTCCCACTTGCCCTTCAGCCGATCCTCTTTATAGCCGGAATAAAGAATCTGATATTGCTTGGCCGATTCTTCCGTATACTCCGCCGGATCCGCTTCGGCCAGGATCTCCTCGATTGTTTTAGTGATCGTATTTCGTGCTCCCGGAGAAGCGCTCTTGCCATATTTCCTGATACGGTATTCAGTGAGAAGATCGAGGAGCTGCGTCTTCGTGATGGGATCGCTTTCACTTGAATACTGCTTCAGAACTTCCAAGATCTGTAGGGCAAGTCTGACTGAACTCTCTCCTTCGAGATACTTTATTGCTGTTCCCGAAAGAGAATCCTGAGTCTTCTTTTCATCCGCGAGGTCTTCCGTCAAGGATTCTTCCGCCACCGTTTCCGCGATTTCTTCGCAATCGACCGTCTCGTGAATCACGGCCCTGCTTCTCGGAGAAAGGTCAGTGATTCCATAATTGTTGATAAGAAAACTAAATTCATCCCGCATCTCAACAGAGACACACGTCCAGATATAGGTGCTGAACCGATTGGAAGCCTCCAGATCGAATCGCCCTACTCCTCCGAAGAATGCTGCCCATCCACGCTGACAGAGCTCCTCTTCCCAATCTTCCCGGCGGCTCTGGACACGAAAGGAGATCGGTCTCATCATTTTTCTAACGAGGTACCCGATAATGTATGCGTACGCCTCCATGAGCTTTTCCTTGGCCGTCTCATCCCCTGCTCGCGCCAGACATATCAGCTTTCTTGCTTCTTCATCGGAGAGTTTATTCTCTTCAAGCATATCTTCACACATCTTCGGATCTCCTTGATTCACAGAAATATGCTGTATTACACTCTAGAAAGAAGCAGAACCGTCTCGGCTGTCCGCTCACTTTCCAAGGGCAGTTCTACCACATCCTCCCCATTCATCGGTATGGGGAAATTGAAAACGATTTTTCTTATCCAACAGCCATTTTCAGGCTTTTGTGGGTATATATCAATATGTTCAACAAAAGATCTCATAAAGTCCTTCTTCTCTGCTTCATTGAATTCATCATATAACTCATCGAACGTAAGAAGCAACTGATAGATGTTATTTCCCGTAATATTTTCTCGTTGAATATATCTGATCTGTTCTTTCAGTTCATCCATCTGATCTTCAATGTCTGCAAGAATGTCGTACTGTTGATCATATCTTCGCTGCAGATCCGACATCTTTCTATCATAGTGAGGATCAATAACATCCAGACTGTCCATCTGATGTTCAAGTTTCGATTTTGTGCCCAGCGTCTTTCTCAGTTTATCCTTCAACACCTCCAACTGGTTTTCCAGATCCTTGGTATCTACTGCCGTTCCGATTTTTTCCATGATCGCTTCTTTAAAATCCGGTCTTCTCACCATTGCCGAAATAATCGAAGCCACCATCTGATTCATTTCAGTCTGTTCAATACTTGAACGGAAAGAACAACGATGTCCTGTCGCATTCATCGTGTTTTTGCAGTAGTAATAGTATCTGGTCTTATTGTCCTTGCTGTGTGCTTTAGAAATATTCCCATAAAGGCTTTTCCCGCAACAAGGGCACCGCAGAATCCCTGACAGAATGTGAGCGTGATCGATATTATGGACTTTCTGGCGTCTATACGCATTGAGTTTCCGTTTTTCCTGAGCCAGATTCCAGTCCTCCTCGGATATGATCGCTTCATGTTCTCCCTCAAAGATAGGGAACTCGGACTTTGCTACCACATGCATCTCATTTCTCGTCCCGATCTTCTTTTCCGTTCTTCTTCGGCCATAAGCAATCTTTCCCATATATACGGGATTATCAATGACATCCTTAACAAATTTCGCAGAAAAACCGGAGATCGTATTGTTCTGCCGAAGTTTCTTCGTATAGCCGTGATTGTTAAGAAAAGCTGCAACTCCATTGAGTCCATCTTTCGTATGAATATATCGGTCGTAGATCAATCTGATTATTTCTACCTCATCATCGGCGATGATGAGATTCCCGTTTTCTAACTTGTATCCATAGGGAGCGAATCCACCGTTCCACTTGCCTTCACGAGCCTTCTGCTCTCGTCCGGCCATGGTCTGTGTTCGGATATTCTCTCGTTCGATCTCCGCCACTGCTGAAAGAACGGATATCATGAGTTTCCCTGCATCTTTCGAACTATCGATACCATCCTCTACGCAAATAAGATTCACTCCAAAATCCTGCATTATCTGCAAGGAATTCAAAACATCCGCAGCATTTCGACCGAAGCGCGACAGTTTAAAGACCAGAACATAACTTATTCCATCTTTACCATCTTCAATATCGCTCATCATTCGCGAAAAGTCAGGTCTTCCTTGAATATTCTTCCCGGAACGTCCCTCATCCGAATACTCGGCGACAACCTCCATATCCTGATAATCCGCGTATTTACGCAGTTTATCCTTCTGTGCATCGAGACTGTACCCATCAACTTGCATCATCGTGGAAACACGAGTATAGATGTAGCATTTACTCTTTTTCATCGGTCTGACCTTCTGGAAGTTTGGGCAAGCTTTCAAGGTTGAGGGTGGAGAGTGTCTTCATCTGTCGAACAGCAAGATGCCTCAAGAGTATGAGACGTTCGGACATCTTCTTGCCTTGTTCTATAAGAATAGCATTATAACTTTCCATATTCGCCAAGACGAGAAGCTGGTTCAACGTCGCATAATCCCTCATATTCCCATTTAACTCTGGATTTTCATCACGCCACTCTTTGGCGGTCTTTCCAAACAGTGCCATATTAAGCATATCAGCTTCACTTGCATACATATAATTGATCTGTGCCTGCGTAAGCTCCGGCGGGATCAGGTATTCTTTGATTGCATCCGTGTGCACACGATAATTGAGTTTGGATATTTCGCGATGAAGATTCCAGCTTAGCGACAAACGACTATTCTCGTCTCGTCTCAATCTTTGATAATCTTTCATGATATAGAGTTTGAACTCTGCTGATATCCACGATGCAAATTCTAGCGCAATATCAGAATGAGCATATGTACCGCCATAGCGACCAGCTTTCGTTACTATGCCAATAGCGTTAACTCCTTCAATCCATTTTGTCGGAGACATCGTAAATGCGTGCAGTCCTGCTTCACTTCTAAACCCGTCGAATTCGACGGGTTTAAAATCTGGCTTGTGAAGCATTTCCCACAAACCAAGAAATTCTAATGTTTCCCTTCCTCTCATCCAGTTTTTGATAACATCATTAGGATCCGAACTCTTGTATTTTGCGATATCCGTCAAAGAGATGAATTCATTCTCATAATCTGTAGTATATATACCAATATCAAATCCTTTAGCATGAATAGTATCTTTTATCGGCTGTTTCGTCATATATTTAACTCCTCCTATTCGCAGGGTCGGTTTATTTCTCGTCTTTCTTCTTTTCTTTAATAAATTTCTCCATTCGGATATAGTATTCCAATAGTCGAAGAACATAATCCGGTGCATGGCGACTATCTCTTTCCCAATCCGTTACAGTTCGATAAGGGATATTAAAATGTTCACAAAACTCTGTTCTATTCATCCCCGTCATTTCTCGAAGCTCTTTTATCTTATTCTTACAATCCATATAATCATCCTCATTACATTTACGCGTTGCGTACATTATAACAAATCGCGTCTTCTTACGCAATGCATCAATTCAAGAAAATCATTTCTACTTGGATCTCTTCCTATTTTTGATTCCCGAGGCGAATAGATTTTTCATTCGTTTGAAATATCCTGATAAACGTCTTTCTCTTACTGCAGGATCTTCCGGAGAATGAACTTTTACATCTCCCTTGTTCAAGCCAAGGGATTGCTCGTACTTCTGTTTTATAAGAACACGCGGACCATATTTCATCATCAAATGAGAAACTGTATTCAGCCACCGATCAAAAGCCGCATCATAATGGGGATCGTTATAATATTTCCTCATGACATTTACTCCGCTAAATACGATTACTCATCATCAATACTTTCAACGTCCGCTAATTTCCTTTGCCATCTGAGTGCATCGATCATGGCGAAGTTGCCATTGAGATTTCGGACCTCTCTTTCGCACTCTCGGACCAGAGTCTTGTACCGAGATGGTTCAAAGTTGATCTGTGCAGCAACGAGGTTGTTACTCACGGCCTGTTCCACCGCAAGCTTAAAAAGTATCCTCGTGATCCTCTTCGTGTTCTCATCCGAGCATTCCTTCATCGAGGACAAGATAGTCGGGGAGAGATAGTCTGCATTTTTCTCCGACTCGAGATATCCCACATAAGTCAGGATCGCCTTCTCGATGAACTCGCTCTGTGTGCTGCAGTTATCTTGCATGTAGTTCTCTTTTACCTTCTCGACCGTGCTCTCGGCAAGCCAGGTCGAGTGTCGGATGTGTTTTGGTTTCATGTGCATTCGGCAAAAGCACCGACACACAAGACAGCCCCTGTTTCCAGTACTTCCGGAACTTTTGACACACGATTTTGCTCCGAAGGGAAATAATGACGTCATTTGTACCCATATTCCCAAAACCCCGAAACGCCCTAATGGCGGGCACTGCCCGACATTGTGAACCGAGTGTAGGCATGAAAATGACTCCACTCCTTTATCCTGCTTGTTCATCGTTGTTTTTAAGAGCACTTTTTGACCGCTTTTTGAGGCTGTCTTGGTGTGGTTTTCTGCCTTAACCTTCCTTTCTGGTTTGGTTTCTACAACAATTATTCGCTATGAATTCTCTCACTTCTGACGATACATACCTTTCAAATAGAGCGTCCAGCATTGCCTCGAGAGAACCCTCAATCGTTATTCCAGCGTGCGGAATAAAGCTTCTGATTGCCATCAATTTGTCAGAATCGTACTCAAACCGAACTGTTTCTTTTGCCATTTTCCAGTTCTCCTTTCTGCAGTTTTCTTCTTTTAAGCAAACGTTTGTTCGTATTTTGATTGAATAATAACACGAATGTTTGTTCGATTCAATAACCTATTTGTGAACATTTTTCAATAAGAAAAGAGCGCCCCAAAGGACGCTCTGACTGGTTTTAACATATAGTTTGCCCCTGCAGATACATCGTTTTGCCTCTTTTCATTCTGCAGGACGGATATTCGATTATTCACCGATGCTAACTAGCGGCCTGACCATTTGCAGTCCAATCGAAGGTGGCTGAATAATAGATATTCAAGTTGCTATATGTTTTGAGTCTGTATCTCTGGTCATTACCACCCTGTCCTGAATGATAGTTATAATAGTAACCGCTGGAACTAACCATGGAAAAACCGGCAGTATCCGTTGCATCTGATGTTGACAAGTAAGGACATAGCGCAGCGTAAACATAATATCCACTTGGAATACTATTTTGAGGATAATTGGAAAACTGCACAAAAGTAAGAGCTATATGACACGTTTTCCGTGTTTTAGTTGTCTTGCTTGTCTCAGTCGAATAAGCAGTCGAACCAGCGCTGACATACAACGTACTCGTTACTGCATTTGCAGGCAGGGACACACAAGTGAGAATGCTCATCATGATTACCAAAGACAATAGTTTCTTAACCGTATTCATACATTAACCTCCATTATTCTTTACCTGGGATATAGGTATTCATTTTCATCCGGTCCATACATCTCCGAATAAATCGATTCGCCCGTAACCGCACTGACCATAACTGTGCCGCTATAGACCACATTTTCATCCGCTACTTTAGAATTTGTCGCAGTATAATAGACATTCCATACGGGAACCATCGTCAACTCGTGAGAGTCAAGATCATCTTCATATGGATCCAACGGACAGGGATCTAGTACTGCATATGACAGTTCCATACAATATACGACTACATCTGTTTCCCAAACATGATTCATACCGATTTTGCTCGAATCCGGCGTAGCTTTAAGGTGACTGTATGCGTTATATAAAATAGCTTTCTTAATCTCTGCCAGACAACTATCAGCAGGAATGATTGGCACTTCTTCTTGAATCGTATCTGTAATCATATATCTGTACACGTGAAAAACTGTCGCACAAGTGAATGATTGGTTAAACAAATACGATTTCCCCCAGTCAGTTCGAGGATCATAGTGCGCCGGTCGAGCCAGATTCCCATCATGTAACCAATCTATCGTTGGTGCATCTCCAGCAGGCAAACGCGTCGGCACACCATCAATATATTGCGCGCTTAAAGGAATATACTCGAAGGTAGTAATGGTTGACGGTACCTTAAAGCTCTCAATAGCATTAAAGTATTCAGAATCCCACGGGAAATCATAAAGATTGTAAGTCCAACTCAAAACCGCAGTATCCGTGCTCAATCCAAGTGCTTCTGTCAATTCCGAGCCTCCCTCAATATCGGATAGGGAAATGATGTGCACGTTGTATATGTTGTCAAGAACTTCCGCCTTCTCTAAAGCAACATAATCATCTCCTTCAATAATCTCTCCATCCAGTTCTTCACAAGAGATATTCGTCGGCTCACCTTCACACCATAAGACTACATGTATTGCACCAACAGTATCCCATGTCTTGTTTTGCCACGGCTCAGGACTCTTGTCATATTTGCCTATATAAACATTAACTGTCTGCTTTCCATAGTCCACAACCAGCATATCTTCTTTAAAGGAAACAGAGAAATCATATTCTTTCGGAGCATCCGGATGAAACTGCATCCTTTCAGGATCACTCACCCGAACCAACCATGAATTCGGATCAAGTGATTCAGAAGTATCAGGATCAACTATTGTCAAATCTGTCTCAGCCATTGATAAAGACGAGTCAACCGTCACCGTAATATCTTCGTCCTTCAACGAACGACTTATCTCTTGATCTGTGGCATGATTACAAGAAGTCACAAGAAATAGTGAAAGCAACACTCCAGTGCAGATTTGCTTACGTTTTTCCCAAAAGGTCATTCTTCTTTCCCCTCTCAAGTATATCAACTCGCTGCTTGTCCATCAGAGGTCCAGATAAATCTCGCAGAATAATACATATTCAAATTGCTGTGTGTTTTCAGAACATATGGCTGCCCTTCTCCGCCATATCCTGATAAATATCCATAATAATATCCACTTGAATTAACAGCAGAGAAACCCGCTTCGTTAGTTACCACCAAATGGTTTGAAGGAGTACACAATGCCGCATATACAAAGTATGAACTAGGAATGACGTTTGCGGGATAACTGTTGAACTTCACATAGTCCAGTGCAATATGACACGATGATCGATTCGCTGTCGTCACACTTGCTATATTCGTATAAACCGTCGAGCCTGCACTTACATTCAGAGTACTTGTTAATGCATTTGCAGGTAAAGAAACGCAGACTAGCACGCTTATCATCATAATCAATGAAAAAAGTTTTGTAAGAGCTTTCATGTCGTACCTCCTAATCTTTGCAACTTAGGGTTGCTGTTTTTTGCATATACCATGCATTCACTTTAAGTGTATAGATACGCTCGTTCAAAAGCCACGACATTTTGCGCAATTTAGTACGCAACAGAGTTTTTTACTGATAATTCTCCTGCATGTAGAGCGTAAGCCTCTTCTCTAACGTCTCCGCAATCTGTTCAGGCGAACGGTCCTGCGTGTAGTAACTGTTTATTTCCTCACTTATAATACCGTAGACACCCCAATCAACTGTCTGAATAGCATTTGCCTTGGAAATTGTCGAGAGAAATAGGTCGACTGTCTCCTGATTAGCAGGTTCATCCTTTCTCACAAACGTCTCAAGTACTTCATCATCGACATCATCCGGATGCATCACGATATCACATAATGTATCCAGTGCATCCTGTGTAACTGGTATTGCCCCCGAGCTCACGGTCTGTTTCTGAACATTTTCTCCCAAAAGCATGGAGAGGACTTCCCAACATTTATCCTTATTCTTTGCAGTTGTCGAGATCGCAAGACTGCACTGAGGAACCGCAAGATACACCGAATCATGAATAGAGGGGTACCCGATAAAACGAAAGTCTTTGCTTCTAGAAAGAATATCCGAAAAGAAATAATAACTGTACACACCAGACGGCATCATCATTGTTCGTCCATCGAGCACATCGTCATAGCCTGCTACGTTCATTTGCGATACCGGTAGCGACAATACATCCGAAACCAATTCAACCAATTCTTCATGCGTAACTTTACGAGTCCCATCATAAGCTCCCCACAAATCAGCAAAGTTGTATCGGATTCCCTCATCCACAATATCCGAAGCCGCGTCCATAGAGTAGTTGAATTCATGTTTTTGTGCGTACTGGAACAAGCTGAAAACCGAAGTGTCTGAAACAGCATCTGTTACGCTCCGAAGTGCATAATTCCCATACATCTGATATCCTGAAAACAGTTCATAGCATGCTCCGCTGCCATCGCACACAAGCTTTGAGACAGTATCAGTTAATACAAGTAACGCACCCTCATCCTTTTTAAGATACTCGGTTATATCTATGACCATACCATTTCTTCCCATATATTCATAATCGAAACGGGTGCCATAGAATATGTCCGGAGCATTGCCATCGTGAAAATACTGCATGAGATTAAGTGTGGACTTGCGTCTTTCCTCAGACGTAAGACCCTCAAAGAAACGTTTACCGTACTCCTCCAGAACCACACGGTAATCTTTGTTGGATACGTTAAATGTATAAACGACCCATTGGAGGATCTGGTCATTATATACTCCATACCCGCCGATCTTTATTGTCTCAACTTGGGAACGGTCAACAGAAGGGTCAAAACGAAATAGCATTACTTCTACCGTATCGTCTGAGTACTCATAACTAATGGCAAATCTTTCGTCATCCATACGATGATATCCTGCGGGACTGTATAGATTTTTCATCGGCGGACGAATATCAATACAGTTCCAGTCGGCCAGGCACTTCACCTTCATATTCTGAAGATCTACTTTATACTCCCCATCCGTATTAAAGAAATACTGCCCGCTGATATATAATCTGCCATCTATGCCAATATCCTTATTTCCGGCCAATGGCGGGCAAACACCTGTATCAAAATCAACTTCGTGATACATGATATTCATCATGCCCAGATCTTCTACAACGTAGAATTTCCCATTCTCTTCAAAAAATCCGTCTCTTTCTGTGTAGCAGGAAAAACCCGGTTTCAGGGATTTTAGTAATACACCCTCTTTCGAATAGCGATTGATTGTCGAGGCACCAACGATCACGAAGCCATCTGAGATAGGGGTAACATACCATGGATCAAAGTCCGTTTCGATCGTCTTGGTCGGCTCACCTGTCTTCTTATCCAGAAAAACTGCCGTCCTATTCAGATTCATGAGGTTATCCGGGTTATTTTCCAAATCTTCGTTTTTATATCCAAGAAAGACATATTCATTCTCCAGGACAGAGCATGGAGCTTGACTTCCCAGGAGTTCCAATGTGTAGACAATCTCGCCTTTATCGTTAAGAGTATATATGTCTGTTGTACGGCCGATTACCTCATCTTGCTGGTCAAATTGGGTATACACTGCAGATACGCAATAATTTTCCCCATCCGGAAGAACACTTTGCAAGTACGTCACACATCCTTCTTTCTCAGGAAGAACAAAAGATTGTGAAGAGTACGCACCGGAGTCATAATGCACGGTTTCTTTTTTGTTTTTACATCCACAAGGACTTAACAAGAAAGGAACAAGTATACACCACGATAATGCTTTTTTGCCCAATAATCTCATATTTGTATATTTCCGATCATATTATGCAGCCTGACCATTTGCTGTCCAATCAAACCGGGCTGAATAATAAATCCCCAAATCGGTGTTTGAAGCTAAAACATAGGAAGTTCCTTCACCACCATAGCCTGAATAATAGGATGGATATTGCGCCGATAATGACGAAAAAGCTGCAGTATTAGTTGCTTTAGCATGTCCAGAAGATGTGCTCAACCATGCGTAGACGTAATACGTACTCGGAATATTGTTCGGCGGATAATAACTAAACTGCACAAATTCTAATGTAATATCGCACTTGCTCCTAGCTTTAGATGCTGTACTGGAATCATTCGTGTATCCTGTTGTCCCAGCACTAACATATACGGTGCTTGTTAAAGCATTTGCCGGCAAAGAATAAAGAACGAGCATACTTATCATGACTGTCACCAGAATTATCTTTGTAAGAGATTTCATGTCACACCTCCAACCATACTTTTCTAATACTCTTATGCAGAATTATATCTACAACTCAAACATAGCAGGAACACCTTGACAGTGCCACGACAATTTGCGTAATAATCTGCGCAATTTGTTCGGTTTTGAATACATCTTGAAAATAGTGATTCACAAATTACATTTCAGAGGAGTTTTCGCCGCAAATTGTTGACTACGCCAAGCGGCAGAATCTCAACGATAGAACGATCAGAACCAGCTTATATCGCCGTATTGATTGCATACCAGCGTGAGCGAATATGATTGGGATTGATATAAATATGTTGCAGTTCCTGAAATCTTTGAGTATGCGCTTGTTGCTGTGAAATTCCCACTTGTCAAAGATGGCGAACTGTTCCACGGTGAGGCAAATGGTTTTGTAAAAGAACCTGTTGTTGATATTGTATGGCATTCAGTCGACGAATAACTGAAAACACCTTCAACACTGATAGTAAATGCTCTTTCTCCCGTATCTGAATAGTAATTCTTTTGGGCTCTTCCGCTCTTTGTGGATCTGGTTTCAGATGTATTTATGTAAAAGGCGGTATATACAAGAGAATTCTCATAGTCAATGCCAACTTGAAAACTCTCACCTTCTTCCTCAACAGGTTCAACATAATACTGACTGCAATATGTTTGCAGAACCTCATTGAATTCCGCTTGTGAACCTATGTGGTGGTTCTCCACATAAGAAATCAGACTAAAACTGTCCGTCTCCGCACGCAACACATCGGCATTACAAATAAACAAAGCCATACACAACAGAACTGGGATTAGTTTTTCTTCAATGAACTTCATATTGCTGCCTCCTGTCGAACCGTTTTAACAATTAAGATATATAATAATGCAGAATAACAAAACAGCACTGAAAACAACACGACAATTTGCGTAAAGAATTACGCAAATTGTACAATCATCAAGATTCCGGCTCTGTAGGACCAGTATAATCCGGTGGATATCCATCCCAAGTCTCAAATACTACGTCTGTTACCACAGAGTCCCAATCACTGATGTAATAGGTTCTATGGATTTTCCATACGAAAACCAAAAGGACCAGAAGTGTGCCAACTATGACAGTTATACGCATCACTTTCTTATAATGTTTTGTCAATCGTTCTATCTCTGCTTCTATCCTTTTGTTCTTTAGTAAAATCTCTTCTGCCTGCGATACGGCGTCAGCAGCAGTTCTCACTTTTTCGACAGTTTCTTCCAGAGATATTCTCCTGTTTTCTTTTCTTTTTTCTTCTTCCTGCTCCAGTGGTTCTTTATCGGAAGTTAATTCTTCTACTCTAATGCCCAACGCATCAGCCATTTTTCTCATACTTAGAGGCGTAGGAGTGCCGTCTCCGCATTCCCAACTCGAAAGACTTGTCCGTGCCACTCCCGCTTTTTTTGCAAGTTCGTCCTGCGTCATGCTCCGCAGGTTTCTATACTTGACTATGTTTTCTGCAATTCTTTGTTTATCCACCATATTTGATTCTCCGGATTCATCCTTGTCCTCTCTTATTGTACTTCGATCTGGCCAAGTATCGGCCAGATGATAAAGATGGCGAGAATAATCAGACCAAATATGCCTATGGTAATAGCTATCCGTTTTCTGTAATACCGCTTGACATCTTCAGGTGTTTTGAAATCGATCTGGAAGCTCTTTGCTCTTCTGGTAATACCATCTGCCTGATCTGAAATCTCATTCAGGCTTTCTAATGTCTGTTTATCCTCAAAGGACTGTCTTCCATAAAGATCATCAACTTGGATACCCAAAACATCTGCAATCTTTATCATCATCGCTTCGTCAGGTGTGCTTCTGTTTCTTTCCCAGGCATCTACCGTATAACGCTTCTTGCCCAGTAAATCCGCTAGGTTTTCCTGAGAATACCTTTTCTGCTTACGGTATTTCCGAATCTGTTCTCCCAAGTTGACTTTTTTGTCCATGCTTGCCACCTTTTCGTATAGTCCTTGGAAGAATTATACATTTCTTTCTTTTACGGTTTCAAGCCGCTCCGAAAGTCGCGGAAAGAGAGTCTGCCCCTATATTGGGGGCAACAGGTTGGATATCCATTCCACAGAATGCAAGAGATTAAATCTATATAAGAACTATTAAATCATGTGAAAATGCTTAAAGGCCGCGATTATCGCATCCTCTTTTTCCTTAGTTGTTCCCGGTTGTCTTGCGTCTTTCGACTTGGGAAGATTATAATTCTCTCGTTCAGTGATTCCGCATTTCCTCTTTGTTTGTGCGATGTTCAGATTCGACACATGCAATCCATAGTTTTTCTGCACCCATTCCGCGATTTCTTCATAAGTAGCACCGGTTTTAAAATCGGACATATCCATTTCTTCAAGATTAAACTCAACTCGGACATGCTTTGTTGACATATTTCCCTTGGAAAGCAAGACAACCGTCTCGCAATGCGAGGTCTGAGGGAACATATCGACCGGGCAGATCTTCTTGATGCCGTACTTCACATCGCTCTGTTCCTGCAGATGGAAGAAGCGCTCGAGGTCGCGCGCCAATGTGGCGGGATTACAGGACACGTAGATGATGCGCGAAGGCGCGAGCTGGAGGAGTTTTCCGAGGAGTTTCTCGTCACAGCCCTTTCTCGGCGGGTCGATGATCACCGCATCGGGCATCATGGCGCCGAAATCGAAGTCCTCGGCCTTGCTGCAGAAGAACTCGGTATCCTCAATAAAGTTGGTACGGGCGTTGTTTCTTGCGTCGATGACAGCCGACTCGACCGATTCGATCCCGTACATGTGGTGGCAGGCGTCTGAACAGTAGATGCCGATCGTTCCCGTACCGCAATAAAGATCGAGGAGCATCCTCGGAAGAACTCCGTCGAGACGCAGATATTCCTTGATCTTGTTGTAAAGGACGACCGCCTGCTTGGTGTTGACCTGGAAGAAGGAATCGGGCGAGATGCGGAATACGCGGTTACTGAGGAATTCCCGGATCGTGGTCTCGCCCCAGATATTCGTCCACAGGCCCTTACTGTTTTTCCATTTCATCGCGGAAGGACGTTCCTCCGTCCAGATACTGACCATACGCATACCGTTTCCGGCTTTTTTCAGGGCGTCGTCGCATGCCTCGGCAAAAGCATCGCCATCGATCGGTACCTGTTTCCGTATGACGAAGATGACCATCAGTTCTTTGGACATCGTTCCGGAGCGTACGACGACCTGACGGAGAGCCCGTGCTGCATCGATACGGGAGAGATCCGAGAAGAAGATCTGCGCGACACCACGGACGATCTCCGCAGCAGGATCAGCCAGATAGCACTTCTCGTGTTCGATAAGGTTGTGCGTATTTCTCTCAAAGAGGCCGATGTTTACACACCGTTTCTCTCTGTTGTACTCGACTGGATACTGCATCTGATTGCGGTAATAGTACATATCCTGGGCGCCGACGATCGGCTCCATACAGTCGCGTATCTCTTTTTCCGGAAAATGACCGAGTCGTATGAGACAGGAACGTACCAGATTCTCTTTCATACGGAGTTGGCAGGTATAGTCTGCATGCAGGAGTTGACAGCCGCCACAGCGCAGGAATTCAGGACAGATGGGCTCGACACGGTGTTCGGAAGAGGCGGTGGTCTTAAGTTTCACGGCATAAGTCACATTCTTCTCTGTGCGTGTTAGGCGGACCCGACCTTTCTCCCCGGGGAGCATATCCTCGACGAAGACCTTCATTCCGTCTTCGGAAGCACCAGTTTCTTCAATTCTCGCGACCCCGTAACCTTCGTTGGAAATGCCCACACAGCGGGCTTTTAACACCTTATTGCTATCGAAGATACCCATTCCCGAACTCCCCTGAAAATGTATATTCCTATTATAGCGCACTTGCTCTTCTCTTTCCAATTATAGGGAATACTGGTATTATTAGTGTGGATTTTTATGGAAATCCCCTACAAATGACCTGCATTAAGAAGGTACGTTATGTCTGATCATACTCCGAACGGCAAGGGTTCCCCTCGTCCGTCCGGCTCGAACAATAGAAATCAGGATGCGACCACGCCGCGCGCTCCGACACGTACTGCTGCAGCCGGTTCCGGCTACACACGTGACCAGATCTATGACCGCGACCGGGCAAGAGCGGCGGCCGCTGCCGGACAGAAACGCTCTACCGTGCCCTGTCCTCCGGAGAACTCTGCACTGGCCGATGAACTCCGCTCACGCCTGCGCGGTAAGCCAACCCGTGCGGCACACAACCGTCACTGGTATCTCGAAGTTCTGGGAGCGGTCATGGATATCGTGAAGACCGCTCTGGTCATTCTCCTATGTCTCGGATTTCTGGTCGGAGGTTTTGGCGGCGGTATGCTGATCGGCTATATCTCCACAACTACACCTCTTTCGATCGCGGATATCTCTATGACCGATTCAGTCGAGACTTCTTTCGTCTATGACAGCAACGGCACAGTCATCGCCAAGCTTACCGGCAGTGAGAACGTCGACCGTATCTATGTCGCCTATACCGATGTGAAGGACACCTACATCGACGAGGCCATCATGGCCATCGAAGATGAGCGTTTCCTCGAGCACTCCGGTATCGATGTCCAGCGTATCGGAAGTGCGATCCTTTCCGCGCTTTTCAATGGAGGTACTGCATCTCACGGTGGTTCGACGATCACACAGCAGACCGTCAAGCTCATCACCGGTCAGGACCAGCGTTCAACCCAGCGTAAAGTCCAAGAATGGTTCTCAGCCATGACGCTCGAGCAGCAGCTCAGCAAAGACGAAATCATGCAGCTCTACATCAACCTCGCGCCGATGGGCAATAACTACGTCGGCATCGAGGCCGGCGCGCAGAATTACTTCGGCAAGAACGCTAAGGAGCTCTCCCTTGCTGAGTGTGCCTTTCTCGCTGGTCTTCCGAAGAGCCCGTCCTACTATAACCCGCTCCGCGAATCCGGCAGAAGAAACGCCATGCGCCGTATGCGTATCGTACTCAGTAAGATGTACGAGCTTGGCGACATCACCCAGGAAGAGTATGACAACGCTCTGAACACAGAGCTGATCTTTAAGACGAAGACCACTTCCTCTGCGACAGCGATCAACTCATATTTCGTCGAGTACGCAGTCTCCGAGGTGATTTCCGATATCCAGCGCGAGAGGAATATCAGCCGATCTCTCGCTGCGACGACCGTCTATAACCGCGGATATCACATCTACACCACCATGGAACCGTACGTGCAGGCCGTCATGGACGAGGCCTTTAAGACCCAGTCTCTCTTCCAGACAGATCCGGAAGCACTCGAGGACTATCCGGAAAAACCACAGGGAGGCATGGTCGTCATCAACGTCAAGACCGGCGCGATCGCCGGTATGCAGGGTGGCTATGGTGAGAAAACGGTGAATCTGGGAACGAACCGCGCTGTCGATGCTCACCGCCAGCCCGGATCGTCCATCAAGCCATTGATCGACTATGGTCCAGCGATGGAACTCCGGCTCATCACGCCTTCCATGATTTACGAAGATAAGGAGTCCCACCTCGATCCTTCTAACCCGGATAAAGTATGGCCGAAGAACTCGGATAACGGATACAACGGACCGATGACCATCCGCCGTGCGATCGCCTCGTCGCGAAACACCATCGCCGTCATGGTCTGGAACGACGTCGGTGCGGAGATGGCGCTGTGGTTTCTGAACGAGGTCGGTATCGACCGTCTTACCGAGCAGTACCCATCAACTGCAATCGGAGGCTTTAACGTCGGCATGTCCCCGCTGGAGATGGCCGCCGCGTACAATACTTTTGCAACCGGCGGTATCTATACCGAGCCCTATGCCTATACCAAAGTACTCGATAGCGACGGGAACGTCGTTCTGGAGCACGTGGCCGATTCTCACCGTGTTTACCGCGAAGATACCTCCTTCTTGATGTCCGATATCCTCGAGGACGTTATCGATAGTGGTACCGCGCGAGGGAAAGTCGAGCATATCACGAATGCCGACGGCGAGAATATCGCCGTCGCCGGTAAGACCGGTACCACCGACGATAATGTCGATAAGTGGTTCTGCGGGTATACTCCTTACTATGCGGCCGCAGTCTGGTACGGCTACGATAACCGTCTGCGTACGACGGAGATCCCGAAGGGCGACAGAAACAATGCTCAGTATATATGGAATTACGTCATGCAGCGGATCCACACGAATTGTCCGGGGGCGGAATTCGAAAAGCCGGACAATGTCATCCGTATGGAAGTCTGCACTTCCTCCGGACTTAAGGCTACACAGTACTGCCGTGAGGCCGATGCTGCTACGAGCGACTACTTTATCGAAGACAGTTACCTGACACCGAATCGTGATTGCTCCTTCCACGTCTCGCCGACGCCGACCCCTGAGCCGACTCCGGATCCGATGGCCAATCCCGACAGTGATATGGCAGACGGCTGATCAGTACGACTAAAGCATGAGGAGAAAAGAATGAGATTGTACATCGACCCCGGTACGGGGAGCATGCTCTTTGCTATTGTGATCGGACTATTCGGAGTTCTGATCTATTTCCTAAAGGGACTCATCGTGAAACTCCGCTTCCTGATTTCCCGTGGAAAGAAAACGGCCATGGATGCAAGTGAGATCCCGCTCGTGATCTTCTCGGATGATAAGAGATATTGGCCGGTTTTCGAGCCGATCGTCCGTGATCTGGACAATCGCGGTTTTGACGTGGTATACATGACCGCATCTTCAGATGATCCGGCTCTGGAGAACCCGTATCCGCACTGCAAGGCGCAGTTTATCGGTGAAGGCAACCGCGCTTTTGCCAAGCTGAATTTCCTAAATGCCACGATCCTTCTGTCTACGACACCGGGTCTCGACGTCTATCAGTGGAAGCGATCGAAATACGTGAAGTACTATGTGCACACCATGCATGCTCCGGAAGCCGGTCTCCCGATGTATGAAGTATTCGGCATGGACTACTATGATGCGATCCTCCTTAACTGCAAGCATCAGGAAGAGGATATCCGCGCACTCGAGAAGCTCCGTGATCTTCCGGCCAAAGAACTGACCTATGTCGGCATCCCGTTTATGGATGAGAAACTGAAGAAAGTGCGCAGTATGCCTCCGGCCGCCCCCCACGATAGGACGATCCTTCTGGCGCCGTCCTGGGGCTCGAACTCGATCCTGAACCGTTTCGGCGAGGAGGCGATCCGCGCTCTTCTCGACACAGGGTATCACATCATCATCCGTCCGCACCCGCAGACCTTCCAGTCCGAAAAAGAGATGGTCGAGAAACTGATGAATGAATTTCCAAACAGCGACCGACTCGAATGGAACAGAGACACCGACAACTACCCGGTCCTCGCGAGATCCGATCTCATGATCTCCGACTTCTCCGGAGTCATCTATGAGTTTGCTTTTCTCTTCGATAAACCGGTCATCTGTGCCCTGCAGGACTTCGATAAATCTAAGTACGACGTGTGGTGGCTCGATACACCGACATGGAAGCTCGAGTATATCCCGCAGATGGGCGCTATCCTCACCGAGGATAACGTCAGGAATATCAAGAGCCTGATCGATTCCGTCATCGAGGATACGCAGTACGCCGAGAACCGAAGACGGATCTGTAAGGAAGTCTGGCTGTATCCGGAAGAAGGATCGAAGAGGGTCGTCGATTATCTTCTTTCTAAGTATCAGCAACTGACCGAATCGGAGAAAACCGAGGAGCAGGCGGGAGAGTAGTTATGTCCTTTGCGCAGTTATTGTATCAGTTACTGATATCCCCTCTTGAACTGATATTCGAGACGATCTACAGTTTTGCTTACGGGATCATAGGAAACGCCGGTCTTTCGATCCTGCCGCTGAGTCTCCTGATCAATCTGCTCCTGCTCCCCTTCTATAACCGAGCCGATCTTATCCAGAAGGAACAGCACGATATCGAGGCGAAACTTGCGCCGGGGATCGCGCATCTGAAGAAGACGTTCAAGGGCGACAAGCGTTTCATGATCCTGCAGACGTACTACAGACAGAATCACTACTCCCCTTTATCCGCCTTGAGAAGTTCCTTTGCCGTCCTGCTGGAGATCCCGTTTTTCATCGCCGTCTATCACTTCCTGTCGCATTTTGAGACACTAAACGGAGCCAGCCTCGGTCCTCTGAAGGATCTCGGAAGTCCGGACGGTCTTCTTACGGTCGCCAGTCTATCCATCAATCTCCTTCCGATCCTGATGACACTCATCAACATTCTTTCGAGCAAGATCTATGCCAAGGATCTGTCGACGAAAGACAAGCTCCGCATGTATGCCATCTCACTCGTCTTCCTCGTTCTTCTCTACCGGTCTCCCTCCGGACTTGTCTTCTACTGGACGCTGAATCAGGTCTTTTCTCTCATCAAGAATATCGTCAAGGCATCGGAAAACCCAAAGTCGATCCTTCGTCTTCTCCTTATTGCCATGAGTGCTTTCATGCTGGTCTACACACTGCTCATCTTTGATGGGAGCCGCAAGAATTTCCTGATTCTCCTGGTCTTTTCTCTCATCCCGATCATCGTGTCTTGTTCGCTTCACTTCAGAATCGGGAAAAGCAAAGTCCCCCATAAAGAAGCCCCCTCTTCAGAACCACTCTCTGGCCGGATCTTCTTCTTCTCGAGTCTTTTCCTGGCCGTCCTTACCGGTCTTCTTATTCCTTCTTCTGTTGTATCTTCTTCGCCATCCGAATTTGTCATCTTCACTTCGTACAGATCCCCCGTCAACTATGTCATTCTCTCCTTCTCGCTATCACTGGGCATCTTCGTCATCTGGTGCGGACTTTTTTACTATCTGTCTTCTCTCCGTGCACGACGCGTCTTCTCGATCGTGATGTGCTCGATCGCGATCTGTTCGATCCTGAATTATTATCTCTCCGGGCGGCATCTGACCTATCTGGACACCGGGCTTTCCGTAGCCGGAGGACTGGTCCTCCCGAATCTCGAGATGCTACTGGACCTCCTTTTCCTCCCCCTCCTGGTTGGTCTTATCGTTCTTCTGTGGAAGAAGCGCGCTTCGATTCTTCCGTTCGCACTCCTGATCCTCTGCTGCGGCACCTCTTTCCTCGGGATCTATAACATCGTCAAGATCTCGAAGGCGATGCCTCCGGTCAAGCGGATCCTGGAAAAAGAAAGCGGTAGAAAAGCATCCTTCACCTTAAGCCGGGATGGAAAGAATGTAGTCGTGCTCATGCTCGACCGGGCGATCAGCTGCTATATCCCTTATCTCTTTAACGAAGATCCCTCTCTGGAGGCACAGTTCGACGGTTTTACATGGTATCCGAACTGTCTTGCCTTCGGTGGTTCCACGAACATCGCCACACCGGCTCTCTTCGGCGGGTACGAATACCAGCCGATGAACTTAAACGCCAGAAGTGATCTGACGATCGGGCAGAAACATAATGAGGCTATCCGTGTCATGCCGGTCCTCTTCGATGAGGCCGGATACGATGTCACTGTCTGTGACCCGCCGTACGCAGGCTATTCTTCTCCTCCGGATCTTTCGATCTATGACGATCACCCCGACATCGATGCCTACCTTACGCAGTACGGGCAGTACTGGGATCCGATACAGAATCACGAGCGCCAGGAGCACATATGGACCCGCAACTTCTTCTGCTATGCTTTTACTCGTATCATGCCGCTTCCAGCGCAGGAAGCGCTCTATGACAGCGGGAGGTACCATGACCCGAACTGGAATACGGACTCCGTCTATCAGACACAGTATCTCTTTGGTCCGAGCGAAGCTTCCGGGTATAGTGCCGAGTTTATGTATGCATATTCGTTCCTTCAGGCTCTTCGCGACACGACGGATATCAGTTCCGGATCCGAGAACACCTTCCTTATGGTGGATAACTGCACCACGCACAATGTAGCCATGCTTAAGGAACCCGAATATATACCTGCCATGGATATCGATAACCGTGAGTACGATGCGGCTCATCAGGACCGTTTCACCACCGATGGGAAGACCATCGCGATGTCTACGGATTATCAATATGCGCACTACCAGAGCAATATGGCTGCTCTTCGTGAAGTCGGAAAGTGGCTGGATTATTTACGCGAGGAAGGCGTCTATGACAACACGAGGATCATCATCGTATCCGATCACGGCTACTACCTGGAGCATATGGAAGAGATGGTGCTCGGTCATGACTATATGGATCTTGTCGCCGTAAGTTGTGAAGACATGCTGGCCTATAACGCCCTTCTTATGGTAAAGGACTTCGGAAGCACCGGCTTTTCTACCGACTACACTTTTATGACCAATGCGGACACACCTGTACTGGCCTTTGCGGATCTGATCGAAGATCCCGTGAATCCGGCCACAGGTAATCCCATCACTAGTGATGCCAAGTATGAAGACAAACTCCACGTCATGTACTCGCCCGACTGGACGATCACGACGAATAACGGCAACACCTTCTCCAAGGGCATCTGGTTCAGTCTGAAGAATCAGAATATCTTCGATCCCGAGAACTGGGAAGACGAAGGGATCCATTAAGTACAAAAATCCCCCGCTGCCACCCTGCGGAACTTCTTGTCCGTAGTATGCTGCGGGGGATTCTCTTTACTTCGCGAAACCGGTGATCAGAACGTGACCGCTACCTCGTGGGTCGCTCCATCTGTAAAGATCGGGACGCGGGCTCCCTCGATCGGAGCGCCGTCTACCGTGATGGAGACGCCATCCTTCGTTCTCTTGAAGCCCTCCGGCTTACTGACCGTGATGTGATACAGTGCTTTTCCCGAGGAAACGAGGATATCCTCAGCCGTATCTTCTGCACGGAGGATCGGCTCGACAATCAGGGCATCACTCGTGAAGTCTACGCCGAAGCTCGTGAAGAGGCAAAGCAGGAGCCACGTGGAAGTACCGGACAGCGTCGGTCCGATGTTCTCGCCCGTATCAGAGTTATTGTACTGAGTGCAGAGCCTCGGATTACCACAGACGGTGAACGGAGACTTCAGTGTGCGGTACGGCAGGATGCAGTCGATGATCCAGAACGCGGTCTTACTGAGTCTCTCGGCAAGCGCGATATCATTTACTGCCTTTGCGGCCTTGAACATCGCCGCGGCGGCCATCATGTTCGCGTGCTTGAAGATACCGCCGTTCTCACGGTCACCGGCATAGTAGAGTGCGACGTCGATCTTCGGCGCGATCTGCGGGTAATCTACACCCGTGCAGAGACGGAAGCCGTAAGGTGTTCTCAGGTTCTTGTCGAGGCTGTCGAGCATCGTACTGATCTGCTCCTCAGACGCACAGTCTGCGAGGACCGCCCAGCTGAAGGAATTGAGGAAGTAGGTACCATCCTTGCCTTCTTCTACGACGAGGCCGTCACCGCCGGCACCGAGATAGGAAAGATTCGGCTTATCCTTGCGGTTGAAGAGTACACGTGCAAAATAGTCACCCTTCCATGCGTATTCGTTGATGCGGGTCTTCAGGTCGGAAGAAACACCATCGAGATATCCGGCGTAGTCTTCGTCACCGCAGTGACGGAACATACCGATCGCCGCATCTACCGCGACCTTTAGGAGGCAGCCGTTCATGACGGACTCACTGTACTCCGACTCATACGGTACTTCGCCGTACTTCTTGCCGGATGCGGCCAGTTGCTCCTGATATGCTTCGATCTTCGTCGGGCCGTTTACGCAGTCCGGATCGACACGCAGACAGTCATTCCAGTCCGCGCGGTCGATGAGCGGGAGTCCGTGTCCGCCGACGGAGATCTTATAGGAGTACGTAAATACAGCCTTGATGGTCTCGAGGATCGAGCGCTTCTCACCTTCTCCACCTGCGATCGGGAGTTCTTCCTTCAGGAAGTCATAGTCACCGGTAAGGCTGATGAAGCGGTCCAGTGCCTGCAGGAGCCACAGGGCATCGTCAGACCACCAGCCGGGTTCCTTACCCTTCCAGTAGAAGTTATGGTTGGCATAGCCGTCCTTATAGATGTTCGAGATCCACTCACGGAGGAGTTTCTTGACGAACTCGATCTCGCCCATGCCGGCGAAGTAGTACATCGATGCGAAGATGTCCTGGATCTCACGGAATCCGATCTCACGGTAGCCCTTCTGTGTCCAATCGAGGGAGCGGGAGACGAATGTCTGATAAAATACCTGGAACGGCAGGTTATTGTTTACATAGGCCTCGAAGTCCTTATCCGCATGCTTGATCTGCATGTAGGAGGAATACCGCTTCGCGAAAGAAACGACCTTCTCAAGGCAGGAAGGAAGCGCGGAAGCATCCGTGAATCTTGCGATCAGGGCATCGAGTTCTTCCTTCATAGTGATGTCTTCTTTGTAGTTCTCGTTGACGCAGTCCGAAGACAGGCAGGTGAAGTTATCGATCTGCACCTTGCTTCCTGCTGCTACCGTGAACGGAGCAGAGAGGGCGAAGAATCCCGGGCCCTTACGGGAGTGTGCGTTACTGAGAACGGATGCAAACTGCGGATTCTCCAGTGTGCCGGCGCCGACGAAGTCTGCATAGCGGGCGCAGAACTGATCCGGGAAGACCGCCTTATCGCCTTCGTGAACGATCAGGGTATTGTATCGGATATTGCCCTTCGTCCACTTCGGATTCGGGTTAAAGGAGATCGCGCGGATCTCATCGTTATCGCCATAGAAAACTTCAGACTGGGCAACGACGGTACTGAAGATAACGTCTTCACGAAGCGCGTGCACTTCCTGTGTTCCGAACATGCCGGTATAGACGATGCGGAGGTTTCTCGCTGCTCCACCCTTGTTTTCGATCTCGATGAGCTGGGCCTCGGTCGCCACCGGGAGTCCCTCTTCCTGCGGGAGGATGAAGATCGTACGACGTACGAAGAGGCCGTCCTTCAGGGTATACTCGATCACGGTCTTGTTCTGGGAATGCTTGCAGATTGCCTTCTCTACGGAATCCTGCTTCGCGGAACCAGAATAGAAGATGACCTTGCCTTTTTCTACGAGATAGAACTGTCGGTTCGCCGGGAAGCCGTTCTGCTCCGGCAGGTAGTCCCAGCGTGTCGCCAGGACCTGTGTGTCAGCGTGGGAACGGAAACATCCGCCGCCGATACGGTCGATCGCACTCTTCGGTGTGCTCTGAAGCGGATGGTCAAATCCGATACGGTTGCCGATCAGAAGGTTCGTGTAGTAGTGCGGTCCCGGAGCCGGCGATGCGAGATCGCAGATGAGCTCGCCACCGTCGTTGAGCTTACCGCCCCATTCGCCGGCAAATTCGATGATCGGAGCTGCCCACGAGAGGAACTGCTTTCCTTCGTTTTCTTCAGTCACTTCGGTAACGCCGCCTTCAGCTTCGAGGAACATGCGAAGAGTTCCATCGATTTTAGCGACCAGCACGGACATCTTAAATCCGGCGGATGCGGCGATGTAACCGCAGATATTCTCGTCGGTCAGGAGTGTCGCGCATACCGGTGCCGGGAAAGAAAGTCCTGCTACACCGAAAACGATGCCTCCGTCCAGTGTGGAGATATACTGGGCACTAACGCTTCCTTCCTCCACATACTTGCCGAATTTTTCCTTAAGTAAAACCTCAGCCGGTTTGATGACTGATCTTGCTCTCTCGCTCTTCATCGCTTGGGAACCTCCTGACAGAATATCGTATTGGGAAAATGAATGCCGAAATAATTACAGAAACATTGTATCACTTTCGTTGCCCGATTGTGTAATGGATAGCTACGGCAGATTCTTGCCCGCCCTATCCAGGTTCACGAAAAAGCTCTCCCCAAAATGAGATGTCGCGAACATTTCCACAATCGAAGCACACGAAGGATCCGACACAGGAGCATATAACCTGGCTTTTTCTCCTCCGCTGCGCAGGTATTTGCCTGATTGCAAATACGGATCGCAGCCGGACCGCACTTCTTTCCCGAAATCCAATCCCAGTAACCGGGAAACCAAATACTTCCTCTCCTGTCTCCTCAAACAGGCGGTCGGATTTAGCCCTCTGTTACGAAATCAGTACGGTTGATCGCCAGACGCAGGTATAATCCCTGTGTGCGATACCACCGCACGATGCTGAAGAAAGCCTTCATGCAGCGCACGATGTGTGATGCCGGCCATACTTGCCGGCTATGGCGTCGCGCCCCCGTGACGGCGGGACTGCCTCAAAAAGGCAGGTCCTCTTCCCCGCACATCACATAAGAAACGCGTTTGCCGCTAAAGTAAGAATACGATCAGCCCATCACGACTTCGACGTTATGTACGCCGCCGTCGAAAACAGGAAGAATATTGCCTTCGATCGCCTGACCGTCAACAGTCACGCTCTTGATACCCTTACATACATGATCCGGGTTCTTGATCGTTACTGCATATTCTGCGCCACGGTACTTTCTGGTGATGGTAAAACCATCCCATGCCGCCGGGATAGACGGGTCGATCTTAAGGCCGTCGAAGTCAGGCTGTACACCCAGGATGTACTGGGAGATAGCCACCATGTTCCATGCAGCGGTACCGGTGAGCCAGGAGTTCTTTCCCTGACCGAAGTGATTGCCTGTTCTTCCGATATCGGAACCTGCATCCTTACCGCCGATCATCTGACCGTAAACATACGGTTCAGTCTTATGGATGTCAGATGTCTCCTCTGTGAAAGCCGGAGCGATCTCAGAGTAGTACTTGAATGCCTGGTCACCTTCACCGGCATAAGCCGCTGCGCAGATGATCCATGCGTTGTTGTGAGTAAAGATACCGGCGTTCTCCTTATATCCGCCCGGATACGTGGAAATCTCACCGTACTGGATGTAGTACTTACTGAAGCAAGGATTATTCAGAACAAGACCAAACTCGGTATTGAGTCTCTCGTCGATTGCAGCCAGAGTCTTCTTATCCGCGCCCTGATCCTTGCCTACATCGGACATGATCGCGAAGCCCTGCGGCTCGATGAAGATCTGTCCTTCCTCGCATTCCTTAGAGCCCATCTTCTCGCCGTTTGCATCATATGCACGGAGGAACCAGTCACCGTCCCATGCGGACTCCATGATGTTCTTCTTCATCTTGTCGATCTCAGCCTGAGCAGCTGCTGCCTCATCGTCCTTACCGAGATGCTTGAGGATCGCCACATAGTTCGGGCCTGTGTAGGTGAAGAGTGTGGCTACCATTACGGACTCCGCTACCTTGGAGTAACCGCCCTCTGCCTTGAACTTCGGGTTCGTGTAGGTCTGGAAAGACTCACCCGGTGTGTCGGAGTAGCAGGAGAGGTTGATGCAGTCGTTCCAGTCTGCACGCATTGCGAGCGGGAGACCGTGAGGACCGAGGTTGTTTACGATGTGATAGAAGGAGACCTTCAGGTGCTCGAGCATGGTCTGGGCAACGCTCATGTCATTGTCATAAGGAACCATCTCGTCAAGGATGGACCAGTCGCCGGTCTCCTTGATATAAGCGGAAACGGAAAGGATCAGCCAGAGCGGGTCATCCGAGAAGTCACCGCCGATGTCCGCGTTACCCTTCTTGGTGAGCGGCTGGTACTGGTGATAGCATCCGCCGTCCGGGAACTGTGTGGAAGCGATATCAATGATACGCTCCTTCGCACGATCCGGGATCTGATGTACGAAACCGAGGATATCCTGGTTGGAATCACGGAAGCCCATGCCACGGCCGATACCGGACTCGAAGTAGGAAGCGGAACGGGAAAGATTAAAGGTAACCATACACTGATACTGGTTCCAGATGTTGACCATGCGGTCGACCTTGTCGTCCGGTGTGGTAACGTTCAGGATACCGAGGAGCTTATCCCAGGAAGCCTTCAGATCAGCAAGACCTGTGGCAACTTTTTCCGGTGTATCGAACTTCTCGATCATGGCTTTGGCCTTTACCTTGTTGATGGTCTTGCCATCCGCTTCGAACTTCTGATCAACAGGCATCTCGACATAACCGAGGATAAAGATGAGCGTCTTGCTCTCGCCTGCAGCAAGTGTGATCTCCTTATAGTGGGAAGCGATCGGGGACCAGCCGTCTGCGAAGGAGTTCGTCGCTTTTCCTGCGAGAACGGCCTCCGGATTGTTAAATCCGTTGTAAAGTCCGATGAATGCGTCACGGTCTGTATCGTAACCGTCGATTGCATCGTTTACGGAATAGAAAGCGTAGTGATTACGTCTGTCTCTGTACTCGGTCTTATGGTAGATAACGGAACCGTCTACCTCGACACGGCCCGTAGAAAAGTTTCTCTGGAAGTTCGTGCAGTCGTCCTGCGCATCCCACAGGCACCACTCGGCAAAGGAGAAGAACTTAAATGTCTTCGGGCTGCTTCCCTCGTTCTTGAGAACGACCTGCTGTACCTCTCCGTCATAGCCGTTCGGTACGAAGAAGGTTACTTCTGCAGAAAGATCATTCTTCTTGCCCTTGATGATCGTATAGCCCATACCGTGACGGCACTCATACGCATCGAGCTCGGTCTTTACCGGAGACCATCCCGGATTCCACACCGTACCGTTGTCGTTGATATAGAAATAGCGGCCGCCCATATCGATCGGTACATTGTTGTAGCGGTATCTGGTGATTCTGCGGAGTCTCGCATCCTTATAGAAATTGTAGCCGCCCGCAGTATTGGAAATGAGTCCGAAGAACGCCTCAGAACCAAGATAATTGATCCACGGATACGGGGTCTTCGGTGTCTCGATTACATATTCACGGTTTAAATCGTCAAAATGTCCGAACTTCATGATATGTGCCTCCTTGATTTGGAAATTTCAGGTACATATATCATACAATAAAAAAAAGCAAAGCGGAACGTTTCGTGCTGGCTTTCGCGCAAGAAAAAACGCCGTTTTTCAAGTCAAAACGGCAAAAGTCTAATGAATACGAACTCGAAAACGGTTTCGCATTTTCCGGTCAAATGAGGAAAAAAGTATCAGGACAGTCCGAGGAGTTCTTCCATTCCGATGATAAACTGCTCTCTTACCTCTTCGGGAGTCTGTATGTCACCGGCCAGATAGGCATCGAGGAGACGCTTGATCTCCGAATCGGCGTAGCGTTCTGTCTGCGGATCGGAAGGGATCCGGATCTTTTCCGCTTCCGGCACCAGGATCGCATACGGATTCTGTCCACAGAAGAAATCGCTGATGAAATTCGGATCATCGGCGCATCTTCTCATGATGCTTCTGCTGTTCACGAACCGGCCATCGACAGCCATACCGGTCAGTGTGTCCTTATCAATCGTCAGAGCGCGAAGTACGTGTGCCGCTGTCGCTTTCTTATCACTGGAAGAAGATACCATCAGCCAGGTGCCTCCATCGTACGTCGCAGAAGGAGCGGGAACGATGCTCCATCCCGTGATCTCCGGTTCTTCAGTAGTTTCACCTGTCGGATCCGTATTGCCGGTCGACGACCCAGCCGAGCTCTCATCCGGGTCCTGCTTCTCCTCATGTCCGGGAACATATCCGATCACGTCTGCCGCAGTCTGGAGCGAACCGAAGAACATCACCGTCATATCCGTGTTGATATCGCTTCTCCATTCTCTGCTAAACGGTGCTTTTTCCCCGGTCAGAGACTCGGCAAACAGGGATTCCTGAAGAAGGATATACTGGTCAAAATCACTGCCGGCCACGACTTTCCCATCCTGTATCCATGCATCGGAGTGACCTGCCCAGAAAACATCGTGCAGCTGCTGCCGGTCCGAAAGGAGCTTCACGGCTCCCTCCGAGTTGATATTCACTTCATGGGCACGATCCAGGATAGACTGCCAGTCTGAGAGCTTCTCCGCAACATCGGCCGGATCGTATACGCCGAGTGTCTGTGCGGCGAGCGCCCGATTATAGATGATCACAGAAGGTGCGATCTCAAAGGCCAGCGCTTTTACCGCATGGTCCTGATCGACAGCCATCTCATATGTATATTCGAACTGGTCATACAGATCAGATCTCGTGATGCCCAACTGTTCTAAGGCCAGTGTTCTCTCCGACTCGGCCCAGTCGCCGAGGTGGGTCGCATCCATCATAAACAGATCCGGCCGTTTTTCTTCGCTCTGCAGTGCTTCGCTCAGCGTCGCAAAATATACATCCTGCTCTACATACACGTATTCATACACCACATCCGGGAGATATTCCTCGATTTTCTTGCCAAAATCCTTCTCATAGCCGTAGATGATCAGCGCGTCGTCAGATTCATCCCTTACATCGGAAGGAACAGTCGGTTCCTCCGTCGGTTCTGTCACGCTCTCCGAGGGATCCGTCTCAGTCTGAGTTGTGGAAGTCGTCGTCTTCGTCGAAGACTCGTGTGTCGTCTCCTCGGTCTCTTTACCGGTCTTTTTCTTACAGGCGCAGAGAGACATCGTCATCGATGCGGCCATGATAATCGCCAAGATCTTCCCTGCCTTCATATGCGCCTCCTGTCAGGTTCTCTACGTTGCAGCCTCCGAGATGGGACCACGAAGTAAGTTTACAACAATCTTTTACTGCTTTCAACAAAAGTGACTCCTTACTTATACGCGCAGTTCGAAAGAAATCCCCATCGCCGGTCCTCGGCCTACGACCTGCGGAACCTCCTTCAGGATTTCTTGTCGAGGAATTGACAACAGCGCTTTTTCATAATAAAATTTCTCTTGTCTTTGAAAGACCATCCGGGGCATTAGCGCAGTTGGGAGCGCATCACACTGGCAGTGTGGGGGTCAGGGGTTCAAGTCCCCTATGCTCCACCAAAAAGACCGTCTCAAACGAGGCGGCCTTTTTTCTTACTTATTCCACTGTTACCGATTTAGCGAGGTTCTTCGGTTTATCGATATCGCATCCGTTTTCTTTTGCGACATAGTAAGCGAGCATCTGCATCGGCACGATCTCAACGACTGCAGAGAACAGCGTGTCGATCTTCGGGATGAAGATAACATCATCCGCCTGAGAGAGGATCTCCTGATTCCCCTTGAAAGCCACTGCCAGGACCTCGGCACCGCGGGCCTTGACCTCAACGATATTGCTCAGTGTCTTCTCCATAATGGAAGCATTGCAGCAGAGCGCGATGACCGGCTGATGCTCCTCGATCAGCGCGATGGTGCCGTGCTTGAGTTCGCCGGCGGCATAGGACTCGGCATGGATGTAAGAAATCTCCTTCATCTTCAGTGCGCCCTCGAGTGCGATGGCATAGTCTGTATTTCTTCCGATAAAGAACATCGACCTTGTGGCGTGGTATTTCTTTGCCATCTTCGGGATCTTCGGGTTCATATCGAGTGCTTCCTGCACACGCTTCGGAAGCATGAGAAGCGTAGAGAGATGGTGATAGTAATCGGCATCTTCGATGAGGCCGAGTGTTTTGCCGATATAAACGGCAACCAGATAAAGTACGGAAACCTGTGTCGTATAGCCCTTCGTAGTTGCCACGGCGATCTCCGGTCCGGCCCATGTGTAGAGGGTATCATCTGCGAGCTTGGCGATCGTGCTTCCGACGACATTTACGATCGCCAGTGTTCTGGCGCCACGGGACTTACACTCCTTCATGGCAGCGATTGTATCCGCCGTCTCTCCGGACTGCGAGAGCACGATGAGAAGCGTGTGCTCGTCGATCAGAGGATCGCTGTAACGCAGTTCACTGGCAAGCTCACATGTGACCGGGATACGGCAGAGTTTCTCGAGTGTGTATTTCGCTGCACAACCGGCATAGTAAGCTGATCCGCAGGCCGTGATCACGATCTTGTTGATGGACTCGAGGTATTCCTTCGACCATTCGATCTCGTCGAGCACGATCTTGCCGTCCTTGATACGCGGCGCGACGGTTGCCTTGACCGCTCTCGGCTGCTCGATGATCTCCTTGAGCATGAAGTGCTCGTAACCGCCTTTTTCTGCGGCTTCGATATCCCATGTGATACGGGCGATCTTCTTGTTCACTGTCTGTCCTGCCGCGTCGAAAACATTCACGCCCTCCGGCGTGAGCTCGGCAAATTCACCGTCGTCAAGATAGATGGCATTTCTTGTGTTGGCCACTAGCGCCGTGACATCGGAAGCGAAGAAATTCTCACCGGCGCCGACGCCGAGGATCAGAGGACTTGCTTCACGGGCTACGACGATCGTGTCGGGCTTTTCGGTGCAGATGACTCCGAGCGCGTAGGATCCGGAAAGTCGGGATGAGGTCTTGATGACAGCGCGTCGGAGATCACCCTTATAGTACATCTCCAGAAGGTGCACCACGACCTCTGTATCTGTCTCGCTGTCGAAGTGATACCCCTTACTGATCAGTTCCTCACGAAGGCTGATATAGTTCTCGATAATGCCGTTATGCACGATAGCGAAACGGCCGTCATTACTTAAGTGCGGGTGGGCGTTGGTGTCTGTCGGGGCACCGTGTGTCGCCCAGCGGGTATGTCCGATACCGACCAGACCGGGGCAGTTCTTGCCATCTTCAGTCAGTTCGCAGAGATTCGCGATACGTCCGCTGACCTTATCAACCTTGATGACACCCTCATTGAGGACCGCCACGCCGGCCGAGTCATAGCCTCTGTACTCCAGTTTCTTAAGACCGTCCAGAAGGATCGGCGCTGCCTGCTGTGTTCCTGTATATCCGACGATTCCACACATACTACTGTCTCCTCAATTGAAACAGGCGCGATGACTCGCGCCTGCTATTTATTTTCTGATGATGATACTTTCTCTTTCTGCGCCTACCGACACATACGTGATCGGGCATCCGATGGCCTTCTCAACAGCAAGGACATACTCCTGTGCTGCCTTCGGAAGGTCGTCCCATGCGCGTGCGCCACTGATGTCCGTCTTCCATCCGTCGACATACTTGATGACCGGTTTGCAGGCATCGAGCGCGACCGGGAACGGGAAACGGTCGATCTTCTCGCCATCCAGTTCATACTGTGTACATACCGGGATCTTGTCCATGTAACTGAGGACATCGAGCTTCGTCAGCGCGATCTCCGTCGCCGCCTGCACTTCTACACCATAGCGTGTCGCTACGACATCCAGCGGTCCTACACGGCGCGGTCTGCCGGTCTTGGCGCCATATTCGAAGCCGGCCTTACGGAGTTCTTCTGCTTCGTCACCGAACATCTCGCATACGAACGGTCCTTCACCTACACAGGTGGAGTACGCCTTTACGACTCCGACGACCGAATCGATCTTCGCACCCGGGAACCCGGAGCCGATCGGCGCATAGGCCGCCATCGTATTGGAAGATGTGGTATAGGGATGAATACCATAATCTAGGTCACGGAGAGATCCGAGCTGCGCCTCGAACAGGATAGACTTTCCTTCGGCCGATGCCTTCGAAAGCCATGCGCCTGTATCACAGACATGCGGCTTGATTTTCTCACAGGCATCATCCAGCCAGGCCTCGAGCATCTCCATCGTGTAAGGTCTGGCGCCATACACCTTCGTCAATGTGAGGTTCTTCCACTCCATGAGATCCCGGAGATGGGAGAGGAGATGTTCACGATAGAAGAGTTCTCCGGCGAGGATCGTCTTCTTCTGGTACTTGTCCGAATAGAAAGGCGCGATGCCCTGCTTGGTCGAACCGAACTTCTTATCGGCCAGACGCTGTTCTTCCAGTTCGTCGAGTTCTCTGTGCCACGGCAGAAGGAGTGACGCACGGTCGGAGATCTTGAGGTTCTCCGGTGTCAGGCTCACGCCCTGAGCCTTCACATCGTTCATCTCCTTAACGAGATTCTCCGGGTCAAGTGCGACACCGTTACCGAGTATATTCACCACACCGTCACGGAAGATGCCTGACGGCAGGAGATGGAGTGCAAACTTGCCCTTCTCGTTGATTACTGTGTGTCCGGCATTGCCGCCGCCCTGAAAACGGACAACCACATCGTAGTCTTCCGTAAGCAGATCGACCATGCGGCCCTTGCCTTCATCGCCCCAGTTAATACCCACGATCGCGCAATTTCCCATAGTGTATGCCTCCCGTTTATTCTCTTGCTTTTTCTCCAAAAGCAATGGTGTCCCGAATACTCCATCAAGACACCATTGTCAATACCGCACACTTTATACTCTATACAAAATACGTTGTCAAGAATTATCGGAAATTTTCCCTTATTCCAACCATTCTTCTGAACTTTTCCTCTCGATTTTTCGTCATTTCGTAGTCTCTTCGTCAGAAGACTCCTCGCAAGGCGGCTCCGGAACAGGACCGAGGACGATGTCCGCGAAGTTGATGGGAAGTCCGATCGTCGGCACTCTCACCGCGCCGGCCTTCTGCTTGCCCGGCAGGATCGTGATGCCCTTCTTCGGAAGAATGAACGAAAGCGTCAGATCTGCGCTGATCGCACCAGGATCGACCTCGCCGGTATCACAGTCCACTCCGGTAGGAATATCGATCGAGATAACGCGGGCACCGCGGATGTGACCTTCCTCGATTTTCGCCGTGATCTCGGTAAGATTCGGCGGGAGCGGCCGGGTAAAATCATATCCCGTTCCGATGATGCCATCCACGAGGACACACGGCATCCCCGGCTCTTGTTCGTAGATCATGCGAGAGATACCGGCCTGCCATACCCCCGGATCAAATTCTGATGCCGGGCGGATCTTGATACCGAAGCACTCTGCGGCTTCACGGTTATTCTTAACTATAGGAGAATGCTCCGTCCCGGGGAAGCAGTCCCAGATCGTTACTTTATATCCACGTGAATGGAGGATCCTCGCTGCCACATAGGAATCGCCGCCATTCATGCCTTTACCGGCAAAGATATGGATAGGTGTCGTTACGGCCTTGGCCACGGAAACACACGCGTCAGCCACAGCCAGTCCGGCATGCTCCATAAGGACCGCGATCGGTACGTGGTACTCCTTTGCAGCGACCCGGTCGAGCTCCCGCTGTTCCTCCCGCATAAGCGACATGCGCACACGGCGCACCGGCTCATAGGGCACCTTCGGCGGTGCCGGATGCAGTATACTCTTTTGTGGCCAGAAGGGACTCTCACTCTTTCTCATATTTCCTACCCGCTTTCCCCTCGTATTCTGCTTTCATTGTATCATTTCATTTCCGATGTGGTCGAGTGCTTTTACCACGGGAATCGTAAGATATGCGATCAGGGCGCCGGCACACGATCCGGCCAGCACCAGATACGGAAGATAGGCAACTACATAGAGTGTACGCGTCACCAGAAGCGCCGCCACGATCTGGCCGATCCCATGACTGGCCGCGCCTCCTATACTCACACCGAAGATCGATACATGCGGCATATCAGAGAGAACGCACATCGTTCCCCATGCGGCAAGACCTCCCATCAGAGAGAAGATACATCCGACGATATTTCCTCCGAAAGCCAGGAGCAGCAGAGAGCGGAGCAGCGCCACCAGAAGCGCTTCTCTCCTCCCGACACTGTAGAGCGTCACGAGGATCGCGATATTCGCCAGGCCCAGTTTAAAGCCGGGGATCGGAAGGATCCCCCTCGGGAGGAGCCATGCCTCGAGGATGCTCAGGACCAGCGCCAGCGCCAGAAGGATCGCCGTCTTCGATATGTCATATGCCATACTCGTCTTTCTCATCGGGCCACCACATCCACTTTAGCATCCGGATCGTCTGTTTCTCCGTTTCCGGAAATGATCTGAACGACGACGCGGTTCGGGAGACACACGGCTCCTTCTCCGATTTTAGTCAGTTCTCCGGTATGCATGCAGATCTTATCCGGACAACTGCTCTCTTTGACATATACTTTTTCGGAAGAAAGATATATCACCATTTCTCCGTCGGCGGACGTGATCCGGTATTCCATCGGCTCGGTAAAGTCGGCCATTTCCCGCTCGAGGATCACCTGTCCGTCCATCGTGATCCGGACGACACGGCTCCTGCTCCGAACCGTTTTCCCGTAGATCCATGAAGATAGAAGAAGCAGGCCGCACAGGACAATGACTGCGCCGATGACTACGCCGTCGCCCCATGAGAAACGGAACCGTCTTGCCGGAAGATCACGTCGCGGCTGTGCGTCCTTTATCGAGGACTCACTGAGCCCTTCAGCCGAAGTATTCGATTGTCCATCCTTCCTGCGCATCGACCTTCCCCTTAAGCGATGAAGATACCCATAATGTACCATTATCCGCGCACAAGATGCAATCGATATGAAGCTCTCCGGCAAGTATTCGGGCCTTTTCACTCCCGGATGCGTAGAGTGCCGTTGACAGGATATCTCCAACTGTTCCGTCCCGTCCGATAACGGTCGCTGACAGAAGGTCAGTGACGGCCGGATATCCGGTCGCTGTGTCCATGATGTGACCGTAGCGGATGCCTGCTTCCTCGAAATACCGCTCGTAGGCGCCACTGGTGATCACGGATTGTTCTTCGTCTTTCCCCAGGGAATAGGCACAGCAGAGTTTCGTGGGATCGGCCGGGGATATTATACCGATCGTAAGCTCTTCTTTCTTCGCCCATGCACACACATTGCCTCCGAGATCCAGGATGATCTTGGTGACAGAGGATTCTCTCATCTTCGCCATCAGCAGAATGCCGATCGCGCCTTTGGCTGCTCCTCCGAGATCGACCCTGGTCCCCTCCTCCACATAGGCACAGCCATCCGGAAGAAGATGGATCCGCCTGTAGTCGACACGCTGTACCGCCTCTTCGATGTCGGAAGAAGAAGGCACATGCGGATCTTCTCCAAATCCCCAGAGGTCCATGACCGGCGCGATCGTCGGATCAAAGAGTCCTTCTGTCTTTTCTGCATAGAGACACACGGCCTCAAGAAGCGCGTACGTCTCCTCGGATAAGCGGACCGGCGTCTCTTTGGTCGAGGCATTTAACTGTGCGATCTCACTTTTATCTTTCTTCCGGGAGAGTCTTCCCTCCAGTTCCGTAAGATAGGCTGCGCCCTCCGCTACAGCCTTCCCGGCTTCGTTTCCTTCTGCAGTCAGCGTGACATAGGTATCGAGTGCGAGTACCGTTATGGTTTCCTTCGGAACCTTCGCAGCGCACCCGGAAATCATCCAAAGAAGCATCTGACCCAGGATCAGGCACGATACGGCAAAAGCCCGTCCTCTCCGGTGAAATGAGGAGAGTACGGGCTTAGCTCGGAGCTCGTTATGGCTATTAGGAGTCCTAGTCGAGATAACTGATATCATGTTCTTCTTCCAGTTCTTCTTCCTTTTCATGCTTAGTATGGCGTCCGTGGAAGATCGCATAGATATTACACATTCCGGCGAGTATCAGTATGATCCCGCAGATCAGAGCCTCGGCCCAGAATACCACATACTGTTCAGCCAGACGGGCAGATCGTTCGTAGTAAGGGACCGGGATCCCTTCTCCTCCCGGATAGGAATTCTTTAGCGGGAAGTATTTCTTATAGAGCCGGAGCACATTGAACCGGTCAGTGTTGTTAATGACCAGAAGTGAGGACGTATCTGCCGAATAGCCGATGGTATCGGCCATGGTCTTTGTAAGGTCGTTACAGGCAATCTCGCTGATCGGATCGGTAAGAAGGACTTCGTAACAAGTCACGGCCAGATCCTCCACCTTAACTGCGCCTTCCATCTCGGCAGTAGACTCCGGAGAGATGGACCCGTTGGCGAGATTGGCAAGCTGTGAAAACTGGATATAGGCGCGGGGCTGTGTCACTCCCGTAGTTTCTGCTATCGTATCGGTTCCCTCATTCACGACACCAACTACCTGATACATCGAGCCCTGTATCTCGACAAATGCGCCGAGGATCTCATAAGATCGGAAGAGGTTCCATGCCAGCTGGGTGTTCAGAACGACCGTATATCTGTCACCGTTCTCATCCGGGAGAAAACCGCCACTCTCATAGCGGAAAGGGTGAACGACATTATATGCGCCGCCTACGCCTACAACTTCGCATTTCCCCACCGAGCCTGTCGCCGTCTTATCGAGGTATCCCTGTGCCGGATAGGAAGCTGTCGCTGAATAGCAGTCTTCCCAGAGATTCACGATCTCATCCGACTTCTTGCCATCCTTACTCTTAGTCGTGCTCGTGGAGGATTCTGTCAGTTCCAGTTGTTCGTGGATCTGTGTGACCTTCTCAAGATCCAGGCCATCGCTCATCTTCCTGGGTGCAGATCCGTCTCCGAGGATCTCGCCCGGACCCAGCACCGTCAGATACCTGTACTGCATGGATTTTGACTCGAAACGCTCGGCTGCATACTGCAGAGACTGCCCGTCAAGCACCTGATTGATCCGGACCACAGAGGCCACGGAGAGCACGATTCCACCGGTCACGAGGATGAAGGGAATCCCCATCAGGACGTAGTGTGATCTGCGGCAGATGTCGCCCCATTTTCTCTTTATGAACTTTTGAACTTTCGCTCGGAATTCCATCAGTTCGATTCTCCTTGTGCCAGACGCACCTGTTCACCATTTGTTATCGGTTTTCCGGAACGGACGATGCAGTATGCATAGCTGATTCCCGCTCCCTCGATCGCGGCGGATGTCGCATCCTCTGCCAGAAGCTTGACCGGCACTTTTCTCGCGATATAACGCTCGCCAAGCGGACTGTTCTTCGTTACAAGAATGTAGATGAAGTATCCTTCAGTATCCTGCTGGAGCGCGCCCTTAGGAACTACATTCTCATAGGAACGGTTCGAAGTAGAGATCGTGCAGTTGACTGTTGTCGCTCCCGGGGTCAGATAATATCCGCTCACAGTGATCCTTACGATACTGGAATTCATCGGATCAAGCGGATCCGGACGGATCGACTCCACAAAGGCGCTGTCACAGTAGTCCGTCTTGACTTCTGATCCGATATACATACTCTCTGCATCCTTCTTCGGGATCGAGCACTCGATATAGTATCCGGAATCGATATCTGCGATCGTGAACATAACCTCATCTTTCATGCAGGTGCCGCCACGGGTTACGTTGATGGATGTAACCATGCCGGAGATCGGCGCGGTGATCTCGGTAATCGAATAGTATTCTTCGAGACGTGCGACCTCTTTCTCATAATCTTCTTTTTTCTTCAGTTTTGCTTCCCATTCGTCCTCTTTCTGGTCACTGGTAATACCGGCGTTCGTCTTCGCATCACTCAATGTCTTTCTTGCGACTGTCAGGCGATGCTTCGCATCATTCAGCGCACGCTCGGCAGCTTCTACTGTCGTGATTGCCTTGAAGGTCTCAAGGTCGCCCTGCTTCTCCGTAAGATCGCTATTCTTCTTCTCGATCTCCGTCTCCTTGTCCGTGATGGAATTGGCTATATCCGTGACATCCTTCTTCGCCTTCTCATACGCCGCGTTCGCATCATCGAGTGTCTGCTGGGCATCGGTGACCGCCTGGTTCGCGGCATCGAGATCTTCCTGAGAAAATGCCGGGTCTTCGGGATCCGTGATGCAGGCCTCGAGAGCAGCCTTGGCCGCATCAAGCGCTTCCTGGCACATCTCGATCTGTTCCGGGTAAGCATCGCGCTTCGTCTCCGCGTCGAGCTTCTGTTCTTCGAGTGAGTTCTTCTCTTTTTCGAGTTGCTTGATCGTGTCCTGCAGGCTCTTGATCTGTTCCTCACAATCAGCGATGGACTGATCCTTGTTCCTTGCGGCATCGAGTGCTTTTTCCGCATCTTCTACAGCCTTCTGTGCATCGACGACCGCCATTTCATCATCGTAAAAGTCGCTGCTTTCAGATGGTTTACGTTCCTCGTATTCCATCTCCTTCTCGAGGTCTTCGAGATTCTTCTTCGCCTGCTCCAGGTCTTCCCTGCTTTCCGGGAGACTGATCGTCGCCAGTGTATCGCCCGCTTCTACCATTCCGTAGAGATAGACGCCGATATCACCGACCGTGATCTCGCCGGGTGCTTTGACGGTCTTTTCCTGATATGTCCTGACCGTACCCTGTGCTCTCGTGATCGAGCTCAAAGTCGCGCCATAGATCTGCTGTGTGCTGACCTGCGTGAGCGTCATATTCATGATGGTATTCGAGAAGAAAGTCAGGATCCCCATCACGATCAGAAAAGCGATGAGCGCTTTGACGATCCACTTCTTATTCTTCCTTATCTTTTTCTCTTCTGACATTGTCAAAAACCTCCTTCAAATACCTTCGGTCCTTATTTGATACCCGAGCGGGAAATACCTTCTACCAGATACTGCTCACCATAAAGGAAGATGAGTAGCGGCGGGATCATGAAGATGAACGATGCGGCAAAAGCGACGCCCACCTCCGATGCGTTGATCTGACTCAGGAATACCGACAGCGGCTGCTTGCTCGCATCTTCCAGCAGGATCAGGGGCTGCTCGACCATGTTCCAGTAGTCGATAAACAGCAATATCGCCATCGCATAGATCGCACTCTTACACATCGGGAGTGAGATCTTCGTGAAAATGTTCCATTCATTTGCGCCGTCGAGCTTCGCCGCTTCGATGTACGAGGACGGGATCTGGCGCATGTACTTACTTAAGAGGAAGATACTGAATGTAGAGAACACACCCGGCAGGATGATCGCCCACCACGTATTGTAGATCCCTAAGTTCTTAGCGATAAGATAGTTCGGAACGAGCGTGACCTGGAATGGCATCAGCATCAGGATGACGTACGAGAAGAAGAGGACTTCTCTTCTCTTCTTTCTGTATCTCGAGAAGCTGTAGGAAGCGAGGCATCCGACCAGGATCTGTCCGAGCACGATCGGCACGACCAGCGCGACCGAGTTCCAGAACTTAAGAAGGTATGTCGGGCTCAGGAACAGGAGCGTCTTATACTGGCTGAAGGATACGAAATCCGGGATCATCTTCAGCTTCGGCGTCGAGGAAAGATACGTCTTCGTCTCGGCGGAAGCGGAAGAAAGGCTGTTATAGACCGCGCTGTAGTTTGTCTTGATCTCATCGGTCGACATAAAGGAATCGAGGATGGTAAGTACGATCGGCATCAGGGCGAAGATCGCCACCGACAGGGCCAGGATAACACCGAGTGTCGTCCAGACACGGTCGGTAAATGTTCTTACGCGCATGCGGCGCTTCGCGTCCGCACGGCCCTTCGCGTGAAGCGCTTCGAGCTCCTCATCAGAGAGGCGTACGATCTCAACCTCTTCGAGATCACGGATCGAGCCGTGATCATGGACTTCTTCTGTAGCAGGAGATATGGGCTGAAGTGGAGTAATATCATTCTTTTTCATGGCTTACTCCTCCGTATCTCTTCCCAGCCGGTTCTCTGCGATAAAGAGGATACCGACGATGATGATCATGGCGATACACATGATGATCGCCGCAGCGGTAAGTTTCGCATTATCTAAGTGCGAGAACATGTTGTTCATGAAATTCTGGAGCATGTAGAGCGCATCGTACGGATAGTCTCCGGCGAGAAGATATACTTCACGGAAGATCTTAAACGAGTTGATGAGGGACATGATCCCGACGAAGAAGATCGTCGGCCACAGGTACGGGAGCTTGATACTGAAGAATCTTCTTACCGCTCCGGCTCCGTCCATCTTCGCCGATTCGAGCTGTTCGGAAGGAACGGCTGAAATCGCGGAGATAAAGAGCACCATATTGTAACCGAGATTTTTCCACAGGAAGAGGATCAGGATAACCAGTCGGGACCAGTCGGACTTCATCCAGTCGAGTTTATCGATCCCGAACCAGCCCATGTAGGTGTTCAGCGCGCCGTTGTAACTGAACATGACCTGCCAGATCAGAACGATCGAGGCGACCGGGACCATCATGGGGTTGAGCATGATGCTGCGGAAGACGCTCTTTCCCGGGATCTTCGAGCTCAGAAGCAGAGCCAGGAGGAGGGAAAGAAGGACCGCCAGCGGAACCGCCAGGCCAGCGAAGATCAGTGTATTTACCGATGCGGTACGAAAAGCTTTATTGTTCCATACATTTACGTAATTCTCGAAACCTACGAACTCTGTGTTCGTGGCACTTCTCTGGAAGGACTGGACCAGGACGATGATCATCGGTCCAAAGAAGAAAAGCAAAACCCCGAGGAGACTCGGCGTAAGATAACCGGTAAAGACGAACCATTCGCGAAGGGCTCTCTTCCTTCTGCCTCTGATCCGTCTCTTTCTCACCTCTTCGGGATTATATTCATGTGTAGCCATTGGTTTTCCTTCGTATATAAGCACAGTCCAGTAACAAAATCATTCTACCATACTGTGGAGTTATCGTTTTCATTTTCTCTTCGTTTTGAGGAGGGGTGGGAGCGAGGGGGGTGGGCCTCGCTCCCGGGGTATGAAAGTAAATAGAAGATAGTAAAAGGTTCTTTGCTATCTGTCTTCCGGGAGAAGGGGTATTGGAGGTTGTCTCTCCCTTTCGACATCTTTATTGTCTCATCGCGGTATGACTTTCAAGTGACCTTAAAGTGACAGATCCGTCACTTACCCTCCGGGTCTGAAAATCAGCGCTCGTGGAGCAGCGTAGAGGCACGGTTCTGGATGTTCTTGCAGACATCTTCTGCCGATCTCTGGTTCTCGAAGAAGCCCGGAGCTTCCTCGTTCACGATCATCATGATACCCGGGTCAGTGCTCGTGATGGTACGGATACCCTCAACAAGTTGGACGAATCCTTCTGCCATTTCTTCGTTAAGATCAAACTTGTAGTATTCCTCGTAGAAATCCGGATCCCACTGCTTAGCATCTTCCTTCTCTCTCTGATATTCTTCGATATCACTCTTATTCTTCTCATCAAGAGCCTCTCTAAGAAGCGGGACAGACCAGAAGTTGTTGGCATACTCGATCTGCTGATCCTTCTCAAACATGAATCGGATAAAGTCCCATGCCTCCTCCTGGCTTGCGCAGGATTTCGCGATCGCCAGTGTCAGCATCGGCTGAGCCGACATGCCGGACGCCTCCGGCGCCGGAGCACCCAGGAATACAGCCTTCTCATTCAGCGCGGAGTAGCACTCTGCATATCCGCGGATATTGTAGAAGTATGCCGAAGCCATGACCTGCATGCCTTCCTTGACCTTATCCATCGGGTCGACATATTCGCTCATGCCGTCACCGTAGTAGGCGCCACTGTCACTGTAGACGACGTGACCGCCTTCATTCGACGGATGAAGCGTACCATACTTCTTCGCGATCTCGAGGGCTTTGCGGAAGTCCTCACTATCAAAGTTTACCGTCTTATTCTCGTAGTCGATAAAAGCATCGCCGGAAACACTGATCAGATTCGACAGCAGGGCCTCACAGCTCATCTCTTCCATCATGGAGACATCCTCCGGCAGAGAATCGCCGATGCTCATGAATTCATCATAGGTCCAGGAGTCTCTGTCACCGACGAAATCACGGTTAGCAATAAATCCGTGGACATCCACGCATACCGGGATCTGATACATCTTGCCCTTCAGTTCGAAAGCGCGGAAAACGTTATCGAAGTAGTCATCACGGTCAAATCCGTTCTCGCCGTCGATGAGGGGATTAAGATCGACAAGGACATCGTCATTATTAAACTGGCTGAAGGAAGAGAAGTTCAGAAGGATGTCCGGACCCTCTCCGGCCAGCATATCCAGATATACCTTGTCGGCCAGTTCTTTGGACGCCTTGTTGTAATCCTCGGAACCATCGTATATATCCTCTGCATAGTCCTTAATGAGGATTCTGGACTTATTCTTCGAGTCCGTATTATAGGAAACGATATAGTCCATGAACTTTTCACTATAGAGATCGATCGCGCCGATCTGGATGATCGTCTTTCCGGCATGCGGATTCTTCTCTTCTCTGGAGAGCTTCACCAGGGAAACTTCCGAACCGGAATACTTCGAACCCGGATCATCGTCGTAATTGTAGGATACCTTGAGGAAATAGATCTCATCTGCCGATTTGATCACGACACTGTCATACTGGATCGACGAACGGTTGAGGTCCGTCCAGTTCCAGTCGAGGATCATCTCTCCCTCACTCTTCTTGTCGAAAAGATCGATCTTGCTGATACCGTTACTGCTGTTCATGTAGTATCCGTCGGCCGCCTCAAACGCGCTCCATATTTTTGTGCTGACTTCTTTGCCGTCCCTGCTGACCTTACCGGTATTGGGATCGACTTCATTGAGTGTGCACTTCGATGTCATCGACACTTCATCGTATTCGTAAAGAAGTACGTAGTATTTCCCGTCCACCTTATAGAGGGTGTCTCCATTCATGTCCTGAACACTGTCCTTACCGAGAAGTTTGCCGTTCTTATCTACGACAAAAACTCCCGAGTAAGTACCGATAAGATAATTCCCGTTATCAAGAGGATAGACTCTTCCGCCCCACATCCCATCGAGCTCGGAATCCAGTTCGATCTCTTTGGAAGGCTCGAGATTTTCGTCGAGGAAAGCAAGTGAATACGACTCCTTGCACTCGCCCATATCATAGTTCGAGGCCAGTGAGACATATCCGCCGTCCGGAAGCGCCGTAATCGCGTTAAGCTGGGAATCCAGATCCCCCTGTGCCTTTTTGACGATATTGCCTTCGAGGTCAAACATGATGACTCCCATCTCCGAATAAGGCGCATACAGTTCCATGATCTTCTCATAGATCTGATCCTGTTCGTCTTCCTTTGCATTCATATACATTTCCGTGATCTGCTCTTCCAGGTCATCCGGCATCTCGTACTGGATATTGTACGTACCGATCAGTTTGTCACCGACCATCTGCACGTTATAGATCTCTTTGTATGAGAGCTTCTTAGACTTGTCGATTTCAAGTTCGAGCGGGGTCTCTTCCGCCATGAAATACGGATCATCTTCCTGGACTTTCTTCTGCTTGCCGCCCTTCTTCTTGCCCTTACATGCGGCAAGAGGAAGGATCATGGAACATGTCAGAACTACTGCCAAAACATTCCTAACATACTTCTTCATAAACATACCTCCACGGTTCTTGTCGAGTTTATTATAGTAGAACCACGGAAAGAAAAATGAAAGATTTGTAATACTTGCCTGTTTTTGAGATTTTTTTCTGTTTCCCGAAAGAAGAGCCTGTCTATCTTTCGTTTACGATGGTCGTCGTCCGGTTCTGAATATTCTTACAGACTTCATCGATGCTCTTCTGATCCGCGAAGAAGGCGGCCGCTTCTTCATTTATGATGTCCAGAACCGCCAGATCGGTTGACTGGATGGTACTGACATTCTCTACCAGTTCCCGGAATCCCTCTACATGTTCAGTGGTGATTCGTGTCGGAAGTTCGTCTAGAAACCATCCGTACTCCGAAGCCAACTCGAGATAGTAATCATAACTCTCCTGACTCTCTTTCAGTATCGTCTCATTTACACGGTCAAAAGCCCGTCTGTTCAGCGGGATCGAAGTATAGGATGTCGTATATTCGAACTGGGCATCTTCATCGAACATGCGGCGGATGAAGTCCCAAGCTTCTTCCTTATTATTCGAAAACGCGGAGATCGCCATGGTCAGCATCGGGGCGGCTGCCATCCCGGTCCCGTCCGGGGAAGGCATACCGACATAGACGACATTCCCGTTAAGAAGCGATGCATTCTCCGCATACTGGTCGACCCGGTATATATATGTATCCATTAGCGCCAGCAGACCTTCTTCCATCATTGCCCGTATACCATCTTCCGGCAGGACCAGACCGACTCCGCTTTCATATACGGGGTCTGATCCCGGATCTGTCGGTATTTCTGCGACACCGTACTGTTTCGCGATCTGCAGGAGCTGCTTGAATTCGTCTCCGTCAAAGTAGACGACCTTCTTCTCATAATCGATAAAGTTACTCATCGAATTGGAAAGCAGGGACTCGAGGAGCAGCGAATACTCCTTAGGTTCAAAGACCGACACTTGGGGATCCAGCGTCTCGACGATCTGCTGAAATTCAGGATATGTCCAGCCGGATCTCTCTCCCACCATCTCTTTATTCCCGAGAAGCCCGCGGATATCGAAGCATACCGGAACATGGAAGAGTTTCTCTCTTGTCTCGAAAGCCGAAAGAACATTATCGAAGTACTCTTCCCGATTAAAACCATTCTCTCCGTCGATGTACTTGTTCAGATCTTCCAGCACATTTTCGGAGTTAAACTGACTGTATCCCGAGAAGTCCACGAGAATATCCGGGCCATTCCCGGCAAGCATCTCCTGGTACACCTGATCGGAGATCGCATTGAACTGTTTAAGCGTGATGGTCGACTCTTCACCCTCGACCGAGTAGTCGCGGACACGCATCCTCGCTTTGTTCTCTTTACTGGCATTATAAGACACGATGTAGTCCATCAGGGCTGTTCCGGGCGAACCGATCATCCCCATCTCGATGTAAGTCTTTCCTGCGTGCGGATTCTTCTCTGCACGGGTGAGTGTCGAAATGTATACTTTTTCTCCCCACTCTCCGGTTTCACTGTCCTGCTTCCACTCTTCTCTTATGAAAGATAAACAGTCCTCCGAATAGAAGCGGATACTTGAGATGTTGTTATAGTTTACATCCGTGCTGTCCCACTTCAGATATTCCTCCATCTTTCCGGTCTGAATATCGAATTTCTCGATTCCGGCGCCCGTGATCACGACCATACCATTCTGGCCGTCCGAACACATATTGTAGTAGTAGTAGTCGAGCGCTACCTTCTTATCTGTGTATTCGCCCTTCTCGAGATCCAGTTTCACGAGGTATCTCGACACACTCGAATAATCGGCGCTGCTTTCGATGCTACTAACATACACGTCCTCACCAGACACAAACAGTTCGCCTTGCATATTCTCGTCTGTGAACGATCCGACAAAAGTCCCGTTCTTCGTTACCACAGCAAATTCGCCATAGGTAGAGATGACATAGTCACCATTTGCCGCCTGACAGACATAATTCGGATAGAAATCCACATCATCGGGAAGCCTGACCCGACCTACCTGTTTTCCATCCTGATTGAATTTGTAAATTATGTTCTTTATCGCATAGGCATCATAGTCATCGAAATACTGATATTCGTCAGCCATGATCAGGATCTCCCCGTTTTGGCCTTCAGAAATACACGTGATCTGCAAGTTGGAGTCAATATCTATGGTAGAGATCATCTTCCCATCGAGTCCGAACACACCCACGCCCTGGACATAATATTCGTTATACATATCGTAGAATGCATCAATTTCTTCGGGAGTCATCTCCGTTTCATCGTACCCATCCCAGATATCAGCCGGCATTTCATAGGAGATCGCATAAGAGGCGATGACTTTATCATCCACCAGAGTTTCTGCTGTGATGCTCTGAGACTCGACGATCTTATCCGTATCCGGAGAGACCTCAAGCTCTACAACATCCGCGAAAAAATACGGGTCTGACTCGGAGATGATCTCCTTTACGGGTTTCTTCTTTCTCTTACAGGAGACGAGAGGGACCACCATCGTCACAGCCATAGTGGCAGCCAAAATACGTTTACTGATGCAGCTCATCTCCCGAAAGTCCTCCGACTCAATCCCGATACTCGAGGATACTCTTTGCGCTAGAGAAAAAGACCATGGCCGCAATCAGGTTGCATACTGCGAGGAACAGGAATACGATAACAAAGATCGTCGTAGATGCGATATAAAGCTCGTGTCCGATGTTGATGCCGAGTGACATCTCAAACATAAATATAGCCGATACTACGGCCAGGGCCAGGAGTTTTCTCGCAAACTCCGAGTGGTTCAGTCCCAGTGTGCGGACCGAGGCAACATAGGCCGCACAGTAAAGGAAGATCGCCGAAGACTGGAAGATCGCTCCGTAGAATACGAACGATGCCGGAAGCTGGGCCAGGATAGATACGATCGTGAGGCAGAGCGCACTCTCGATGAGACACTTGAGCATCGGCGCCGCCGATGCAAACAGGAGCTTCTTGACCGGTTTCCCCGGCATGAGGAAGATAAATGGCTTTTGCAGTTCATCCACAAATCTTTCCGCAGGGAGTGTAAAGATACTCACATAGCTCAGCACACCCAGCGTGATCACTTCCATGATAAACGGGTACATCCCTTTTCGCATAAATACGTGCATGACGGCTCCGAGAAAAACAGCCACACCGAACATGATGACCGAGATACGGTCCATGAGCAGGAACGTCCCCTTGCTCTGCTCGGTGATCCTCCGCTGCATGAGCGCGACTTCTCCGGAACTGAGTCCGAAGAGATGCGACCTCCATTTGCGGGGAGCTTGTCTGCCATCGTTTTGATCTCCCGTCTCGTGGAGGATACCGTATCCGTGTCCGATAGACGTGAGCACTTCTTCGTAATAGTCCGAACTGTTAAGAGCGATCAGAGCCATTCCGATGATTGGCATGACCAGTAGGAGCGCCAGATAGATCAAAGCCTGATAGACTTGCCCGTTCATCATGTTTACCAGGAAACCGGCCGCCCATCCGCCCAGTGGAACGATGTGAAGCGTCGAATCAGTAAAGAAGGAAAGTACGCCGCCCAGATTCGTTCCGCTTCGCCATAGCGCGGCCACAGCCCCCGCGATAACGACACCGCCGCAGAAGAACATGGCGATGAGGATCAGCTTACGGATAGACGGGTGCATCGCTGTTGCAGAATAGATCGCGATAGACAGTACGGTAAGCGAAAAGATCAGCAGGAGCCACGTCAACACCAGTATCAGAAGATCCAGGGCCGAAACACCGAAATAGTAATGGATGTTCGGGAGTTGGGTAAGCAGGATCAGCGTGATCGGAACGCTGACGATCAGTCTCCTCAGCATGCCGTAGAGGAGTTCCTGCGTCGGCGATATGGGGGAAACAAACATGAGATTGATGTCTGCCTTGGTAAACCATGTATTTCCTTTCACGATACCCAGCAGAAGCGCCACAAAGGAGAAGAACATGAACACCATGATCGAGAGTCCCTGGAACCGCCTCACCCCGTTTGACATCGCTCCGTTCTTTCCGAAGTGGACGATCAACTGGTAGATGCAATATAGGAGGTACAACGAAATCAGGCCTACTCCGATCCAGAACGGAGGCTGCTTCTTTTTCTTGCGGAAGTCATTCTTCCACTGCTGAATGATTACAAATATACACGCATCCATGCTATCTTTTTCCCGACAACCTCTCCTTTTTCGGAGAAAATGGCATCTACTTCTTCTTTTTCTTCGTATTTTTCTTCTTCTTGGCCGTATTCGGGCGGGTCACTGTATGGCTTTGCTTCGTCGGCGCTTTGGCAGGCGAAGGTGTCTGCCAGATCGAGTCATAGGACTCGGTCTCGGCGAAGAAGATCCTCTCGAGTGATTCGGCCCAGACACCGACCATCTCTTCTTTCTTATGACAGGACAGGATCTGACCCTTTCTCATGATGTAGGCCTTGTTCCAGATTCCCTCCACCGTCGAGATCAGATGTGTGGAGATCAGGATCGCCACGCCTTCTTCCGAAAGCTCGGAGATCATAACGCGGAGTTCTTTGATCGCGTGCGGATCGAGTCCCATCATCGGCTCATCGAGGAGAAGAATCTTCGGATGTGGCAGAAGCGCACAGATGATCGACACTTTCTGCTGCATGCCCTTAGACAGATCCTTGCAGTAGTAGTCCATGACCTCGGTAAGGCGGAAACGCTCGGCCAGTTCAATCGCATACTCTTTGGTCTTTTCTGCATTCAGGTGATAGGCGCGGATGATAAACTCGAAGTGTTCCCGCACCGTCAGCATCGGGTAGAGCGCAGGTGTCTCGGGAACGTATCCCAGCATTTTCTTCGCTTCCACCGATCTGACCGGATTCCCGCCGACCGTCACCTCGCCCTCGAAGCTCAGAAGTCCCAGTATGCACTTCATCGTAGTGGATTTGCCGGCACCATTTGGTCCGAGAAGTACACCGATCTCTCCTTCATCCAGTGAGAGATTGACATCCTCGTTAGCATATTTCTTGCCGAATTTCTTCGTCAACTTCTTGACCCGAAGCATGAAGCCCTCCATAAGCAAAAGAGTATAAGTCAGAAATAGTCTAGCATTTTTTGCCGGTTTTCGCCATTCTTTTTCTAAATATAGGAAAGATTATTGATTTTCATTTCTGTGTAGTATTAAATTAGGATATGATTTTTCTTTCGAAGGGGTGGGTAGATATGTTTAAGATCGTTTCCAAAAGACAGCTCAATGAGGCCGTAACTCTGATGGACATCGAGGCTCCTTACATCGCCAAGAAAGCAAAAGCCGGACAGTTTATCATCTTCCGCATCGACGAATACGGTGAGCGTATCCCGCTGACTATCGCCGATACAGATCCGGCAAAGGGCACCGTCACCATCATATTCCAGGCGGTCGGCACCTCGACCATCGCCCTTTCCAAGATGAACGAGGGCGATGCCATCGCTGATTTTGTCGGTCCTCTCGGAAATGCCACCGAGATCGAGGGCTATAAGAACGTCTGTGTCGTGGGTGGCGGCGTCGGATGTGCCATCGCGTACCCTTCAGCCAAAGCGCTCTTCAAGGCTGGTGCCCATGTAGATATGATCGCCGGATTCCGGAACAAGGATATCGTGATCCTCGAAGATGAGATGCGGGCTGTGAGCCACAATCTTTATGTGACGACCGATGACGGTTCCTACGGGGAAAAGGGCTTCGTTACAAATAAACTCCAGGCCCTGATCGATGCCGGAAACAAGTACGATCTGGTCATCGCAATCGGACCGATTCCGATGATGAAGTTCTTAGCAGAAGTGACCCGCCCCTATGGCATCAAGACTCTCGTCAGCCTGAACCCGATCATGATCGATGGTACGGGCATGTGCGGCGGTTGCCGTGTCACCGTCGGCGGTAAGATCCGTTTCGCCTGTGTCGACGGTCCGGACTTCGACGGACACGAAGTCGATTTCGACGAACTGATGAGAAGAAATTCCTACTATAAGGCCCAGGAGCGCGAGAGTGCCTCCCATCCCTGCCGTATGCTCGCTGCAAGTGAGAAAGCATCCGCGGCAGCAAGTGAAGCATCGAAGGAGGACAAATAATATGGCAAATCTTTCTCTTACCAAGGTCCCGATTCCTGAACAGGATCCGAATATCCGGAATAAGAATTTCGACGAGGTCGCGCTCGGTTATACCGAAGAAATGGCAAAGGAAGAAGCGACCCGCTGCCTGAACTGCAAGAACCGTCCGTGCGTCAGCGGATGCCCGGTAAATGTCCGCATCCCGGACTTTATCGCACAGGTCGCAGCCGGAAACTTCGAAGAAGCTTATAAAATCATCACCTCGACGAATTGCCTTCCTGCCGTCTGCGGACGTGTCTGCACGCAGGAGACACAGTGCGAAAGCAAGTGCGTGCGTGGCATGAAGGGCGAGAGCGTCGGCATCGGCCGTCTCGAGCGTTTCGTCGCAGATTACCATATGGCACACGTTTCCGAGCCTGCCCCGGCGATTGAAAAGAACGGTCATAAGGTCGCAGTCATCGGTTCCGGTCCTTCGGGTCTTACCTGCGCGGGCGACCTCGCCAGACTCGGCTACGAGGTCACGATCTTCGAGGCCTTTCATAAGGCCGGCGGCGTGCTGGTCTACGGTATCCCGGAGTTTCGTCTCCCGAAAGCGATTGTACAGAAAGAAGTCGATAATCTCGAAGCGCTCGGTGTTGAAGTCAGGACGAACTTCGTCATCGGCAAGACCATGACGATCGATGAGCTTTTCGAAGAAGGATATGAAGCAGTCTTTATCGGATCCGGCGCCGGTCTTCCCTCTTTCATGGGTATCGAGGGCGAGTCCCTGATCGGTGTTTATTCAGCAAACGAATACCTGACCCGTGTCAATCTCATGAAGGCCTACCTCGATAACTATGACACACCGATCAGAAAGAGCACGGCCGTAGCTGTCGTCGGCGGCGGCAATGTCGCGATGGATGCTGCGCGTACAGCGAAGCGTCTGGGCGCGGAACATGTCTATATCGTGTACCGCCGTTCCGAAGAAGAGATGCCTGCCCGTGCCGAAGAAGTGCACCACGCCAAAGAAGAGGGCATCGAGTTCATGTGCCTGAATAACCCGACCCGCATCCTGGGTAGTGACAGCGGTGAAGTCCGCGCCATCGAGGTCATCTCCATGGAGCTCGGTGAGCCGGATGCCAGCGGAAGAAGAAGACCTGTCGCGATCCCCGGTTCGGAGCACGAGATCGAGGTCGATACCGTCATCATGTCCATCGGCACATCTCCGAACCCTCTGATCAGAAGTACGACCGAGGGGCTGGATGCGAACTCCCGTGGCTGTCTCGTTGCAGATGAGACCATGGCCACTTCCCGTCCGGGCGTCTATGCCGGCGGTGATGCCGTGACCGGTGCCGCAACCGTAATTCTCGCGATGGGCGCCGGCAAGACAGCCGCTGTCTCGATCGACAAATACATCAAGGAGAAGAACAACGGTTGACCTTTTTTCGGCCGCGAAAATCGTTTTTGGAAATCTATGAAGATAGTAATTCTTGACGGATACACCACGAACCCGGGAGATATCTCCTGGGTTCCTTTTGCTTCACTAGGCGAGCTTGTCACATACGACTATACCGCGCCGGAAGAGATCTTCGGGCGGCTCGCCGGTGTTTCCATATGCCTGACCAACAAGACCTGTTTCCCCAAAGAGGTGCTGGAGAAGCTTCCGGATCTCCGCTATATCGGTTGCCTGTCGACCGGATTTAATGTCGTCGATATAGACTACTGCCGCGAGCATGGGATAATCGTCACGAACATTCCCGAGTATGCCACTTTCGCGACCGCGCAGATGACCATCGCTCTTCTTCTCGAGATTGCCGGGAAAGTCGGTCACCACAGCGACCTCGTGCATCAGGGCGTCTGGACGAAAAACCGCGATTTCTGTTTCTGGGACGGTACACTCACGGAGCTCTGGGGCAAGACGCTCGGACTATTCGGCTTCGGGAAGATCGCATCTCGCGTGAGCCGGATCGCATCAGAGCTCGGCATGCGTGTCCTCGCCTGCCGCCGTAGTCAAGTCACGGATGAGATGCGCGAAGCTGCGCCACAGGTCACCTTTGTCGACGCCGAGACTCTCTGGCGGGAATCAGATGTCCTCTCCTTCCACTGTCCTTTGACCTCGGACACCACAGGACTTGTTAACGCAGAGACTATCGCGAAGATGAAGGACGGCGTGATCCTTATCAACACTTCCCGCGGGCCGGTCCTCGACGAAGAAGCAGTCGCTTCTGCACTTCGAAGCGGAAAGATCGCGGCCCTCGGCGCTGATGTTGTCAGCATCGAGCCGATCCGGGAAGATAATCCCCTTCTTTCGACTCCGAATACCTATCTGACCCCACATATCGCCTGGGCTCCGAAAGAGACCCGGCTCCGCCTGATCGATGTGGCCTCCGGAAATCTCCGGGCCTATCTTGAAGGTAACCCCGTGAATGTGGTATCCTAACCCCGTTTGCGATACCGCCGCCGGGCGACAGTGCTCCGGATACGGAAAACAAAGGAGAAAATGAATGATCAAAAACGCCATATACGTGTTTCTTATTTCGATGATCCCGGTCGTGGAGCTTCGTGGAAGTATCCCGGTCGGCTGCAGCCGCGGGCTTCCCTGGTATATCGTTTTTGCTGTTGCCGTAATCGGCAATCTCCTTCCGGTACCGTTCATCCTTCTCTTTGTCAGGAAGGTCTTTGACTGGATGCGAAAATATCCGAAACTTAAGAAAATCGTAGATTTCTGCGAGAATAAATTTGCCAAGAAAGTCGAGAAAGCCGGAAATACAGCTTTCTGGACACTGGTCGGTTTTATCGCCATCCCCCTGCCCGGCACCGGTGCCTGGACCGGGAGCGGCATCGCCGCCGTCTGCGAAGTACCGTTTAAGAAAGCCCTGCTGGCCGCGATCATCGGCGTCCTGATCGCCGCGACTGTCGTAACTATGATTTCTTACGGTGTACTCGCGGGCTTGAGTTTCCTGCTCTGAGGTGTCATCCGCGACAATCTCCGCTATTATCTGAAAGGCATATGTTATCATGGGCAGAACGGCCAATGATCAGAAACAATACAAGAAAATGACCGAGGCGCCGGTGTGTCCGCTGATTCTGAAACTCGCGGTCCCGACAACAGTCAGTATGCTCGTGACCGGTATCTACAATACCGCGGACACCTACTTTGTTTCCCAGCTCGGCAAAAGCCAGTCCGGCGCAGTCAGTGTTGTTTTCTCGCTCATGGCACTGATCCAGGCCATCGGATTTACCCTCGGCATGGGATCCGGAAGCATCATCTCCAGATCGCTCGGGGCCAAGGATACTGACAAAGCCAGTTCTGCGCTCTCTTCCGGTTTTTTCTCCGCGCTGGGCATCGGCGGACTGATCACGGTACTGGGACTGATCTTTATCGAGCCCATCATGAACATGCTCGGCTCGACTCCGACCGCCCTGCCCTATGCGAAGATCTATGCACGTTACATCCTTCTCGGCGCCCCGATCATGATGGGCTCCTATGTACTGAACAATCTCTGGCGATGGGAAGGCAAAGCCGTCTTCTCCATGATCGGTATCGGCTTCGGCGGAGTACTCAATATCTTCCTGGATCCGCTTCTGATCAACGTCTTTGACATGGGAGTCGCCGGGGCCGCGATCGCGACCCTCATCTCGCAGTGTGTCTCTTTCCTGCTTCTCCTCGTTCCCGTTATCCTGAGAAAGAACATCTCCAAGCTCACCTTTACACATTTCTCGCGGGATCTTTCATTCCACGGAAACATCTGGTTCACAGGACTTCCCTCTCTTCTTCGTCAGGGACTGGCCAGCATCTCTACGATCTTCCTGAATCTTCAGGGCGGTGATCTGGCCGGTGACGCTGCACTCTCTGCCATGGGCATCTTCTCCAAGGTAGTCATGCTCATCTTCTGCATCCTTCTCGGGATCGGTCAGGGCTATCAGCCCGTACTGGGATTTAACTTCGGCGCGAAAAAGTGGGATCGCATGAAGACCGCCTTTATCTTTACCTGGGTCTTCGGGTCCGGTGTGATGCTGCTGTTTGCCATCCCTCTTTTCATTTTCGCTCCACAGCTGGTACCGATGTTCATCGACGATGCCGAGGTCATCTCGATCGGAACCCGCGCCCTTCGGCTCGAGGCGTTCATGCTTCCTCTTCTTGCCGTCAATGTCATGTGTAATATGACCTTCCAGTCCATGGGCGAACGCTTCAAGGCGTCTTTTCTTTCCTGCCTCCGACAGGGTCTGTACTTCATCCCTCTGATCTGGCTTCTTCCCTACTTCTTCGGAATCTCCGGTATCGAGGCCGTTTATCCGGTCTGCGATCTACTGACCTGTCTGACCAGTCTTCCCTTCGCACTGCATTTTCTCTACGCGCTATCAAACGGGCGTCTTCCTGCCCAACAGGCCAGTACGGACGGGAAGAATTGAAAGACGGATCATTCTCCCGTGACCTCACGCCACAGCCGTGTTCTCATCTCGTTTAGCGCGTATCTGGGATTCTCGGGCAGCTCGATGTGAAGGTGATCATACCAGGACTTCCACAGATTCTCGTACACATTCTCCTCATCATAGAGGACCGGCAGCTTCACACTCTTCAAAAGCGTCACCATCGTCCCCTCTTCCCTATGCACGGCCGCCATCTTATGCGTCTTATCGTAAAGAAGGAAATTGGCATCTGAGAATCTCTTCTCGAAGAAATTCGCCAGAGACGGAAGTACCCTGTTTCTCGGGGTAATGCAGGAGATCATGACATCCGTATAGGATCGGAAGTGAAGCTTTCCCTCGATATTCTTCACCTCCGCTTTATAATTCCCGGCGGCCTCGAGAACAGTAAAGACAAGCTCTGCCTGCTGTCTCTCCCTCTCACTGAGACGTCCTTCTCTTACTGCTTCTTCCCAATCTTCCGCAGAGATCACGGCACGCCCCACCTGATACCCCAGACGGATGTACCGGAAGAGGAGCATCTCCTTATTCGGCTGATGTGTCAGAAAGACTTCCTTAACGATATCCTGGGCTTCAATACCGATCTTCTTACTCAGCGACACATAGACACTCTGGGCCTGCTGCCAGTTCGTCGTGATCCATGTCGCCGTCTCTCCGAGAAGCGGCAATCCTTCTTCTACGTAGATATGCATCGGCACTTCTCTTCGCACATAACTCGCGTAGATGCAGCACAGAAATCCTTCAAAAGTCCCGTCATAAATATATTCCAGGTCCATACCCATATCCGGTTCCTCCTTCCGTCATTCACGAATTTATGTTCGTTTTGTTGTGAGGTTATTGTAGAACCGAACATTCGTTTTGTCAATGGGCAAAAAAAGAAGCGTTCTGCTTCCGCTGCCCCGCTCTTTTTCCCGATATACGCTCTCCGGTTTATCCCCTGCGTAATATCTTCTTTCCCAGTCTTTTCGCCCTCATCCACATCTTCTTGCAGAAGATCCGTACCGGCCTTGTGACACACCAGAACCAGACATAGAGCCGGTATCCCCGATCGGTCACACGGACGATCTTCCCTTTCCGGTTGACCTCGGTCAGTATACCCATGATGTCCTGAAGCCGGACATTCTTCTCTGCATTGACGCAATTATCACCTAGGCAGACATATGTGTCGCCTGTCTTTTTCCATACGCGATGAAGGACATATTTGATCTCTCCGGATGACGTGGTCCTCCGGAAAAGCACTACATCCTTCGGCTTCGGCATCTCTCCCTCCTCGAGGCGCCTGACCGTAAAGGCATCCCGGTTCTGCTTGATCAGGGGAAGCATACTTGTCCCGACATTTCGGTATGTCAGTTTTCCGTATTCGGCAAGATACTCTTCGAAAGAGAGCGTGCCCGCCTCGTGCTCCGATTCCATAGATCAGATTCCTCCGCGTTTGATCAGATACAGGACCAGCATGTGCACCGGATAGATCGCATAGAAAGCATATTTCAAGACCTTTCCGCGCACAAATCCACGTTCCCCATTATATAGGGAAATTGGTATGAATGCGATACCCGCCCGCCACGAGGTCAGGGCCGAGCCCACGACAGCCGTGAGGAGTTTACTGTTTCTGAGCCCGTATATCGCCAGGATCAGACCATATCCCTTCGCACCATAGTCGGCATGTGCAAAGGAGCTTACCATCAGAAGTCCGACGACAATCAGGACACTTTTCGCCTTCTCTTTCTCAAAGTATTCCAGTGCCCATATCCCGAGAAGTCCGAACAACAGCGTGAAGAAGACACTCTGGGACTTATAGTTCAGGACAGAGCCTCCATGGAGGAGATTCCACGGGATCTCCGAAAGGATCGCAAAGAAGCCCAGATTCAGTGCATATTTCAAGCGGCTCCTCGTATGGAGGAATCCCTCCACCAGAAGGAAGCAGAAGATGGGGAACGCCAGTCTCCCGATAAAATTCCGGAGAATATACATCCACGTCAGTTTATGTCCCTGAAACTCCAGAAGCGGCGCATACATCCACTCATACTTCGAAAGTACATGTCCGGAAGTGTGATCGATGAGCATCGAGATGACCGCGATCACCTTCAGTACACTTCCGCTTATGCCCCTGCCCGAAAGCGGAGCCTTCTCTCCGGATCCGGCCGTACGGTCTAACCGGTCTCTTTGTTTTAATGCATTCCCTTCCATGCGACCTCCGCAGCTTCGATATCCATATTACAATGCAGGTGATAAAACTTTGTTTCCTTCATGAGAAGATCGATAAGGTGCATCGTACAGGTCAGACCCTCCACTGATTTCGGTCTGTAGATCTGCTGCAGAAGCGTCGGGTATTTCTCCATCGGATCGATCGGATGGATCTCATTTTGCGCGCCCCGGTCCAGAAAACAGATCGCCTTCAATGGGACAGCCTTATTCGTGCTCAGGTGATGCTTCCCGTCCCACGGCGTACCATATGCCAGCACTGCTCCCTCTTCGATCCGGATCAGGGGCTTGTCATCGTTGATCATCTCAGCCCGGCCTCCGAAATACTCTCTCCACAACCGGGTATGGGTTGACTTTCCGGTACCACTCACCGCCGTGAAAAGATAGCCTTCTCCATCGACGGCGATCACAGAGCCGTGAAAGAGGATCACATTTCTTTTCGGCATTTCATCTGCGATCTTACGATACACCGCGAGCTGCTCCAGATAAGGCTTCTCCCAGACATGTACCGGCAGACCTTCGAGCTGTCTTTCCCGATCGGACTTGATCTGCTCCATCTCGAGTTCTTCCGGAACGACAGCCACACGGATCGGATCCGGAAGAGACTCCTGTTCTATTGTGCTCCTATAGGACGCCAGAAAGTCCACTGTCTGCGGATACAGACAGTGGACTTCAACCGGTTCTCCGGCCAGCGTCACATGAATACGATTCTGTTCAGACGGCTCGATACTCATCATCTTTACTTCTCTTCTTCCGCTGTGGCCAGCTGGCGTGCCTCTTTCTTCTTGATCACGATCTCATCGTTCTCGACATCTACGATCGCCGTATTGCCTGATTCGACCACACGGTCGAGCAGCGCCTCGGAGAACTTATCCTCCACCATGGACTGGATGACACGCTTGAGCGGTCTTGCGCCGTACTGCGGATCGTAGCCCTTCTTCGCCAGGAGTTCTCTGGCCGCATCTGTGAGCTCGATATCGATGCCCAGTTCGTTGACACGTTTTCTCAGGCCGGCAGTCAGGAGATCCACGATCTGGAGGATGGACTTCTTACCGAGCATCCTGAAGAAGATGATCTCGTCCACACGGTTGAGGAATTCCGGATTAAAGGCCTTCTTCAGCTCCTCCATCACGACTTCCTTCGCTTCGCTGTAGGACTTGCCGCCATAGAGTCTCTCTGCATCGGCCTCATCGGCAAAAGGATCGTCCTTCTTTTCCGATGGGATGGAGAACCCGATATGGCGTCCGGCCGATGTAGTCAGCATCCTCGCACCGATGTTCGATGTCATGATGATGATCGTATTCTTGAAGTCTACGACTCTTCCCTGACCATCCGTAAGACGGCCGTCGTCCAGGATCTGCAGCATCGAGTTAAAGATCTCCGGATGCGCCTTCTCGATCTCGTCGAAAAGCACTACCGAATATGGCATCCGGCGCACCTTCTCGGTGAGCTGACCGCCCTCTTCGTACCCGACATAGCCCGGTGGCGAACCGATGAGCTTGCTGACATCGTGCTTCTCCATGTACTCCGACATGTCGACGCGGATAAGAGCATTCTCGTTCCCGAACATGATCTCGGCCAGCGCTTTTGCCAGTTCGGTCTTACCGACACCGGTCGTACCGAGGAAGATGAAAGATCCGGAAGGACGCTTCGGGTCCTTAAGCCCCAGACGGGATCTTCTGATAGCCTTACTGATCGCAGTCACGGCTTCATCCTGACCGATGACACGCTTCTTGAGTTCTTCCTCGAGAGTCTTCAGACGCTCGGCGTCGCTCTCGGTGATTTTCTTGACCGGGATGCCGGTCCAGTTCGCCACGATATCCGCGATATCATCCGGTGTCAGCGACAGTTCTTTCTTCTTATCGGAGCTGACGACCTGCTGACGCAGCGTGCTGAGTTTTTCTTCGAGGAGCGTCTCCTCATCACGGAGTTTCTGCGCAGTCTCGAAGTCCTGATTATTCACAGCCTCCTGCTTGAGTCTCATGATCTCGTTGATGCGTTCACCGATCTTTTTTGTCTCGTCCGGTTCCGTTGAAGACTTGATACGCAGCCGGGAAGCCGCCTCATCGATCAGATCGATCGCCTTATCCGGAAGGAAGCGGTCCGTGATATATCGGCTGCTGAGAATGACAGCCTGATCGATGGCATCGTCCGGGATCTTGATCCCGTGATGCTCTTCGAACTTGCTTCGGATCCCCTTTAAGATCAGGATCGTATCCGTCGTGCTCGGTTCCTTGACGAGGACCTTCTGGAAACGACGCTCAAGCGCTGAATCCTTCTCGATGCGCTTTCTGTATTCATCCAGTGTCGTCGCGCCGATCACGTGCAGTTCGCCACGGGCCAGGAGCGGTTTCAGCATATTGGCTGCGTCCATCGCGCCCTCGGAGTTTCCGGCGCCCATGATCATATGCAGTTCATCGATAAAGAGGATGACGTTTCCGGCCTTTCTTGCTTCTTCCAGACTCTTCTTAAAACGGTCTTCAAATTCACCTCTGTACTTGGTACCGGCCACCATCGAGGACAGATCCAGTGAGAGGACTCTCTTTCCGGAGAGCAGTTCCGGAACATCGTTGTTCACCATCTTCACTGCCAGTCCCTCAGCGATCGCCGTCTTACCTACACCCGGTTCACCGATCAGAACAGGATTGTTCTTCGTTCTTCTTACGAGGATCTGCATGACACGGGAGATCTCCTCTTCACGTCCGATCACCGGATCGATACGTCCTGCCTTGGCCTCTTCCGTAAGATCCTTACAGTATTTATCAAGCGTTTTCGTCTTTCCGTCTTTCTCCTTGTCATCGGAGTTTCTCTTCGACCCTTTTCTCTTTACGGATTCGCCACCGAAGAAACGGGATACCGGATCGACCTCCTCATCCTCGTCGTTCTCATCCTCATCCTCGTCATCGTCATCCGCTTCCTCCTCGTAACGAGAACTGTCGTTCTCCGCTCTCTCGCTCAGGATATCGATCAGTTCCACACTTGCAGACTGCGCATCAAAGTCATGGTACGCCAGGATACGATATGCCGTGCACTGCCCGTCACGGAGGATCGCCAGGAGAACATGCTCCGGTTCCACGACGTTTTTTCCTTCCTTCTTCGTCAGATACTCTGCGAGATACAGGAGTCTCTTCGTGCGGTTGGTGCACTGCGTGAAGATCTGGTTCGGATCGGCTTCTCTCTCTACGAAAGCACCCGGTTCTCTTCCCGCGAGTTTGACGATCTCACGCATGACATCGTTCTTACTGACGCCATGACGGTCCAATATCTCATTCACCGGTGACATATTCTCATCTGTAAGCGCAAGAAGGATATGCTCCGTTCCGATAAAAGTGTAGTTAAATGACGCGGCATACATATGTGCACGAGTCAACATTTCCATAGTTCTTCTAGAAATATTCATAGGTTATTCCCCCTTCTCATCTTCGTTGTTTTTCTCTTCTTTTTCCTTAAGTACTTCCCGTATCAGATCGGCACGTCTCATGGCCAGATCCTTCGGTGTCAGCACCTCGCCGCACCGCTTCTGGACCGACGCATCCCCGATCGTATTCAGGAGCAGCATCAGCTGTCGTTCGTTTACATCTTTCAGAAAACCACAGGCCACGCCCAGTCTCAGATCACTTAATCTGTTCATCGCTTCGGCCGACGAGATCAGTCTCGCATAGGTCAGTTCTCCCAGCGACCGGAATACCCGGTCTTCCAGTTTCTCCTTGTTCTTCCCGTAGAACTCCTGCCGCAGTTTTCTCTCGAGCGCAATGACCTCATTGATCATCTTCGCGAAGTTCTGAAGCGTCCGGCTTTCTGAGATACCCAGAGTAATCGTATTTGAGATCTGGTAGATATTTCCTACCGACTTACTGTTCTCGCCATATGCTCCGCGCACCGTATAGCCTGCTTTCTGGAGCGAATCCTTCAGGGCCGAGATACCTCTTATGCTCGTCAGGACCGGGAGATGAACCATCACGGAGGCCCGAAGTCCCGTACCCGTGTTACTCGGATACGCTGTCAGAAAGCCATACTTCTCGGAGTATGCGATGGGCAACATCCCTTCCAGATAGATCGCCATATCTTCCGCCTGCTTGTAGGTATTCTCGAGTGCAAACCCCGGAGCCATCACCTGGATCCGGATATGATCCTCTTCGTTGACCATCACACTGATGTTCTCATCTTTCGAGATAAAAGCACTCTGTCCTTCCTGACCTTTCGCAAGTTCCTCTGAGATCAGATGTTTCTCGATAAGCGAACGCCTGTCCGTCTGCGGCAACGGTGCGATATCCATCCTCATCAGAGGATTGCCGGGAATATTCGTCAACACTTCCGACACCTTCTCGAGCACTGCTTTCCTGGACTCATCGTTCATGCAGTTCGGGAACAGATACCCGCGGAGATTTCTCGCCAATCGGATCCGGCTCGAAAGAACGATGTCACTGTCATTTCCTGCTTCCAGATACCAGCTCATGTGTCGTCCTCCTCTCCTTTGATCGCACGGATCTCATCGCGAAGCTTCGCCGCTTCCTGATACTTTTCTTCCTTTATCGCCTGCTTCAGAAGTTTCTCTTTCTCCTGAAGAAGGAGGCGCTTGGCCTTTTCTTCCTCCGACAGGTTCTCCACCTCATCAGCAGGCGTATCGACCTGCTTGATGATCGGCAACTCGTCCGTCTCAGCGGGCATTTCGATGGATCCGGATGCTCCCGGCTTCCTGCCTACATGCTTCGATCCCATCTGTGTCCGCAGGAACATCGGATCGATATACGGAGCAAATACATTATAACAATCCGAGCATCCCAGAAATCCTCTCTTGGTAAACTGACTTCTCGTCATCTTACAGGTCGGGCAGATCTCTTCATTCGAGTCGTCGAGCAATCCTTCCAATCCCAGTCCGAACGGTGCGCCAAAAGCGCCGGCCAGCATCTCGATAGGGTTAGGTAATGCATTGGCCATCTGACCCAGCGGGCTCTGTGCTACACCGGCATTTCCGCCGGCGCCGAGCGCCCCTCCGAGTCCTGCTCCACCGATTCCGGAACCGAAGAGTCCGCCGCCCATGAGATTCCCCGGGAGTGCGATCCCGAGCTCTCTGGCACACTCATCGCAGAGCATCAGCATCTGCGGCGCTTTGCCCGAAGTCTGCTTCATTATCTTTACGTTTGCTTCTCTTTCCTTACAGCGTTGACATTTCATTTTTCTTTTCTCCTTATCCTCATCGAGTTCCGATCCTCTGACCGGTTCTCCTGTCCTTTCTTTTCGATGCGTACTTTGCCGCGACTCATATCCTCTTTACTTTCTACTTCGTGATCAGACTGATCAGCATATTCTTAAAGATATCCATCCTGACCGAAGCTTTCTTATCAGCATCGATCCCCGATAGCGCCCGGTCCGATATCGCGGCCTTCATAAGTCGCGACGTCGATTGATCGATCACACCATAATCCACGAAATTCAGGAGGAATATCTCCGCTTCCTGCTGTGAGATCGTATCTCCCAGTGAATTGATCGTATGCATCAGGTAACTCGTCCCCGGCATCCGCTGCACTCGCGAGATCCTGATCTGTCCGCCACCGCCACGACGGCTCTCGACGATATATCCCTGTCCGTTCGTAAATCTCGTAGAGATCACATAAGTGATCTGGGACGGCACACAGTTCACACGCTCAGCCAGATCACTTCTATTGATCACAGCGGCGCCGTTATTCTCATCCAGCATCTCTTTGATCATCATCTCGATCACATCGACCAGTCTTGCCATATCCCTCTCATCTCCTTGAATTTTGACTTACGCCTTTGACTTTGACTTTCTTTGACTAATCTCATTATACAACGCCCTTCCAAGATGTCAACACCCTATTTTTCATCAAACAAAAGATAGAGAAAACTCCCGGGCGACGAGTTTTGCGTAAGCAAACTGTATGAGTCGCAAGGGAGTTTTCTCTAGTTTTTGTTATTTCGGAGAAGCGCTTACTTCTTGAGCACCTTTCTCCACACATAGATGAGTCCGCAGGCACCGATGATCGATACGATAAATGTTCCGACGATTCCGCCGCCACCGAGTCCGAGAAGACCGAAGATCAAGCCCGCGACAAATCCGCCGACCACACCCAGAATAATGTTCATGATAAGTCCGTTTGACTCGCCCATGATCTTGCTTCCGCAGAAGCCGGCCAGACCACCGATAATCAGACCTATGATAATGTTAACAATCATACTTTCATCCTCCTTAAATCATTTCTGATGTTTTCAGTATAGCACGATTCTCGGACATGGGATTCCCATAACTTTTCAGAAGGGGCAAAAAGGACCGGCCACGATGACCGGTCCTTCTTTTCTCTTAATCTGGTTTTTATCCGATGAATCTCCGGATCGTGAGGATGGTACCCATATCGAGATTACCATACACGACTGCATCCTTACTGGAGGAAGCGTGGATCACCGATCCGCCTCCGGCGTAGAGCGCGACGTGATCGGCCACGCCGTCACCACCTCGTAAGTCATACACGATAACATCACCGAGCTGGAGTTCCGAGCGGCTGACACCGGCACCGACATATCGTATGGAGTTCGACTGATGCGGAACCGAGATACCGACCTGCCTATAGCAGTAAACTACCAGACCGGAACAGTCTACACCGCTCCTGCTCTCTCCGCACCAATCGTAATCCACGCCCAGCATGGACTCTGCGATGTTGATGATACTCTCACCGTTTACACCGGTGATCTTCGGCGGCGTATAGTTACTGCTGCTTCCGCCACCTCCTCCGCTGCTTCCGCCACCGGATTTCTTCGGCTTCGGCGTCGGCTTCGGTGTAGGAGTCGGCGGTGGTTTGGTCGTCGTATACGAAACATACACATATCCGTGCGTACCATCGTCCAGCTCGACCTGATACCACTGGTTCGCAGCGATACCGGAACAGTGCAGGTGCGTCCAGCGGTCGAGATAACGGATGACTTCGCACTCCGTATTCGGCTCCGAACGGAGTCTCAGATCATTCGTATTGACCCAGACGTCACGGTCGATCTCGTTAAAGACCATCTCCTTCGACAGGGAAGCCGACAGGACGTAGCCCTCGATGCCATCCGCGGTCCGGATCAGTGACCATGTGTCACCCACAGCGATGCGGACAACTTCCGCCGAACGGTCGATATTCGCGATCGTTGTCGAGTCCATATTCGGGATCTCTTTGAGCTGGGTATTGGTAGTCTTGATATAGAGTTCTTCTTCTACAGGGGTAAAAGCACTGGTATCGAGCATCTCGATCGGAAGATCAGAGGAGTCGTAGGTCTGGATGACCTGCGCCGTCATCACATCCGCGTACTTCTTATCCTGCTGCTCATAGTCATCGATGTAACTGGCACCGACCATCTCGCCTTCTCCGAGCACGATCAGCTCCATACCGGTTTCCGGATCGATGATCTTCTCCGGGCCCTTGGTCGGCTCCGGCGGCATCGTAGGCTCAAGCTGATCCGGGTCAGTATCTCCGATCGGATCGTCAGGATCGATCGAAGGATCGCCTTCCTGGTTTCCGGCCGGGACGATCGCCCAGTCCTCAATCGTGGCCTCTCCTTCCTGATCAGCATAAGGATACGCATCGGCATAGGCGCGTCCGACCAGCACCCCGGCCGGCGTGCTCTCACGCATACCGACTGGGATCATCATGAGCGGGAACGTGATCATGGTGCACACGGCAATTGCCACGATCGCCATTCTTGTACTGCGTTCTTTTCTGCGTTGACGCATCCCTCAATTCCGGCGCGTTTCCCTATCCGGATCCGCACCGCATCCGATCCTTTCCTGTTTTAATGTCAGGGCAAGCCGGAAAATCTGGCTTCCCAGTATCACCTAACATTTTACTCTCTCCATCCGGCCGTTTCAAATAAAGTGACGTTTCTCTTATTTTACATTCGTGTTTCCGATCACGCAGCAGAAGTACTATCCTATACAAAAAAGGAGCCGTCATGCCGACAGCTCCTCTTGTTGATTTTTATAGCCGTTACTTCCGGATCACACTTCGGAAGTTTCCGGAATCATGCTCGGGATCACGACCGGATCCTTGCCGAGCAGCTCGTTGTTCTCCGAAAGTACCGGAACCGCAGTGATATTTCTATACTTCGGCATACCTGTACCGGCCGGGATCAGTTTACCGATGATTACGTTCTCCTTGAGACCGTAGAGCGGGTCGACCTTACCCTTCACCGCAGCATCTGTCAGGACACGTGTCGTCTCCTGGAAGGATGCAGCCGACAGGAAGGAATCTGTCGCCAGAGAAGCCTTCGTGATACCGAGGAGGATCCTCTTGCCCTTTGCCGGCTCTTTACCGGCCGCCTCAGCCTTCTTGTTTGCATCTTCGTAGTCGAACATATCCACCGTGCTGCCGGTCATCAGATCGGTATCGCCCGGATCATCAACACGCACCTTACGCATCATCTGGCGGGTGATAACCTCGACGTGCTTATCGTTGATCGTGATACCACTGCCCTTATAAACCTTGACGACTTCAGAAACGATATACTTCTGTACGCCACGGACGCCCTTGACCTTCATGATCTCCTGCGGACTTACCGTACCATCTGTCAGCTGATCGCCAGCTTCGACGAAAGCACCGTCCTGGACCTTGATCGTAGAGGAATACGGAATCGCGTAGCTCTTCTCTTCGAGCTCGATCTCGCTGTCCGGATTCGGATTAGGCGCGATTGCTTCGCCTTCCGGAGTAGCCGGAGTAACGATGATGACCTTCTTGTGCTTCGCATCTTCGGTGATATGAACGATGCCGTCGATCTCGGAGATGATCGCCTGACCCTTCGGCTTTCTGGCTTCGAAAAGCTCCTCAACACGCGGGAGACCCTGTGTAATATCTTCGTTTGTTGCGATACCACCTGTGTGGAACGTTCTCATCGTCAGCTGTGTACCAGGCTCACCGATGGACTGCGCCGCCATGATACCGACGGCCTCACCGCCGATCGTCGGCTGACCGGAAGCCAGGTTAATACCATAGCACTTGCTGCAGACACCGTGACGGGAACGGCAGTCAAATACGGAACGGATCTTGACCTTCGTTTTGCCGGTTGCTTCGATCTTCTTTGCCACATCAGCGGTGATGAGCTCATTTTTCGCGACAAGGAGCACTTTCTTCTTCTTGTTCGAATCATCGTAGATATCTTCTGCCGCATAACGTCCGGTCAGACGCTCGCTCAGAGACTTGATAACATCCACCTTGGAACCGGCAACGGTAACGATCTCCTTGACCCATGTGAAGTCATCCGTACCGCAATCTTCCTCAGTAACGATAACATCCTGGGAAACATCGACGAGACGACGTGTCAGGTAACCGGAGTCAGCCGTCTTAAGAGCGGTATCGGACAGAGCCTTACGGGCACCGTGGGAACTGATGAAGAACTCGAGCACGTTCATACCTTCACGGAGGTTGGACTTGATCGGGATCTCGATGGTCTTACCGGATGTATCCGCCATGTTACCACGCATACCTGCGAGCTGCTTGATCTGCTGCGCGGAACCACGGGCACCGGAGTCAGCCATCATCTTGATCGGGTTGTACTGACCAAGAGAATCGATAAGTGCTTTCGTGATTGCGTCTGTAGTAGCAGTCCAGATCTTAACGACGGAAGTATAACGGCCGTCCTCATCGAGAAGACCTCTCTTGTACATCTTGTTGACATACTCGACCTTCTCTTCTGCTTCGTGGACCATCTTCTCCTTAACATCCGGCACGATCATGTCCTCGATACCGATGGAGATACCACCGCGTGTAGAGTACTTATAACCCATTGCCTTGATATTGTCGAGGAGCTTCGCTGTCGCACCGATACCGTGTACACGGATGGAACGGGAGATGACATCAGCGAGCTGCTTCTTACCGACTACGAAATCGCACTCGAGGACAAGCTCGTTGCCCTTCTTGGAGCGATCGACATACCCCAGATCCTGCGGGATGATCTCATTGAAGATGAAACGTCCAAGTGTAGACTCGACAAGACCTGTCATCGGCTTGCCATTCACTTCACGTGTCACACGGATCTTGATCTTTGCATGCAGTTCAAGGTGATGGTCACCATAAGCCATAACAGCTTCGTCAATGGAAGAGAAGACCATGCCTTCGCCCTTCTCACCCGGCTTGGTAATCGTCAGATAATAGCAGCCGAGGATCATATCCTGTGTAGGAACAGTAACCGGGTTACCATCCTGAGGCTTCAGGAGGTTGTTAGTAGAAAGCATGAGGAATCTGGCCTCTGCCTGCGCTTCTGCAGAAAGCGGTACGTGTACAGCCATCTGGTCACCGTCGAAGTCAGCGTTAAACGCGGTACAAACGAGCGGATGGAGCTTGATGGCACGGCCTTCTACGAGGACCGGCTCGAAAGCCTGGATACCGAGTCTGTGGAGCGTAGGAGCACGGTTAAGCATAACCGGGTGATCCTTGATAACGCCTTCGAGGATATCCCATACGATATCGGTCGCGCGCTCGACCATTCTCTTCGCAGCCTTGATGTTCGAGGCATGGTTCTCGAGAACGAGACGCTTCATTACGAAAGGCTTGAAGAGTTCGAGAGCCATCTCCTTCGGGAGACCGCACTGGTGCATCTTCAGTTCCGGACCGACAACGATAACGGAACGGCCGGAGTAGTCGACACGCTTACCGAGAAGGTTCTGACGGAAGCGGCCCTGCTTACCCTTGAGCATATCGGAGAGAGACTTCAGCGCTCTGGAAGAAGCGCCGGTGACCGGGCGGCCGCGACGGCCGTTATCGATCAGGGCGTCAACCGCTTCCTGAAGCATTCTCTTCTCGTTTCTTACGATGATCTCCGGAGCGCCCAGCTGCAGGAGCTTACTGAGACGGTTATTTCTGTTGATGACACGACGATAAAGGTCGTTCAGGTCAGAGGTCGCGAAACGGCCACCATCGAGCTGGACCATCGGACGCAGTTCCGGCGGAAGTACCGGGAGAACATCCAGGATCATCCACTCCGGCTTGTTTCCGGACTTCTTGAAGGACTCGATGACCTCGAGTCTCTTGATGATACGGGCTTTCTTCTGGCCGGTCGCATTCTGGTAATCTTCGTGCAGCTGGTCTGCCAGTGCATCGATATCCAGTTCCGCAAGAAGGATCTTAACTGCCTCGGCGCCCATCATGGCCTTAAAGGCATTCTTGCCGTACTTCTCGACATTATCCTGATACTCGGCTTCGTCGATGATCGCATACTTCGGAAGCTCAGTCGTTCCCGGATCCACTACGATATAGGCACCGAAATACAGCACCTTCTCGAGCTGCTTCGGAGATACATCCAGCAGCAGGCTCATGCGGCTCGGAGTGCCACGGAAATACCAGATGTGGGATACCGGAGCTGCAAGCTCGATGTGCCCCAGACGCTCACGACGGACTTTTGAACGGGTAACCTCAACACCGCAGCGGTCACAGGTGATACCCTTATAACGGATCTTCTTATACTTACCGCAGTGACATTCCCAGTCCTTCTGAGGCCCGAAGATACGCTCGCAGAAGAGACCGTCACGTTCCGGCTTAAGAGTACGGTAGTTGATCGTCTCCGGCTTCTTGACTTCACCGTGAGACCATCCTCTGATGGTATCCGGAGATGCCAGACGAATACCGATGGATTCGAAATGATTCATTTCAAACATATAATTGCAATCTCCTTCCCGACTTACATATCGTCGCCCTGCTCGATTTCTTTGAGAGCGTCATCACTCGGCTCTTCCTCGCCAAAATCATCTGAGGGTTCATCGTTATCTTCCATGTCTTCACCTGTCTCGGAGAATCCGACCATAAGGCCTTCTTCACTGACGAACTGGCTGACATCCTGATGCAGTTCCGGATCCGGAGCCGGGAGGCTCTCATCCTCGGATGCATCCTTCAGCTTGCATTCCTCATCTCCGGAGTAGATACGCACATCCAGTGCCAGAGACTGAAGCTCACGGACGAGTACCTTGAAGGATTCCGGAATACCGGCCTCCGGTACACTCTGTCCCTTAACGATCGCCTCATATGTCTTCGTACGGCCGGTGATATCGTCCGACTTAACAGTGAGGATCTCCTGCAGAGTATGTGCCGCGCCGTATGCTTCGAGGGCCCAAACTTCCATCTCACCGAAACGCTGGCCACCGAACTGGGCTTTACCGCCGAGAGGCTGCTGCGTAACGAGAGAGTACGGTCCGATCGAACGGGCGTGGATCTTATCATCAACGAGGTGATGGAGCTTGAGGTAATACATGACACCGACGGTGATTCTGTTCTCAAAAGGCTCACCTGTACGTCCATCGTAGAGGATCGTCTTACCATCTTCATCGATTCCGGCAAGCTGGAAAGCCTTGATGATGTCGCTCTCGTTTGCGCCATCGAATACCGGAGTCGCTACCTTCCAGTTGAGAGCACGGGCCGCGCGGCCGAGGTGGACCTCGAGAAGCTGACCGATGTTCATACGGGACGGAACGCCGAGAGGATTCAGTACGATATCGAGCGGTGTACCATCCGGCAGGAAAGGCATATCTTCTTCCGGCAGGATCCTGGAAACAACACCCTTATTACCGTGACGGCCGGCCATCTTATCACCGACGGAGAGCTTTCTCTTCTGGGCGATATATACACGGACCATCTTATTGACGCTGCCCTTGAGGACATTGTCGTCATCCTTCTTGGTGAAAGTCTTGACGTCAACGACGATACCGGACTCACCATGTGGAACACGTACGGAAGTATCACGCACTTCACGGATCTTCTCGGAGAAGATCGCGCGATAGAGACGCTCTTCCGGTGTCAGCTCGGTCTCACCCTTCGGAGTGACCTTACCGACGAGAATATCGCCCGCACGGACCTCCGCACCGATACGGATGACACCGTTCTCGTCGAGTTCCTTAAGTGCGTCGTCACCGACGTTCGGAATCTCACGGGTGATCTCCTCGGCGCCGAGCTTGGTATCACGAGCTTCGCACTCGTACTCTTCGATATGGATAGAGGTATAAACATCATCTCTTACCATACGTTCATTAATGAGAACGGCGTCCTCGTAGTTGTAACCTTCCCATGTCATAAAGCCGATGAGCACGTTCTTACCGAGTGCCAGCTCACCGTTTTCAGTGGACGGACCGTCAGCGATAACATCGCCCTTCTTGACGTCCTCACCCATTCTTACGATCGGGCGCTGGTTGATGCATGTGCTCTGGTTCGATCTCTTATACTTTGTAAGATTGTACTCATGCTCTTTGCCATCAGCGGAAGTAACCACGATCTTATCCGCAGATACGAAAGTGACGCGTCCGTCTTCCTTGGCTACCTTGCAGACACCGGAGTCCTTCGCAGCGCGATACTCCATACCGGTACCGATGATCGGGGCTTCCGGCTTAATAAGCGGAACGGCCTGACGCTGCATGTTCGAGCCCATGAGTGCACGGTTCGCATCGTCGTTCCCGAGGAACGGGATAAGGGATGTCGCGACGGATACCAGCTGCTTCGGGGATACGTCCATATAATCGACACCGGACGGATCGACCTCGATGAACTGGTCGAGATGACGGCATACGACCTTCTTGCTGATGAAATGTCCCTGCTCGTCGATCGGCTCGTTCGCCTGTGCGATGTTGAAGTTATCCTCGCGGTCTGCCGTCATGTAGACGACTTCCTTCGTTACGACGCCGTTCTCCTTGTCATAGACACGATACGGAGTCTCGATGAAACCATAGTGATTGACCTTGGCATAGGTTGCCAGGGAGTTAATAAGACCGATGTTCGGACCTTCAGGTGTCTCGATCGGGCACATACGGCCGTAATGAGAGGAGTGAACGTCACGGACTTCGAAGTTTGCGCGGTCACGGGAAAGACCACCCGGACCGAGAGCGGAAAGACGACGCTTATGTGTAAGTTCAGCGAGCGGGTTCGGCTGATCCATGAACTGGGACAGCTGGGACGATCCGAAGAACTCCTTGATGGCGGCACTTACCGGACGAGTATTGACCAGCTGGTTCGGATGGGCCGGCTGCTCATCGCCTACGGCGTTCATACGCTCACGGATATTTCTGTCCATACGGGAAAGACCGATACGGATCTGGTTCTGCAGGAGTTCACCGACAGAACGGATACGACGGTTACCGAGGTGGTCGATATTATCCTTCGAACCGACAGAGTACTGCAGTCCGAGGAGATAGCTGACAGAAGCAACGATATCATCAATCGTCAGATGCTTCGGCATGAGCTCTGTGACCTGCGCGCGCAGCTCGTTCATCAGGTTCCCTGCGATCTCCGACTTCTTAGAAGAAGAACGCACCTGCGAGATGATGTTACGCAGGACAGAAACACGGACCATCTCGTTGACCGGAGTCTTCGTGATGTCGAAGTTCTTCAGGTCTTTCGCCGAGAAAGAAGCGCGGATAAAGGTATCGCAATCCACACGGGCATTACCGATAACCTTGAAAGGCTTATCGGAGACCTTGGCTGTATCACCGATCTTGGCGATCGGGAAGATCATGACCTCGTTGATACCGGCATTCTGGATCTCCCACGCTTTTTCACTTGTGATGATCTCACCGGCCTTGAGCAGGACTTCGCCGTCATCGGTAACGATGTCGGATACCGCCTTGTGTCCCTTGATACGGGCTGCCAGAGCCAGTTTCTTATTAATCTTATAGATACCGACACGCGCCAGATCGTAACGCTTCGGGTCGAAGAACATACCATTGATAAGGGATTCGGCACTCTCGACAGTAGCCGGCTCACCCGGACGGAGCTTGTGATACAGCTCGGTAAGACCCTCTTCACGGTTGCGGGTCGTATCCTTTGCCATGGTCTCCACCAGAGCCTGCTCCTCACCGAAGAGCGCTGTCAGTTCTTCATTGGTACCGATCCCGAGGGAACGGAGGAAAACTGTGATCGGGATCTTGCGCTGACGGTCTACACGGACATAGATCACGCCATTCGGATCCGTCTCATACTCCAGCCAGGCGCCTCTGTTCGGGATCACCTGGGAAGTAAAAAGGTCAACATCGGATTTATCATGAATGATGTCGAAATATGCGCCCGGAGAACGGACAAGCTGACTGATGATTACACGCTCGGCACCATTAATAATAAAGGTACCATGTTCTGTCATGATCGGAAAATCACCGATGAAGACGTCCTGGTCTTCGACTTTGCCGGTCCGCTTGTTCACCAGACGAACCTTTACCTTGAGCGGAGCGGCGAAATTACAGTCTTTCTCCTTGCACTGCTCAATAGTGTTTGCCGGATGGTCGATATCGAACTCTTTACCGATGTAAGAAAGCTCCATATCACCTGAAAAGTCCCTGATCGGAGATACTTCCTCGAGAACCTCCATAAGGCCTTCATCAATGAACCATTGATAGGAGTTCTTCTGTACCTCGATAAGATCCGGGACTTCGATGACTTCGTCGATATGAGAATAAGACATTCTCTCTGCTCTTCCCTGCTTGATGGGACGCACCATTACACATCACCTCACGACTTCACAAACATCTCGTTTGCGTGTGCACGAAAAAACGACCGTGCACCTTCCTATACGTTCTCAGATGCCCTTGTCCGTAGGACTTGGAACCTCTGGCGCCAAAAAGGGTAAAGTAGCCCTACCCATTGTAACGCAGTATAGAAGTGTACCACCGATCGTTTCAAGTGTCAATCAGTATTTTAAATTTTTCAATATTTTCTTTTTATGTACTCTTCTTTCAGGTGCAGTGTCCGGATCCCCGGAGATCTCCGAAAAGATTTCCGGGGCCGCCTCCGTCCTTATGTGAAGAAATCAATCAAACCATGGTTCACGACTGTGGAATAGGACGAGTCAGAAACCGTCGCGTTATACCATGTCGTGTAATTCTCCGAGAGGAGATTCATACGGATCAGGTCCTGATAGGACGCCAGATTGTCGCAGAAATAATAGAGCTTGACGGAATCGACGCAGTCGATGATGTACATATCGCCCTTCTTTCTGGCCGGATCAAAGAGCCATGCGATCAGCTTCTGGTCCTCTTCCGGAAGTGTCGGGTCTTCACCCTCTTTTACGACTACGCCCTCGAAATCAGACTCCTTGACGCCGGACTTATATCCGCCGGCAAGGTAAGTAGCCGAATCCATGGAATACTTCTTAACAAGTTCGATGAACTTATCTTCAGAAGTAACCTGAGACATATAGCCTTCCGCCTCAGCGTGCAGTTTCTGGTGGGACGGAGCCTTCTGTTCGAGAGAATTGGAGATATCTCCGAGAACATCATCGGTCAGAGACAGGACACGATATGCGCATGTCGCCTCTTCCTCGATATAGGTCTCCTCGAAAAGCATCGCATATGCACCGGTGTTGTCCTTATCGATGAAAGCCATGCCTGTGTTTGGCTTAGTCTCCGGATCGAAGCACATCGCCGCAAACTCTTCGGAATAACTCTTCAGCTGCTCCTGGGTAAGCCCGCTCTTGGAAGTCGGGTCCTCTCCCTCCAGCATGCGGTTAAGGTATTCTTCCGGGCAGACCAGCTTGACTTTTGTCTGGAACTCGACGGCATTTGTGCAGTCATCCGCGATCATCTTCGCGGTCTCCAGCGCCTTATCGAGGAGTTCCTGCTTCTCGTCGTCTGCTGCATCGGTAGGAATCTCCGCAGATACGAAGTAAACCTGGAAACGGCAGTATGTATAGTCGGACGGGTTCTCGTCGAACTTCGCCTGGATCTTCGCCTGATCCGGCACAAATGTAGTCTGCTGGGCATATGCTCTAAATTCATCGATCACCGCCTGGCGGTACAGGATCTTACGCATGATCTGTACAGTCATGCCCGGACCATACATATTCTGCAGGTACTGGTCCGTGGTCATGTTCGTCCCGCGGAGAGTGTTCATGTACTTCGCAGATTCACGGATCGAATCGATCTGATCCTCGACATACCTATCGGCCGCGACCGGCTTAAATCCGGAATTATCGATCGCCTCAGAAAGGAGGTACTGGGTCTGCGCCATGTTCGCCGCATTCTCCCAGAGCATCTGGCGGTAGGTCTGACCATTGTTCGAATTGTACACGGCATCCAGATCCGCATTAGCTCCGATAATGCCATAAGAAGTGTACTGGCTCAGCGTCGAAGAGTAGTAGTAATTCATCTCGACGATGCTTACGCGTTCTACCGTTTTCTCCTTACCATCCACCGTATGCACGATCTTGGCACCCGGGAGTACCTTGGCCGGAAGACCCGTTACATAAGCAAAATAGCAGAAGACGAGAAGCACCAGCACGACCACCGAAATGGTGATGATGATCTTATTCTTCTTAGACGTTTTCATATGTTTTCTGGTCTTCGCTTTGGATGACCTGTCGGACTGTTTAGACATATCTATGCCCTTCCTTTACTTCATTTCTAAAATGTCAGCACGCCCCATTATAATTCGCAATATCCGATAATGCAAGAAAAGATTACATCTGTCGCGTAAATTGGCTCATTTGCCGGGGTCTCCACCTCGTTATCTCTGGAAAACACCTGCGATCAGGTTATTGAGATCCTCATTATCCGTGCCCACACAATCATAAAGCGTCTCGAAGAAACGAGCTTCCGTCGAATTGGTGAAAGCATTTCTCCGGACATACTCACGCAGAACACCGCGGAAGGCCTCCGTTCCCAGGATCTCTTCCATCTGGTACAGTGCCATCTCTCCTACATAGTAGGCCGCTGTCACATAGGAATCATCGTTACTAAAGGTGTAGTGGGGACGATTGATCGGAACCGCATCCATGGCCAACAGAGCCTGCACGATCGTCTTATCCGTCAGATCGAGGACATCACGAGAGTAATAGGTGATTTCCTCATCTGCACCCATATAACTGAAATAAATGATTTCAGTATAAGAGGCGAAGGACTCGTCGAGCCAGGGCTCCAGTCCGGAGTTGCTGCCGACGATGCCCATGAACCACTGGTGACCCAGCTCGTGTGCGATGACACCGGAGATCAACTGATAAGGTATCGTCTGATAGCTGTTCGTCGAGCAATAGAGACTATCCACCGTGATGATGACCAGATTCGGGTATTCCATACCGCCGGCATCGATCGGAGCAAGAACGATATCGACCTCCGGATACGGATACTTGCCCAGCGCCGAGCCAAGCGATGCCAGAGAGTCCTGTGCTGCCTTAAGGCAGGCCGCCTGACAATCGTCCATCGAAGAGGAGGCCGGATGTGCCTCATCGTACACGACATTGATGTGGACACCTTCGTAATCGCCCTCGATGAGCTTGAAGTTCGGACTGCACGAGAATACAAAATCTCTGACGCACGTACCATCGAGTTTGCAGGTCTTATTGACGCCCTTCACATTCTCAGAGACAGTTACTCCGGTGGACAGCACCATGAAGTCCTCCGGAACAGTCAGGGTCACGTCATAGTCCGACAGCTCGGAGAAGAAACATTCACCCATGTTGTAGTAGGCTTCATGAGACCAACCATCCTCCGTATATACTGCGAGGATCGGATAGAAATTCGTCACGTTATAGACATCGTCCTTCACGCCGAAGCGGTCGGCGATCGTCGGGATCGTCGCGACAAAATCATAGGAAAGCGTCATCTTCTCACCCGGAGCAAGTTTCGTCTGAAGCGGGACCCAGACGACTGAGACATCGTCATCGCGCGTGTATTCTATAGTACTCTGATCACGGCCGTCCGTGATATTCTTGATCTCGGTCAGCGCACCGTTGAGCGTAACATTGCTCTTAGCTCCGACATTCTTATTCTCAATGAAAAGGCTCGGATAATCACGGAAACAAAGCTGATCCCAGTCTTCATCGGAAGTATTGAAAAACTCGAAATCGACATGACCGCCGATCGTATGGGCATCAGTATCCAGAGTCAGATCCATGGTATAGAAGAATCGTTCATCCGTAGGCATGCTGATGGCGCAGCCCTCTTCCGGGACATCGATCAGAAGGCCGTTTGCTCCTGCCGTTCCGGTAGGAGCTTTCGTCGTATCCGTCGGTGCCCCTGACGTATCCGTCGGTTCGTCCGTAGGATCCGTCGTCGGGTCATATGTCGGATCTTCAGTAGGATCCTCCGTTGGCTCATCTGTCGTCTCCGAAGACTCCGTCGTTTTCTTCGTCTTCTTTTTTTTCTTCTTCGTCTCCTCGGTCTCCTTCGAGCAGGATGCCATTCCTAGCATCATCGCTGCGACGAGAAGCATCGCGGTACACTTTACGAATTTCTTCATTTTCCTTCCTCCTTCTCTTTTTATTCTTTTTCCTTTTATTCTCTGACGCTTATGTGAAGCGACATTTCTATACGAAGAAACAAAGTGCGATCACGTGGCAGATGGCACCGAAGTCCACCAGAAGGTGGAAGACCATATGCGCGAACTTGAAACGCAGAAAAAACAGGATGACACTGGTCGTATAGCAGATGCCTCCGGCCAGGATCAGCCAGAAAGTCACGTGGTTCGTCTGGGCATACAGGATCGGGAAGCAAAGGACGATCATCCAGCCCATCAGCAGGTAAAGAAGCGTCGAGAAGACATAGGATACCGCTGATTTGGAAAAAGAGATCGCTTTCTTCAGCGTGCCGGCGATCACCACCAGCCACTGGGCGATGCAAAGACCGAGCCCCCATCTGCCGCCGATGATCGTCAGGCAGATCGGGGTATATGTTCCGGCGATCGCGTAGAAGATCATGATATGGTCGAGGCGGTTGTAGAGCGCTTTCTGCTTCGTGCCGTGTTTCATGGTGTGGTCGATCGTCGACATCAGGAACATCAGGAATGTGCCGATGCAGAAGATCGAGATCGCGACCGTATCGAGGATCGCGTTACCGCTTCTGGCGCGAAGATAGGCGTGTACGGCTGCATACGGGAGGATGCCCAGCATGAAGGCCGCCATGACGCCGTGGGACGTGGCGTTGCCGATCTCTTCTCCAAAAGATTCCTCGGTCTTGACCTTTCGCGCAGTTTCTTCATCGGACCAGTTCAGATCCTTAAGGCCCTCCTCAAGGGGATCTTCCGCTACTGTTTCCGCAGTCTTATGTGATTTCGAACCTTCAAGCCAGGTCCTCCAGAAAGATTTGTTTGTCGACATTCTCTCTTCCTCTCCTTCTCTGTTCTTTTCTTACGGCAGATCATCGTCCCCGAAGACATCGATCTTCTCGGCCTCGCCGTGTACATCCGGGAAATCCAGTTGTTTATCCTCCGGATCTTCAGCAGGATCCGTCTTTTCTTCATTTGTGTTCTCCGGCATATCTTCACCGCTCTTTGTCGAAGATGTCGGTGCGTGGGCAGACAGAGCGATCACCTTCGGCTCCTCGGGCTCCTCAGGGGCCAGATCCGAAGACGGAAGCGCGATTACCTGCGTTTGTTCCTTCGGAGAGGAAGCCGGGGCCGGGGGCGGGATTCCCATGACCTTGGTCGCTTCGGCTGTCTGTGTCTTCGATGTCGGGGCATGGGCCGGAAGCGCGATCACGGCCGTTGCCTGGGTGTCTCCCGGAAGGGCAGCTGCCGGAGCATCCGAGGACAGGTTATGCTGCATCGTCTGCTCCGCTTCCACATTCTTGGTCGGGAAACTCTCTGCCGCGATCTCGGCATTCTCGTTCATGACGACTGTACCGAGCGGCGCCGGAGCCGGAGCCGGCTCTGTATTTTCGAGATCCGCAAATGCAGGCCTGCGGATATCGTTGGCTTTTCTAAAGTGATTGAAATCGTGGATCTGCTTCTTCTCGGTGACATAGGCGTTATAGTAGAAACGCACGATCTGCGAGAAAATATAGGAGATCAGTACCATCGGGAGCATCGCATAGGGAAGATCCTCTACGGTTTTCTCCGAAGCCATCCCGAGAAGCCCGGTAAACGGGGCATGGCTCAGTTCGTAGATGCGGTTGAGGAGCATCGAGAGAAACGAGTCAAGAATACTGCGTCCGTTCATGATGATGCGCATATTGACCTTCGGCAGGAACCACTTCGGGATATAGGGAAGGACAGAAAAGAACGAAAGGCCCAGCATCACCCATACCTTCTTCTTCCAGCAGACCCAGATACACGTCAGAAGGAAAGCCAGCACAAAGAAGACGCTCATGAGGCGTTCCGTCAGTGAAATGTCGCGCGGGACATTCTGCGAGAAGCAGAAATACGCCGGGAAAGTAAAGAGGAACAGGAGCGACAGCAGGACACCGCCGAGAAAAATATCACCGATGATATCTCGTTTCATCTTCTTACTGCTCCTTTCTTTCCGATATGATCACCTGCCGGGCATAATTACCCAATTTAAACAGTAAAGGTATTATACCCCTTCCCGCTTCCCTTGTCACTTTCGAAGGCGCGTGATAAAATTTTGTCAAATTGAAAAATTAAATCAACCGGCCCGTCGGAGAGGTCTGATCCCGAAGGCCGGAGAACGGGGTGGCATATGTCTTCCATCGTAGATCAGATCCTTCTGGAGAAGGAGAAACAGGACGCCGTGATCCTGGCGCATCTTTATGTGGATGGCGAAGTTCAGGAAATCGCCGATTTCTGCGGAGATTCTTACTATCTCAGCCAGATGGCGCAGAAGACGGATGCAAAGGTCATCGTGTTCTGCGGGGTCGAGTTCATGGCCGAGAGCGCGAAGATCTTAAATCCCGACAAGCTCGTCCTCATGCCGGATCGCGCGGCAGACTGCCCGATGGCGCATATGGCCACGGTCGAGCAGGTGCAGGAGTTCCGCGATAAGTACGACGACCTCGCTGTCGTGTGCTACATCAACTCCACCACAGAGCTTAAGACAGTAAGCGACGTGTGCGTGACCTCTTCCAACGCAAAGAAAGTCATCTCAAATATCCCGAACAAGCATATCCTCTTTATCCCGGACCAGAACCTCGGAGGCTTCCTCGCTCCGCAGTTCCCGGATAAGGAGTTTCACTTCGTGGACGGCTACTGCCATGTCCATCACTTCATGATTCCCGATCAGGTAAAGGCCCTTAAGACCGAGCATCCGGATGCGAAGGTCGCCTGCCATCCGGAGTGTAATCCCGAGGTACGTGCTCTGGCCGACTATATCGGCAGCACCACCGGCATCCTGAAGTATGCCGCGGAGACGGATGCAGAGGAGTTCATCATACTGACGGAGATCGGTGTCGCCCACCGTCTGAGACTGGACAATCCGGGCAAGCAGTTCTTCTTCCCGGAGACCCGTCCGGTATGTCCGAACATGAAGAAAGTCTCGCTGGAGAAGGTTCTCCGCGTACTGAAAGATCACAAAGACCCGATCGAAGTCGCTCCCGAAACGGCCGAGCGCGCGAAGAAGTGTCTGCTGAAAATGCACCAATGGGGAGGCTGATATTATGTCCAATTCCGTAACTTCCACAGATGTCATCATCGTAGGGACCGGCGCCGCCGGACTCTTCTGTGCCCTGCATCTGCCGGAAAATCTGTCCATCTACATGCTCACGAAGGATACGCTGGAGAACAGCGCTTCGTATCTTGCGCAGGGCGGCATCGCGGCTCTTAAGGATTCCGAGGACTACGAGGATTACTTCGAGGATACGCTCCGGGCCGGTCACTACGAGAATTCCCGCAAGGCCGTAGACACCATGATCCGTCAGTCTCCGGTCATCATCCGTGAGCTTCTGGACTACCACGTCAACTTCGACAAGAAGGGCGACGACCTCGATCTGACGAAGGAAGGCGGCCACTCCGCTTCCCGTATCCTCCATCACGAGGACATCACGGGGCAGGAGATCACCAGTAAACTCCTGCAGAACGTGCGTGAGAAGAAGAATATCGACCTTCACGAGCACACCACCATGATCGATCTGATCTGCGAGAAAAACGTATGTAAAGGCATCATCACACAGGATGCGGACGGTGCATTTCACGCGGTATTCGGCAAGGCCGTAGTTCTCGCGACAGGCGGCATCGGCGGACTCTTCAAGCACAGCACCGCTTTCCGCCACATCACCGGCGATGCGCTCGCGATCGCGCTGAAGCATAATGTCCTCCTCAAGGACATCAACTATATCCAGATCCACCCGACATCCCTCTACTCCGAGAAGCCGGGAAGATCTTTCCTCATCTCCGAGGCGGTCCGCGGCGAGGGCGGCGTGCTCCGAAACAAGAACATGGAAAGATTCACCGACGAACTGCAGCCGCGTGACGTCGTATCGGCGGCGATCAAGAAGCAGATGGAGATCGACGGCAGAGGCTTCGTATGGCTCGATGTCACCCACCTCGATCCGGAGCTCGTCAAGAGTCACTTCCCGAATATCCTCGAGCACTGTAAGGAGGAGGGCTACGATATCCTGAAGGAGCCTTTCCCGGTCACTCCGGCCCAGCACTATTTTATGGGCGGCATCGAGGTCGACCTCAAGGGCAGGACCTCGATGGATAACCTCTACGCCATCGGCGAGACGTCCTGCACAGGTGTGCACGGCAAGAACCGTCTCGGCAGTAATTCTCTCCTCGAGAGCCTCGTCTTCGCGAAGCGCTCGGCACAGAACATCGAGGAGACCATCCCGTATGAACCGACACAGACCGAAGAAGTCGATTTCTCACAGTATGAGGGCAGAGATTTTGCCGCGGAATACAGAGAGATCGTGCTCGAAGAGATCAAGAGGAGGGACAAGGATTTCTATGAACAATGGTGTACTTAATACGATCCTGTGGGACGACTATATCATGCGCGCGCTGCGCGAGGACATCACGTCCGATGACGTGACGACGCAGGCGATCATGCCGGAGCCTTTTATGGTGACGGTCGACCTCATCTGCAAGCAGGACGGCATCCTCTGCGGACTCGATGTGTTCGTCCGTGTTTTCGAGATGCTCTGCGACAATTCCTCGTTCCGCGCGAACTTCAAGGACGGCGACGAGATCCACAAGGGCGATGTGATCGGCGTGCTGGTAGGAGACGGCCGCGCAGTCCTGAGTGGCGAGAGAACGGCGCTCAATTTCCTGCAGCGCATGAGCGGTATCGCAACTCTCACCCATTCCATGGTAAAAGAACTTCAGGGTTTCGATACCAAGCTTCTCGATACCAGAAAGACCACTCCGAATATGCGTCCTTTCGAGAAGTACGCGGTCCGGATCGGTGGCGGTACGAATCACCGCTATAACCTCTCGGACGGCGTCCTCATCAAGGACAACCACATCGGCGCGGCGGGCTCGATCACCAAAGCCGTGGAGATGGCCCGCGCCTATGCTCCGTTTGTCCGTAAGATCGAGGTCGAAGTCGAGAATCTGGAGATGCTTCAGGAAGCGCTCGATGCCAAGGCGGACATCATCATGCTCGATAACATGACCGACGAGATGACCGCGCAGGCGGTCGCGATGGCGAAGGGCAAGGCCGAACTGGAGGCGTCCGGGAATATGAGCATCGAGAGACTTCGTAAGCTCGCGGAGATCGGTGTCGACTACATCTCCTGCGGTGCCCTTACCCACTCCGCTCCGATCCTCGACTTCTCCATGAAGAACCTCACGCCCATCGAGTGATCTATCCCATTTGTTATCCCGGCAAGCGCCCGCTTCTTTTGCGCGGCGCTTGTCTTATTCTTCAGAAAGAGGTCGTTTTCAAAAAGAATTCGTGTACAGGAAGGAAGGACCCGTATGTCCAGAATCATTTTAGCAAGTAAATCTCCCCGCCGTTTCGACCTGATGTCACTGACAGGGCTGGACTTTGAAGTCATTGTTGCCGATATCGACGAGGATCAGGTCATGGCGGAAGTGATTAACAAATACCATGCCCGAGGGATCCGTGCCGATATGTACCAGATCGCGCAGGAAGTCGCCTGCGCGCAGGCCAGTGCGAAAGCTTCGGCCGTGCTTCAGACCGTGGAAGGCGATGATGTCATCGTGATCGGCTCGGATACAGTCGTCGTCACAGCGGACAATATCCTCGGAAAGCCCCGGGATGAAGAAGATGCGAGGCATATGCTGACGCTTCTTTCGGGCATGACGCACCGCGTGTACACCGGCGTCTCCATCCAGGGAAGGAACAAGAAATGCACGTTCAGTTCTTTTGCCGACGTGAAATTCCATCAGTTCGACGACATGCAGGAGAAGATGATCGAGTCGTATATTGCCACCGGTTCTCCGATGGACAAGGCCGGTGCGTACGGCATCCAGGATCAGGGCGCGCTGCTGATCGACTCCATCAGCGGCGACTACTATGCCGTGGTGGGACTTCCTGTAGCACGCGTGAACCGCGAGCTGCTCACATTCTTCGCTAAATAAATAATTCTACGCAAGGAAAACAAAAGGGACTGTGACCCATCTCGGTTCACAGTCCCTTATTAATTCAATAATCCGGTTGCATTTCCGCTCTCACTGGAACAGCGGCGTGGAGAAGTATCTCTCGGCGGTGTCCGGAAGCACGGTCACGACGGTCTTTCCTGGTCCGAGTTTTCTGGCCATGGCGATCGCGGCCGCGACATTCGAGCCGGATGAGATGCCGCACATGAGGCCCTCTTTTCTCGCAAGGTCCTTCGCCGTACCGATCGCTTCGTCGTCCGTTACGACATATACATCTTCGAAGATCTCCGTATTCAGGTTCTCCGGGATCAGGCCGTCGCCGATGCCCATCTGCAGGTGGGATCCGATGTTTCCGCCCGCGAGGATCGCGGCATTTTCCGGCTCGACCGCCCAGATCGTGATATTCGGGTTCTGGGCCTTTAGCACTTCTCCGATGCCGGAGAGCGTACCGCCCGTGCCGATGCCTGCGCAGAATCCGTCGATCGGACCGGCGACCTGCTCGAGGATCTCCAATCCCGTGTGGTGACGGTGCACCATCGGGTTCGCAGGGTTCGTGAACTGCTGGGGAACGAATACGTTCGGATCTTCCGCTGCCATCTTCTCGGCAAGTTTCAGGCATTCGTCAATCGCTTTTCCGATGTCGCCGTCATCGTGGATCAGTTTGACTTCGGCGCCGTAGTGCTCGACGAGATATCTTCTCTCGCAGGACACGGAGTCCGGCATGATGATGATCGTTCTGTATCCTCTGACCGCACCGACCAGCGCCAGACCGATGCCCTGATTACCGGACGTCGGCTCCACGATGATCGTATCCTTCGTGATCTTCCCGTCCTTTTCTGCCTGCTCGATCATATTCAGCGCCGTTCTCGTTTTAATGGAACCGCCGACATTCAGGCCTTCGTATTTGACCAGCACGCGAGCGCAATCCTTCCCTACCATCCGCTCTGACAGACGGATCATGGGCGTATGCCCGACAGCTTCTAAGACATTGTTATAAACCATAGTTTCTTTCCTGCTTTCCACGGGATCGGACCCGAAGCGTTTTTGACCTATTATCCTGAGGGTATTAGGACAAATGCCATACTATTTTATATCCAGAAAGCCCTTCGTGCAAGAAACATGTGTTTTCTGCTCTTATTCCCTTCTGTCAAGAACATTCTGGACTTTCTCGTTGATCTCACGCACGGTGTCCTCCAACGAGACATCACCATAGAAATATTTCTTAGCTTCCTCAACGATCAGATCGATGAGTTCCTGGTCTGGAAAATAGGTTAGTGCAATATCCGACAAGCGGACATCATTATCAAAAGTCCAGTCCTCTCCTACAAATCCCCAACTATCTGTAGCAGAAAAGGAATATGCCCAGATACGGTCATTGCTGTTTCGCTCATTTATCTCCAGACAACCTTCTACTACTTTCCACGCCTCATCCGGGTGCGTACAGGATGCGGAAATGACAAAATAGGAACAAGGTATCAGACAGTATCCCGTGCCATGCGCCGAGGGGAAACCTATCCTTTGCACATTGGAGGTCTGACCTGTACTTGAGATCGCATTCGCACTCGTAATCTGCGCATCTTCAAAAGGATCCGTACCTTTTTTCATCCCACCTTCCTGATCGCAATACTCCTTGCATAGAAGAAGCAGATCCTTAAACTCCTGGCAATCAAATCGGGCAGTCCCTGTTTCCCCGTCGATGAATGAATCTATATCGTAAGATAGGCACTGTCTAAGGAAGGCTTCTTTTCCATAAAACAGGAGTTTCTTCCCGGATCCCAGAGAACGGGCATACTCGATCCAATCTGAGTATGTAGATTCTGCCCCAAGTGGAATACTGCCATTGGAAAACAAAGTATCCACTGCCATTCTCAAGTCCACCACCGGAAATACATACTGTTTTCCTGTTCTTTCGAATAACGGGATCAAGGAAATCGGCGTATGGAAAAATGCTCTTTTCTGACCATCGAGATAGGGCTGGACGTAAGGCGAAAGATCCAGACAATCCCCCTCATTGACGATTTGATCTGCTAATCTCATGCTGTCTTGAGCAGCCAAAATCGGCCCACCGAGCATATATAGATCGTTAATTAACAGCACGTCCAGTCTTCCTTCCCGGAAGTCTTTTATAATCGGCTCCAAACGAGAGCAGCCATGTATCTTGCCATAATCATCTATGCAGTAGTCGTAATAGTACTGCTTCCTCGACCAGATTTCATCATCTGCATAATACACGGCTCCACTGAAAGACGTAGCCGCTATCGTCACAATAGTTATTTCATCTTCCGGATCATCTAGGGGATCACCCGGCAACAGTAGATCTTCATCATATAGGATTCGATCATTTAGAAGCACTTGACAGTATGAAGATACCTTTTTGGCATCCCAATCGAGACTCGTCTGATCCCACGAAAGTATCCTTTCCCAGTCTGCCTCATTCGTATTCCATGAATAGATGCCATCTTGATCCGCAACATATTCATTCCGCTGTTCCCCTCTGCAAAACAGTTTCATCGAATCAATATCGGTCTGAAATTCGTCGATCTTATTAAGCTCTTTATCAAAACAGAGGACATCAAAAGTCGCCTCACCCTCTGCACTTCGCAAAACATAGTAAGTATCCTCTCTCCAGAACCCTTGACAGAAGTATTTGCTTATTCCGTATTGCTCGCTTTGCCCTCCATAAGAATAATACTCAGTATAATGATAGGTGTCAGATGTAAAATCAATGATCTCTGTTTCGCATTCCAGATTGCCCTCCAGATCATACCTCTGATATACGCAGTTCTCCGGGGCTTCTTCATCTCCGAGCCATTTATAGAGTTTCCCGTCGACAAATGCATCGAACTTCATCTCTCCAAAGTAGGGGATCGTGATCTCAAAGAGGAGGGTTAACGCATGTTGTTGCGGATCATATTCATACACTAGGCAGGTCTCATCGGAGGAATAGGTCAACTCATAGGTAATAAGCAGGATCCTGTTCTGATCAGTCAGGAAGTATGCCGCCTGCTCGGAGTCGATCTCGTCCAGTTTGTGATAGTCGAGACGATTACCTTCATAGTCATACTCCATAACGTAGAACCCCATACATTCATAATCTTCAGGAGTTATTTCCTTGTCAATGACACAAGAGCATAGGAAACTATTCTCTAGAGGAACTGCTGTGTTCCCATATGCGGAATAGGTGCCCAGCTCTTCGAGAGAATGATCCAGTTTTACGCGTCGAAAAGAACCCGGTTCTTTTTCCGTGTCCTTTCTGAACAGCAGCTCTCCTTTGGTCGGTTCAGGTGGCTCTGTCTCTATTGCCGGTTCACTCGTGATGGATGAGGCAATTTGAGAAGATTCCCCATTGCTATCTGAAGTGCTCCTGTTGCAAGCAGTTGTGATGGAAAGAATCATTGCGAACGTTAGTAATCCGGACAGTGCTTTTTTCATGGTATCGCCCTCCGCCTCATTAGAACAACTATGGCAATTGTAGCACGTCACCAAAAGCACGCTCAACAAAGTTCTTTTGCCAAAGTATGAATATTCATAAAACTATTGCAAAAACGCGCTATCCGTGATATCTTTTTGTCATTGCGGCGAGTGCCGAAGCGGCAGTTTTCAGGAACTGCCTTATTGAGTGGGAAGCAAGAATTCCCTTAATGTTTATAAGTTGGTTACTTTATAACCAAAGGAAGCGCTTCGATCAGAGGTGTGAGGACGCGACCTGACTTGTGAATAATCAATAAGAGTGCGATGAGCTTTGGCACAGGACCTCTTCTTTTCCGGACGGATAGGCTCCGGGTGTTTTGTTCTCAGGTCAGAATAACGGGAAAGGATGGTTCATATGGCGCACGAGAAGCTTCGTCTCTATGGCTTTAACAATTTGACCAAATCCCTCAGTTTCAATATTTACGATGTGTGCTATGCTAAGACCGCTCGTGAACAGAAGGACTATATTGCTTATATCAACGAGCAGTACAATTCTGAGCGTCTGACGAATATCCTTACCAACCTGACCGAGATGATCGGCGCGAAGGTCCTGAGTATCTCCAAGCAGGACTATGAACCGCAGGGCGCATCCGTTACTCTTCTCATCGCGGAGGAGTCCATGATCCCGCATATTGAGACCGAGACAGTCATCGCCCATCTCGATAAGAGCCATGTTACCGTCCATACTTATCCCGAGTACCATCCGGATACGGCTATCGCGACTTTCCGCGTGGATATCGACGTGGCGACTTGTGGCGAGATCTCCCCGCTATCGACTCTTGATTATCTGATCGGAAGCTTCGATTCGGATATCATCACGATGGACTACCGCGTCCGCGGCTTCACACGTGACGTCAGCGGCAAGAAGATCTTCCGCGACAAGAACATCGTGTCGATCCAGAACTATATCGACAAGAAGACCCTCGAGCGCTATGACGCTATCGATATTAATGTCTATCAGGCGAATCTGTATCACACCAAGATGCTCATCAAGGATGTCGATCTGCAGAACTATCTCTTTAAGACCGATGTTTATGAGATCGCGCCGAAGACCAGACTTGAGATCACGAACAATCTTAGAAAAGAAATGATCGAGATCTTCTCCGGAGCCAATGTTTTTGAAGCACCGGAGGAGGATAACGACTAAGTGGACAGCGATTTCCTGAAAAGACAGAACCGCGCACCGATTGCCGAGGCCCTGGAAGAGTACACATCCGAGCGGGTCGTTCCTTTTGACGTGCCCGGCCACAAGCACGGTCGCGGCAATCCCGAACTGACCGCATTCCTGGGCGAGCGCACGATGACGCTCGACGTCAATTCCATGAAACCTCTCGATAATCTCTGCCATCCGGTCTCCGTCATCAAAGATGCAGAAGAACTTGCAGCCGAGGCCTTTGGTGCGCGTGCGGCGTTCTTCATGGTTGGCGGTACTACGTCTTCTGTTCAGGCCATGGTCTTTACTGTGGCCGCCCGAGGAGACAAGATCATCGTTCCCCGTAATGTCCATAGAAGTGTCATCTATGCGATGGTCCTTTGCGGTGCCATCCCTGTCTATGTGGATCCGGGTGCGCACGAGCAGCTCGGTATCGCACTCGGCATGACGCTTCCCGATATCGAGAACGCGATCCGGAAGAATCCGGATGCGAAGGCGATCTTCGTCAACAATCCGACCTACTACGGAATCTGCAGTGATCTTCGTGGCATTGTCAATCTGGCGCACGCGCACGGGATGCAGGTCATCGTCGATGAAGCGCACGGCACGCACCTGTCCTTCTCAGACAAGCTCCCCGTCTCGGCTATGGAAGCAGGTGCGGATATGGCCGCAGTCTCGATGCACAAGTCCGGCGGTTCGCTCACACAGAGTTCTTTTCTGCTGGTGGGCGGTACAGGAGATATGCAGACCTCCGGGGAAAGAACGGCTCCGGAGATCTCTCCGGCCTATGTGCGGCAGATCATCAACCTCACGCAGACTACTTCCGGCTCATATCTATTCCTGTCGAGTCTGGATCTTTCGAGAAAGAGGCTGGCACTTCATGGCAAAGAGCTTTTCGATAAGGTGATCGATATGGCGGAGTACGCCCGCTCCGAGATCAACAGCATCGGAGGGTACTATGCGATCGGTTCGGAACTGGTCGACGGCAAAGCCATCTGCGATTTTGACAAGACAAAGCTCGTCATCCACACGCTGCCGGTCGGTCTGGCGGGCATCGAGGTCTATGATCTCCTCCGCGACGAGTACGATATCCAGATGGAGTTCGGGGATTTCGGCAATTGTCTGGCGTACCTTTCCGTCGGCGACCGTGTACGTGAGCTTGAGCGTCTGGTTGGCGCACTGTCGGAGATCCGCCGTCACTTCGGCAAGGATCCGCTCGTGTCGATCCCGAACAGCTATATCGCCCCGATCGTGGCTCTCTCGCCACAGGAAGCTTTCTATGCGAAGACCGAACACGTCGATTTCGGATCCTCGGTCGGCCGGATCGCTGCCGAGAGCATCATGTGCTATCCTCCTGGAATTCCGGTTCTGGCACCGGGAGAGAGGATCACCGAGGAAGTACTGGAGTATCTGCGTTTCGCGCAAGAAAAAGGCTGTCAGATCACGGGGGCGGAGGACAGTTCTCTTTCTACGATCCGTGTCGTAGTCTGAGAAACTCTTGAAGGATTCTTAACCGATTTTTTAACTTCGTTTCGTAAAATGAACTCACGACAAGAGAAAGTGAGGTCATTACGATGCTTACCAAAATCAACACAAATATTGATGTATTCGCGCAGAATTTCATGACCGCGAAGAAAGCTTATACTCTGAATTCCAGCATGGAGGCTTCTGCATGTGCGGCGGCCTTTATCGGTCAGACCGAGCCCGTTAATATCGAGGCTCTGAAATGGGCGAAGAAGCATGTCCGTCATAGTGGTGGATTTCTGTCCACACTCGGCTACGGTAATGCGAGCCAGGTCGTTGCGGCCGTGGTGGCCAAGGATCCGAATCCGGAAGTCGCACTCTCGCGCATCGCCGAGATCCATCACGCGCTCGATAAGAAGTTCATGAATTCGGACTACCTCGTGCTGGCTGCCGTGATCATCTATCAGAACTGTATGCCCAGCGAGTACGATGCGGTCATCGCCCGTACCAGAGAAATCTATAAGCTCCTGCACTCCGACCATCCGATGATCACCGGACGTGAGGATCTCGCAAACTGTGCTCTGATGGCGATCTCCAGCATCGATCCAAAGGCGCTCGCAGTCCGCTGCGAGGAGGATTTCCAGGCGCTTCGGAAGTACTTTCATCATAAGAATAAGGTCCAGTTTCTGGCATGCGTCACGAGCGTTTTTGACGGGACATCGCCGGAAAAGGCGGAGGCCGTTGAGCAGACAAGACGGATCCTGAAGGAGTACGGCGTAAACTTCGATTCCAACGCATATTCGATCGTTGCCGCGATTGCCATGATCGTCGATAAGTCCGACCGCAGCCTCGTCTGTGGCCACATCGCGGAGGTCAGCGCAAAACTCAAGAGCATCCGCGGCATGGGCGCGCTGGGTGCGGGCAAGAGGATCCGCAACATGATCGCGACCGCGATCGTGATCGATGCATATGCAGACGGAAAGGATGCCACAGCGAAGAACAGCGCCATCTCGGCGATCATCTCTGCGGTCATCGCGGCTGAAATCGCGGCGATCTGCGCGATAATTGCCGCCAGTGCAGCAGCTTCCTCAGCATCGAGTTGAGTTTCGGCTTCTAATAAATCGGTCGTATATCGGAAATACGATCCTGCCATTACTTCATGTTACGTTATGCCTTACGTCTATATGGTGGTATTATATAGGTGTTGGTTTTAAGCCATGAAACTTGGTGAACGAAGGAGTAGGCTATGGATCTTTGGTTTTCTGAATTTCATACCCCGCATGTCAAGCTTTCGATCAAAGTAGACAGGCAACTCTACAGCGGAAAGAGCGACTTCCAGCAGATCGATGTTTTCGAGTCACCGGAGTTCGGACGTTTCCTGACCCTCGACGGCTACATGATGCTCACCCAGAAGGACGAGTTCATCTACCACGAGATGCTGGTGCATGTGCCGATGTGTGTGCATCCGGACGTGCGAAAAGTACTGGTCATCGGTGCCGGTGATGGCGGCGTGGTCAGAGAACTCTCCCGCTACGACACGATCGAGCACATCGACGTGGTCGAGATCGACGAAGAAGTCGTTCGCATCGCTAAGGAGTACCTCCCCTTCACCGCTTGTGGTTTCGACGATCCGCGTGTTCAGTGCCACTTCGAAGACGGGCTCAAGTATGTCCGCCATCACGATAACGAATACGATCTGATCCTTGTCGACTCGACAGATCCTTTCGGACCGGGCGAAGGTCTCTTCACGAAGGAGTTCTACGGCAACTGCTTCACCGCGCTCAAGGAAGACGGCATCATGGTCAATCAGAACGAGAGTCCCTTCTACGCGAATGACGCCCGTGCCATGCAGCGTGCGCACAAGCGCATCCACCAGAACTTCCCGGTATGCAAGGTCTATCAGGCACATATTCCGACCTACCCGTCCGGTCACTGGCTCTTCGGGTTCGCCTCGAAGAAGTACCACCCCGTAAGAGATATGCGTGCCGCCGCGTGGAAAGAACTCGGGATCGAGACGAAGTACTACAACACGAACCTGCACCGCGGCGCATTTGCTCTTCCGAACTATGTCCAGCGGCTCCTCGAAGCCATGGAAGAGCTTCCGAATAATGACACGACAAGTACACTGGGAGGAAAAGCCTGATGGTCGACAGAATCGAGAAAAACTTCTTCGCACTGAACTGCCCGTACGAAGACGCCGAGGCTGTGATCTTCGGCGCACCTTTTGACGGCACTACTTCCTTCCGCCCGGGAACGAGATTCGGTCCCTCCGCGATGAGAAATGAGAGCATCGGGCTCGAGTCCTTCAGTCCTTACCAGGACAAAGATCTCGAGGATGCCCCGATCTGCGATTCCGGCGACCTGGACCTTCCTTTCGGCGATGCGGAGCAGGCACTGGACCTCATCGAGCAGGAGACGACCCGCATCCTCGATGACGGGAAACTCCCGATCATGCTCGGTGGCGAACATCTCGTAAGCCTCGGTGCTTTCCGCGCTGTTGCGAAGAAATATCCGGACGTTGTAGTCCTTCACTTCGATGCCCACTGCGACCTCCGGGAAGACTATATCGGAGCTAAACTCTCGCACGCCTGCGTCCTCCGCCGCATCCACGATATCGTGGGCGACGGCCGGATTTACCAGTTCGGGATCCGTTCTGGCACGAAGGAAGAATTCGAGTTTGCGAAGACACATACGAAGATGGAGCGTTTCAGAGCGGATAACTTCGATGAGGTACTTGCACTTCTGAGACTCTCCGAGAAACCCGTCCCGGTCTATCTGACCGTGGACCTCGACGTACTGGATCCTCGGGAGTTCCCAGGAACCGGCACGCCGGAAGCGGGCGGTCTTTCCTTCGAAGATCTCCGGATCTGCCTGATGCAGCTTAAGGACATCAACCTCGTAGGACTCGACTTCGTAGAGCTCTCCCCGCCTTACGATGCGAGCGGATGCAGCACTGCACTGGCGCTGAAGATCCTTCGGGAGACGCTGATCATGAAATACGGAAAGTAACCGGTGGCAAACGCCAACAGGAATATAGCGAACGAATCTTAACGAATTACATATAGCAAAGGAGTGATTACTATGGGAAAAGCACTTATCATCGGTTGTGGTGGCGTAGCCTCGGTGGCCATCGCGAAATGCTGTCAGAACAGCGAGGTCTTCACGGAGATCATGATCGCGAGCAGGACACTCAGTAAGTGTGACGCACTGAAGGAGAAGCTTCAGCCGACGACGAAGACGATCATCCACACCAGACAGGTCGATGCAGATAAAGTTCCGGAACTGGTCGCCATCATGGAAGAATTCAAACCGGATGTCTGCCTGAACCTGGCACTTCCTTATCAGGATCTGACCATCATGGATGCTTGCCTTGCGACCAAGACTCCTTATGTAGATACCGCGAACTACGAGCCGGTCGATACCGCAAAGTTCGAGTACAAGTGGCAGTGGGCATATGAAGACCGCTTCAAGGAGGCTGGTATCACCGCCCTTCTCGGATCCGGTTTTGACCCGGGCGTAACCGGCGTCTTCTCGGCCTATGCGCTGAAGCACCATTTCGATGAGATCAACTACATCGATATCCTCGACTGTAACGGCGGTGACCACGGCTATCCGTTCGCCACAAACTTCAACCCGGAGATCAACATCCGCGAAGTCTCTGCGAAGGGCAGCTACTGGGAAGATGGCCACTGGGTCGAGACCGAACCGATGGAGATCAAGAGAGTCTATAACTTCGATCAGGTCGGTGAGAAAGACATGTATCTCCTCCACCACGAAGAGATCGAGTCCCTCGCGAAGAACATCCCGGGCATTAAGCGTATCCGCTTCTTCATGACCTTCGGCCAGAGCTACCTGACACACCTCAAGTGCCTCGAGAACGTCGGCATGACCTCGATCGAGCCGGTCATCTATGAAGGTCACGAGATCGTACCGCTCCAGTTCCTGAAGTTCATGCTCCCGGATCCGGCGACACTCGGCCCGAGAACCGTCGGCAAGACCAACATCGGCTGCATCTTCAGAGGCAAAAAGGACGGCAAGGAGAAGACATACTATCTCTACAATGTATGTGACCATCAGGAGTGCTATAAGGAAGTCGGCTCCCAGGCCATCTCCTACACTACAGGTGTTCCGGCCATGATCGGCGCGATGCTCATCATGAACGGTACCTGGAACTGCCCAGGCGTCAAAAATATCGAAGAGTTCGATCCGGATCCGTTCATGGATGCGCTCAATAAGTGGGGCCTGCCGTGGATCGAGGACTTCAATCCGGTCGAGGTCGAGTAAGCTCTTCTGCTCACCTTGTCCTTTCTTGGTCTGGGACGAGTAGGAAAAGAATATCGCCCATCATTGATACGTGTTTGACGAGGTGGTCTCAAAAGTGATTCGCATCACGGAGAGACCACCTCGTTTTCTATTCTCCACGAATCCCGGAAGGACTATCAGATAACTGATTTGTCACTTTGAGCGAAGTATTACAAATCGTTCATTTTCGCACGGAATCAGTTTTCTATAATGATGCCGAAAACAAGGAAGTCCGTATACACGGCAAAAGGTGATAGTGTGAAGAAACGAAACATGGAAAAAGATACCCCGTTAGTCGATGCTTTTGAAGCGCAAAGTGCCGCTGCTGACAGGATCGTCGGTCCGCGCAGAAACGTAAGGCCGTTACCGGATCCGAACAAAGCCGGAAAAGAACGGACTTCTACACACGAAGGCGCAGAGAAGAAAAAAAGTTCCAAATGTCACCGCTTCGCGGTTCTCCTGCTCGTGGCAGTACTAGTGATGGGCGGTCTTACCGGTTGCATGATCCTTCTTGACCGGCAGGGAGATCTGGCTTCGTTCCGTTCCTTCTTCTCCTCTTCCGATTCCTCCTCGAAAAAGAAAAAGAACCACAAGAGTAAGAAGAATGCGGATAAGAATTACTCCGGTGAAGAGTATGGAGATTACGAAGAAGACGGGTCCGGTCGTTCTGCGGGATATCTACTCGAGGAAGGTTACGGCAGTGGCGATCTTACAGGCTATACTGTCATTCTCGACCCGGGACATGGCGGCCGGGACACCGGATGCGTCTTCCCCTTCGATGCACCGGATTACTACGAATGTGAATTCAATCTCCGTATCGCTGATGCGATCAAGGACGATCTCGTGGCTCGTGGTGCGAACGTCTACATGCTTCGCACCGACAACAGCTGGATATCCCTCTATAACCGTCTCGCGCAGACACACCTCATCTGTCTGGACATCGCCGAGAAACAGGGGAAACTCCCCTTCTCGAAGGATCGAGCAGACGAACTCAGATGGCTCCTGCAGCAGTGCATCGACATCAACGAAGACACCGTCGCATCAGGCGGTATGGGCATCATGGTCGGCTCCGGTGTAGGTGAAGATCTCGAGGATCTCTTCGATATGGAGTATGAACTGGATAACGTGATCTTCCTGGCCGTACATCTGAACTCCAGCGAGAGCAGGCAGCAGCACGGCACACAGATCTACTACGTTACCGACGATTCCGTGATCGAGAGTGAGCATCGCCAGATGGAGACAAACAGTGAATTTCAGCGTTCAGACTTCCCGATCCGCGAAGATTACTATGGCCGTAAAAACGACGACAACGAGCTTCTCGCCTGGTGCCTGTACGACAACATCGTGGGAAACATCCCGGAGTTCGAGACGAACGGTTATCCCACCAGCGCAGACAATTACGCGGTTCTGCGCGAGCACGGTCTCTGCGGCGCCCTGATCGAGGTAGCTTTCCTTAGCGATGACAACGATCGGAACATGCTCCTTCAGGACAGCAACGTGAAGTCCGTCGCCACCTCCGTCACAGACGGCGTCGTCGTGTATTTCAGAGAGAAATAAAGATATGGTCGCGGATCATCGTGAGAGACGATCGTTGAATCCCGATAAACATCCCGACGATTTCTCCTAAGGCGTGTAGGTCGCCGCTTCGCAGTAGAAGATCTCATACGGATACGCGATGCCCTCGAAGTACTGATCGATCTCTTCCTTCTCCATGCCGGCCGGATTCGTATAGTCGCCGTTTGGCGCGAGAATAAACTCGGCATCTCCGGCCCGCACGAAGAGGAGTTCCTGTCCTTTATGCTCCGCGAGCCACTCACCGTATCCCTTCATCCATTCACCGCCAAAAGCCGGAGAATTGTGGATGCGGCCATCCTCCCCCTGAATTCGGAAAAGTGTCACGATTGAGACGAGCTCCTCCCCGTCATAAAGCAGGTAATCCCGAAAGTTCTGATGCACCGTCAGTCCCTCCCCTTCATATCCCCCGTACTGCACGTAGCAATAGCCCGTGCTCGAGACATGCGGATCTGTGAGCGACACGCCCATGGCACGAAGCCCCTCACAAATGAATCTCATCTCGCTCTCGAAATACACTGCCGCTTCTTCGTCCGTGATCAGATCTCCGGTAAGTACGATCGTGCGGTCCTCCGGTATTTTCGGGATCATGCCAGCCCCACCGGACTTCGGATCGGTCTCCGTACCGCCATCCGGTGTCGAGTCAAAGACTCCCGGACCCGCTTCGGTCACGCCGTTCGGACCGGCACCGGTCTCATTTACCTGAGAAACCATCACATGCGTTTCCTCAGTAGCATGTGTCTCGACGGAAACCCCCGTCTCCGGATCCTTGTTCCGGAGCGTTCCTTTTAGGATCACACCGATTCCCATGGTCATAAGAAGTACCGCCGCAATCGCCACCGGCCATCCGCTCGCGTAGAAACTGCGCAGGCGCTCTTTCATCGTCGGCTCCAGGGCAGATACTTCCGAAGCAGTGGTCGGTTCCTGCGCTTCCAGGATCCAGCAGTCATCTATATTTCCCAGTAATTCGAAGATTCTCTCGCCGTTCATACTGACAGGCCTCCTTTCTCCAGGTACATGAGCAGGTCTTTCCGCATACGGTGCAGAGCGACGGAGATACTGTTCTCCGAAGCACCGTTCGCCGCCGCGATGTCCTTGACGCTGTCCGCGTACCAGTAGCGTCGCACGAAGATCCTCCGCTTCTCGGGAGGAAGAGAAGAAAGGAAACGCTGCACATTCTCCATGAACTCTTTCTCCAGAAGTTCGCTGTCGGCCGATTCTCTGCTAGGGAGGACTTCCTCCAGTTCTTCGAGGACAAGGTCGAGGCCGTATCCTCCGCGTTTCTCTGCGTGATGTTGCTTATACATATTCAAGGCACGGTTTCTCGTAATCCGGCCAAGGAAAGGAGCCAGGGTCGAAGGTCTTTTCGGAGGGATGCTATTCCAGACCGCGAGGTACGAGTCGTTGACGCACTCCTCGGCATCCTCGGCGCTTCCGAGGATGTTCCTGGCGATCGACATGCAGAACCGGCCGTATTTCTCGGCAATCGCAGAGAGCGCTCTTTCACTTCTCTCCCAGCACATCTGTACGATTTTCGCATCATCCGTTTCCTTCATGGTTCACCCCTTTCACACATAATAACAGAATTCTTTCACACATCTTACAGGTCATCGCAGATTTCTATTTTGTCATATCAAAATAGGTCTCTTTCATTTATAATCTATCCGTAAGTACCTGTTCTGGGAGGTGTATGCATGGAAAATATCCGTTCTCTGGACACAGTCCCGACCCCGGCGTTCGTGGTCGATATGCCGGCGTTGCGCCGTAATGCCGAGCGCCTGAAAGACGTCGCCGACCGCTCCGGCGCGCACATCCTTCTCGCCCAGAAGGCCTACTCGTGCTATGCGACTTACCCCGAGCTCGCCAGGTACTTAAGTGGCACCACCGCCAGCGGGTACTGCGAGGCCCGCCTCGGATACGAAGAGATGGGCAAACCATTCGGAAAAGAAACGCATGTCTACGCGCCCGCCTTCACGGCCGAAGATATGGAGAAGCTCCTTCCGATCTGCGATCATATCATCTTCAACTCGATCTCCCAGTGGAAGGTCCACCGCGAACGCGCTCTTTCCTTCGCGAAAAGCACTTGCGCCGGGCAGTTTTCTGCGCCCGCCGCAGAAGAGGACGGCCTGGCAGCGGATACGCGTCTCGCCGGAAGCAAGGTTCTCGCCGAGAATACCACTCCGTCTTTCGGCCTTCGCATGAATCCTGAATACTCCGAGATCGAGACCGATATCTATAACCCCTGCGTCACCGGCTCCCGTCTCGGGATCCTGCGCGAAGAGCTCGACCGCGCACTCGGTATCACAGGAGGAGCCTTTACAGGCAACCTCGACGACACGATCCTGCAGGGTATATCCGGCCTGCACTTCCATACGCACTGCGAGCAGGGATTCGGGCCGCTTTCCCGCACCATCAAAGTGATCGAAGAGAAGTTCGGCGATCTTCTGATGCTGCCTCAGATCAAGTGGCTGAACCTCGGTGGCGGACACCACATCTCGAAGGATGACTACGACCGCGAAGGACTGATCGCTGAGGTGAAGCGCCTCTCCGAAAAATATAACATGACCGTATATCTCGAGCCCGGTGAAGCCGTGGCGATCGATGCCGGTTATCTCGTAGGTACCGTGCTCGACATCGTGGAGAATGGCATGAAGATCGCCATCCTCGACGTCTCCGCCGCATGCCATATGCCTGATGTGCTCGAGATGCCCTACAGGCCCCCGTTGAAAAGTGCTTTTGAAGCGGGAGAAAAACCATATACTTACCGTCTCGCCGGAAACACCTGCCTGGCCGGAGACGTCATCGGCGACTACTCCTTCGAACAGGAGCTCCGGGTCGGCGACCGCCTGTATTTTCAGGACATGGCCATGTACACGATGGTCAAGGACAATACCTTTAACGGGATGCCGTTGCCCTCGATCTGGCTTCTTCTAGCGGACGGCAGCGCCCGGCTCGTGAAAAAATTCGGATACGATGACTTTAAGGTAAGATTATGAACCTGAAAACCTGCCCGATAAGAGAAGACTATTGATCTCATTGAAAGATAACCTATAGAACAAATTTGAAAGGAGACGCGGTGCTCCGCAAGTAGCGAAGATACCGCAAGAACAAAGCATGAAAAAGAAACTATCCATCATCCTGGCACTTCTGCTCTCGGCCTCGATGGCCGCCTGCTCTTCCTCGAAAGAAACGACGAAGAAGAAAAAGGACTCGGCGAAGAAGACGAAGGCCGAGGCCACCGAAGACGACGAGGATGACGAAGACGAGACGACGAAAAAGAAGAAGGAAACGGAAGAGGAGCCGGGAGAAACGACCGACGACGAGGAATTCCGTGAGAAGAACTTCATCCCGGACATCCACTTCACGATCACTGACGTCAACGGCGAGCAGATCGATGAGACGATCTTCATGGACCACGATGTCACCATGATCAACTTCTGGGAGCCCTGGTGCGGCCCCTGCGTCAACGAGATGCCGGAACTTCAGAAACTCTACGAGAACTATAAGGACAAGGGCCTTCTGGTCATCGGCGTGTTCTCGGCGACCGATCAGATGGAGGACGTCAATGATGTCCTGAGTTCAGCCGGCACCACCTACCCGGTCTGCATCTATGACTCGGTCTTCGACCAGTACCAGACCGGCTACGTCCCGACCACGATCTTCTTCGATCGGGCGGGGCACATCATCAGCGTTTCGAACGGTTACGGTGACGGTGTGATCGTCGGCTCGAACTCCTACGATGACTGGGCTGCACTCGTCGACGGCATGCTCGGTTGATCACCGGCGTCTCTGCACCGACAGCACGCCCGGTTAAGACCCGGCTCACCCAAGAGGTCCCTTATGAAAAAGCACTTTCTTATCGAGAAAAACATCATCGCCATCCTTCTTCTGCTCCTCGGAGCCGGGCTGATCGCCTTCGGCATCCACTCCGGGCAGATGAAGGCCGTTCTCAATAAAGCATCGCGTGTCTGTATGGAGTGTATCGGAATTGGATAAGCACGAAGGAAAAACGAAACACTGCGGCGGTGGCGTCCGCCTCGGCATCCAGGCCGTGGCCACGCTCATCCAGAACGCAAACTTCAAGGGCTTCTTCACCGGGAAGATCTATACCGGGAAAAGCAAACAGGTCTGCGTCCCGGGACTGAACTGCTACTCGTGTCCCGGCGCGATCGGCGCATGCCCGGTCGGGTCTTTGCAGAATTTTCTTAGCGGAAGGAAGTTCCGCTTCCCCTATTACGTGCTGGGCATTCTTCTCTTTGTCGGCGCACTCCTCGGACGTGTCGTGTGCGGTTTCCTGTGTCCTTTCGGGCTTCTTCAGGACCTTCTTTACCTTATTCCTTTCTATAAAAAGAATCAGTTTCTTCTCGACAAGTACCTGCGCTATCTGAAGTATGCCGTGCTCGCGGTTCTGGTGATCATCCTGCCGCTGTGCCTGCCGCTGACCCCGACGTTCTGTAAATATGTCTGCCCTTCCGGCACCATCGCGGGCATCATCTCATACTTCACCCAGCCGATCATCCGCTCCCAGATGGGGAAACTTTTCAGCTGGAAGCTCATCGTGCTCGGCATCATCGTCGTATCCGGCCTGATCGTGTACCGACCGTTTTGTAAATACCTCTGCCCGCTCGGGGCATTCTACGGATTCTTCAACCGGTTCGCTCTCGTGCGCATGCACCTTGATGAAGGAAAATGCGTGCACTGCAGCGCCTGCGCGAATGCCTGCAAGATGAATATCGACCCGAGCAGGAAGCCCAACAGCATGGAGTGCATCCGCTGCGGAGACTGCGTCCGCGCCTGCCCGAAGAGCGCACTTTACATCGGGGTAAAAGGATCCGAGAAGTAATAGACGATCCACCTGATCCGTTACACGTTTTTTGATATTGTTTGAAAAGCACTCGCCCGCAATTTCTGCAACTTTTCTTTTTTGAAATTTCATTTGACGTTTCACATGGTTTATTTCTCAAAATGTCCATATGCTGGTACTTGTACACTCTGTGAGGAACAAAGCGCAAAACGTATCGCTTCATAAAATCCGTCATTTTTTGCAACGATTTTTATTCTTCTTGCAAAATTCGGCAAATTCCTATTTGCAAATCCTATAAGCGGTTGTATAATGACAAATGTTGAGCCAGAAGCCACGGGGACAAGTGCTTTTCGCGAAGAAAATGCATGACCTCCCGGGGCAAAGAAGGCAAATTGATTTCAGATTATCTATATGGAGGAAGAAAGCTATGGCACTTAAGAATGAGTATGTAAAGCGTGTCTATGAGAAGATCCTGCAGAAGGATCCGTATGAGAAAGAATTCCATCAGGCAGTTCTCGAGGTTCTCGAGTCTCTCGAGCCGGTCATCGACCGTCACCCGGAGTATGAGGCAGAGTCCCTCCTGGAGAGAATGGTAGAGCCGGAGCGCATCATCACATTCCGTGTTCCGTGGCTGGACGATCAGGGCAAGGTACAGGTAAACCGTGGTTTCCGCGTACAGTTCAACTCCTCTATCGGACCTTATAAGGGCGGTCTCCGTCTGCATCCTTCCGTTAACCTCTCTATCCTGAAGTTCCTCGGTTTCGAGCAGTGCTTCAAGAACTCCCTGACCTCTCTTCCGATCGGCGGTGGTAAGGGTGGTTCCGACTTCGACCCGAAGGGCAAGTCCGACCGCGAAGTGATGCGTTTCTGCCAGAGCTTCATGACGGAGCTCAGCAAGCACATCGGTCAGTTCACAGACGTTCCGGCCGGCGACATCGGAACAGGCGCTCGTGAGATCGGTTATATGTACGGTCAGTACAAGAGACTCAATAACGACTATGTTGGCGTTCTTACAGGTAAGGGCCTCTCCTGGGGTGGTTCTCTTGCTCGTACAGAAGCTACAGGTTACGGTCTCTGCTACTTCGTAGATGAGATGCTCAAGGCGAAGGGCACATCTTTCGAAGGCAAGACAGTCTGCATCTCCGGTTCCGGTAACGTGGCTATCTTCGCTTGCGAAAAGGCAACCCAGCTCGGCGCGAAGGTCGTTACACTTTCTGACTCTAACGGTTTCATCTATGATGAGAACGGCATCAACCTCGATGTGGTTAAGGAGATCAAGCTTGTTAAGCGTGGAAGAATCAGCGAGTATGTACAGGCTGTTCCGTCCGCTCAGTACACAGAGGGTGCTCGTCCGTGGGGCATCAAGTGCGACATCGCTCTTCCGTGCGCAACACAGAACGAGCTCGACATCGACAACGCCAAGGACCTCGTTGCTAACGGCTGTAAGTTCGTTGGTGAAGGCGCGAACATGCCGACCACTCCGGATGCTACCATCTACTTCCAGCAGAACGGCGTATACTTCGCTCCTGGTAAGGCTTCCAACGCAGGTGGTGTTGCTACCTCCGCTCTCGAGATGTGCCAGAACTCCGCTCGTCTGTCCTGGACATTCGAAGAAGTTGACGCGAAGCTCAAGGGCATCATGCAGAACATCTACAAGAACGCTTCTGCTGCAGCTAAGGAATACGGTGATCCGGACAACCTCGTTATGGGCGCGAACATCGCCGGCTTCCAGAAGATCGCTGATGCTATGATGGCTCAGGGAATTGCTTACTGATTCTCGCATAGTTAATTAAGTAAAAAAGAATATCCCGCCTCCGGCTTCAAACAGTTTGCTGAAGCAAAACTCGCCGGCGGCGGGATTTCTTTTTTGCTCATCTTATCTGCGAGAATTCAGCAAGCGAATTTCCTTCTGGAGAGACTCGGCACTTGAGAGGTTTCTTTTTGCTCTTTTCTTTTTGGTTCTGTCCTCTCGTAGTGTTGATCTTAGTTCCAGTCTCCTTTGGGTCTCCTTTTCCCTCAAAAAGAGACCGTTGGGAGACTGAGTCGTGCGATGATAAATCATCAATATCAACACTCAAAGGTGAATAGCCTTCTTTTTTTCGTTCCGATGCGGGGATGACGTAAAGAAAACCTCCCTTCTGACTCAGACGCTTGCTATTTAGCAAACTCGCCGACCGGGGAGGCATTCTTTCAAACCACTTTGGAGGGTAGTTGAAGTTTCTTTTTTCTTTCGTGCATCGGGAAGGTTGGTTCGGGCTTCCCTATTCACAATTCTAATTATATTCAGGATCCCCGCAAGAAAAACCTCCGGATCTCCGAAATACACCCGCTATTTTGCCGGGGCAAAAACAAGATTCAAGAAAAAGTTCCAACGAACGGCTTTCTTTGTTTCCTCACTCGTCTTCCTCATCTGTATCGATATATCCGCCCTCCGCGTTATCGAGCCTTCTGGAGATATCGTAGATGTCCTGTTTCATCTCGAAGAAACCAACGAGCGGCAGTCCGTGACCGGAAGCGGAACCACCTTTGATCAAGGCCTCCCAGTCAGCCAGTGAGCGTTCGAAGAAGAACGCCTGACGGCTCTCTTCACTTCCGACGACACAGCCGATCGTATCACTATAGGCAAGTACTGTGCTCTTATACTGCGGGATGCGGATAAGCTCGCCCGCAGTCAGTTCCCACTCGGAGATCGGTTCTTTTTCCTTCGCATCTTCGTAAGGAAGGACCTCGCCGTTATCGGTGGTGCGCAGCTCTTCGCGGAGCTCTTCACGCACCTCCATCAGGACCTGCCCGAGGAGATTCTCGCCCTTCCACTTCGTGATGTCCTGGACCTCCGGATCCGATGTGGAAAGGAGGATGCCCCAGTCCTTATCACGCGGTGAACACTCTGCCAGGATCGCATTACCCGTCGCCAGGAGTGTTTCCATCATGGAGGGATTCTGGGCAAATTTCGCGCGGATACCGCGCTTCACGACCACGAAGCGGGTCTTCTTCCAGAGGGCTGCGTCAAATCCATCGAAGAATTCTCTTCCGAGGATCTTGCACTGTTCGGGGTCGGCCGTGCGCATAATCTCGTCACCCAGCGCGTTCTGGCCGAACATCATGACCTTTTGGTACATCATGAACTGCTCGGAATGGAGGTAATGGCGGCCGGCATAATCGAACTCGGCCGGATACCAGTTGCAGAAGCAGCCGTTATCTTCGTACTCTCTGTGAAATCCGATGATCTCGTTTCTCATGGCCACACCTCCCGTTCGTCGAAAAGGTTCTTAAACATGATGTTATGAAGTCCTCCGATGAGGGCTTCATACGCCTATTATAACATGGATAGGGGCACATTTGCTTAGAGTATTGTCACTTGCGGGCAGATTCCGGCTTTCCCGCGCATATCACGAAGCGATATATTCTTCGTCAGAAGCACTTGCCTCAGACGCTCTGTGCGTTATCGGCTGTTTCGTTTGCCGGTCTGCCTTTCTGACCATCCCTGCCACCGGGGATCTGGCCGTCCGGGGGCGTCATGTCATCGGGAAACTGTCCGTCCCAATCTTCCGGTGGGGTCATGCCATCGGGGAACTGTCCGTCCCAATCTTCTGGCGGGGTCATGCCATCGGGGAATTGCCCGTCCGGTCCGCCTTCGAAACCGCCGGGGCCGCGGCCCTGGCCTCCGCCGGGACCGCCACCCATGAACTGGTTCGGGATGATGTCGGTCTCTTCACCGTTGATGATCAGAGTACCGCCGTTCTTCACAGCCTCACCGTCGTAGTCGACCGTGGACTGCCCTGTGATTCTGGTCACACCACCATTGATGTAGATATTGCCGTTGCTGTCGATGCCATCAGTGTCTCCGGGGCCCATCGTGATGGTGATATCGCCGCCGTTGATGACCAATGTCGCCGTATAGTCGGAAACCTTCTGTGCCGCATTGATGCCGTCGTCACTGGCACTGATCACGAAGGTACCATCGTTGATCGTGATGTATGTCCCCTCGAGACCTTCCGCTGCCGTGATGTCAAAGGTACCACCATCGATCTGCAGGATCCCGTCCGTATGGATCGCATCGTCTAAGCAATTGAGCGTAAACGTTCCGGCTGTGATCGCGAGCGAATCGTTGGTGTTGATGCAGTCTTCCTGGGCCGTAAGATTATATGTGCCGCCCGTGATGACCATATCGTCCTTACAGACGATCGCATGCTCGACTGTCGCATCGATATTGAGTACTCCTGAGCCGTTGATGGTCAGGTCGTCCTTGCTGAAGATCACGGCATCGATGTCGTTGCTGTCGATGGCGACATAGCTTCCTCCATTCGACAGGGTATTCTCTCCTTCGAGCGTGATATAGGTCTCGTCAGCCGAGATGACGTAAATGGCGGCAGAGGTCGCGCTGTTCATATTCACATCCTGCAGGACCAGCTGCACATCCTCCTCTTCCCCGACATTGACGATGATCATGCCGTTATTCGTCGAGCCGCTCACGATGTATGTACCGGGTTCTGTGATATTGATCTTTCCGATGTTATCTGTAAGCTCGATCTTCGTACTCTCGGCCGGATTATAGGAAGTCTCCTTATCCTTATCCGTGATCGGAAGTGCCATCTCGGCAACTGTCGCTGAGGTGCCGACGTTGCCGGAATTGCCGTTTCCGGAAGCATTCCCTGCTCCGTTTCCACCGTTGATCCCTGCATTTCCTACTGCAGTTCCGTTATTACTCTCTGAAGAACTCCCGTTCTTTGTCCCGGCGAAATACGCCAGCGCGCCGATTCCTACTGCGAGTGCCGCGAATGTTGCGAACGTGGCTACAGTTTTCTTATTCTTCATGTCCGTTCTCCTTTCCTTCTCACCTTTCATCGGGAGTAACGCTTCTACTTTTCTCCGTTTTTACTTTCTTTTTCTTCCCGATCCTCCAGGTCTCCCGTTTACAGCTCTGCCGCCTCCTTGCTGACCGCTGCCGAGAGGTTGATCTCCAGATTCCCGTTCTTAACTCGGATATCGTCGATCAGTGCTTTTTCCGAGGTGCCTTCCTTCAGGAAGATCTCGTAGTTCAGTTTAAAGACCGAGCCCATTCCGGCCGTCTTCGCCGAGAGGAGCTTGTGCGAGGTCGTATATTTTTCAAATACATCGTCAAAAGCACCTGTGTAGTCGAGGTTCTCGGGGATCGTGACGCGAAGTGTTCTTCTCAGGTCATTGCGTCCTTCACCGAAACCGAGCGCCGTATAGAGCACCATGACCGCACCGACGATCAGAGTAAAGAGCGCCGCATAGACGATGAAGCCCATCCCGGTCAGAAGACCCATGGTCATCGCGATAAAGAGCGAGCCGATCTCCGTCGCAGTACCCGGTGCGGAACGGAACCGCACGAGGCTGAAAGCCCCCGCCACGGCGACGCCTGCGCCGATGTTGCCGTTGACGGCCATGATGACGACACATACGATCGTCGGGAGGATCGCCAGCGTACCGATGAACGACCGGCTGGCGCGGTTGCTCTTCATGTAGACAAGCGCGAACAGGAATCCCAGAAAGATCGATGCCAGCACCGGCAGCAGAAATGATGTAATGGATATTGTGGTCGAGCCCATCAGGGTATTGTAGATATTCTTAAGCATAAAGAGTGCCTCCTTTTTGATGCGGCGACAGGGTCATTCCGCTCTTCATGTCTTAAGTTTATCTTCTGAACCTAAATTGAAGTTTAAACGAGAAATTCTTCTCTTACATAGAAATATTCGGCGTCGTAATCCTCGTCAAAAACACCGTAAAGGACGTATCCGTTCTGCTCGATGAACCGGCACATCTGGGAGTCGTACGCCTCGTCCGAAACACCGATATATACGACCGTATCGGGAAGTCTTGCAGCAAGTTCATCGATCTGCTCCTGTACGAGTTCGTCCGTCGCGATCGGAGGCTGGTAGAAAACGCGGAAAGCGGGTGTTCCGGTGCAGTAATCGTAATAGCCGATCACCGTTGTCTTAAAAAACGACATACATGTCGCATCCGGATGTGCCTCCGAAAAAGCTTCGAGCGCCAGTTCTTTTTCCGTCTTCTGAAGCTTGATGCTTCCGCAAAGATATGTCTGCATGCCGAGCATGATGGCCTGTACGACGATGACGATCGCGCTGAGCTGGACCGCATTCGTCTTCTCTCCCACAAGCGCGAGCAGGAACTCGCTGATCACGCCGAAAGCGAGCACATAGAGCGGGACGAATACGATATAGAAGTAGACGATATTGTCCGGGAGACTCAGGACCACAAACGTAATCACGGCAAGTCCCGTCATGATCTTTCTCTGCAGATCCATACCCTTCCCTTTCAGGGCGATAACCATGACCGAAAGAAGCAGAAGGATCGTCATGCTGATCTTCGCCGGAGCCGGGATGCTGGTACTTCCCCAGAAGTTGATGCTGAGGTCGTCCTTTCCGTAATTGAGGTTAAAGCGGAAATACACGTCGACGAATTCCGACAGCGCGTGATTGGCGCCCAGAAACACCAGGAAAGGCAGACACACGACCGCGATACCGAGAAGGAAAAGACCGGTATCTCTGAGGAACACGATGATCTTTTTCCGAGTCAGGAGCCACAGCAGATAGCCCCCCACGAATACCAGATAGAACATGCAGATATTGAGTTTCGTCATGAAGATGAGACCACACATCAGTCCGATGACGAAGATACTTTTATCCGGAATATGAGAAAAGTCCTTCTCCTTCGTTTCCTTCAAGAAGAGATACGTCGAGGCCATGAGCGGAGCCAGCACCAGATTATCCGGCATACTCCCCGTAAGAAAGATATTAAAGACCGTCAGGGTATTGACGAGGAGGATCAGGATCGTCGCAAAAAGAGACGTGTCTTCGTTAAAGAAGAGGCGGTTGCACTTATAGGCGTATATGAATCCCACACAGTTGATGATCCAGCACAGGATCCAGACGCCGATGTTGAGATTCCCCGGGAGGAGGAACCCGATCGCATACACCAGATAGGTCAGCGGTCCCTTATGGTCGAAGAGATCCTTATACGGGATCTTACCGGAAAGAAGTCCCCGGGCCATGACCTTATAGCATACGAGATCAGTATGGGTGATGTACCGGTAGATCGGCGAATACGGCGAGATCCACAAAAGGACCACCAGCACGAACAGGCTGATGATCCCGTAGTTCCGCTTCTCGGATCTCTGTAACAGGTTTTTTTCTCTCTTCTCGCTCATGTTTCTCCGTGTATGAATCGTCGCTATTTACAGCCACCATTATATCACGAGAGTTCCTTCTGCCGGAGAAGTCTTCAGGCGTACAGCAAATGCTTTCTGTTCTCGCCGGAGCCGTTACTTAAGATGTAGTCCATATAGTACTCGCCGTACTTCGAGTAGGACTGTTTGCAGATGCCGTTCCGGCTGAGGATCTGCGCGAGCCACAGCGGCATCACGCCCGGGACCTTGATCTCCATGAGGACCTGATCGTCCGGGAGGATCTTCTGCCCGTAGATCCCGCTGGCAAACGATAGGTCACTTTCCCGTCCAAGGATATCCTTGTCGAAGGTGATCCGAAGATCCGTCTCTCCCGAAACCGGAACATAGGCCTCACGCAGATAAGAGATAAACACCTTTGGCGCGAGCGTCTCATAGAAATCGCGGAAGTACGTGATCTCGCGCGCGATCTGTGTGTCCTCCGGCGCCTCACCGTATGCGGCGAGCCAGTCCATCGCGAGGCAGCTCACCACTTCGGTCCTTCTCTTATACACCACGCCCTCATACTTCTTCTTCAGTTCCACGAAGACCGTGTCCTCCGCGCCGGCATAGCGGTAACTGCGGATGCGGAGTTTCTCCTTATACACGGGCTTGTCGAGCGATGTCCGGATGATCCTGTAGTTATCTGTATCGAAGTAGATATTCCGGATCGTCGTCGGGCCGTATTCGTCTATATGCATCTTCCCGGAGATGGCCTCCTTCACGGCGGCCGCCTGCGCACGGGTCAGTATAAACTTGATCTCATATCTTTGAAAAACACTCTGGTATGTCATCGTCGTGTCCTTCCTCTCTTTAATCTTGGTTTAAGGTTAGCATGGTAACCTTAAGGCAACCTTAAAGGTGAAGAAAACGAAAAAACGCCTGTGGATCCGTGCTTCTGCGGTATAATATAGATAATGATTCTACCGCTTGAAATGCACTGTTCACGGAAGGAAAAGAGGAGTCTTACTATGAGGATCTTACTTGCCGAAGATGAGAAATCGATGTCGCGGGCACTGACCGCGATCCTTACGAAGAACAACTATTCCGTGGATGCCGTCTACGATGGGCAGGACGCCCTCGACTATCTTCTGACATCCGAATACGACTGTGCGGTACTCGATGTCATGATGCCGAAGATGGACGGATTTACCGTACTTAAGAAGATCCGCGAGAAAGGCATCACGATCCCCGTCATGATGCTCACGGCGAAGTCCCAGGTCGACGATAAGGTCGAGGGGCTCGACCTCGGCGCGAACGACTACCTGACGAAGCCTTTCGAGAGTCGTGAGCTTCTCGCCCGCCTCCGTGCGATCACGAGATCCGTCACCCCCGTCGCCGATAACACGCTCCGCTACGGAAACGTTACCTTGAATCGGGCGAATTTCGAGCTGAAATCTCCGACCGGCTCGGTGAAGCTCGCTGCGAAAGAATTCCAGATGATGGAGTACCTCATGGCGAATCCGGGCGTCCTGATCTCGACCGACCGCTTCATGGAGAAGGTCTGGGGCCTCGACTCCGATGCGGATATCAATGTCGTGTGGACGAACCTCTCCTATCTTCGCAAGAAGCTCCAGTCCATCGGCGCGAACGTAAAGATCAAGGCCACGCGTAACGCCGGCTATTCTCTGGAGATCGAGTCATGATAAGAAAACTGCGTATCCGTCTCATACTGATCACGATGCTCGCCGTGCTTCTGGTGCTTATCATCCTGATGGGCGGAATCAACATCTCGAACTACCGCCAGGTCGTCTCCGAGAGTGACGAGATTCTCGACATCCTCATGGAAAACGGCGGTGTATTTGGTGAGAATATGTTACGTGCGAGAGAAGAATTCGAACGACAGAATCCCGATTTCGATCCGGATGACTTCATCCCTCCCGAAGACCCGGAAGAGTTTCTCTCAAGAAATGACCGCTCCGGTCCGAGGGCCTTTATGCGTTTCGACGAAGGACGTACCGATTCTCCGGAGCTCGCGTATGAGACACGTTACTTCAGCGTACTCCTTTCCGAGGACGGGACCGTGATCCGCACCGATACAGACCGGATCTCCGCCGTCTCGAAGTCCACCGCAAATGAGTATGCCGCGCGCGCTCTCCGCACGCGAAAGACCTCCGGCTTCATCGGAGATTACCGTTTTCTGCGGGGCGAGAAGGACGAGATGGGCAACCGCCTCGTCATCTTCCGCGACTGTGGCGCGAGCCTCGCGAATTTCCGGAACTTTCGCAACATCAGCATCTTCGTTTCTCTCCTGTGCCTCCTTCTCGTAGGCGTGATGGTTTTCTTCGCCTCCGGCCGCATCGTCCGTCCGGTCGCCGAGAGCTACGAAAAACAGAAGCGGTTCATCACCGACGCCGGACATGAGATCAAAACGCCGCTGGCGATCATATCGGCAGATGTCGAGGTGCTCGAGATGGAGCTTGCCGATATGCGAGCGACTGCCAACCCTACAGCTGAAAGTTCCGGCGGCAGTACTGATGAAGATGCATCTGAAAGCGGATCCGGTGGCAGCTGTGACAATGAATGGCTCTCGGACATTAAGGTGCAGACGAAGCGCCTGTCGGAGCTGACGCAGGATCTGATCCTGCTTTCGAAGATGGAGGAATCTTCCACCGTTCTCGACATGAAAGACCTTGATCTTTCCGAGATCGCACGCGCACAGGCCGGTTCTTTTGAAGCGGTGGCGATCGCCTCCGATAAGACCATCACGACAAAGATCGACGACGGCATCCACATCCAGGGCGATAAAAAGTCCATCGATTCCCTGCTCTCTATCGTGCTCGATAACGCCGTGAAATACTGTCCGGAGAAGGGCGCCATCGACGTTCTTGTTACGAAGTCGAAAAAGGGCGCACAGATCGAGATCACGAATGACACGAGCGAGACCATCTCCCCCGAAGACTGTAAGAATATGTTCGCGCGGTTCTACCGTACCGACGCTTCGAGAAACTCGGGGACAGGCGGCCACGGCATCGGTCTTTCCATCGCCAAGGCCATCGTCGACAAGCACAAAGGCCGCATCGCTGCAGTCTCTCATGCGGAGAAAAAACTCACGGTTTCGATCACTCTATAAGGTCCAGTCAGATATCTGTCAGATCTGATCTTCTTTTCTGACAAATATCTGACTGGAAACGCCTCACCGGCGGTTACAGTTCTTTTAACACAGTGGCGGTGCGGTTCTGGATATTTTTCAGGACCTCGTCCTCTGTACGGTCACCTGCGAAATACCCGGCTGCTTCTTCCGTGATGACGTCGATGATCACGCTATCGCTGCAGGTCACGGAATCCGCATGCTCGACCATCTCACGGATCGCAGCGATGTCTTCTTCTGTCGCTGCGGCAAATATGCCCTTATACATGTACATGTCCGCGCCATCGTCGGCGATATCATCGTATTCTTTGTTGATCCGCTCCATAAGATGATGCATCTCTCGATCGAAGGTCTTCTTATTCACCGAGAATCCCGATTCGGGGACATACTCTGCCGAATATGCCAGGTAGTTCCGGATCATATCCCAGGCGAGATCCTTATTCTTACTGCTCGCTACGATACCGACAGACAGATACACGTCGGCCTGCATACCGCCACCGTTCGAAGAAGGCATCCCCAGGAACGCGATATGACCATTCATCGCATCCCGTTCGATGGCATATTCCCGCAGACTGCTGACTTGGGCCGGTCTTGCCGCCAGACAGCCCGACTGGAACTTCACCGAGGTGCGGTCCTCTCCGCCCATATATATACCGTTTCCGATATACTCGAAGTCCATCCCTTCATCTTCCGGTATCTCTCTGACACCGTATTTCCCGGCCAGCTGGAGGATCCTCTTCATCTTGTCATTTTCAAAATCCACGGTCTTATCCTTATAGTCCACAAACTCCGAGATCGTGGAGTCCAGAAGCATGGAGAGGAAATCGTTATATTCTTTTCCCTCCATGAAACTTACGTCGGCTGGTACCGACTCTCCGGCTGCTTCAAATTCATCGAACGTCCATCCGATGGTATTGGAAATCAGGTCCGTATTCACTTCGATACCGGAGAAGGAGACGCGGATCGGAACATGGTACAGTTTCCCGTTTTTCTCCTGTGCACGGAAAATATTGTCGAAATACTGATCGCGGGAGATCCCGTCTTCGCCGTCAAAATACTTATTCATATCCTCCATGACATCTTCGTTCTGGAATGCGGAAGATGTAGCCATATTCAGAAGGATGTCCGGTCCGTCTCCGGAGAGGATATCCAGGTAGATCCTCTTTGAGATATCGTCAAGTTCCCCGCTAAGCACCATCTGTTCCGTATAGTCCAGGACGACCACACGGCATTTGTTATCCGGATCCCGGTTATAGTCATAGATAAAAGCCATGAGGTCTTCGTTCATCTCCGGGTAGAGCCCTGCGGCCACGATGATCTTCTTACCGGCATGCGGGTTCTTCTCTTCCCGTGTCAGGTGAATAAGAATCGTTTCTGTAGTACCTTCATTCGCAAAATTCATGCCCATGGCATAAAGTTCGTCATCACTTTTCGGTACGATCGTGGAACTCCACATCTGCTGACGGTTGATATCCGTTTCGTTCCATTCGAAGATCTGTGTCAATTCTCCCGTCTCGATATCGATCTTATAGCAGCCGTATGGCGAATTTACAAACAGCCCCTGCTCGGTTTCCTGAAAATCACCGAAATAGCTGAGATAATCGGCATCGATAGTTCTACCGAGCGTGCCGGTCTCCAGATCGACTTCCTTGATCTGGATCTCGCTGACCGACGTAAAATCATAAACTCCCGAGGTGACATAGTATTTTCCGTTCTGAGAGAAAATCGCTTTTCCGATCGATCTTCCGGGTTCACTGATCGTGTAGCACTTCTTTCCGGTCTTATCGTAGACGGACAGACTATTTCCTCCCGAGATCGCGAATCTACCGTCCGGAAGGATCTGGATCGAGCCGTCAAGTCCTGATTCTGCCGAGAACGGCAGGTCATTCGGATACAGGGTATTCAGAAGATTTCCTTCCGGATCGAGGAGCTGGATCAGCACCATCGTGTTAAAGGAACCCGTATCCATAAATGAGCACAGCATGGCTATATTTCCGTCCTTATCCATGGCCGCATCGATCACATCTTTGCCATCGGCAGAGATGTCCCTGATCAGTTTTCCATCTATACTGAAAAGTCCGGTCGAATGAGTGTAATACTTATCAAAATCAGCGTACGAAAGATCTTCCATGTTGACATCTTCCGGGATTTTGTAATTGACGTAGTATGACGCAAGCACCAGACCGTTACAGAACTTGCAGTCTTCTATGTATATGTCATCCAGTTCTTTTTCCGGATCAGTCGGAACATCAAGATTCGCCTTCTCTAGTTTAAAATAGGGATCCGTCTCCTTGATCTCCTGTCCGGATTGATACTTCAATTTCGTCGTGTGCGTATCGCCATTTCCCTTCTTCTTACATCCTGCGACCGACAGAATCATCGCTGCGATCAGTATGCCGGCAGTGAATCTCTTGATCGGAAGGGCCGACCACAGGTCTTTTACAGGACTACTGCCGTTCAGTCTTCCCGATATGTTTGTTTTTCCCGATGTCTTCATTCTTCTCACCTCTTCACTTCTCATTTACGATCGTAGTAGCGCGGTTCTGGATCGTACTCAGCACATCTTCAAGGCTCCGGTCCCCCGCGAAATACGCTGCCGCTTCTTCCTGTATGATCGAAAATAGTGCCGGGTCTCCGCTGCTGGAGATCGTGACATTCTCGATCAGTTTTCTGACTTCGTCAATATCCTCTTCTGACACACGGTAATCCACATATTCCGCCTGTCTCGGGTCGTTCCAGTATACATACTCAAAGTAATCATTTCTGCTCTTCATGATCGTTTGGCTGTCTTTTTCGAACGTATCCCTCTTCACCGATAATGCCTCGAAAGGAATGACATTCGTCGGTTCATCTTTCAAAAACGCGGAGATAAAATCCCACGCCTGTTCCTTGATCGTACTCGAAGAAACGATACCCATCGACAGCGTCGGGTGCACGATCATCCCGGTCGCCTCTCTTCCCGGATATCCGAGGAACGTGATATTACCCGGACTTCTCCCCTTAAAGGTACTATAGTCATATACTGTGCAGATCGTACTGCGTCGGGCAAGAAGCCTTCCCTCCATGAATTTAAGAGAAGTAAGATCAAATTCCTCATCCGAAAAGCTTGACTTATGGAGGCCGTAGTCCTTCTCGAAATATCCATACCCTTCATCACTCGGGATCTGTTCCATCCCGTAAGTCTTGGCCATGGTGAGGATCCGCTTCATATCCTCATTTGTAAAATCGACCTTTTTATTCTGATAATCGACAAACTGCGGGAGCGAGGATTTCAGGAAGAGCTGTAGAAGTTCCATGCAGGGGATCGCTTCCAGAAAACTGACCTGATCCGGAACATGCCGGAACGCTTCTTCAAATTCCTCATATGTCCATCCGACAGAACAGGAGATCTGATCCGCATTGACCCCGATTCCTGATAGTTCATACTTCAGCGGGATGTGATAGAGTTTCCCTTCCGTTTCGCAAGCACGGAAAATGTTGTCGAAGTACTCACTTCTGTCGATCCCTTTCCCGCCGTCCAGATACGGATTCAGGTCCTCCATGACCGAGTTATTCCGGAAGGCGATCGAATCAGACATATTGACGAGAATGTCCGGTCCTTTTCCTGTAAGTGAATCCAGATAGATGGCCTGCTCCAGCGAGATCAGGCTCTCCTCGGGTCTTAATCCTTCTGTATAGTCTACAAAGACGATGCGCGCCTGGCTGTCCGGATTTGCGGAGTAGCGGCTGGCGAAAGAAAGCAGATCCGGATATTCGAAAACATGCTCTCCGCCGATCACGAGCATTTTCTTTCCCGCATGCGGATTCTTCTCTGCCCGGGTAAGACGGATCAGATGTGGGACCGCAGATCCATACAGTTCTCTTGCTCCATATCCGACAACACTGAATTCATTCTCATTTTTCGGGATGATCTCGGTTTCTTCCGAAAATCCATTGACCAGCAAAGAGCGGTCCACATCAGTATCGTTCCAGTTGAAGACTTCTTCGATGGTTCCTTTCACGATGTCGTATCGCAGACACCCGCTCGATGTATTGATAAATACGCCGTCTCTCGTCGGCCGGATACTCTCATATGCCATCAGTGCATCTGCATTTATACCGGGACCCAGATGCCCGGTCGCCAGGTCCACTTCTTTAAACTGGATGAGGTCTTCCGTTCCGAATTCCGTCTTTTGGGACATCACATAGTACTTCCCGTCCTGGAGTACCAGATCCCCCTCGAGCCGCCGCTCTCCGTCGGAGATCTTTCCGGTGATTTTCCCCTCCCGGTCAACCATATATATATCGGTATCGTCGTTTAGAAGAAAGGTCCCATCCTCCAAAACATGTATATCGTCAAAAAACGGGGACTCGCTGCCTCCATCAACAGGTATGATCCCGATCGGATTTCCGGAAGAGTCGAGTTCTTCGATCCGGAATCCAAGCTTAGCATCTTCCGGCGAAGCCATACCTCCACCTTCAAACCATATATCCGTACGCTCAAGCAAATAGATCTTGCCGTCCTTATCCTGCGCCATGGATGCAAAGAGCACCCCGCCATCGAGATACTTGATCAGTTTTCCTTCCGCATTAAACAGTGCCGTTTCATGGAAGGAATAATCGGCCGGATCATATGCGTACCGTTCTCCACCGTCATCCGTATACACGGTCTGTTTTTGGAGTTCTATCGGAACATTATAGGAAACTACATATTCAACTACGGCGAGCTCTCCGGTAAAAATACAGTTCCAGAACAATAATGCTGCCACGTCTCGTCCTTCATCCAAAGGGATCTGGATCTTGTTTGTCTCTGAATAGAAATACGGATCCGACTCCTGTATGACTCTTCCGGAACGATATCTGTTTTCATCGGACGATTTTTTCTTACATCCCGAGATAGTAAGCGGCAAAGACAAAAGGAGCGTTCCCGCCAGTAATCCTGACGCCGCTTTCTTCCAAAAGACCTTCTCACATTTACCCAACAAGTGTACGTCTGCCATACCGCAACACTCCCGTTTCGTGCCCACGACTTCCCCAATGACACTTCCTGACTTCATCATATCAACTACTCTTTAGGGATGCGTGACAATCCCGTCACGTGACAAAAAAAGAACTGCCCCCGAAGGAACAGTTCTTTTCAAGAATCACTTGTGCGTTGCCACTGCCTGATCAACTGCCGGGCAGTAGCGGGTTCTTGATTGCGATCAGCCGAAGAGTGCAAGCAGTGTACCTGCTGCTACAGCCGATCCGATAACGCCTGCAACGTTCGGACCCATGGCGTGCATGAGAAGGAAGTTGCTGGGATCATACTTCTGACCCTCAACGTTACTTACACGAGCAGCCATCGGAACCGCGGAAACACCGGCCGAACCGATGAGCGGGTTGATCTTGCCCTTCGTAAGGAAGCACATGATGTTTCCGATCAGGAGACCACCGAATGTGGAGAATGCAAATGCGATGAGACCCAGAACGATGATCTTGATCGTATCCAGCGCCAGGAAGTTCTCACCCATCGCTGTAGCACCAACGGTAACACCGAGGAAGATCGTAACGATATTGCAGAGAGCATTCTGAGCGGTATCGGAAAGTCTCTCCGTTACGCCGGACTCCTTAAAGAGGTTACCCAGCATGAGCATACCGAGGAGCGGTCCTACGGACGGCAGGATCAATGTGCAGACGATGGTAACGATGATCGGGAAGCAAACTTTCTCGACCTTGGATACCGGACGAGCCTGCTTCATCTTGATCTTTCTGGACTTCTTATTAAATGCTGTCATTCCCTTCATGATCGGCGGCTGGATGATCGGGATCAGAGCCATATACGAGTACGCCGCGATGGCGATCGCCGAGAGAAGATGCGGAGCAAGCTTCGATGTCAGGTAGATCGCTGTCGGGCCGTCAGCACCACCGATGATGGCGATGGAAGAAGCCTCTGCGGCAGTAAAGCCGAAGAAAGAAGCCATAACGAACGCGAAGGAAATACCGAACTGCGCGCCAGCGCCCATGAACAGGGACGAAGGTCTGGAGATCAGCGGTCCGAAGTCTGTCATCGCACCGACCGCCATGAAGATCAGACACGGGAAGATACCGAGCTTAACACCTAAGTAGATGTAGTCGAGGAGACCCGGAGCGATCGATTCGTCACTGCCTCCGAGGAGATTCCAGTGAACATGTCCTTCTGCGAAGATCTCGGAATGGTAGAGACCTGCGATCGGAAGGTTACTCAGTAACATACCAAAAGCAATCGGGAGCAGAAGGAGCGGTTCGCACTTCTTGCCGATCGCCATGTAGATCAGCACACCGGCGATCAGAAGCATAACGCCCTGCTGCCAGGTGATCGCGTAGATGCCGCTCGTCTCCCATATATTTTTTAATGCATCAATAAACACGGTTTGCGACCCCCTAACTTAAGAAATAGTTACGAGGACGTCGCCTGTGGCAACTGTCGCGCCCTTGGATGTGAGGACCTGTCCTACCGTACCTGCGCACGGAGCATAGATCTCATTTTCCATCTTCATAGCTTCGAGAACGAGAAGCAGGTCGCCTTCCTTAACAGCCTGACCGGCAGTTACATTGACCTTCAGGATCGTGCCCGGGAGCGGAGACGGAACCGGAGTACCGGTAACCGGACCAGCCGGAGCTGCCGCCGGTGCCGGAGCAGCTGCAGGTGCAGCAGCAGGAGCCGCCGGTGCTGCAGCCGGTGCTGCAACTACCTCAGTTGTTCTCAGAAGGTTAGCCTTGCCCTTCTCAACTTCTACTTCATAAACTTTATCGTTAATTGTTACGTTATAAATCATTTTGGCGTCTCTCCTTTACTTTTCTTCCACCAGCGTAATGGACTTGAAAATAAGTTCATTGAGCGGGATTCCGGTGTTGTCGCTGACGATCGCCATGATCATGGCAGCGGTCTTCTCATCACAGCCCTTCAGCTTCAGGGAACCGGAAGAGAATTCCTCGCCCGGATCTTCCACAGCAGCAGGTGTAGCAGCAGCGGGAGCTGCCGGAGCAGGTTCTTTTGCCTTAGTGGCAGAACCTACGATCGCACCAAAAAGACGGATGATAACAAAGATAATGAAGAGGACCGCAAATACGATCGCCCATGTAAAGAGAGCTACTCCCAAGGCATCAACGATGCTATATACTTCATCACCCTTTTTATCTGCGGCAGTTTCGACGACCTTTTCTACATCCAATGCAAGTTTGAATAACATAGGATTCATGAAGATCAATCCTCCTTCTTCTCGATCGTGTAGTTCACGGTGTTGCTCTCCTGCTCTTCACGGTAATCGAAATACTTCTCAGCTACCTGCGGGAAAGCGATGTAGGAGAGGACATCCTCGTCGGAACGGGCTCTCTTTCCAAGTTCAGCCTTGGTTTTCTCGAAAGCAGGCTCCAGAGTATCTGCAAATCTGCCCTTAACGATTTCTTCCGGCTTCCAGCATCTGTCGATGAGTTCCTGGTTAACTTCGCCCGGTGCTCTACCGTATTCACCACGGAGATAAGCCTTGATCTCCTTGGAGATGTTCTTGTAACGCTCGCCGAGGAGAACGTTCTGAACGGCCTGGTTACCGACCATCTGGGAAAGAGGTGTAACGAGCGGCGGATAACCCATGTCCTTACGAACGGCCGGGATCTCTGCGAGTGCTTCGTCGAACTTATCGAGAGCATTCATATCCTTGAGGTTCGCGATCATGTTGGAGAGCATGCCCCCCGGAACCTGATACTTGAGGATGTCTGCCTTGATGCCCATAACTGTCGGATTGAGTGTGCCGTTGTCGAGGAACTTCTTTCTTACAGGAACGAAGAAATCAGCGATCTCCTTGAGCTTGTCTGTATCCAGGCCGGACTCATAACCGAACTGGCCCATCGTATATGCCATCGTCTCTGTGCAAGGCTGGGATGTACCGCCCGCGAAAGAGGAGATCGCACAGTCAATACCGTCAACACCGGCCTCGATCGCCTTCATAAGAGTCATCGGGCCCATGCCTGTGGTGTGGTGCGTGTGGAAGAAGAGCGGAACGGAGATCTTCGCGTCCTTGATCGCCTTTACGAGATCGTATGCTTCCTTCGGAGAGCAGATACCTGCCATGTCCTTGATCGCGATGGAGTCAACGCCCATGTTCTCAAGTTCTTTGCACATCTCGACGTACTTTTCGAGCGTATGTACAGGAGAGGTGGTGTAGCAGATGCAGCCCTGTGCATGCTTGCCGCACTTCTTTACTTCGTCGATGCAGATCTCGATATTACGGAAATCGTTAAGAGCATCGAAGATACGGAAGATGTCCATGCCGTTCTCGGCGGACTTTCTAATGAAGAGACGAACCACGTCATCCGGATAGTGCTTATAGCCGAGGAGATTCTGGCCACGGAGAAGCATCTGCAGCGGAGTTTTCTTCACTTTCGCCTTGATCTTTCTAAGTCTCTCCCACGGATCTTCGTTGAGGTAACGCAGGCAGGAATCAAATGTCGCGCCTCCCCAGCACTCGAGCGAGTAATAACCCGCATCATCCAGTTTCTCCAGAATGTCTTCGAAATCCGAAAACGGCATTCTGGTTGCGATCAACGACTGGTTCGCATCACGCAGTACGGTCTCAGTAATGTTTACTTTCATACGATGAGCCTCTCCTTATGTCTTAAAATTTGAAACAATCTCAGGGAAAAAAGGGTGTGAGAAACCCAACTTTTTCCGTATACATTATATGCATAACGGAGTGTCAAAACAAGGCGAAAGACGAAAAAAAGAAGTCAGATTTTTTGATATTATCAGAACAGAAAAGAACCTTCCTGTCGCTGTCCTCGGGCGTCGCCCTGCGGAGGCTCGGGAAGGTTTTTTCTTGTTCTGACAAATAGGAAAAAAGCCTGGTCTGCCTGTTTCAACCTCGTTTTGGCTGACCGAGTTTGATCACCTGATCGGCGCCGGCAATGGTGGACAGGCGGTGGGCGATGATGAATCCCGTCCGCCCACGCGTCATGTTATCGAAGGCTTCGACGATACGTTTCTCGGTCAGGGTATCGACCGCACTCGTGGCCTCGTCGAGGATAAGAAGCGACGGATCCATAAGTAGAACTCGCGCGATACACAGGAGCTGCTTCTGCCCCTCGGAAAGAGAGATATCCTTCCCCGGCACCGTATCGTACCCGTCCGGCAGACGCTTGATGAAGCCGTGCGCTCTGGCCGCTTTCGCCGCCGCGATCACCTCTTCATCCGTTGCCTCCGGTCGTCCGTACGCGATATTATCCCGGATCGACCGCTCGAGAAGCCACGTCTCCTGAAGCACCATGCCGAATCTTCTTCTCAGCTCCGACCTCGGCATCTCCCGGATGTCCCGGCCGTCGATGAGGATCCTTCCCGCATCCGGCTCATAAAACCGCATGAGAAGATTCATGAGCGTGGTCTTACCGCAGCCCGTCGGCCCGATGATCGCGACCTTCTGCCCCGGCTCTACCCTGAGACTAAAGTCATCGAATATCTTCTTGTCGGCAGTATACCCGAAAGTCACATGCTCAAAGAGCACTTCTCCCTCGCCCGCTTCCGCTGTTAGTTTGCCCGTCGCATCTGCTTCATCTGTTTCTTTGCCCGCCACAGCTGTTCCTGCCGCGCCCTCATCCTTCTCCTCCGGAAGGTCGAGAATCGAGAAGACACGCGTCAGAGAAGCAAACGCCGCCATGACCTGCGTCGTGATATTCGTCAGGTCGTTGATGGGCTTACTGAAGTTCTTCCAGTAGAGGATAAATGTCGTGATGTTTCCGACAGAAAGCCCGCCGAACCACACACCCAGAGCACCGATCAGGATATACGTCGTACTGTCGACGAATCGCGTCACCGGGTTCGGAAGGGACGATGCGAACTGGGCCGTGACCGACGACTTATTGAGCTGTTCGTTCTTCTCGCGGAAAGCGTCGAGGAACTTGTCCTCGCATCCGAAGGCCTTGATCTCACGGCGTCCGTAGAGATTCTCCTCCACATCGCCCGAGATCGAACCGACCAGATTCTGCTGTGACTTGAAGTACTTCGTCGTCTTCTTTGCGATGGTCGTCGCCGACCATATCATAAGCACCGCCATCGGCAGGATGATAAGCGTCATCTTCCAGCTGATATAGACCATGAAGCCCACCGTACCGAGGATCGTCACGAGCACGGTGAAGAGATTCAGAAGTCCCTGCAGCATGCCCTCGGAGATCGCGTCCGCATCGTTGATGAAGTGCGTCGCCGTGTCGCCCTGCGCGTGGGTGTCGTAGAAAGAAACCGGCAGATGCGAGAGCTTCCGGGACAGTGCTTTTCGCACTTCAAGAGCGGTCTTCGCCGCGACAACATTGGCAAAATAACTGACGACCCACGTAAACAGCGCCGCGAGAAGATACATCCCGAGAAGGATCAGCGCGCGCTTTCCGAGATACGAAAGGTCGACTGCTCCGGCCTCGCCCATGTTATCGATCGTCGCGCCCAGGAACGCCGGGGCCACGACCTGAAGGCCGCCACTCAGCACCGCCGCGAGGATGAGAAGGACGATGGAGAACCGCGACGTGCCCGTGAAACGCAGGAGCGCCGTGAGGTCCTTAAGAGAGACGCGGGTCTTGGCATCTGACATCTTCGCCGCATCCGGATTGAGGTTACCCATACCACTGAGCATCGAGTCCTTGGCCATTATTCCACACCTCCCATCTCCTGGGATGCCGCGATACGCGAATACGCCTCGCACTCCTTAAGGAGCGCGTCGTGTTTGCCCTGACCGACCACTGCACCGTTATCGAGCACGATGATCCAGTCGGAATCGGCGATCTCATTGATCTTCGAGGAGATCTCGACGATGGTCCTCTGATGTTTCTTCGCATGTTCGGCGAGCGCCGCCGAAAACTTCGCGGAAGTATCCTTATCGAGCGCTGCTGTCGCGTCATCGAGGAGCAATATCTCACTGTCCGTGCAGAGCGCCCTCGCGATCGACAGACGCTGTCTCTGACCGCCGGAGAAGTTTCTGCCCTTCGGCTCGACCCGCGCATCCGGACCGCCCTTTTCGCAGATGAAATCCCACGCCTGCGCCACTTCGCAGCGGGCCTTCAGTTCCTCCTCCGGGAGCGGCTCATTCCGTCCTAGATTCAGGTTCTCCCGGATCGTCCCTTCAAAAAGCGCTGTCGTCTGGAACACCGGCGCCATCTTCTCGCGAAGTGTGCGGTCATCGAGCGACGCGATGGATCTGCCGTCCACATAGATGTGCCCCTTATCGATCTCATAGAGCCGCAGCAGAAGCGCGATGATCGTTGATTTTCCGGAACCGGTCGTGCCGATGATGCCCAGTTTCTCGCCTTTCCGGAGTTCAAAGGAAACATCCTTCAGCGCGTAATATTCATCCGAGTCTTCTTTGCCCGTAAGGTACGAGAACGAGACATTCTTCCACTTCACGATCGCCTTATCGTCGTGGTCTTCCGCCTCCGCGCCTGTCTCCGGCTCGCGTCTTTCCGGCACCAGCTCGAGCACGCCCTCGATCCTCTCCGCCGAGACAAAGGATCTCGAGAAAATGACCACGAGATTACCGAGCTTATTCAGCTCGTCAAATATACTGAAAATGTAGTTTATAAATGTCAGCAGCATGCCGGCCGTGATGATGCCGCCATCGATCCGGTATCCGCCCACCCACAGGACGAAGACCACGGCCGAGTTCATGATGAGGATCGTGACCGGCCGCAGAAGCGCCGAGTACCGCGCGACGGAGATCGTCTCCTGCGCATAGACTTCACTTGCCTCATCGGTCAGATCCTGATGGTGCTTCTCACGAGAGAAAGCCCTCACCACGCGGATACCCGAGAGGCGTTCATTGACGACTCGGCTGATATCGTCGAGTTTCTGCTGGACGATCTTATACCTAAGGAAAGTCACCCGGATGATCGACAGAAGCGTGATCAGGAACAGCGTCGATCCCACCGCGATGACGACCGACATCGGCGCATCCAGAAGGATCGCCGCGACGATACCGCCCAGCGTGATAAACGGCGCGCGGAAAACTAGGCGGATAAACATCGACACACCCGTGCAGACCTGGTTGACATCCGAGGTCATCGCCACATTCAGGAAAGATACACCGCAGCGCTCCTGCTGCGCGACGGTCAGAGAATTGACCTTCGTCAAGAGCCGGTCACGGAGCCTCGCGCCCACGCCCGAGCACGCCCGCGCCGCGCAGTACTGGCAGACCACCGCGGCCAAAAGTCCCATCGCCGCCATGCCGAACATGAGGCATGCCGTGCGCACGATGAATCCCCGGCTCTCCGAGGAGAAGCCGGTATCCACGATCTTTCCCATGAGGATCGGCAGGATCAGTTCCAGGATCGCCTCGAAAAGCTTCGCGGCCGGTCCCAGGATAAACTCCATCCGGTACGGACGGAACTCGTGGAATATCTCTCTGTACTTCTTTCTCATCCTGCCCTTTCTCCGCCGGCGCGGCTGCCCGCGCGCGTCAGATCTGCTTATTTACCGTCTTATATTCTCCGTCCTCGATATAGTAAGGACAATCTTTTCTCCGGCCCTCGAGCATGCGTTCCCATGCATCCTGATCGATCGGCGCTTCACAGAAATACGCTCCGGCCTCGTCATCGTAGACATAATTCGAACATCTTTCGCAATCGCTCATTTTCTCTCCTCGCTCCGACGGTGCTTCTTGCGGAACTCACTCGGCATCTCGCCGACATGTTTCTTAAATGCCTCGGCAAAATAACTCGCGCCGGAAAAACCGACCTCATACGAGATATCCACGATCGGCATATCCGTCTTCGCCAGCATCTCTGCTCCCTTACGCAGCCGGAACATCGTCAGATATGTGATCGGCGTCTGGTTGAGATATTTCTGGAAGATCTGACAGCAACTGGTCTTTCCGACATTTCCCGCCATCCGGATATCGTCGAGCGTGATATGCCCGTGATAATTCTCCGATATGAAGGAGATCATGTTCTTCAGCTGTGTCAGCTGCGGGGACGCCTCGCGCACCTTCGCCGGCGCTCTTCCCAGATGAAGGAAGAGCTGCTCCCAGAGCACGAAGAACTGCCCTTGCGCGCCCAGTTCCAGCGTCGTCTCATGCCGCATATAGTATACACGAAGGACGGCATCGATGACACTTCTTTCCCATACTTTATCGGGTCTTAAGATCTGAAACGGATAACTGCTGTTCTCGATGACCGGCAGCACGAACCGGTTCTCGATATCCTTCGTCGCGCACAGAAGCACCGGATGAAAACGCACGAGAACAAACTCACACTCTGTTCTCTGCTCCGAGCGCAGATCGTGCACCTGCCTCGAATTGATGAATATCCCTTCCCCCTCCCGAAGCGTCACCGACTCGCCGTTGATACAGCACACCATCGTTCCCAGTAAGATAATCAGAAATTCGACATCATCATGCCAGTGGCTCCCGATCTCAAAGTTCGGGTACAGGGAAAGCCTATCTCTTCTTATCTTCACAGGAAATTCCACTTCGTCAAATCCTGATCTCAATTCATTTTCCAGCATATCACCCGTCCGTTTTTCGCGAAATATTGTTATAGTTTCAAGGTTTATTCTAATAGAAAAGCACTGGTTTGTACACTACAATAAACGTGTCATCTATGATTTTATCAAATCGGGTGACTATACTATTATCCTCGTCCTCACGCTTTGACCATCTCATCCCCAATGGTTGCTCAACGTGAGGATTTCTTTTTGCGGAGAATCAGACCGGTTTATTGAAGCGAAAGGGGAAAGTTTCTCCGGCTTCAAACAGTTTGCTTCGCAAAACTCGCCGTCGAAAGTTTCCCCTTTCGCTTTCTATTCACTCTTTCTGATTTTCCGCAAAAGCGAAATCACTTATTTTCCTCTTCCTGCTTCTTGCGAAGGGCGGCGTTCATTTCTTCGTTCTCGCGCATCTCGGTCTTAAATGCCGTGATGATTCCGACGATCAGGCACGGCAGCGCCCCGATCACGAATCCGATCCAGTGAGCCGGAGAGACGGAGTGAAACCATTTGCAAACCACGACAACGACAGCAAGCATGATGATCTCGGCCATGAACATCAGCGTGATACGAAGCGCGATCGACGGGATGTGGAGCACCCGGTCCGACATGAAGATATGACGGAATACGGCCGTCAGCAGTGCCACGACGAAGAACTGCAGAAGTGTCTCCTTCGAAAGATATCCCGGTGTCGCATAGATGGAACTGATCCGGCCTTGCTCCGCTGCAACATCAGAGGCTGTGATATACATCACAAAGACTGCCACGATCGTCTGCATGGTAAAGGCCAGACAGGTACAGTGGGCGAAATCCTGCATACTCTTCTTATCTACGATTTCTATCTTCTTACTCATTCGTCATTTCCTCTCGTGCGCCAGCTCTACGTTGCTCCCCTCACTTCAGTCCCAGCCGCTCACGCAGCTCGTCCGCATACATCCTCGAAGCGATGATCTGCTCCCCGTTTGTCATCGTGATCCGGATCCTGTGATTGAGATCCGCCCGCAGGGACTTGATATGCTTCAGCTGAAGAAGTGTGGATTTACTCACACGGAAAAAGCCCGAGGCAGCAAGCTGCTGCTCGAGCTCATACAATTTCGCATCCGATTCATACACGGCACCATCCGTGTACACGAAACATTTTCTTTCCATCGCTTCGAGATACAGGATCTCGCCGATATCCAGAAGGAAGACTTCGCTGCCTTTTTTGACCGTAAGCTTACTGTCCATGACGCGCACCATGGAAATAAGCTTCTCCACCTCCGGCGTGAGCGCAGGGCAGGTCACACTGATCTCGGTTTCCGGATTCTCCGGATTAATGTTGATCGAAATCTTCACTTCTATTTATCCCGTGATGCGGATCCTTTCCGCACCCTTTTCCACAGCAACGGTTACTCTGCGGTCAGTCCTTCCTTTCGAAAAGCAATGATGAAGAACCCCAATACCAGCAAGGCATTCACTACGATGATGATCAGTCCTTCTGTAACTATCTTAACATTATTTATGTCATTGAGCGCAAGATACAGCTGCTGCGTGTAGATGAACTTCGCCACCTTCGCGATCGTATCGTTGAACTGCGCCATCATGGGAAGGAAGGTAAAGATGCACATCACCGGCACCGCCAGACTCGTTGCTGCCATCTGATCCTTCGCCAGGACCCCGATCGCCGCGCCGAGTACTATGGAGATCAGAAGGCCGGACATGATCACACACATGTAGTTCCACCACGGTCCATCGTCCAGACCGCAGGACTTGCTCATAAGCATCGTGCCGATCAGGCAGCAGAGGAAATCGTATACGCCCACGCCGAGAAGATAGGACATCGGGCTTACATTACTCATCATAAGTGCCCGAAGCGTCCCCTTCTCTTTCTCCTCGGAAATGATGGCGCTCATAGACACGATCGGCGCCATCGCCATGTACATGATGCTGAAGAGTTTGAGGTAGAAAAACTCCGGCATATCGTCCACTTTGATCGCATTGCTCATCACGATCGTCATGATCGGGAACATGATGAACTGGATCAGCACCGCCCTGTTCTTTCTCGTATCCAATATCTGTTTTCTAAAGATCGCTGTTGCTTCTCTCATTTGTTTTCTCCTTTTCCGCTTGTTGTTCGTGCATCGCGACTCAGACTTCCAGTTTCCTTCCCGTCAGTTCCATAAAGACCGTCTCCAGATTCGGTTCCTTCGAGTGGATCGTCCGAAAATCTCCGCTTCGCAGGATCTCCGCGATCCTTCCTGCCGTCGTCTCGACATTGCCTTCATCGACCTCCAGCGAGAGAACTTCGCCGTCATTCTTTTCCACCTCGATGCGCTTCTGGTGATCGTACCGAAGGCACAGTTCCTT